>CAXSGM010000001.1:0-190184 GCA_964236915.1 uncultured Rhizobacter sp.
GCGTGATGATCGGCGGCAAGAAGGCCAAGTTCGAACTGCTCTCCGAAGACGACGCTGCCGACCCCAAGCAGGGCACGGCGGTCGCCAACAAGCTGGTCGACGCCAAGGTCAACGGCGTCGTCGGCCACCTCAATTCGGGCACCTCGATTCCGGCCTCGAAAATCTACAGCGATGCCGGCATTCCGCAGATCACGCCGTCGTCGACCAACCCCAAGCTGACGCGCCAGGGCTTCAAGACGGTGTTCCGGGTCGTCGCCGACGACGTGGCGATCGGCAACACGCTCGGCACCTACGCGGTAAAGCAGTCGAACGGCAAGAAGGTCGCGGTGATCGACGACCGTTCGGCGTATGGCCAGGGTGTCGCCGAGGAGTTCGCCAAGAGCGTGAAGCTGAACGGCGCGAGCACCGTCGGCCAGCAGTACACCAACGACAAGGCGACCGACTTCACCGCGATCCTGACCGCCGTGAAGGCGCAAAACCCCGACACGGTGTTCTTCGGCGGCATGGATTCGCAGGCCGGACCGATGCTGCGCCAGATGCAGCAGCTCGGCATCAAGGTCAAGTACTTCGGCGGCGACGGCATCTGCTCGAGCGAACTGCCGAAGCTCGCCGGCGGCTCGCTGCCCGACAACATGGTGATCTGCGCCGAAGCCGGCGGCATCGAGCCGTCCCAGCAAGCCGGCATGGACGACTTCAACAAGAAGTACAAGGCCAGGTTCGGCATCGACGTGCAGCTCTACGCGCCCTACGTCTACGACGCGGTCAACGTGCTCGCGGCGGCGATGGTGAAGGCCGGCTCGTCGGACCCGAAGGTCTACCTGCCGGTGCTCGCCAAGACCGACTACAACGGCATCACGGGCCACATCGCCTTCGACGAAAAAGGCGACCTGAAGAACCCGGCGCTGACGCTCTATACCTACAAGGGCGCGGAGAAGGTCAAGCTGGCGGTGGTGCGCTGAGCGCGGTCGCCGTTTCCTGAACGACACGAGCGCCCTTCGGGGCGCTTTTTCTTGCAGAGATTCGGCGCCCGCCCCGCCCGACCGGTCACGACGAGAGCGCCTTCATCACCGCGTACAGATCGGCCTTGCCCTCGAAGCCGATGCCGGGAAGCGGTGGCAAGCTGACGTGGCCGTCCTCGACCTTCACGCCATCGGGAAAGCCGCCGAAGGGTTGAAACAGGTCGGGATAGCTTTCGTTGCCGCCGAGGCCGAGGCCCGCAGCGATGTTCAACGACATCTGGTGGCCGCCGTGGGGAATGCAGCGGCTGGCCGACCAGCCGTGCTCGCGCAACATCTCGAGCGTGCGCAGGTACTCGACCAGGCCGTAGCTCAGGGCGCAATCGAACTGCAGCCAGTCGCGGTCAGGGCGCATTCCGCCGTAGCGGATCAGGTTGCGCGCATCCTGCATCGAGAACAGGTCTTCCCCGGTCGCCATCGGGTTCGGGTAGTAATTGCGCAGCGCCGCCTGGAGCTCGAAGTCGAGCGGGTCGCCGGGCTCCTCGTACCAGAAAAGGTCGTACTGCGAGAGCGCCTTGGCGTAGCGGATCGCGGTGTCGAGGTCGAAGCGGCCGTTGGCGTCGACGCAGAGCTTCTGGCCATCCTGCAACACCGACAGGACCGAATCGATGCGGCGCAGGTCTTCGTCGAGCGAGGCGCCGCCGATCTTTTTCTTGACGACCGTGTAGCCGCGGTCGAGGTAGCTGCGCACCTCGTCCTTCAGCGCGGCGTGGTCCTGACCCGGGTGGTAGTAGCCCCCAGCGGCATAGACGAAGACGTTCGGGTTGGCGACACCATTGCCGTAGCGCTCGGCGAGCAATGCGAACAAGGGCTTGGCGTCGATCTTGGCGACCGCGTCCCATACCGCCATGTCGATCGTGCCGATCGCGACCGACCGTTCGCCGTGACCCCCCGGCTTTTCGTTCGTGAACATCGTCTGCCAGATCCTGTGCGGATCGAGATTGCTGCCGGTCGCGTCGAGCAGCGCATCGGCCGGGGCTTCCATCAGACGCGGAATGAAGCGCTCGCGCATCAAGGTGCCCTGGCCATAGCGACCGTTCGAGTTGAAGCCGTAGCCGACCACCGGTTCGCCGTCGCGGATCACGTCGGTGATGACGGCGACCAGGCTCAGCGTCATTTTGCTGAAATCGATGTAGGCGTTGCGAATGGGCGAGCTGATCGGCAGCGTCTTCTCGCGGATCTCGACGATCTTCATGGCGATCTCTCCGGTGCGGCGTCGAACGCGATGCTCACGCCCGAACCGCGGGCGGCGGTGGCAGCTTCACCTCGGCGCCGGCGGCCGCCAACAGCAACAGCGCTGCGCCCGGCACGGTCAGCTCGGTGTCGCCCTGGCCGTGCCAGTTGCCGTTGCCGCGCGGCCGGCTCGTGTCGAGCAGCAGTTCCCACACGCCGGCGGGCAGGCGCATCTCGCGGTCGTCGGCATCGCCGTTGATCAGCAGCAGCAACGGTGCCGCGGCGCGGCCGGGTGCGCCGATCAGGCAGGCGAAGCAGCGGTCGCGCGTGTCGCCCCATGCGCTGCCTTCAAGCAACCCGCCCGCGGCGCTGAACCAGGCGAGGTCGTGCAGGCCGAGCGGGTCGGTCAGCCCGCTGTACCAGGCGCTGCCGAACGGCCGGGCGACGGCGCGCAGCGCGATGACCCGCGCGGTGAACGCGATCAGGTCGTCGTCGGCGCTCGACCAGTCGATCCAGGTCGTCGCGTTGTCCTGGCAATAGGGATTGTTGTTGCCGCGCTGGGTGTGGCCGAGCTCGTCGCCGGCGGCGAGCATCGGCGTGCCTTGGGCGAGCAAGGTGGTTGCGAGCAGCGCGCGCTGCAGCCGCGCCCGCAGGCGGAGCACCGCCGGGTCGTCGCTCGGGCCTTCGACGCCGGCGTTGAAACTCAGGTTGTTGGCGGTGCCATCGCGGTTGCCCTCGCCGTTGGCTTCGTTGTGGCGCTCCGCATAACTCACCAGATCGCGCAAGGTGAAGCCGTCGTGCGACACGACATAGTTGATCGATTCGGCGGGCGTGCGCCCCGGCGGGCGGTAGACGTCGCTCGAGCCGCAGAGCCGCCGTGCAAGCGCGCCGCGGCTGCAGGGATGGCGCAGCCAGAAGGCGCGCAGGTCGTCGCGGAACTTGTCGTTCCACTCGGCCCAGCCGTTCGGGAAGCCGCCGAGGCGGTAGCCGTCGGGGCCGAGATCCCAGGGCTCGGCGATCATCTTGGCGCGCGCCAGCACCGGGTCCTGGGCGACGGCCATGAAGAAGGCGGCGCGCGCCGAGAAGCCGCTGTCACCGTGGCCGAGCACCGGCGCCAGATCGAAACGGAAGCCGTCGACGCCCATCGCCTCGACCCAGTAGCGCAGCGAATCCATCACCAGCTGCAGCACGCGGGGCTGGCGCAGGTCGACGGTGTTGCCGCAGCCGCTCCAGTTTTCGTCGCCGCCGCTCGCGTTGCGGCGGTAGTAGCTCGCGTTGTCGAGCCCGCGGAAAGCGACCACCGGGCCGGCCAGGTCGCCCTCGGCAGTGTGGTTGTAGACGACGTCGAGGATCACCTCGATGTTGGCGGCGTGCAGCGCGTCGACCATCGCGCGAAACTCGCGCCGCTGAGCCGCGCCGTGGTCGGGATGCGCCGAGAGCCGCGGTTCGGGCGCGAAAAAGCCGATCGTGTTGTAGCCCCAGTGGTTGGTGAGGCCGATCGCCGTCAGCCGTGGCTCGTCGAGCCGCTGTTGCACCGGCAACAAGCTGACAGCGGTCACGCCGAGCCGCTTTAGGTGACCGATCGATTCCGGATGGGCGAGCCCGGCGTAGGTGCCGCGCTGCGGCTCGGGCACGCGCGGATTGGCGGCCGAGAAACCCTTGACGTGGACTTCGTAGAGCACCGTGTCGGCCAGCGGTATGCCAGGTGGCGCGGCCGTGGGGCGGTCCGCCGCCGGTTCGGCGACGACGCGTGCCTTCAGCGCAAACCGGCCGTTATCGAACGGTTCGGGGCGGTCGGTAAAGCGGCTGAAAGCGGCGGCCGGCGCGGGCCCGTCCGCGTCGTCGCTCCAGCGGCCGACGATCTCGCGCGCATACGGATCGAGCAGCAGCCGCGCCGGGTCGAAGCGGTGCCCTTCCTCCGGTGCCCAGGGGCCGTGGACTCGAAAGCCGTAGACCGTGCCGGCACCGTAGCTCGGCAGGTGGCCATGCCAGATGTCGCCGCTCCTGAGCGGCAGTTCGGCGCGTGCCGTCTCGGAGCGCCCGGTGGCGTCGAACAGGCACAGCTCGACGCGCTCGGCGTGCGCCGAAAAAACCGCGAAGTTGACGCCGTCGGCATCGAGCGTCGCGCCGAGCGGCCAGGGGCGGCCAGCACCGATCGCGAGGGAAGAAGACGGCTGCCGGGCCGACCGCTTGCGGTTTCCGCTCAGCCGGTCCATTCGAACAGCACCGTCGCGAGCGGCGGGAGGTCGATCACGATCGAGTGCGGGCGGCCGTGGCAGGGCAGCGCCTCGGTGCTGGCCGCACCGAGCGGGGTGCCGACATTGCTGCCGCCGTAATGCGCCGAATCGGTGTTGAGGCTCTCGCGGTAGACGCCAGTGTTCGGTACGCCGAGCCGGTAGCCCGGGTGCGGCGTCGGCGTGAAGTTGCAGACCGCGACGACGAGCTTGTCGGCATCGGCACCGCGGCGCAGAAAGCTCAGCACCGAGCGCTCGGCGTCCTGGTGGTCGATCCACTCGAAGCCGTCGGGCGTGAAATCGCGCTGGTGCAGGGCCGGAGTCGCGCGGTAGAGCGCGTTCAGGTCGCGCAGCAGCTTCTGCGTGCCCGCGTGCATCGGCTCGTCGAGCAGATGCCAGTCGAGGCTCTGGTCGTGATTCCACTCGCGTTCCTGGGCGAATTCGCAGCCCATGAAAAGGAGCTTCTTGCCCGGATGCGCGTACATGAAGCCGTAGTAGGCGCGCAGGTTGGCGAACTTCTGCCAGCGGTCGCCCGGCATTTTGGTGAACATCGAACCCTTGCCATGCACCACCTCGTCGTGCGAGATCGGCAGCACGAAGTTCTCGGTGAACGCGTAGACCGCGCCGAAGGTCATCTCGCCCTGGTGGTGCTTGCGGTAGAGCGGATCGCGCTGGATGTACTGCAGCGTGTCGTGCATCCAGCCCATGTTCCATTTGTAGTGGAAGCCGAGGCCGCCGGCATACACCGGCCGCGAGACCGACGGAAACGCCGTCGACTCCTCGGCGAGCGTCACCGCCTGCGGCCGCTCGACGCCGACCACCTCGTTCATCCGCCTGAGGAACGCGATCGCTTCGAGGTTCTCGCGGCCGCCTTCGCGGTTCGGGATCCACTCGCCGGCGCTGCGGCTGTAGTCGCGGTAGAGCATCGAGGCGACCGCGTCGACCCGGAGCCCATCGACGCCATAGCGCTCGAGCCAGTAGAGCGCGTTGCCGACCAGAAAATTGCTGACTTCGGTACGGGCGAAGTTGTAGATCAGTGTGTTCCAGTCCTGGTGGAAGCCCTCGCGCGGATCGGCGTATTCGTAGAGATGCGTGCCGTCGAATTCGGCCAGGCCGTGGGTGTCGGCCGGGAAGTGGGCGGGAACCCAGTCGAGCAGCAGGCCGATGCCCTCGGCGTGGCAGCGATCGACGAAGCGCTTGAAGCCGGCCGGCTCGCCGAAGCGCGCGGTCGGCGCGTAGAGGCCGATCGGCTGGTAGCCCCAGGAGCCGTCGAACGGGTGCTCGCTGACCGGCATCAGCTCGAGGTGGGTGAAGCCCATGTCCCGCGCGTACGGCACGAGGGTGCTGGCGAGCTCGTCCCAGCTCAGCCAGCGGCCGTGTGGCGAGCCGTCGGCCTTGCGGCGCCAGGAGCCGAGGTGCACTTCGTAGATGCTGACCGGCGCGTCGAGCGCGTTGGCTTTCCGGCGCGCCTCGGAAGGCGGCTGCGGCGAGGGCAGGCGCGCGACCATGCTGGCGGTCGCCGGCCGCAGCTCGGACTGCAGCGCGTACGGGTCGGCCTTCAGCGGCAATACCCGGCCGTCCCGCGCCCTGAGGTGGTATTTGTAGCAGGCGCCCGCGCGGACCGCCGGGATGAAGATTTCCCAGACGCCGCATTCCTGGCGCAGCCGCATCGGATGGCGCCGCGCGTCCCAGGCGTTGAAATCGCCGACGACGCTCACCTGCGAGGCGTTGGGTGCCCAGACCGCGAAGCTCGTGCCGGCCACCCCGAGCATCACCCGCTGCGAGGCGCCCAGCACCTCGAACGGCCGCAGGTGCGAGCCTTCGCCGAGCAGCCAGATGTCGAGCTCGCCGAGCACCGGGGGAAAGCGGTACGGGTCATCGACGATAGCCGAGTGACCGTCCGACCAGCGCACCTGCAAGCGGTAGTTCGGGTGCTGGTCGGCAGCCAGAACGCCTTCGAAGAAACCGTCGGCGTGACGCGGCGTCAGTTCGCCGATCAGTTCGCCGTTGGTCGCGTCGAGCACGGCGACCTGCGCCGCGTTCGGCAGAAGCGCACGCAGCCAGAGGCGCCCGTCGGCACCCGGGTGCACGCCGAGCACGGCGAAGGGGTCGCCGTGGGCGGCTCGATCAAGGGCGTCGATCTCATGATCCGCAAGCATGGTTCGAAGAAGGATTAATGCTTTCAGCGCGACTCGGGCGCGATGTTCCAGATGTCTCTCGCATACGCACGAATGGTGCGATCGGACGAGAACACGCCCATGCCGGCGACGTTGGCGATCGCGCGCCCGGCCCACTCGGGCGCCTGCCGGAACAGCGCGTCGACCTTGCCCTGCGTTTCCACGTACGACTCGTAATCGGCGAGCAGCAGGTAATGGTCGCCGCCCCAGAGCAGCGAATCGACGAGGCCGCGGTAGCGCGTCGGCTCGTCGGGCGAGAACCCGCCCGAGCCGATCGCATCGAGCACGGCTTTCAGTGCCGGCAGCCGCTCGTACCAGTGCATCGGCTGGTAGCCGCCGGCCTTCAGCGCCTGCACCTCGGGCGTCTTCAGGCCGAAGATGAAGATGTTGGCGTCGCCGACCGCCTCGCGGATCTCGATGTTGGCGCCGTCGTCGGTGCCGATCGTCAACGCGCCGTTCAGCGCGAGTTTCATGTTGCCGGTGCCCGAGGCTTCGGTGCCGGCGGTGGAGATCTGCTCCGAGAGGTCGGCTCCCGGCATGATCATCTCGGCGACCGAGACGCCGTAGTTCGGCACGAACACCACCTTCAGCAGCCCCTTGATCCGCGGGTCGTGGTTGACGACGCTGCCGACATCGTTGATGAGCCGGATGATGTTCTTGGCCATTGCGTAGCTCGACGCGGCCTTGCCGGCGAAGATCAGCGTGCGCGGCACCCAGTCGGCATTCGGGTCCGCCAGGATCGCCTGGTAGCGCGTCACGGCGTGCAGCAGGTTCAGCAGCTGACGCTTGTACTCGTGGATCCGCTTCACCTGCACGTCGAAGAGGCTCGCCGGATCGACCTTCACGCCGGTGCGGCGCTCGATCATCTCGGCGAGCCGCGCCTTGTTGTGCCGCTTGACCGTCATGAACGCATCGCGAAAGCCCGCGCTGGTCTGCACCTTGCGCAGGCCGGCGAGCTTGTCGAGATCGAAGCGCCAGCCCTGGCCCAACGTGCGGTCGAGCAGCTCGGCGAGCGCCGGGTTGGCCTGCGCGAGCCAGCGCCGCGGCGTCACGCCGTTCGTCATGTTGGTGAAGCGCTCGGGCCAGAGGCTCGCGAAGTCGCGAAAGATCGTCTGCACCAGCAGCTGCGAGTGCAGCGCCGAGACGCCGTTCACCTTGTGGCTGCCGACGACCGAGAGGTTCGCCATCCGCACGCGCCGCTCGCCGCGCTCGTCGATCAGCGAGAGCCGGGACATGAACTCGGTGTCGCCCGGCCGGTGCTCCGCCGCCAGATCCATCAACTCCTGATTGATGCGAAAGATGATCTCGAGGTGGCGCGGCAGCACGTGCTGCATCAGCGCGACCGGCCAGGTCTCGAGCGCCTCCGGCATCAGCGTGTGGTTGGTGTACGAGAAGACCTTGCCGCAGATCGACCAGGCATCGGCCCAGCCCATGCCGTGCTCGTCGCACAGCACCCGCATCAGTTCGGCGATGCCGATCGCCGGATGCGTGTCGTTCAGGTGGATCGCGACCTTCTCGGCGAGGTTGGCGAGCGTCGGGTGCTCGTCGAGGTGGCGGGCGATGATGTCCTGCATCGACGCGGCGACGAAGAAGTACTCTTGGCGCAGCCGCAGCTCGCGCCCGGCCGGGGTGCTGTCGTTCGGGTACAGGACCCAGGAGATGTTTTCGTACTCGTTCTTCGCACTGGCGGCGCGCGCGTAGTCGCCGGTGTTGAACGCGTTCAGGTCGATGTGCGACGGGGCGGTCGCCTTCCAGAGCCGGAGCGTCGAGACCTTGTCGGTGCCGTGGCCGGGGATCACCATGTCGTAAGCCTTGGCGGCGACTTCGGCGCTCGGCCGCCAGAGCGCGCGCGCATCGACGCCGCCGCCCTGGTGCTCGACCCAGCCGCCGAAGCGCACCGGGTAACTGATCGCGGCGCGCGGGAACTCCCAGGCCGTGCCGTCCTCGAGCCAGGGGTCGGGGTGCTCGACCTGCTGGCCGTCCTTGATCTCCTGCGCGAACATTCCGTACTCGTAGCGGATGCCGTAGCCGAAGGACGGCAGGCCGAGCGTCGCCATCGAGTCGAGGAAGCAGGCGGCCAGCCGCCCGAGGCCACCGTTGCCGAGCGCGGCGTCGGGCTCGCAGTCTTCGACCTCCTCGAGACGCTGGGCATGGGCGTGCATCGCCGCCGCTGCCTCGCCGTCGAGATCGAGCGCGGCGAGCGCATTGCCGAGCGTGCGACCCATCAGGAATTCCATCGACAGGTAATAGACCCGCCGTGCCTTCGCGTCGTGCTGTTCGGCCTGGGTGCGCACCCAGCGTTGCGAGAGCCGCTGCCGCGCCACCAGCGAGACCGCCTGCATCAGGTCGTTCGCGCTACCGTCGGCCGGCACCACGCCGACGTGGTCGAGGAGTTCCTCGTCGATGCCGGTGGCGACGCTGCGCATGGAGGGCTGGAGCTTGGGGTACACCGTCTTGTCCTTCGCCGCCTCTGAAAAGGTGGTCGTCGAGTGTCGCATCGGGGCGGGACGCCTCGTTGTCGGCTTCGCAATTTTCGGGCCGTGGGCTGGGCTTCAATTCGTGGATGCTGGGCGCCACGGGCCGGCGAACCGGTCGGTCGATTTCGAAGGAGGCCGGCCATGGCGACGGCCGGGTGTCGCGCCACAATGCCCGACCGAAGGAGACGACCCGATGACGCCCGACGAGCTCGCCCTGAGTCTTGACCTGCCCAAGCGCGCCGTGGCGCTCGTCCTCGCCGGGGGCCGCGGTAGCCGGCTGAAGAACCTGACCGATCGGCGCGCCAAGCCGGCGGTCTACTTCGGCGGCAAGTTCCGGATCGTCGACTTCACGCTCTCGAACTGCCTGAATTCGGGCATCCGCCGCATCGGCGTCATCACGCAGTACAGGTCGCACAGCCTGCTGCGCCACGTGCAGCGCGGCTGGGGCTTCCTGAAGACCGAGATGAACGAGTTCGTCGACCTGCTGCCGGCGCAGCAGCGCACCGACGACGAGAGCTGGTACCGCGGCACCGCCGATGCCGTCTACCAGAACCAGGACATCCTCGCGAGCTACGGCGCCGACTTCATCATCGTGCTGGCCGGCGACCACATCTACAAGATGAACTACGCGCTGATGCTGGCCGACCACGTCGCCAAGGGCAAGGACTGCACGGTCGGCTGCATCGCGGTGCCGCGCGAGGAGGCGAGCGCGTTTGGCGTGATGGCGGTCGACGCCAACCACATCATCACCGCCTTCGTCGAAAAGCCCGCCGACCCGCCGCCGATGCCCGGCGACCCAAACCGCTCGCTTGCGAGCATGGGCATCTACATCTTCAACGCGCGCTTTCTCTACAAGGAGCTCGAGCGCGACATGGCCGACCCGGACTCGGACCACGATTTCGGCAAGGACATCATCCCGCGCGCCGTGCTCGACGGCAACGCTGCGGCGCACCCCTTCGACCTGAGCGCGGTCGGCACGCGGCGCAACGAGGAGCCGTACTGGCGCGACGTCGGCACGGTCGACGCCTACTGGGACGCCAACATCGACCTGACGGCGACCGACCCGAAGCTCAACCTCTACGACACCCGCTGGCCGATCTGGACCTACCAGGCGCAGCTGCCGCCGGCGAAGTTCGTCCACAACGAGCCCGGCCGGCGCGGGGTGGCGATCGAGTCGGTGGTGTCGGGCGGCTGCATCGTCTCGGGCGGCGTGTTCCGTTCGGTGCTGTTCTCGAACGTGCGGGTGCATTCGCATTCAGCGGTCAACTGGGCGGTGCTGCTGCCCGGCGTCACCGTCGGCCGCCACGCGCGGCTCACCCGCGTCATCATCGACCGGGGCCTGGCGATTCCCGACGGTTTGGTCGTCGGCGAGGATGCGAAGCTCGACGCCGAGCGCTTCCACCGCTCGGAGAACGGCATCACGCTCGTCACGCGCGAGATGCTCGACAAGCTCGGGCGGTGAGCGGCGCCGTGACCAGCGCGGTGACAACGTTAGCGGGTTCGGAGCCGCGTCGATGAGCGCTGTTCGCGTCCTGCACGTCGCCGCGGAGATCTTCCCGCTGGTCAAGACCGGCGGCCTGGCCGACGTGCTCGGCGCCTTGCCGCAGGCGCTGATCCGGGAAGGTGCCGAGGTTCGCCTGCTGCTGCCCGGCCTGCCGGCGATCACCGACGCGGTGTTGCACCAGAAGACCGTGTGCGAACTCGGCCCGGCCTTTGGCGTGTCGCGGGTGACTTTGCGGCTCGGCCAGATGCCGTACACGGCCGTGCCGGTCTACCTCGTCGATGCGCCGCAGCTCTACCGCCGCGTCGGCGGCCCCTACCAGGACGCGGCCGGCGTCGAGTGGGCCGACAACCTGCAGCGCTTCGCCCTGCTCGGCTGGGCGGCCGCGCAAGTCGCTGCCGGCGGCGTCGACCCGGCCTGGCAGCCGCAGGTGCTGCATGCGCACGACTGGCACGCGGCCCTCGGCTGCGCCTACCTCGCGGCGCATCCGCAATCCGGGCTCGCCAGCATCTACACCGTGCACAACCTCGCCTACCAGGGGCTTTTTCCGAGCGGCGACTTTTCCCTGCTCGGCCTTAGCTCGGCGTTCATGGCGTCGACCGGGCTCGAGTACCACCAGCAGATCTCGTTCATGAAAGCCGGTCTGGTGTACGCCGACCGGGTTACGACCGTCAGCCCGAGCTACGCCCGCGAGATGGCGACGCCCGAGTTCGGCTTCGGTCTCGACGGCGTCATCCGCGGCCGCGGCGCCGACGTGAGTGGCGTCCTGAACGGTGTCGACGGGGCGGTGTGGGATCCGGCCACCGACCCGAGCATCGGCGCGCGCTACAGCATCACCGAGCCGGCAGGCAAGGCCCGTTGCAAGCAGGCGCTGCAGGCGGAACTCGGCCTGGTACCGCGGGCCGCTGCGCCTGTGTTCGGGGTCGTCAGCCGCCTTACCTCGCAGAAAGGGCTCGATCTGGTGCTCGGCGCCCTGCCGGGCCTCTTGCGCGGTGGCGGCCAATTGGCGCTGCAAGGCACCGGCGAGCCAGTGCTCGAGGCGGCCTTTCACGCGGTCGCGGCGGCCCATGCGGGCGAGGTGGCGGTGCGGGTGACCTACGACGAGTCCCTCGCCCATCGGATGATCGCCGGCGCCGATGCGATCCTCGTGCCCTCCCGCTTCGAGCCTTGCGGGCTGACCCAGCTGTATGGCCTGCGTTATGGCACGCTGCCGGTGGTGCGGCGGGTCGGCGGCCTGGCTGACACGGTGGTCGATGCCGACGACCCGGCCGCGGCCGAACGCGGCACCGGCTTCGCCTTCGATGCCGCGACGCCGGCGGCGCTCGAAGCCGCCGTGCAGCGCGCGATCGCCGCCTACCGCGAGCCGGTGCGTTGGCAGCGCCTGATGCAGCGCGCGATGACGCTCGACTTTTCCTGGCGAAGCGCGGCGCTGCAATACGTCGACTTGTACCGGCGCCTCGCCGACGCCACGGCCTGAGGGGTGCTGCGATCGCTCCGCGGCCGGAACTCGCGAAGTACGATCGACGCGCCTTTTGCTGCCGGTTCGTGCCATGCCCCGACGCCTCATGCCGCTCTGGATCGCTCTGCTGGGCTCGACCTTCGCCGCCGCGGGGTCGGCGGAAGCGGCCTGCTACACCGTCTATCGCTCCGGCGGCACCGCGTTCCGCTCGGTGGTCGTTCCGGTCGACCTCTCGAAGCAGCTGCACGAAACGGTGCCGGTCGTCTTCGGGCCGGGCGCGACGATGGTGATCGCGCAGAGTGCCGACGGCTGCCTCCCGGTCGACAACCGCGGACGCCGCGATGCCGGCACGCCGGTGTCGAGCACCGCACGGGCGCTGCGGCGCGGCGCAGGCGCAAGCCGCGGGCGGTCCGTGTCGGCCGAGGGCTACTTCGAGCGCGCCGCGCGGCCGATGGGGAGCGAGATCGGGGTGTCGAACACCGCCGACTTTTACGGAAGCTCGTCGCGGGTGGGCGGCGGCGCCGCGGGTGTTCGGGCTGACCGACGTCAAGACGTTGGCGGCTACCTTCGACCCGACGGTACGGCCGTTCAACCCTACAGGCGCAGTGTTCGCCAGCGGTGATGCGAAGAGAGTGACGGTTCGCTTTTGGTCTGGCGAGACGTTCATCACCCGGGCAGCGCCGCCCTCAGCCCCTCCGCACATTCGCGCAACCGCGGCAGGAACGCGCCGCGCATCCGCTCCAGCGTTGCGCGGGATGCGTGCGCGCCTACGTTGATCGCGGCGACCGGCCTCCCGGAGCGGTCGCGCACCGGCACCGCGATCGAGCGCAGGCCGAGCGCGAGTTCCTGGTCGAGCAGCGCGTAATCCTGTTCGTGGACCCGGCCCAGGGCGGTGCGCAGCCGCGCCGTTGAGGTGATGGTCCGCCCGGTGCGTTCGACCAGCCGCACCCGCTGCAGGTAGGCCTCGAGCGCGTCGGGCGGCAGCTGTGCGAGCAGCACCTGGCCCATCGCGGTGCAGTAGGCCGGCAGACGGGTGCCGACCAGAAGCGAGATCGCCAGCACCCGGGTTTCATCCGAGCGGCAGATGTAGACGATGTCGTCGCCGTCGAGGATCGCTGCCGAGCACGACTCCTGCAGCGCATGGCTGACGGCATCCAGGTGCGGCTGGGCGACGACCGCGAGCGGCGTTGACGCCAGGTATGCGTGGCCGAGCGTCAGGACCTGGGGCCGGAGCGAGAAGCGCCGGTTCTCCTCGGCCGCGTAACCGAGCGCCTTCAGGGTGTGGAGACAGCGGCGCACCGCGGCGCGCGAGATGCCGGTCGACTGGCTGATCTGCGAAATCGTCAGGTGGCGCCGGTATTCGGAAAACGCCCGCAGTACCTGCAGGCCGCGGGCGAGCGAGGTCATGAAGTCGGGATCGCTGGCGGGCGCTTCGGAGGCTTCGGGCGTTCCATCCGCGCCGAATGCATCGGACGACGGCGACGGCGCTGCGGCAACGGCGGCGGATGTGGCAGAAATCGGACGGCGGCTCGGCATGGATCGGCGGATGGGGCGGGCCGCGGAGCGGGTTCGCCCGCGCAGATTGTGCGATCACCGCACAGCATTCGGGTGCCTGCCATTGCCCGCGCCCCGGCCGCTCGCTACGCTCGCTGTTCGACGCCCGGCGCCTCGCCAGGGCGGTCCCTTAGAACCCCCGAGGAGACGCACGTGAGCCGAGCCCCGGCGGCCGACGCCGAATTCCTGATGCGCGACACCACGTCGCATCCGCCGGCCTACGCGCCGGGCTACAAGACCACCGTGCTGCGCAGCCCGAAGCTGGCGCTGATATCGCTGCAGCAGTCGCTTTCCGAGGTCACGGCGCCGGTGTTCCGTCCGGAGGAACTCGGCGCGCTCGACAACGACCTGATCCTGAACGCGGCCAGGGACGGCCTGCCGGTCGGCGAGCGGGTCGTGGTCCACGGCTTCGTCAACGACCAGCTCGGCCGGCCGGTGAAGAACGCCCTGGTCGAGGTCTGGCAGTGCAACGCCAGCGGCCGCTACCGCCACAAGAAAGACCAGTACATCGGCGCCCTCGACCCGAATTTCGGCGGCTGCGGCCGAATGCTGACCGACAGCGACGGCTACTACGCCTTCCGCACGATCAAGCCGGGCCCGTACCCTTGGCGCAACCGCGTCAACGACTGGCGGCCGGCCCACATCCACTACGCGATCAGCGGCGACGGCTGGGTGCAACGGCTCATCACCCAGATGTACTTCGAGGGCGATCCCTTGATCGCCGAGTGCCCGATCATTCGCACGATTCCCGACGCGGGCCAGATCCGCGGGTTGATCGCGCTGCAGGACCGCGGCGCCTTCGTTCCGCTCGACAGCCGTGCCTACCGCTTCGACATCGTGCTGCGCGGCCACCGCGCCACGCTGTTCGAGAACGCGGTGCAGACGCACAAGCCGCACGACCCGGAACCGCAGCCGGGGGAGAAATCATGAGCTTCGGATCGCAGCAACGGATGGAACCGCTGATGCGCGAGACGGCGTCGCAGACCGCCGGCCCGTACGTCCACATCGGCCTGGCGCCGAGCGCCGCCGGTTTCGAGATCTTCGCCAACAACTTCGGCCCGGTGCTGGTCGACGACGAGACCCGCGGCGAGCGCATCCGCATCGAGGGCCGGGTGATCGACGGCATCGGCACGCCAGTGCGCGACGCGCTGATCGAGATCTGGCAGGCCAACGCCGCCGGCAAGTACGCGCATCCGGGCGACCACCAGGCCGGCAAGGAGATCGACCCGCACTTCCGCGGCTGGGGCCGCGCCTGCACGGATTTCGAAACCGGCGTCTACGCGTTCGAGACGATCAAACCGGGGGCCGTCACCGGCCGCAACGGCCGGCCGATGGCGCCGCACGTCAACGTCTGGATCGTCGCCCGTGGGATCAACCTCGGGCTCAACACCCGCATGTACTTTGGCGACGAGGCGGCTGCGAACGCCAGCGATCCGGTGCTGAACCTAATCGAGTGGGAAGCGCGGCGGCCGACGCTGATCGCGCCCCGCGAAACCCGGGGCGGCATCCCGGTCTACCGTTTCGACATCGTCCTCCAGGGCGCGAACGAAACCGTGTTCTTCGACGTCTGAAAGAAACCGATGATCGACAAGATAGTCGCGAGCACCGAAGCCGCGCTCGCCGACGTGCAGGACGGCGCGACCGTGATGATCGGCGGCTTCGGCACCGCCGGCCTGCCGAACGAGCTGGTCGACGCGCTGGTCGCCCAGGGCGCGCGCGATCTGACCATCGTCAACAACAACGCCGGCAACGGCGACACCGGCCTGGCCGCGTTGCTGGCGAAAAAGCGCGTTCGCAAGATCATCTGCTCGTTTCCGCGCCAGGCCGACAGCCACCATTTCGACGCCCTCTACCGCAGCGGCCAGATCGAGCTCGAGCTCGTGCCGCAGGGCAACCTCGCCGAGCGCATTCGCGCGGCCGGCGCCGGGATCGGCGGCTTCTTCACGCCGACCGGCTACGGCACCGAGCTCGCCAAGGGCAAGGAAACCCGCGAGATCGACGGCAGGATGTACGTGCTCGAAGCGCCGATCCATGCCGACTACGCGCTGATCAAGGCCGAGGCCGGCGACCGCTGGGGCAACCTCGTCTACCGCATGACCGCGCGCAACTTCGGGCCGGTGATGGCGATGGCGGCGAAGGTGACGGTCGCTACGGTGCACCGCATCGTCGCCCTCGGCGAACTCGACCCCGAGGCGGTCGTGACGCCGGGCATCTTCGTGCAGCGGGTGGTTCGAATCGAGCGCGTCGCGACCAGCGCCGGCGGCTTGAAACAGGTGGCCTGAGGCTGGAGACGACATGAACAAATGGACCCGTGACCAGATGGCGCAGCGCGTCGCCCACGATATCGCCGACGGCGCCGTCGTGAACCTCGGCATCGGCCTGCCGACGCTCGTGGCCAACCACCTGCCCGCGACCAAGGAAGTGATGCTCCACAGTGAGAACGGCGTGATCGGCATGGGCCCGGCACCCGCGCCCGGGGCGGAAGATTACGACCTGATCAACGCCGGCAAGCAGCCCGTGACGCTGCTCGCCGGCGGCAGCTTCTTCCATCACGCCGACAGCTTCGCGATGATGCGCGGCGGCCACCTCGACATCTGCGTGCTCGGTGCGTTCCAGGTTTCGGCGAGCGGCGATCTTGCCAACTGGCACACCGGGGCGCCCGAAGCGATTCCGGCGGTCGGCGGCGCGATGGACCTCGCGATCGGCGCCAAGCGCACCTTCGTGATGATGGAGCACACGACCAAGAAGGGCGAGAGCAAGATCGTGCCGCGCTGCACCTACCCGCTGACCGGCATCGGCTGCGTCAGCCGCATCTACACCGAGCTCGCGGTGATCGACGTGACGCCCGCGGGCCTGCGCCTCGTCGAGAAGGTCGAAGGCCTCGACCTCGCTGAACTGCAGGCGCTGACTGCCGTTCCGCTGCTCGCCTGACGCTGCCCGCCTCACGCGGCCCGCATAACGCCGCCCGCATAACACCAACGACATTTCGGAGACGAAGACCATGCAAGACGCTTTCATCTGCGACGCGATCCGCACGCCCTTCGGCCGCTATGGGGGCGCTTTGTCGTCGATCCGTGCCGACGACCTTGGCGCAGTGCCGCTCAGAGCCTTGATGGCGAGGAACCCGAAGGTCGACTGGCAGGCCGTGACCGACGTGATCTTCGGCTGCGCCAACCAGGCGGGCGAAGACAACCGCAATGTCGCGCGGATGTCGAGCCTCCTCGCCGGCCTGCCGATCGAGCTCCCGGGCGCGACGCTCAACCGCCTCTGCGGCTCGGGCATGGACGCGACCGGCACCGCGGCACGGGCGATCAAGAGCGGCGAGGCCCAGCTGATGATCTCCGGCGGCGTCGAGAGCATGAGCCGCGCGCCTTTCGTGATGCCGAAGGCCGAAAGCGCGTTCGCGCGCACCAATGCGGTGTACGACACCACCATCGGCTGGCGCTTCGTCAACAAGCTGATGAAGGAGCGCTACGGCGTCGATTCGATGCCCGAGACGGCCGAGAACGTCGCGACCGACTACGGCATCGACCGCGCGTCGCAGGACAGGATGGCGCTCGCTTCGCAGCAGAAGGCGGTCGCGGCGCAGAAGAGCGGCTTCTTCGACGCCGAGATCACGCCGGTGAGCGTGGCGCAGAAGAAGGGCGATCCGATCGTCGTCGCGAAGGACGAGCACCCGCGCGACACCAGCCTCGAGGCGCTCGGCAAGCTGAAGGGCGTGGTGCGACCGGACGGCACGGTCACGGCCGGCAACGCCTCGGGCGTCAACGACGGCGCCTGCGCGCTGCTACTCGCCAACGACGCAGCTGCCGCTCGGCATGGCCTCACGCCGCGTGCCCGGGTCGTCGGCATGGCGACGGCCGGCGTGGCGCCGCGGATCATGGGCATCGGCCCGGCGCCGGCGACGAAGAAAGTCCTCGAGCTGACCGGGCTCGCGCTCTCGCAGATCGACGTGATCGAGCTGAACGAGGCGTTCGCGGCCCAGGGCCTCGCGGTGCTGCGCGAACTCGGGCTCGAAGACGCCGATCCGCGCGTCAACCCGAACGGCGGGGCGATTGCACTTGGCCATCCGCTCGGCGCGAGCGGCGCGCGGCTGGTCATGACAGCGGTGAACCAACTGCACACGAGCGGGGGCCGCTACGCGCTCTGCACCATGTGCATCGGCGTGGGCCAGGGCATTGCGATGGTGGTCGAGCGCGTCTGAGCGTCTGGCGGTGCGGATCGCGATACCCGGCCCGCATCGTCGGCGTCGCGGTTTCAACGTGTCGTCGCGTAGGAAACCTGCGCTCGACAAGAAACGGCCTTTCGCGGGTTCGTGGTTTGCCGTAGTCTTTTCGCAAACCCGTTCACGCCACCGGAGAGAGAGAACCATGCCCACTGCGAAGAAAGCCGCTGCCAAGAAGGCAGCTCCGAAGAAACAACCGCCCGCAGCGAGCGCGGCACCCGACGCCGTCAAGCTGCTGACCGCCGACCATCGCGAGGTGAAGGCGCTGTTCCAGCAATACCAGGAACTCGTCGACCATGAGGCCGAGGACGACGAGAAGCAACCGATCGCGCAGCAGATCTGCATGCTGCTGACGGTCCACGCGCAGATCGAGGAAGATATCTTCTACCCGGCTGCCAAGGATTCGATCAAGGACCCGGACCTGATCGACGAGGCGACCGTCGAGCACGCCTCCGCCAAGGATCTCATCGCGCAGATCCAGGGCTCGGATCCGTCCGACGAGCTGTACGACGCGAAGGTCAAGGTGCTCGGCGAGTACATCGACCACCACGTCAAGGAAGAAGAAAGCGAGCTGTTCCCCGAAGCCCGCAAGGCCAGGCTCGATTTGAAGGCCCTCGGCCAGGAACTGATGCAGCGCAAGCAAGAGCTGATGGGCGAGATGGGCATGGACGAAGACGAAGAAGAGCCCGAAACCGCCGATTGAGCGCCGGTCCGATCTACCGATCCCTTACAAAGGAGGCTGCTTCAGGCAGCAGACGCCATGTCGATACTCGATAAAGTGATCGCCGCGGTCACACCCCCGGAAAGCGACGAGACGCGAATGAAAGCGCGCGCCAAGGCCCGGGAGGCGGCCCTGCCGGGCAGCTGGCTCGCATTGGTTCTAGACCACCACGTGATGATCGAAGATGCGTTCGCCGCGGTCGAGATGGCGTCGAGCGCCTCCGATCGACGCGCCGCCGAAAAGCACCTCGGAACCTTGCTGACCGCCCACTCGATCGCCGAAGAGGCGGTCATCTACCCGGCGATGGCACGCAACGGCGAGACGGCGAAGTCGGAACTGGCCTATGTCGAGCAAAGCGCCGCGAAGGTGCAGATGGCCGGGCTCGGGGAGCTCGATCCGATGAGCAAGGACTACCTCGACAAGCTCGGTCACCTGAAAGGCGCGGTCCAGCACCACGTCTACGAGGAAGAGGGGACGTGGTTCCCGGAACTGGTCAAGAAGGTCGATGCCGCGGCCCAGCAGCGGCTGAGCGCCCGCTACCAGGAAGAGTACAAGCGCTACGCGGGCAGCTCCGTCGGTAGTCTCGCCGGCGGCACGGCGGCGACGCTGCTGGCGTCCTGACCCTGTCCGCGTCGGTCGTCAACGGCCGCCGCGGCGATCCTCCCAGGCTCGGGCGGCCGCCAGATCGCGGCCGAGCGCCACGGCTTCGGCGTTCGCAGCCTCCAGGCGGCGTTCCAGGCGATCGTCGAGGCGGTGGCTCGGGCAGTCGCCCCATTCTGCGATCGGGGCGGCCTCCGTTGCTTGGGCGGGGTCGGCGGACGGCCCGGAAGCGTCGCCGTCGTCCGGCAGCCTCGGTTCGAGAGACGTTCGCAGCGCGCGCAAATGCACCGTCAGTCGCGTGTCGAACGCCTCGGGCGTCGTGTCGGGTCGTGGCTGTTCGCGCAGGGCACGCAGCGCACCGAGTTGCGCGAGAAGCCGGTAACTGCGCAGTTGCACCTGTTCGAGCAATTCGAGCGGCGGTCGCACGCCGAGCGGCTCGTATGCGGCGCGCTCGGCGGCGCTGCCGAGCAGCGCGAGGCTGTCGAGCACCTCACGCCGCGCCAGCCGCCATTCGGTCGTTTCAGCACTGGTCTCGCCCGGGCCGAGCGCCATCGTCGCGTGCCGGAGCTGGGCACTTCGAAGGCGTTCGAGCAGGGCCGGCATCTGGCGCCGTTCCCAGGCCGGCAGCACGTAGCTGAACGCCCAGGCAATGCCCGTGCCGATCAGCGTGTCGGCGAGCCGTTCGAGGAGGGCGAACTCGCCGGCCGTGTGCAACAGCTGGCCCTGGATCAGCGCCAGCACGGTCGCCGCGGTGGCCGCCACCAGGTAGCGGACCTGCGCGAAGCCGTGGGCGAGGCCCGCGCCGAACGCGACGCAGACGAATTGCACGGGGACGCTCGGGTGCAGGCTGAGCAGCAAGGTGACCAGCACGCAGCCGAGCAGGGTGCCGATCAGACGGGCGTTGCGGCGCTCCAGCGTCTGCGCGAGGTTGGTCCGCATCACGACCGCAATCGTCAACAGGATCCAGTGGGGATGCGCCGCCCAGGGCAGCGCCTCGGAGATCACGTAGCCCACGACCAGCGCGACCGCGACACGTACGGCGTAGCGGAGCACCGGCGAGCGCCCGGTCATCGCCCGCTTCAACGGCGCGATCGGCCAGCGCATCGGGCTGCGAAACCTCGGCCAGTCGCGCGCCTGCGCGGCGAGGCCGAGGCGCGGCTCGTCGCCGCCGCGTTCGGCGAGCCGCAGCAGGCTGTGGGTTTCGACGAGCATCGCGTGGACCATCGGCCGAAGGATGTCGGGCGCCGCGTGCTCGGCGTCGGCGCTGCGCGCTTCGAGCGACGCCGCGAAATCAGTCGGCAAGCGCCCACGGGTGAACAGCGCCCAGCAGACGCGGTCGAGGTGCGCGCCGATGTCGGCCCAGAGTGTCTCGAGCACCTGGGCCTGGTGGCTCGTCAGTGCGGCGGCGCCGCGCGCGGCCTGCAGATCCAGTTCGAGTTCGCAGGCGAGCGCCTGCTCGCGCAGACGGATCGCCGCGATCAGCAGCCCGGCGAGGCGCAACTCGGCCGGACCTTTCGGCGCATCGAGCACGAAGTCGCGCGCGGTCTGGAGCTTGTCGGCGAGCAGCGCCTGTTCGCCGAGCAAGGCCCGCAGCTGGTTCTCGCGGCGGACGCCGGTCGCGGCGACACGCGCGCCCTGCTGGCGCAGCATCGTCGCCAATTCGTTCAATGCTTCGGCGAGCGTGAGGGTTCGATAGCGGAGATTCAGCCCCTTCGCGCTGACCAGCGCCCAACCCGCGTAGACCAGGCTGCCGAGCTCGAACCAGGCGATGTGCCCGGCGAGCGCCCGCCAGCCGCCGTCCGGCGCGACCGACATCGAGAACACGATGGCCAGGAGCAACGCGAACCCGAGCGGTGCGCCGCGCACGCCCCACGCGGTGCCGAGCATCGTCGTGAACCCGCCGAGCGCCACGACCGCCGCGGTCACCCAGGCGGCGTGCACCGGCACGAGCTGCGCTAACTGCATGACGAGGGTGAACGGCGCAGCCAGCCACAGCACCGGCGCCATCTGGCGTAATTTGCCGCGCGACGGCGCCATCTGGTCGGCGATGCTGGTGATCAGCATGCCGACCGACGCCGAGGCCGAGACGGTCGTTCCGCCCACTGCGTGGAAGAGCAAGGCCGAAAGGCCGAGCCCGAGGCCCACCGAGAGCCCGTTCCGCACCCGGGCACCGAGCAGCATGCGCGCCCAGACCGAGTGGCGCAGCGACGGGATCGATTCGAGGCTCAGCGGCCGCATCGCCCGGGCAAGTGCAGATCCGGCCCTGCGCCTTTCCTCTTCCGCCGCGTCTTTAGCGCCCGCCGGAGTTGCGCGGGGCGCGGGACGGCCGCGGCTGGCGTGGCGGCCGTGAATCGACCGCCCCGCCGCTTCTCGCGGTGGGCTTTTTAGCGTCCGTTGATGGCGCCCCGCCACTTTCCTTGCGGATCCTGCTGATCGTCTTCTTGAACGGCGGTGGGGGCGGGAGCGAGGCGGCAGCGCCGGCGGGTGGCGAAGCGGCTGCCTCCGGGTCGGACGCGATGCCGGCGGCGAGCGCCTGTTCCGGCGTCACGGCGGCCGCCTGCCCGGACGGCAGGCCGAGCGCCTGTCTGAGCGGCCGGCCGGGCGTTGCGGGCGTGGCGGCCGCGGCTGGCGCGCCGGGCAGTGGTTCGGCTTCGAGCATGCGGGTGAAGGGCGCGAGCAGGCCGACCAGCGCGCCATAGATCCGCGGGCTACCGGCGACGACCTCGCGCTGGTGCAGGAAGTCGGGCTCGCCGGTGAAGTTGCCGATCAGCCCCCCGGCCTCGGTCACCATCAGCGCGCCGGCGGCGATGTCCCAGGGCGAGAGCCCGGTTTCAAAGAAGCCGTCGGTGTAGCCGGCCGCCACGTAGCAGAGGTCGAGGGCGGCCGAGCCGGGGCGCCGCAGGCCGGCGCAGGCCGGCATGAGCACCTCCATCATCTGCAGGTAGCGCTTGAAGTTGTCGCCCTTCCTGAACGGGAACCCGGTGCCGATCAGGCTCTCCTGCAGGCGCGTCCGCTTCGATACGCGGAGCCGCCGGTCGTTCAAGAAGGCACCGCGTCCCTTCGACGCGTAGAACAGGTCGTTGCGCGTCGGGTCGTAGACCACGCCCTGCTGGACCTGGCCACGAAAGGAGAGCGCGATCGAAACCGCGTACACCGGGAAGCCGTGGATGAAGTTGGTCGTGCCATCGAGCGGATCGATGATCCATACGTACTCGCTGTCGCGTGCGCCGTGCGTGCGGCCCGATTCCTCGGCGAGGATGCCGTGCCCCGGGTAGGCGCCGAGCAGCGTTTCGATGATCAGCGCTTCGGCGCGCTGGTCGACCTCGGTGACGAAATCGTTGGTCGATTTGGTGGTGATCTTGAGCGTGTCGAGATCGAGCGAGGCGCGGTTGATCACCCCGGCGGCGCCGCGCGCCGCCTTGATCGCGATGTTGAGCATCGGGTGGAGCGCTTGGGGCATGGGGACGAACCGATCGGAAACAGACGACGGAAGACGCACGGCGGCGAGACGCGCGAGCGCAGCAAAAGGCTTGCGCGCGGGGCCGGCCGATCTTATCTGCGGTCCGTGGCACGATCGTCGCCCGTGACCGACCCGACCCGCTTCATCCTGATCGGCACCAGCCACGCGGGCAATGTCGGTGCCGCGGCGCGGGCGATGAAGGTGATGGGCTTCGCCGACCTGGTGCTGGTCGCGCCGCGCTTCGCCGACGTGCTCGATCATCCCGAGGCGCACGCGCTGGCGAGCGGCGCGACCGACGTGCTCGCGGCCGCGCGCATCGTGCCGACGCTCGGGGCCGCGCTCGAGGGCATCAGCTACGCTTGCGCTACCGCGATGACCCCGCGCGACTTCGGTCCGCCGACCCGCGCACCGCGTGCGGCTTTCGGCGCGCTCGCGGCCTCGTCGCACCGGATTGCATTGGTGTTCGGCTCCGAACGCTTCGGCATGAGCAATGACGCGGTGCACCGCTGTCACGTCTGCCTCAGCATTCCGACCGCGCCTGAGTACGGATCGTTGAACCTCGCGCAGGCGGTGCAACTTCTCGCCTACGAATGGCGGATGGCCTTAGGCGGCTTTTCGGTCGAGCCGCGTGACGTGGATCCGGCGCTCGCCGACGCGACCGCGCTCGACGCCACGCTCGAGCACTGGCGCCGGGCGCTGGTGGCGATCGGCTACCTCGATCCGGCGGTGCCGCGCAAGCTGATGCCGCGCCTCCGCCGGTTGCTGCAACGCGCCGCGCCGACGCTCGAAGAGCTCCACATCCTGCGCGGCATCGCCCGCGCGGTGGACCCGACCACGCGAAAAAACGGCCGCGCTCCCGCCGCCCCGAGCGGTTCCGAACCGCCTGCGGCGCCGGCATCCGGCGAGGCATAAACTGTCCGTTCTGGTTTTTTTCGAGACGACTCCCATGCTGCAGCGGCTGCGAGACGACATCGCCTGCATCCTCGAGCGCGATCCGGCGGCGCGCACCAGGTGGGAAGTGCTCACCTGTTATCCGGGCCTCCACGCGCTGATCGTGCACCGGCGCGCCAGCGCCTTCCGGCGGCTCGGCTGGCACTGGCTGGCGCGCTTCACCTCGCACGTCGGCCGCTTCCTGACCGGCATCGAGATCCACCCGGGTGCGACGATCGGCCGGCGCGTCTTCATCGACCACGGCATGGGCGTCGTGATCGGCGAGACCGCCGAGATCGGCGACGACTGCACGATCTACCAGGGCGTGACGCTCGGCGGAACGTCCCTGGTCCACGGCTCCAAGCGGCACCCGACGCTCGGCCGCGGCGTGATCGTCGGCGCCAACTCGCAGGTGCTGGGCGGCTTCAGGGTCGGCGACGGCGCGCGCATCGGCTCGAGTGCGGTCGTCGTCAAGGAAGTGCCGCCGGGCGCGACGGCGGTCGGCAACCCGGCGCGCATCCTCTACAAGCAGGCCGACGCGGTGCGCGAGGCCGCGGCGGCGAAGATGGGTTTTTCGGCCTACGGCATCACGCAGGGCGACGATCCGGTCTCGCACGCGATGAAGGGCTTGATCGACAACGCCTCGGGCCACGAGCACCAGATCGCACTGCTCTGGCAGGCGATCGAGAAGTTGTCGCAGCGCTCGCGCGAGCTGCCGTCGTCCGACTGCGTGCCTTTGGACGCCTGCACCACCGAGCGTTTCGACGCAGAGCGCTACAGCCAGATGGTGCGCTGACGGCGACCGCACGCGGGCGCAGCGGGTGGTGATCGAGCGGTACCGGGCGGCGATCCTTTAGCTTCAGGCGGGGCGTTCGCGCGAAGGCCGCCGCGCCGACTTCGGCCGGAACGCCTCGCAGACGGCCGGGTCGGTTTCGAGGTACGGGCCGCCGGTCAGGTCGATGCAGTACGGTATGGCGGCGAATATGCCCGGCACTGGCGGCGTCGCGCCCGGCAGGCCGGCGAGCGTCTCGGCGATCGCCTTCGGTTGGCCGGGCAAGTTCAGCACCAGTGCCCGGCCACGGAGCACGCCGACCTGGCGTGACAGGATCGCCGTCGGCACGAACGCCAGACCGATCTGCCGCATCTGTTCGCCGAAACCCGGCATCACCCGCTCGGCGATCGCGAGCGTCGCGTCGGGCGTCACGTCGCGCGGCGCCGGGCCGGTGCCGCCAGTGGTGAGCACGAGGTCACAGCGCTCGGCGTCGACCAGCTCGATCAACGCGGCACGGATTGTCGCCGCGTCGTCGGCGATCAGGCGCGTGCGCCACTCGATCGGATTTCGCAGCGCCGCGCCGAGCCACGACTGCAGCGCCGGAAGGCCCTGATCGGCATACACACCGGCCGACGCCCGGTCGCTGACCGAGACGAGCCCGATCCGGACCGGCTCGAGGCGCGCCTCAGGCGTCGTCATCGTTCGCCTCCGCCTTGATGAACTGGAACAGCTCCCGGAACGCGCGCCCGCTGCGTTGCTCGGGCGCCAATGCGGCGTCGCGCCGGGCCGCGCGCACGAGGCTGCGCAGTTGCTGAGCGTCGGCGCCCGTGTGCCCGGCGATCCAGCGCGTTGCGGCCGCGTCGTCGGCGATCAGCTCGAGGCGCCAGCGTTCGGCGCGGTGCAGGGCAAGCGAGGCGCGCGCGCCCGGCAACTGGGCTTCCGCGAGTGCCTCCTGCAGCGGCGCGACATCGATGCCGCGGAGCAGTTTGCCGAGGTACTGCAGTTGGCGCCGCCGGCCCTCGTGGCTGCGCGTGCGGCGCAGTTCGCGAATCGCCGCGCGCACGGTGTCGGGGACCGGCAGGGTGTCGAGCCGGGTTTCCGGCAAGGCGGCAGCGGCCTCGCCGAGCTTCTGAACTTCGTGCGCCAGCTGCTTCAGCCGCGTCTTGCTCGGCGGCCCGGCGGACGGCAGGGCTTCTTGGCCGAGGGGAGGGGCGGGGGCGCGGGTCATCGATCTGGCGAGGAGGGCGGTGGAATGGCGGTCGCCGCCAGCGGAGGAGCCCATCGGTATCATAGACGGCTCCGCTTCGTGCCCGTTTCCCCCCATGTCCGTACCCCCGCCCTCGGCGATTCCGCCGTCCGGTTTTGCCTATGCGCCCGCGCAGTTTCGCGAGTACGTCGAAGCGGCGCTGAAGCTCGCGCAGACGATCGGTGCCAGCGACGCGGCGGTCGAGGTATCCGAGGGCGTCGGCTTGTCGGTCTCGGTGCGCAAAGGGCAGGTCGAGACGATCGAGCGCAACCGCGACAAGTCGATGGGCATCACCGTCTACGTCGGTCAGCGGCGCGGCAACGCCAGCACCTCCGATTTCTCGCCCGCGGCGCTCGAGCAGACAGTGCGCGCGGCACACGACATCGCCCGCTTTACCGCCGAAGACGCGGCGGCCGGGCTGCCCGACGAGGCCGACATGGCCAGCGCCGATGTCGCCGGGCTCAACCTCGACCTGTTCCATCCCTGGTCGATCGATGCCGAGCGCGCGGTCGAACTCGGTAAGCGCTGCGAGGACGCCGCCTTCGCCGTCGATCGCCGGATCACCAACTCCGAAGGTGCCGGCGTCTCGGCGCAGCAGTCGCACTTCCAGGCCGGCAATTCGCGCGGCTTTCGGGGCGGCTACGCGAGCTCGCGGCATTCGCTGTCGGTCGCGCCGATCGCGTCGCTGCCCGGGCGGCGCGGCGACGACATGCAACGCGACGCCTGGTACAGCTCGATGCGGTCGTCCGACGATCTGGCGGCGCCCGAGGCGATCGGCCGGTATGCGTCGGAACGGGCGTTATCGCGGCTCAAGTCGCGCAAGATCAAGACCTGCGAGGTGCCGGTGTTGTTCGAGTCCTCGCTCGCCGCCGGGTTGCTCGGCGCCTATGTCCAGGCGACGAGCGGCGGGGCGCTGTATCGAAAATCGACCTTCCTGCACGACAGCCTGGGCCAGCGGGTGCTACCCGAGCACGTCGACATCCACGAGGATCCGCATCAGCCGCGTGGAAAGGGCAGCGCTCCGTTCGACGACGAAGGCGTGCGCACGACCGAGCGCGACGTCGTGCGCGCCGGGGAGGTGCAGGGCTACTTCCTTTCCACCTATTCCGGCCGCAAGCTTGGGATGAAGACCACCGGCCACGCCGGCGGCTCGCAGAACCTCGTGCTGACCAGCCGGCTGACGGACCCCGGCGACGATCTCGTCGCGATGCTGAAGAAGCTCGACCGCGGGCTGTTCGTGATCGAGCTGATGGGGCAGGGCGTCAACTACGTCACTGGCGACTACTCGCGCGGCGCCGCCGGTTTCTGGGTCGAAGGTGGCCGCATCAAGTACCCGGTGGAAGAGATCACGATCGCCGGCAACCTGCGGACAATGTTGAAGGACATCGTCGCGGTCGGCGCCGATGCCTACACGCTCGGCAGCAAGACGGTCGGCTCGGTGCTGATCGACCGCATGAAAATCGCCGGCTCGTGAGTCGGGCCGCGACCGCTCGGGTCGCGTAGGCGAGGTGTCGCGGCCACCGCCGACGTCGCGCGAGACGCCGACGGTGGTCGAGGTCGCTCAGCCGCCGGTCGCCGCGCGGTACAGCCGGGTGGAGCGGGCGCCGCTGCGGCAAAAGGCGAGGATTGGCTTCGGCAGGGCGTCGAGCAGCGCAGCGAAACGCGCGATCTGCTCCGGCGTGTGAACCGCCGGCGCGACCGGCAGATGCGCGTACTGCAATCCCGCCGCCAGGGCGGCGGCCTCCATGGCGGCGCTCGTCGGCTGGTCGGCGCCGCCTTCGCCGTCCGGCCGGTTGTTGATCACGCTGCGAAAGCCCAGCGCTGCCGCAGCCGCCATGGCCGAGGGCGCGAGTTGCGGGGCGACCGCGAGGCCGTCGCCGATCGGCTGGGCCGGAAGCGCTTCGTTCATCGGTTCACCTCCGGACCCCGTTTCGCCGAACGCCGGCCAATGCGCATCACGCCGTGAGCGCCTTTTTGACCGCTGCGGAAACCAGCGCCATGTCGGCCCGCCCAGAAAAGCGCGTCTTGGCGGCGGCCATTACCTTGCCCATATCGGCCGGACCACGGGCATCGATCTCGCGCACCAGCCCGGCGACTTCTGCGGCAACGCTCTCGGCATCGAGCCGTTGCGGCAAATAGGCTTCCAGAACGGCCAGTTCGGCCGATTCCTTCTCGACCAGATCGGGCCGTTGGCCGGCGCTGAACTGGGCGATCGATTCGTTTCGCTGTTTGACGAGCCGGTCGATGATCGCGATCACGGTGCGGTCGTCGAGTTCGATACGCTCGTCGACCTCGCGTTGCTTCATGGCGGCGAGCAAGCCGCGGATCGTCAGCAAGCGCGGCGCGTCTTTCGCGCGCATCGCCGACTTCATGTCCTCGGTGATCCGTTCCTTCAGCGCCATGGAGGAAGGCTCCGCCCGGAGGGCCGAAGTGTCCGCCCGTAACGTCCGTTCATGTCGGGTGCTTCATACGACACAGCCCGCCGTCAGCGGGCTGCTGGTCAACGACCCAGCGCCGGATCGGGCGGCGCCACCTTGACATGAACGAAGCGTCAGAACAGCTTCTTCGGCAATTGCATGCTGCGCACGCGCTTGAAGTGCCGCTTCACCGCCGCCGCCTTCTTGCGCTTGCGCTCGGCGGTCGGCTTCTCGTAGAACTCGCGCGCCCGCAGGTCGGTCAGCAACCCGAGCTTTTCGATCGTGCGCTTGAAGCGGCGCAGCGCCACGTCGAACGGCTCGTTTTCCTTGACGCGAATGGTAGTCATGTAGAGGGTGTTCCTGCTGTGCCTGCATTAATCTGTGTGAAGCGAATCGGCTGACGCTCGTCGGGTTGATGCGCGTCAGCCTGACGCGACCCGACTGCGCACGACGCGCCTGGACTTAAAACTGACGCCGATAACGACCGAACATTATAGGTGAACCGAACCGGCGCCGGGCGCTCACCCGGTCCGCAATGCCCGGGCGCAGGCCGCAGCGCTGGCCCAGGCCCACTGGAAGTTGTAGCCACCGAGCCAGCCTGTCACGTCGACGACCTCGCCGATGAAAAAAAGGCCCGGTTCGCGCCGGCTTTCGAGCGTCGACGAGGAAAGCTCGCGGGTGTCGACCCCTCCTGCGGTCACTTCGGCCTTTCGATAACCCTCGGTCGATTGCGGGCGCAGCGTCCAGTGCTGGAGCCGCCCGGCGAGTTGCCGAAGGTCGTCGTCCCGCACTTCGGGCAGCGGGCGCCGCGCCAATTCCGGCGTGTCGCCAAGCCAGGCGTCGGCGAGGCGTCGCGGCACGAGCCTGCCCAACTCGTTGCCGAGCAGTCGACCGGGGCCGCGCTTGGCGTCGTGAAGGTGCTGCGCGAGGTCGAGCGTCGGCGCCAGATCGATTCGGAGCGGCGTGCCGGGCCGCCAATAGCTCGATGCCTGCAACACCGCCGGCCCGCTCAGCCCGCGATGCGTGAAAAGCAGGTCGTCGACGAAGCGGGCGTGCTCCGAACCCTCGCCGGCGTCGATCGCCACTTCGAGCGACAAGCCGGACAACGCCGCGAACGCTGCCCAGCCGGCGGGATCGAACACCAGCGGCACCAACGCCGGCCGGGTCGGCACGACCGGGTGGCCGAAGCGTCGTGCCAGGCGCAGGCCGAAATCGCTCGCACCGATCTTCGGAATCGACAGGCCGCCGGTCGCGACGACGAGTTGCCGGGCCTGGACGCTGCCGCGCGACGTGTCGAGCTCGAACGCCCCGGCGGCGCTCCGGCGCACCTCGACGATCGTGCACGGTTGCCACCGCTCGACGCCCCCTGCGTCGCATTCGCGCAGCAGGACCTCGATGACCCGGTCGCTGCGGTCGTCGCAGAAGAGCTGGCCGCGCGCCTTCTCGTGCCAGCGAACGCGGTGACGATCGAGCAGCGCGATGAAGTCGGCGGGCCGGTAGCGCGCGAGCGCCGAGCGGCAGAAGTCGGAGTTCGCCGACAGGAAGTTGGCCGGCCCAACCTCGCGGTTCGTGAAATTGCAGCGTCCACCGCCGGAGATGCGGATCTTCTCGGCGACGCGCTCGGCATGGTCGACCACGAGCACCCGAACCCCGCGTTGGCCGGCCATCGCGGCGCAGTGGAGCCCGGCAGCGCCGCCGCCGACCACGACCGCATCGAAAGCGACCGAGCTCACGGAGCGCGGCCTTCAGCGGGCGAGCGCACGCCGGCCGACCGGTCAGTCGACAGCGCGCAAGCCGGATGCGTCGACCGGTTCAGGCGTTCTGCCGGACCGGGGCCGCGTGCCGCGAGAGGGCATGGAGCGCTCCCATGAGGCACTCGACCTGCTGGGTCAGCGGCGCGGGCGCCGGTTTCTCGCCGCTCACGACCGACTGGATGTAGAGCGCGGTGGTCGCGGCATCGAAGCTTTTCGGAAGCACCGGCAGCTCGGTCAAGACGCCGTCTTGTGGGCCGCGCGAGAGCGCCGGTTGCGCCTGGCCGTCGAGCACCACATCGAGCCCGCGCGCGCGCCGCGGATCGGCGACCGGTTCGCCTTCGGTACCGCGCATCAACACCGCGTTCGCGCCGGTGGCGGCGGCGAATTCGCGCAGCAGCAGCGCGTACTCCGGATGCGTGTAGTTGACGACCCGCAGGCTCTCGGCGACGCCGAACGGGGCGAGCAGCTTGGCGACCGTGTGACCCGGGTTGCGCAGGCCGACGGTCCGGCGCACCTCGAGCAGCCGGGCGAGCGGCGCGCAAAGAGCGTCGATCGACATGAACACCGGCTCGCGCCGCGCCCAGGCATGCTCGACATCGTCGGCATCGGTTGCGAACGGCAGTCCGAGGTCGCGGAAGATCTCGGCGCTGCCGACCCGCGCCGGCTCGTCCATCGGCCCGTGGACCAGCACGCGTGCGCCTTCCTGCGCGAGCAGCAGCGCCAAAAGCGGCGTGAGGTTCGGCAGCTTTCGAGCGCCGTTGTAGGAGGGCAGCAGGACCATCGGCCCGCCGGCGCGAAACGGCGTGCAGCGCGCATGGGCGGCGTGCAGGAAGCCGGCCAGCTCGGCCACCGATTCACCCTTGATCCGCATCGCCAGGCAGAACGCGCCGATTTCGAGGTCGGTCACACTGCGGTCCAGCACCTGCGTCATCAAATCCTGGGCCTGCGCTTCGGTGAGCGAACGCGCGCCATCCTTGCCCCGGCCGATCTCACGAATGTAAGCCGCGATCGCCATGCTTGCCGTGTTCCTCGCTTTGCGGGTCGATCCCCACCGCCGCAGCCGCAATTATCGAGCCCGGATTCGCGGCCGCCTTTCGGCAGTGCGGTTTCAAGGTGCGTTGCCGGGCATCGACCCGTATGATCGAAATGCCTTGGGCGACGCCATCATGGACGAGATTTCGAAACCCGCCGGCAGGGCGGACGCGGCTTCCGTCGCGCGGGCCCTCGGGGTGGCGCTGGGCGTCGACCCGGTGGTCCTGAGTGCAGCCTTGCTGAGTGCGTTCGACCGACTGGAGTTGCTGCTCGCCGTCAAGGAGGGCGCGAGCGGCCGGTACGTATACGCGAATCCGGCGATGGTCGAAGCGCTGACCGGCGGCAGCCGGTCGATCGTCGGCGCGACCGATGCGGAGCTCCTCGAGCCGGCCCAGGCAGCGACAATGCGCGCGGCCGAGCAGGCCGCGCTCACGCAAACGGTCGCCACCTTCAACGAGCACCGGCTGGAGCGTGCCGGCTCGAAGCGCCAGTTCGGCATCACGCGGCTGGCGATCGGGTCGCCCGCGGACGGCGTACCGCGTCACTTGTTGCTGGTGTGGGTCGAACAGACCGCGGCGCGGGCCCAGAGCCGGCAACTGCAGAACGCACTCGCCCAACTCGAGCAGCAACAGGCGGCGGCAGGGACGATGCGGCAGCAGATCGAGGCGCAGGGGCCGCGCGATGCGGCGACCGGCCTGTACCGGCCCACCCACTTCGACGACCAGCTTCGCCGCGAAATCGACCTTTCGTCGCGCGAGCACCGGGAATTCGCCCTCGTGGCGATCGCGCTCGATTCGCCCACGGCAGAAGTTCAAGCGTTTGGGCCGGTTGCGCGCGCACGGGTTCTCGAGTCGCTCGGCCAGCTGCTTCGAAGCAACACCCGCGCCATGGACGCCTCCTGCCGCCTCGACGACGACCGGTTCGCGATCCTGCTGTCGGGGGTCGGCCTGGCGACCGCGCATTCGCGGATGGAGGGGCTGCGCCGTCAGTGCGCCACGCAGATCGTGGTGCTCGAGGGGCGTGAATTCGGGTTTACGGTGTCGATGGGGGTCGCAAGCTTCCCGCACACGGCGCACAGCGAAGAGGACCTTTCAGCGGCGTCGTGGGCGGCACTGCTCGAAGCGCAGCGCCGTGGCGGCAACCACGTCGCCCTGGCCAGCATCCGCTTCGTCCCGCCGAGCCCGGTCTGACGGACCGGTCCGACGCGCGGCCGGTCACGCGCCGACCGATTGCAGTAGCGCGCTCGCGGCGTCCCACTCGGCATCGGTCACCGGCGTGATGGAGAGCCGGTTGCCGCGCTTCAGGACCGTCATGGTTGCGAGGCTCGGGGCTTGGCGCATCTCGGCCAGCGGGAGCAGGCGGGTCTTCGCGACCAGCCGGACGTCGACCAGCCACCACTTCGGTCGTTCGGGTCGCGACTTCGGGTCGAGGTAAGGGCTGGCAGGATCGAACTGGCTGGCGTCGGGGTACGGCTCGCTCGCGACCACGGCCAGACCGGCAATGCCGGGTTCGGGGCAGGACGAGTGGTAGAAAAAAACGTCGTCGCCGATCCGCATGTCGTGCCGCATGAAGTTGCGGGCCTGGAAGTTGCGCACGCCGGTCCAAGGCACGGTTTGGCCGGGGCGTTCAGCGAGGTCGTCGATCGAGCAATCGGACGGCTCGCTTTTCATCAGCCAGTGACGCATCGGGGTCGGGACCGGAGAAGGCGCGTCGTCGAGAAATAGGTGTCCGCCGCGAACCATGAGCCGCATTCCTGAACCCAGGCAGTTCAGGTGGGCGAGGTCAGCCAGGCTTCGGGTTCATCTGACGCGAGACGATCACACCAACCGGGCGATGTTCCAAGCCCTTGCTCATACGAGCATCGGTTCAAGGAAATATAAGACTCACGCGAAAGCGACGGACCGGCCCATTCTACGGCGCCGCTTCGATTTCGAGGTGCGTTCAGAGCAGCCGGCCATCGGTGCCGAGCGCCTGGTCGAGGCGCGTGATCAGGCTCCCGAGATCGGCCCTGGCCGGCGCCTCGGCGGCCAGCGGCGCCGCCTTGCCGTCCGCCGCCGTGCCGGTTCCCGCCGGCGTCGGGCGTGCCGTCTTCCCGGCCAGCGCATACGCCAGGTTCAGGGCCGCGAGCACCGCGATCCGCTCGCGTGCGCGAACCTTGCCGCTGTCGCGGATCGCGATCATCTCGCGGTCGACCGTCGCGACGGCTTCGAGCAAGCCGGTCTCGCCGCCCTCGGGGCAGCCGAGGAGATAGCTCTGGCCGAGGATCGTGACTTCGATCTGCTTCACGCGCCGGTCCTCGGGTTGCTGTCGAAGGCCGCGGGCGCGGCGGGCTCGGCCGGCAGGCGGTCGAGCAGGGCGTCGATCCGGCTGCGCGCCGCATTCAGGCGCGAGCGCAGGCTGTCGCGCTCCCGCGTCAGTTCGCCGACCTGCTCGACCAGCAGATCGTGCGTGCGTCGCAACTCCGCATGGCGCAGCAGCAAGCGCTCGACGCGTTCGGCGAGGTCATCGATTTTCGACATGGGGCGTCGAACGGCAGGTGAGGGTCGGGAATTGTAGGAGTCGACGGGTTCTACAATCGAGTGGTTGGTGCCCGCGCCGGTGTTGCCGTCGGCGCAGTTAAACGGGAAGCAGGAAGACGCCGCATCGCGGCCCGTCGGGCAGTCGCCCGGTGGTCAACAGTCTGAAACTGCGCTGCCCCCGCAACGGTACGACGAACGGGCGCTATCGATCCGGAAACCCCGGATTGCCGCCGTCCCGCTCCGGCGCGAATACCACTGGAAGCGATCGCTTTCGGGAAGGTCGCCGGGGTTGGTTCGTCAGCCCGGATACCGGCCAACGAGCGGGCGCCCCGGCTTGTCCGGCCGCCCATGTCGCGAGCGCCTGCGGGGAAGCGGGGGCTCGCCGCTCGTTCCGGAGCGCTTTTCGATGTCCCCCTCACTCGACGCCGTTCATGCGCGGCGTGCTCTCATGGGCAGCGCGCTCGCGCTCGCCCTGAACCTTCCCGTGGTTTCGGTCTTTGCCCAGCCGGCTTCGCTCACGCCGGTCGTGGTGACCGGCAGCCGCGAACCCGAACCGCTCGATCGCATCGCCGCCGACGTCGTGGTGATCGATGCCGAGCGCATCCGCGCGAGCAGCGCCGATTCGGTCGAAGACCTGTTGCGCCGGGAAGCCGGCCTGCAGGTGTCGCGCAACGGCCCGCCCGGTCAGAACGCGAGCGTCTTCATCCGCGGCGCCAACACGACCGCGACCGTGGTCTTGATCGACGGCGTCCGTATCGGCGCCGCGACGGTCGGTTCGGCCGAACTCGAATCGATCGGCCTGGCGCAGATCGAACGCATCGAGGTGCTGCGCGGGCCGGCTTCGAGCCTGTACGGGGCCGATGCGGTCGGCGGGGTGGTGCAGATCTTCACCCGGCGCGGCAGCGGCGATCCGCGGGTCGCGGCCCACTCGGCGGTCGGCGGCTACAGCGCGCTCGCTGGCGATCTGCAGGTCAGCGGCTCGAGCGGCGCCTTCGACTACGCCGCGTCGCTCGGCCACGAGCAGAACCGGGGCGTCTCGGCGGTGCGGCCCGGCGATCTGTACGGCAACTACAACCCCGACGCTGACGGTTTCCGGCGGGAGACCGCGCAGGCCCGGCTCGGCTACGCGCCGACCGACGGCCAGCGCATCGGCGTCGATCTGGTCTCGAGCCGCCTGCGCTCGCAATTCGATTCGAGCGAGTACCTTCCCCCGGCCTACGCCGCCGACGCAACGCCGGATTTCCGCAATCGGCTGCGCAGCGAGATCGCCGCGCTCGACTACCGCGGCACGCTGACGCCCGAATGGACGACCAGCGCGCAGCTCTCCCGCGGCATCGACGATCTGCGCAGCGGCGGACATCTGATCGACCGCTACCGCACGCGCCGCGATCAACTCACGTGGCAGAACGCCTGGAAGCCGAACCCGGATCAACAGGTCGTGCTGGCGTACGAACATCTGTCCGAGAAGGCGGCGTCGACCGCGTACGCCGACGACCACCGCCGTTCGAACGACGGCCTGGTCTTCGGCTACAGCGGCCGGTTCGGGGCGCAGAGCGTGCAGGCCGACCTGCGACGCGACCGAAACTCGGTCTACGGCGGGCAGACCACCGGCCGACTCGGCTGGAGCGCCGCGCCGGCGCCGGGCTGGCGGGTGCGGGCGCTCGGCGGCACGAGCTTTCGGGCGCCGGGCTTCAACGAGCTGTACTACCCGGGCTATGGCGTCGCGGGCGTGACGCCGGAGCGTGGTCGCAGCATCGAGGCCGGCCTCGAATGGCGCGGCGGCGCTGCCGAGGTCTCGGCGACGGTCTACCGCAACCGCGTGCGTGACCTGATCGCGTACGAGACGGATGTGGGGTTCTGCCCGGCCGAACCGGCCTATCAGTACGGCTGTGCCCGCAACATCGGCCGTGCCCGCCTGCAAGGGGCGACCCTCGCCGCCAAGCGCCGATGGGAGGGTTGGCGGATTGCCGCGACGGTCGACCTGCTCGACGCCAAGGACGAAGCGACCGGCACCCGGCTGGCGCGGCGCGCCGCGCATCAGGCGACCGTGAACGTCGACCGCGATCTGGGCGCCTGGCGGCTCGGCGCGGCGCTGCTCGAGGTCGGCGCGCGCCCTGACAACGGCGCCCGGCTCGGCAGCTATGCGACGCTCGACCTGCAGGCCGGCTGGCAGTGGGCGCCGCGTTGGCAGCTCGAGCTGAAACTCCTGAACGCGACCGACCGTCGCTACGAACCGGCGCGTGACTACCAGCCGCTGGGCCGACAGGGGTGGATCGGCGTGCGGTATCGATCGCGTGATTCCTGACGAGGCCCAGGCAGCGCGGCGGACGCGGTGGCGCCCGGCGTTGCAGCGGTCGGGTGTGCCCCGCGCGCGGCTGTCCGGCTGCGCGCGGTTGCCTCGGGCCGTGCTTGCAGCCCTGGTCGGCGTGGCGTTGTGTTCGGCCGCCCCATCGGCTGTGCCCTTCGACCGCGACGACCTGAAAGCCGCTACGGCGCCCGCCGCCGCGTCGGTGCCCGGCGGCGCTCCGGCCATCCGGACTGTGGCGTCCGCCGTTCGGGACGATCGCGGGGTGTCGCTGCGCTTCGCCGGCCCGCCGGCCCGGATCGTCAGCCTGCTGCCCTCGCTGACCGAGAGCGTGTGCGCGCTCGGCGGCTGCGCGCGGCTCGTCGGTGTCGACCGGTACTCGGATTGGCCTGCCAGCGTCGGCCGCCTGCCCAAGCTCGGCGGGCTCGAGGATCCCGCGGTCGAGGCCATCGTGGCGCTGCGGCCGGACGTCGTGCTCGCCACCGCGTCGGCGCGCGTCGTCGACCGGCTCGAGGCGCTCGGCATCCGGGTGCTCGTGCTCGGATCGGACACGCGCGCCGACCTCGACCGCAGCCTTGCAACCTTGGCCGCCCTGCTCGGCACGCCCGAGGCCGCGGCTCGCGTGACGGCACGGATCGAGCGCGAACTCCACGACGCTGCCCTCCGGGTGCCGGCCGGGTTTCGCGGCCAGCGCGTCTACTTCGAGGTCGACCCGGCGCCGTACGCGGCCAGCGGCGCCTCCTTCATCGGACAGGTGCTCGCCGGCCTCGGCCTCGTGAACACCGTTCCGGCCGAACTCGGCGCGTTTCCGAAGCTGAACCCGGAGTTCGTGCTGCGCCAGCAGCCGGAGCTCGTAATGGCATCCGCCCGCGACCTCGCCGACATGGCGGCACGCCCTGGCTGGTCGAACCTGCATGCGCTGCGCGAGGGACGCACCTGCGGCTTCGACCCTGCCCGCTACGAACTGCTGCTGCGGCCGGGCCCGCGGCTCGGCGAGGCCGCCGGCGTCATCGCCGATTGTCTGGTCGAGATCGGGCGCCGCGGCATGCCGCCCGGCGCGCCGAACCCGGCGGAGCGATGAGGTTGCGCGTTTCGTGTCCGGACCGACGACGGGCGACCACCGCCGGCGTGCTGCTCGCCATCGCGACGCTCGTCCTTCTCGGCGCCGGCCTCGCTGCCGGCAGCGACGGCTGGTCGGCGCGCGCGCTCGTCCGACTGATGAGTGAGGCGCCGGCGGACGCCGCGCTCATCGTCTGGCAAATCCGGGCGCCGCGCACCCTCGGCGCCTGGCTGATCGGTGCGCTGCTCGGTCTCGCGGGTGCGGTGTCGCAGGGCTTGTTCCGCAACCCGCTCGCCGATCCTTACCTGCTCGGCTCGGCCTCGGGCGCGTCGCTCGGCGTGGTGCTGGTTCTGGCGGCCGCCGGCCTCGCCGGTCCGACGACCAGCCGCGCGATCGTCGACCTGGCCCAGCGCACCGGCGTTGTTTTCGGCGCGTTCGCCGGCGCCTGGCTGGGCGTGCTGGCCACGCTGCTCCTGGCCCGCGGCGCGCGCGAAACCACCCGGCTGCTGCTTGCGGGCATCGTCGTCGGCATCCTGCTCGGCGCGATCGGTGACCTGGTCGTCACGTTCGTCCCGGCGACGCTCCGCGGCCGGCAGTCCTTCTTTCTGGGCAACACCGGCACGCTCGGCTGGGCAGCCTGCGGACTGCTCGGCGGCGGGCTCGGCGTCACGCTGCCGATTGCGTGGCGGTTGGCGCGCGGTCTCGACGCGCTCGCGCTCGGCTTGGAGACCGCGGCCAGTCTCGGGATCCGCCTCGCCCGGCTGCAGATCGCCTTGATCGGCGCAGTGTCGCTCGCGGTCGGCCTCGCCGTCGCCGAGGCCGGTCTGATCGCGTTCGTCGGCCTGGTAGCGCCGCATCTGGCGCGCCGTTTGGGTCCCGCGCGGCATGGCGCGTCGATCGTCGCGAGCGTGGCGACCGGCGGCCTGCTGCTGCTCGCCGCCGATGTCCTGGCCCGCTCGCTGGTCGCGCCCCGCGAGCTGCCGGTCGGGGTGCTGACGGCGCTGCTCGGCGGTGGTTACCTGCTCTGGCGGCTGCGGCCGGACGCCGCCGCATGAAGCCGGCCCACGAGGTGCGGTTGGCCGGGGTGAGCGTGACGCTCGGCGGCCGGACGGTCGTGCGCGCCGTGACCGGCGTATTTCCCTGCGGCTGGATGGCGATCGTCGGCCCGAACGGTGCCGGCAAATCGACGCTGTTGCGGGTCATGGCCGGCCTGCGTCGGCCCACGACCGGCGAGGTGCTGCTCGACGGGCAGCCGCTGCACAGGCTGTCGGCCGTCGAACGCTCGCGCCGGATCGCCTGGCTCGCCCAGCAGCTCGACGGGGACATCACCGCAATGACGGTCGAGGATGTCGTGCGGCTTGGCCGCCTGCCGCACCTCGGGCTCTTCGGCACGCCCGGCCCGCATGACGACGCGCTGGCCGAGCTGGCGATGCAGCAGACCGGCACCGTGGCTTGGCGGCAGCGGCCGCTGCGCGAGTTGTCCGGCGGGGAGCGGCAACGCGTGCTGCTGGCCCGGGCCCTCGCGGTCGACGCACCGGTGCTGTTGCTCGACGAGCCGACCATCCACCTCGACCCGCCCCACCAGTTGGCGCTGCTGCGTCTTTTGCGCCAGCAGGCGGACGCGGGTCGGGTGGTCGTGAGCGTGCTGCACGAACTGGCGCTGGCGCTGCGGGCGGATGCGCTGCTCGTGCTCGATCACGGCGAGCTGCGGGCGCATGGCGCGCCGGCGGATCCCGAAGTGCAGGGCGCGTTGGTCGCGGCATTCGACGGCGCGATCCGCATCGTCCACGCGGCCGGCGCGTGGGCCGCGCTGCCGGCGTTCGACTGAGGCTTGCGACCGGCCGCGGACGGCGCCGTTCCCGAGCGGCGCCTGTCAGGCGAGCGTCGGGTCGAGCGGCATCGGAAGGGTCGCCAGGCGGTTCGGAATGCTGGTTTCCCAGAGCGCGCCTGGCGTCGTGTCGACCGAGGTCTGCACCAGGCGCACCAGCGTCAGGCTGGCGCGCAGCGCGATTCGGCGCAGCAACTGCAACTGGCGCGGTGCCCACTCGATCGCAGAACCCGTCTGCTCGCAGCCGAAGGCGCCGAACAGGTTGCCGTTGACGGAGCAGGCCATGTCCATCAGCGAGCGGATGCCGGCCTCTTCGATGTAGGTCCGGAGCTCGCCGACGATCAGCGGATCACGGCCGGTGTCGGCCACCACGACGTGGCCGTCGCGTTGCAGGCACGCCAGATAGAGGCTGTTGTCGAGCCCCGCGATGTCGGGTGCGGCGGTCATCCGGTCGGAGCCGGCATCGTGCACGGCGATCGTGCGCAGGATCCGCCCCGAGCTGCCGTCGACGAACAGGCGCAGGGCAGCCCGCGAACAGCCGATCTGCGCCGTCACGAAGCGCATCAGATCCTCGAGGTAGCGCGGGCCGTCGATCTCGCCGCGTTCCAGTCGACCTGAGATTGCCTGCAAATCGAGCATGAATCATTATCGCGAGGCGACCCCGCGCCCGCGGGCCGGCGGTACGCCAAGCGTGACGGACCGCGCGCTTTCGCGCTCCTCGAGGATGGCCGGATAGGCGTCGCACCAGCGGGTGACGACGCAAACCTCGCAAAGCGGGCGCCGCGCCTGGCACACGTAGCGGCCGTGCAGGATCAGCCAGTGGTGGGCGCCCGCCAGGTACGCGGGTGGCACGCGCCTCAGCAGCCGTTGCTCGACGGCTAACGGATCGTCGCCGATCGCCAGGCCGGTGCGGTTCGAAACCCGGAACACGTGGGTGTCGACGGCGATCGTCGGTTCGCCGAACGCGACGTTCAGCACCACGTTGGCGGTCTTGCGGCCGACGCCCGGCAGGGCTTCGAGGGCCTCGCGGCGGCGCGGCACCTGGCCCGCGTGCCGTTCGACCAGCAGCCGGCAGGTCTCGAGCAGATGCCGGGCCTTGGTGCGGTAGAGGCCGATCGTGCGAATGTGCGCCGTCACCGCATCGAGGCCGAGCGCCAGCATCTTCTGCGGCGTGTTCGCGATCGCGAATAGCGTGCGCGTCGCTTTGTTGACGCCGACATCGGTCGCCTGCGCCGAAAGCAGCACGGCGGCGAGCAGCTCGAAGGGATTCGTGTACTCGAGTTCCGTCTCGGGCGCCGGCTCCGCGGCCCGCAGGGCGGCGAAGAACGGTTCGATGCTGCTCGTCTTCATGACGCGAACCGCGTGGGGCTAACGACGCTCAGCCGGCGCTCAGCCAGCGCTTTGGGCCCGCGCGCGCGCCCGAGCGAGCGCGGCGTCGACGAGCGAGCGGGCCGTCGACGCGGCGCCGCGCCCGGCAGTCGGCGCCGTGGCCGAACGCTCGGCGTCGTCTGCCGTCTCGGCAAGCGCATCGTTCGCGACCGCGGCGTCGACCGCCTCGATGTGCACCGTTCGCTCGCGTCCATCACGCGCGAGGCGCGCGCGCCTCGCGCCGTAGCGCAGACGAGCCCGCTCGGCGCGCTCGTTTGACCAGGCGGCCCAGCCGGTCGCGGGCGTGAGGGGTGCGGCCATCGAGATGCAGTCGACCGGGCAAACCGGCAGGCAAAGCTCGCACCCGGTGCACTCGGCGCCGATCACGATGTGCAGCGCCTTCGGGCCGCCGAGGATCGCGTCCACCGGGCAGGCCTTCAGGCACAGGCGGCAGCCAATGCAGGCGGCTTCGTCGATCGTCGCCAGGCGGAGCGGCTGTTCGATGCCGCACGCAGGATCCAACGGTAGAACCACCACACCGGTCAGGTCGGCGAGGCGGCGGATGCCCTCGGCGCCTCCCGGCGGACAGCGATTGACCGGGGCGCCACCTGCCGCGATCGCTCCGGCGTAGGCGTGGCAGTCGGCGTAGCCGCAGCGGGTGCACTGCGTCTGGGGAAGCGCCGCGTCGATCGTGGCGACGCTCGCCCCGGTCGCTGCCCCAAACATCAAGCGCGTGCGAGTTCGGCCTGGACCGCCAGCGGCAGCACGGCTCCCGCGGCTTGCTCGAACTGCGCGATGAAGTCGCGGACCCGCGGATAGACCATTTCGCGCCAGCGCCGGCCCGAGAAAATTCCGTAGTGGCCCGCGCCTTCGACGTCGTAATGAAACTGCCGGTCAGCCGGGATGCCGGTGCAGAGGTCGTGCGCCGCGCGGGTCTGCCCGGCGCCCGAGATGTCGTCGAGTTCTCCCTCGACCGTCAGCAGCGCGGTCGCGTGGATGTCGGCGGGGCGCACCGGTTCGCCCTTGACCTGCCAGGTGCCGTTCACCAGTGCGAAATCCTGGAACACGATTTTTATCGTGTCGAGGTAGTACTCGGCCGGCATGTCGAGCACCGCGTTGTACTCGTCGTAGAAGTGGCGGTGGAAATCGGCGCTGTCGTCGTCGCCCTTGATCAAATCGCTGAAGTAGTCGTAGTGCGAATTCATGTGGCGGTCCGGGTTCATCGCGACGAAGCCCGTGTGCTGCAGGAAGCCGGGGTACACGCGCCGCCCGTGGCCGGGAAAGTTGGTCGGCACGCGGTGGATCACGTTGTTCTCGAACCACTCGTAGGGCTTGGTGGTCGCCAGGTTGTTGACCGACGTCGGGCTGCGGCGGGCGTCGATCGGGCCGCCCATCATCGTCATCGTGCGCGGCGTCGGCTCGCCGCGGCTCGCCATCAGCGAAATTGCCGCCAGCACCGGCACGGTCGGCTGGCAAACCGAGACGACGTGCACGTCGGCCGCGCCGATGTGACGGATGAACTCCTCGACGTACTCGACGTAGTCATCGAGGTGGAACGGCCCGGCCTCGAGCGGCACCATGCGGGCGTCGGTCCAGTCGGTGATGAAGACCTTGTGGTCGCGCAGCATCTCGCGGACCGTCTCGCGCAAAAGCGTGGCGTGGTGGCCGGAGAGCGGCGCCACGATCAGCACCGTCGGCTGGTCCTTCAGGCGCGTCAGCACCTCCAGATCGTCGGTGAAGCGCTTGAAGCGCAACAGCCGGCAGAACGGCTTCTCGAGCGCCGTCTGCTCCTGCACCGCAACATCCACCTCGCCGACCCGCACCGAGGTGATTTCGAACTGCGGCTTCTCGTAATCCTTCGCGAGCCGGTGCATCAAGTCGAGCCCGGCCGACATCCGCTGCGCGCCCGGAACCTGGGCGAACGGCGAAAGCGGATGCCGGTACAGCTTCGAGGTCGCGGAGGCGAATTCGGCGAACGGGCTCATCAGGGCCCGCTGGGTTTCATAGAGCTGATACAGCATTGAAGGGGCCCGCTTCTGGACCGACGCGGTCGCATGGCTCCGGTCGGTTCCGGGTTGAGGAAGAGGCGCCGATCGACGCGCGCCGCACTTTTGTGCGCCGCATCATTCTAAGAACGCGGCGTGCGCGGCGCTTGACTTAATAGGCCCACCAACCCGCGGCTGACTCAGCGATCGGCGACCGCGACGATCGCGTCCGCGACCGCATCGATGTTGTGCAGGTTGAGGGCCGCGACGCAGATTCGCCCCGAATCGACGCCGTAGATGCCGTAACGGTCACGCAGCGCGTGCATCTGCGCTTTCGAAAGCCCCGAGTAGCTGAACATGCCGCGCTGGCGGGTAATGTAGGAAACGTCCTGCTCGATGCCGCGGGTTTCAAGTCGCTCACGAAGCGTAACCCGCATCGATTTAATACGGGTCCGCATGCCGGCGAGCTCATCCTCCCACAGCGCCCGAAGCTGCGGTGTGCCGAGCACGAGGGTCACGGCTTCGGCGCCATGGATCGGCGGGCTCGAATAATTCGCGCGTATCAATCGTTTCAGCTGGCTCAGGACGCGCGCCGCCTCGTCGGCGCTGTCGCAGACGACGCTCAGCGCGCCGACCCGCTCGCCGTACAGCGAAAAGCTCTTTGAAAAGCTGGTGGCAACGAGGCAGGCGAGCCCCGCCTCGACGCACGCGGCGACCGCCGCTCGGTCCTCGACGAGGCCGTCGCCGAAGCCCTGGTAGGCCATGTCGAGGAAGGGGATCAGTTGGCGGGTCTGAAGGACCGGGATCAGCGCCCGCCAGTGCTCGGGCCGGAGGTCGTAGCCCGTCGGGTTGTGACAACACGCATGGAGCACGACGATCGTGCCTGCGGGCGCGGCGTCGAGCGCTGCCAGCATGGCGGCGAAGTCGACGTCCCGAGCTGCCGGGTCGTAGTAGGGATAGGTGCCGACCTCGAACCCGGCGCCTTCGAACAGGGCACGGTGGTTCTCCCAGCTCGGGTCGCTGATCAGCACCCGCGCTTCTGGTCCCATCCGCTTCAGGAGGTCGGCGCCTACCTTGAGGCCGCCGGTGCCGCCGACCGCCTGCACCGTCGCGACGCGGCCGGCTTGCACCGCGGCGCTGTCGGCACCGAAGACCAGCGCCTGCACCGCGCGGTCGTACGCGGCGATGCCGTCGATCGGCAGGTAGCCCCTTGGCTTCGGCGCTTCCATCATCATCTTCTCGGCCTCCTGCACGCAACGCAGCAGCGGCAGGCGGCCGTTTTCGTCGACGTAGACACCGACGCCGAGGTTCACCTTGGCCGGATTCGGGTCGGCAGCGAACTGCTCGTTGAGCCCCAGAATCGGATCGCGCGGCGCCATCTCGACGGTGGAAAACAACGGGCGGGCGGCGGGCGGCATGGTGAATCCTTCTCGATGCGGGCAGGCGACGGCGTCAGCGCCACGTTCAACAGGTGAGTTTATCCAGCATGGCCACTCGACTTCGCAGCGTTCCCACCAAGCGACACTCCGTCGTCACCGCCGCGGAGGCCGTGGCGCATGTGCCGACGCGCCCGCCCGCAGCGGTGCTCGAGCCGGGAGTGGCGGAGGCGGAAGGCGGTCGTTTCGTGACCTATCCCGGCTCGCCGTTCCAGCTGTTTCAGCCGTACCCGCCCGCGGGCGACCAGCCGGCCGCAATCGCCAGCCTGATCGAGGGCCTGCGCGACGGCCTGAGCTTTCAGACCCTGCTCGGCGTGACCGGCTCCGGCAAGACCTTCACGATGGCCAACGTGATCGCGCAGATGGGGCGTCCGGCGATCGTCTTCGCGCCAAACAAGACGCTCGCGGCGCAGCTCTACGCCGAGTTCCGCGAGTTCTTTCCGAAGAACGCGGTCGAGTACTTCGTCAGCTACTACGACTACTACCAGCCCGAGGCCTACGTGCCGCAGCGCGACCTCTTCATCGAGAAGGACTCGGCGATCAACGAGCACATCGAGCAGATGCGGCTCTCGGCGACCAAGAGCGTGCTGGAGCGGCGCGACGTGGTGATCGTCGCTTCGGTGAGCGCGATCTACGGCATCGGCGCGCCGGAGGATTACACCGAGATGCGGATGATCATGCGGGTCGGCGAGAAGCTCGGCCAGCGCGACGCGATCGCCCATCTGATCCGCATGCAGTACGCACGCAACGAGACCGACTTCGCGCGCGGCACCTTCCGCGTGCGCGGCGACACGATCGACGTGTTTCCGGCCGAGCACAGCGAGCTTGCCGTGCGTCTCGAGCTGTTCGACGACGAGCTCGAGTCGCTGACGCTTTTCGATCCCCTCACCGGTCAGATCCGCCAGAAGATCCCGCGCTTCGTGATCTACCCGGCGAACCATTACGTGACGCCGCGGGGCCGCGTCGTGAGCGCAATCGACACCATCAAGGAAGAGCTGCGTGGACGCCTCGCCGAGTTCGTCGGCCAGGGCAAGCTTGTGGAAGCGCAGCGGATCGAGCAGCGCACGCGCTTCGACCTCGAGATGCTGCAGGAGGTCGGCCACTGCAAGGGCATCGAGAACTACACGCGGCACCTCTCAGGCGCGGCGCCCGGGCAGCCACCTGCGACGCTGGTCGATTACCTGCCGAAGGACGCGCTGATGTTCCTCGACGAGAGCCACGTGATGATCGGCCAGCTCGGCGGCATGTTCAACGGCGACCGGGCGAGGAAGACGACGCTGGTCGACTACGGCTTTCGCCTGCCTTCGGCGCTTGACAACCGGCCGCTGAAATTCGAGGAGTTCGAAGCGAAGATGCGGCAGGTGGTGTTCGTCTCGGCCACGCCGGCAAACTACGAACAACAAAACGCCGGCCAGGTCGTCGAGCAGCTGGTGCGGCCGACCGGGCTGATCGATCCGGAAGTCGAAGTTCGGCCGGCGCGGACGCAGGTCGACGATGTGCTGCAGGAAATCCGCGACCGGGTCGACCTGCGGGAGCGGGTGCTCATCACCACGCTCACCAAGCGCATGGCCGAGCAGCTGACCGACTACCTCGCCGACAACGGCGTCAAGGTGCGTTACCTGCACAGCGACATCGACACGGTCGAGCGCGTCGAGATCCTGCGCGATCTGCGGCTCGGCGTGTTCGACGTGCTGGTCGGCATCAACCTGCTGCGCGAGGGGCTCGACATCCCCGAGGTCTCGCTGGTCGCGATCCTGGATGCCGACAAGGAGGGCTTCTTGCGCTCGGAGCGCAGCCTGATCCAGACGATCGGCCGGGCGGCCCGCAACCTGCGCGGCAAGGCGATCCTCTACGGTGACCAGATCACCGAATCGATGCGCAAGGCGCTCGACGAAACCGAGCGGCGTCGCGCCCGGCAGATCGCTCATAACCTGGCGCACGGCATCACGCCGCGCAGCGTCGTCAAGCGCGTGCGCGACCTGATCGACGGCGTGTACAGCCCCAAATCGGACGAGCGCGTCGCGCGGGATGCGGCGCCGCTGGAGGCGCTCGGCGAGAAGGATCTCGGCAAGCGCATCAAGCAGCTCGAGCGCCAGATGCTCGAGCATGCGAAGAACCTCGAGTTCGAGAAAGCGGCGCGGGTCCGGGATCAACTCGCCCAGCTGCGCGAACAGGCCTTCGGCGCTGCCGGGGGCGATACCCCGCTCGCTCCGGCGGCCTGAGGACGCCCTGGCACACGCGTGGAACTTTTCCGCGCAAACCGTACCGAAACAGTCGACTTCCGCTATACTTGACTGGACTAGTCGGGTAAAGGGTAACTACCCCTTCCGGCCGGGCCGGTGGTTGAAGTTCTTGTTCATCGGCCGGCTCTTCTGAGGAGAATTTCGAATGCGTTTAACCACCAAAGGCCGCTTCGCGGTGACCGCGATGATCGATCTCGCACTGCGCGAGCACAGCGGGCCGGTGGCGCTGGCAGCGATCAGCGGGCGCCAGCAAATATCGCTGTCCTACCTCGAGCAGCTGTTCGGCAAGCTCCGGCGGCATGAGCTCGTCGAGAGCACGCGCGGGCCCGGCGGCGGCTATTCGCTCGGGCGCAAGGCCGAGGAAATCACCGTTGCCGACATCATCGTCGCCGTCGACGAGCCGATCGACGCGACCGGCTGCGCCGGCAAGGACAACTGCATGGGCGAGGATTCGGGCCGCTGCATGACGCATGACCTATGGGCAAGCCTGAACTCGAAGATGATTGAATTCCTCGATTCGGTCTCGCTTCGAAAGATGGTCGACGAGCAACTCGCGAAGGGCGTTTCGGTCGAGGAACAGCCGATAAAGCGGGCGATCTCGTCGCAGCCCGTTGTCAAGCCGATTAAGGTTACCGCGCCGAACTCGGTGTTCGCGCTCGGGGCGGCCTTCAACAAGTAAGTCGTTCAGGATCGACCAACCGTGGGCGCCTTGCGCCCCGGTGGCCGGCATCGTCATGACACCGCATTTCCCGATCTACATCGATTACGCGGCGACCACGCCGGTCGACCAGCGCGTCGTCGACGCCATGATCCCCTGGTTGCGCGAGCACTTCGGCAACCCGGCGTCGCGGAGCCACGCCTGGGGGTGGGAGGCCGAAGCGGCGGTGGAGAAGGCGCGCACGCAGGTGGCCGGTCTCATCGGCGCCGACCCCCGAGAGATCGTCTGGACCTCCGGCGCGACCGAATCGATCAACCTTGCACTGAAGGGCGCGGCGCAGTTCTACAAGACGCGCGGCAAGCACCTCGTCACGCTGAAGACCGAGCACAAGGCGACGCTCGACACGATGCGCGAGCTTGAGCGCCAGGGCTTCGAGGTCACCTACCTCGATGTCGGCGAAGACGGTCTTCTGGATCTGGCGGCGCTCGAAGCCGCCCTTCGCCCCGACACCATCCTGGCCTCGGTGCTGCTGGTCAACAACGAGATCGGCGTGATCCAGGACATCGACGCGATCGGCCGGATCTGCCGTGAGCGGAGGGTCATTTTCCACGTCGACGCGGCGCAGGCCACCGGCAAGGTCGACATCGATCTGGCCACGCTGCCGGTCGACCTGATGAGCCTGGCCTCGCACAAGACCTACGGCCCGAAAGGCATCGGCGCGCTCTACGTCCGGCGCAAGCCGCGCGTCCGGATCGAGGCCCAGATGCACGGCGGCGGCCACGAGCGCGGCATGCGCTCCGGCACCCTCGCGACGCATCAGATCGTCGGCATGGGCGAGGCGTACGCCATCGCCAAGCGCGAGATGGGCACCGAGCGCGAGCGGGTCCGCATGCTTTCGCGCCGGCTGATCGAGGGGCTGTCGCAGATCGAGGAAGTGTTTTTGAACGGCGATGCCGAACGCCGCGTGCCGCACAACGTCAACATGAGCTTCAACTTTGTCGAGGGCGAGTCGCTGATCATGGGGATCAAAGGGATCGCGGTGTCGTCGGGCTCGGCCTGCACGTCGGCGAGCCTCGAGCCGAGCTACGTCCTACGTGCGCTCGGTCGGAGCGACGAGCTGGCGCATTCGAGCTTGCGAATGACGATCGGCCGGTACACGACCGTCGAGGAGATCGACACGGTGGTCGCGACCTTGAAAGACCGTGTCGCCAAGCTGCGCGAGCTCTCGCCGCTCTGGGAAATGCACAAGGACGGCATCGACATCTCGTCCATCCAGTGGGCGGCTCACTGAGCCCCGCTGATCCAGCACACGAATCGAGGAGAACCTCATGGCTTACAGCGAAAAGGTCGTCGAGCACTACGAGAACCCGCGCAACGTCGGCTCGTTCGATAAGAGCGATTCGTCCGTCGGCACCGGCATGGTCGGCGCCCCGGCCTGCGGCGACGTGATGAAGCTGCAGATCAAGGTCGACCCGGCGACCGGGTTGATCGAGGACGCGAAGTTCAAGACCTACGGCTGCGGCTCGGCCATCGCTTCGAGTTCGCTCGTCACCGAGTGGGTCAAGGGCAAGTCGCTCGACGAGGCTTTGACGATCCGCAACACGCATATCGCCGAAGAACTCGCATTGCCGCCCGTCAAGATCCATTGCTCGATCCTGGCCGAGGACGCAATCAAGGCGGCGGTCAACGATTACAAATCGAAGTCGACCCGAATTGAAGCCGCCGGCCGCCCGGCGGAGACGGCTGCCCACTGACCGACATGAGCGTCACGTTGACCGAACGCGCGGCGCGCCACGTCTCGCGCTACATCGCCAGGCGCGGCCGAGGTGTCGGGGTGCGTCTGGGCGTCAAGACCACCGGCTGCTCCGGCCTGGCCTACCAGCTCGAGTATGCCGACGCTGTCGCGCCCGAAGACGCCATCTTCGAAGGCCATGGCGTCAAGGTGCTGGTCGACCCGAAAAGCCTGCCGTACATCGATGGCACCGAACTCGATTTCGTTCGCGAAGGGCTGAACGAGGGTTTCAAGTTCCACAACCCGCGCGAGAAGGATCGTTGCGGGTGCGGCGAATCGTTCCGGGTTTGAACCTGGCGAGCGACGATTTCGAACTGTTCGGCTTGCCCCGAAAGTTCGGGCTCGAGCTTGAGGCGCTCGATCTTCGTCGGCGTTCGTCGCAGGGTGAGGTGCATCCCGACCGCTTCGCTGCCGAAGGCGCGGCGGCCCAGCGGGCGGCGATGCAGTGGTCGGTCCGTTTCGATGAGGCGTACCGGCGGCTCAAGGATCCGGTGCAGCGTGCCGCCTATCTCTGCGAACTGGCGGGCGTGCCCATCGATGCCGAGCGCAACACCGCCATGCCGACCGAGTTCCTCATGCAGCAAATGGACTGGCGCGAGGCGCTCGACGATGCGCTCACGGTCGAGGCGGTCGAGGCACTCGCGGCGCAGATCGTGGCGCATCGGAGCGGCGGCTTGGCACGCCTCGCCCGGCTTCTGGACGTCGAGCACGATGTCGCCGCCGCGGTGGTCCAGGTGCGGGCGCTGATGTTCGTCGACCGTTTCGCCGCCGACGTCGAGCGACGTCTCGAAGCGCTGGAACAATAAGCACATCATGGCGCTGCTGCAGATCTCCGAACCCGGCGGCTCGCCCGATCCGCACCAGCGGCGCATCGCCGTCGGCATCGACCTCGGAACCACGCACTCGTTGGTCGCGGCGGTGCGCAACGGCGTCGCCGAGTGCCTGCCCGATGCCGAAGGGCGCGTGATCCTGCCGTCGGCGGTTCGTTACCTCGCCGGCGGCGGTCGCCAGATCGGCGCCGCGGCCCTCGCCGAAGCGGCGGTCGATCCCCGCAACACGATCCTTTCGGCCAAACGGCTGATGGGTCGCGGTCTGGCGGATATCGAGCATCCGGAAAAGTCGCCCTACGATTTGATCGATGCGCCGGGGATGGTGCAACTGCGGACCGTTGCAGGGCCGAAGTCGCCAGTCGAGGTCTCGGCCGAGATCCTCGCCAGCTTGCGCCAGCGCGCCGAGGACAGCTTCGACGACGAGATTTTCGGCGCGGTCGTCACCGTGCCGGCGTATTTCGACGACGCCCAGCGTCAGGCCACCAAGGACGCGGCGCGGCTCGCCGGCCTGAACGTGCTGCGCCTCCTCAGTGAGCCGACGGCCGCCGCGATCGCCTACGGGCTCGAGAACGGCGTCGAAGGGCTGTACGCCATCTACGACCTCGGTGGCGGCACATTCGACATCTCATTGCTGCGGCTGGCGGCCGGCGTCTTCGAAGTCATCGCCGCGGGCGGCGATTCGGCGCTCGGCGGCGACGATTTCGATGCGGCACTGGCTGACCGGGCGCTCGCCGAAACGGGGCTTGCGGTCGTCACGCCGCAGGACAAGCGGGCCTTGCTGGTCGCGGCGCGCGCCGCCAAGGAAAAGCTTTCGTCGACCGATCAGGTGACGCTCGCCTGCCCGCTCTCGACCGGCGAGCTCTCACTGCGCCTCGGCCGTGCCGACTTCGAGGCCGCGACCCGACCGTTGCTCGACCGCACGCTCGCCGGGGTTCGCAAAGTGTTGCGCGACGCGAAGGTCGGGCGCGCCGACGTGCAGGGCGTCGTGCTGGTCGGCGGGTCGACCCGCATGCCGATGGTGCGTTCGGCGATCGGCGACCTGTTCGGGCGGCCGGCGCTGACCGACATCGATCCGGACCAGGTCGTCGCCCTCGGCGCGGCAATCCAGGCCGACGCGCTCGCCGGCAACGCCCGTGCGAACCCGCTGCTGCTGCTCGACGTGATCGCGCTTTCGCTGGGACTCGAAACCATGGGCGGCCTGGTCGAGCGAATCATTCCGCGCAACAGCTCGATTCCGACCGCGCGCGCCCAGGATTTCACGACCTTTCGCGACGGCCAGACGGCGATCGCGATCCACGTGGTGCAGGGAGAACGTGAGGTGGTCGCCGATTGCCGGTCGCTCGCGCGCTTCGAACTGCGCGGGATTCCGCCGATGGTGGCGGGTGCGGCGCGGGTGCGCGTCAGCTTTGCCGTCGATGCCGACGGACTCTTGAACGTCACGGCCCGCGAGGCGACCTCGGGCGTGGAGGCCACGATCACGGTCAAGCCGAGCTACGGGCTGGCAGACGGAGAGATTGCCCGCATGCTGGCCGAAGGCTTCGGGCATGCCGCCGCCGACATGGCCGAGCGCAGCCTGCGCGAGGCCCGTGTCGAGGCCGAGCGGTTGCTGCTTGCCACGCGCGCCGCGCTCGCGGCCGACGGCGAGCTGCTCGACCCCAAACAAAGGGCCGCGATCGAGCAACGGCTGTCAGCGGTCGAGGCGGTGCGGGGGGGCCACGACGCGGCGGCGATCGATGCGGCTGTCTCTGCGCTGGCCGAGGGGACGGAACGCTTCGCGGCGGACCGCATGAACCATGGCATTCGTGCCGCGCTCGCCGGTCGAAGCGTCGACGAACTCTGAACTAGACGCGATCCCCGCTGAAGTCGGCCCGCCGACACCGAACCGAACGAAGAACGACCGATGCCGACGATTCATGTCATGCCGAATGCTGCGCTTTCACCCGACGGCGCGTCCATCGACGCGCCGAGCGGCACTTCGATCTGTGAAGCGCTGCTCGAGAACGGCATCGCGATCGAGCACGCTTGCGAGATGAGCTGTGCCTGCACGACCTGCCACGTGGTCGTGCGTGAGGGTTACGACTCGCTCGGCGAGATTGACGAGACCGAAGAAGATTTGCTCGACCGGGCCTGGGGCCTCGAGCCGACCTCCCGGCTGTCGTGCCAGGCGATCCTCGCGCGGCAGAACGTCGTGATCGAGATCCCTAAATACACGATCAACCATGCGGCCGAGGGCCGCTGAGCGTGCCCGGCGTGCGACAGCTCGCGCCGCCGCTCGGTCGAGCCGCGGCCGAGCGGCGGACTCTCCTGCGTTCAAGCGGCCATGCGCAGGTGGTCGCTGGCGTGATGCGTGCCGAGCTGTTCTTGCCAGTGGAGTCGGTAAATCGCACTGTTGAGGCAGATCATTCGATGCGAATCGGACACCTCGACGCCGGCCTCGTCGAGCAAGCGAAGGTTCGACAGCACCATCATCGGATCGGCCATCGCAATCACGTCCTTGCGCAGTTCGCGCCAGTCCCAGGCCATACCGACCAGCTCGCCGTCGCAGTCGCCGGCCCACAACACCTGACCGTGGCGAATCCCGCCTCCTGCAGAATCGATGTTGATCGAGGCGCTCAGGGGCTTCAGACGGAGTGAGGACCGTGACCATTGACGCGGCGTAAGACAAACAGGATTCCAGGTGGTCACCTGCCAAGCGGGTACAGACATAATTGCTCCATTGTTGGATGTCTATACCCCAGTTATCGGCCGCCGATCGGTTCGCTGCAAGCCCCCAATTTTGATAGTACGCATCGCCGACCGAAATGAAGCATCAAAGATTCCGCGAGGTGGCCGAGGCCGAGGATCTGCCGACCTTCGAGCGCCTGATCGTGAATTTTGGCCATGATCTCGGGTTCGGAATCGCCACGGCGATGATGGTGCACGATCGTCCTGGGGCAGATGTGGACATGCGGGTTGTCGGCAACATGCCGACGGCGTACTTGGAGGGCGTGGCCCGAGAAGAACTTGCGCAGAACAACCCGGTGTTCAAGCGCTTGAAAACGATGAACGTTCCGATCGTCTACGACCAGGAACTTTTCGTGCAGGAGGGCGCAACAGACCTGTGGGACTACCAAGCGACCTTCGGTTTCAAGACAGGCGTTGCGGTCGCCTTGCACTTGCCCTCGAATCGCCATTTTCTGCTGGGATTCGACAGAGAAGAGCGTCTGCCCGACAAGGACGAGCAACTGACTCAACTGTTGGCCAGCCTACAGCTGCTTGCGGTGCATGCGCAAGATGCTGCTTTCCGCTTGTTCAAATTCCAGGAACTTCCGGGCGGAGCGCCCGCGCTCACGCGGCGCGAGCTTGAAGTGCTTCGTTGGGCCATGAACGGGAAGACAGCCGAAGTGACCGGCCAAATTTTGTCGCTCAGCGAGAACACCGTCAACTTTCACATTCGAAACATCATGCGGAAGTTGGAGACGTCCTCCAAGCATCAAGCAGTGTTGAAGGCGATTCAACTCGGCTTGCTTTAGCGGTGGTGTCGTTACGTTCCTACCAGAACTGATAGGTTGCCGTCTGTGAAATTTTTGGTGAAATAGCTCTCAGACAGTCGTTGTCTATCAGAAAGGACGCCGTCATGTGGGCAACAAACGCCGGAATCGTCAGTCTTCCAGTTGTCGGGTTTAATTGGTAACGAACCACCTAGGGTGATGACAAACAGGGCAAGCGACCTCGCGTCGCTTGCCCTGTTGTCATTTCAGCGCCCCCTACACTCGCGCCGATGAGAGTGCTCGGGATCGAGTCGTCATGCGACGAGACCGGCGTGGCCTTGGTGCATTGCGCCGCTGGCGGGGAAACCCCCGTCTTGCTGGGCGACGCCCTGCACAGCCAGATCGATTTGCACCGCGACTACGGCGGTGTCGTGCCGGAACTCGCCTCGCGCGATCACATCCGCCGGGTCCTGCCGTTGACGCGCCGCGTGCTCGAGATCGCCGGCGTGGCGATCGGTACGGTTGACGCGGTTGCCTACACCAGGGGACCCGGCCTGGCCGGTGCGCTGCTTGTCGGCGCCGGTGTGGCGTCGGCGATGGCCGCGGCGCTCGACGTGCCGACGATCGGGGTGCATCACCTCGAAGGCCACCTGCTGTCGCCCTTCCTGTCCGACGACCCGCCTGATTTTCCATTCGTCGCCTTGCTCGTGTCGGGCGGCCACACGCAGCTGTTGCGGGTCGAGAACGTCGGCGCCTACGAATTGCTCGGCGACACAGTCGACGATGCCGCGGGCGAGGCCTTCGACAAATCGGCCAAGCTTCTCGGACTGGGATATCCGGGCGGCCCGGCCTTGTCGCGTCTGGCCCGTGAAGGACGCGACGACGCTTTCGAGCTGCCGCGACCGCTGTTGCGCAGCGGTGACCTCGATTTCTCGTTCGCCGGGCTGAAGACCGCGGTGCGAACCCATGTAATGCGCTGGGGTGACACGCCGACGCCAGGACAGCGGGCCGATCTCGCCGCCTCGACCGAGCGAGCGATCGTCGAGGTGCTCTGCGCCAAAGCGATCGATGCTTTGCGGCGAACCGGTTGCGACCGACTGGTCGTGGCCGGCGGCGTCGGCGCCAACACCCGCCTGCGCGAGACGCTGACCGCGGAAAGCAAAAAGCGCCGGTTCAGGGTGCACTACCCCGAACCGGCGCTCTGCACCGACAACGGCGCGATGATCGCGCTCGCCGCGGCGATGCGCTGGCAACGCGGACGGGCCGATCTCTCGAGCGACCGCGCGTTCAGCGTTTTGCCGCGCTGGCCACTCGAAGCGATCAGTCCGCGGTCAGCCGCCTGACGGGCGATCTCGATCGGCTGGTCGTGGCGGCCGATCAGCCGATCGTCAGCTGCGTCGCTCCCGTCGGCACCTTCTTCGTGAGCGTCAGCGTCAGCACGCCGTTCTCGAACTTCGCCTGCGAGGCGGACTGATCGACCTCGGCCGGGAGGCTCAGGGTACGGGCGAACGGCGCCCGGCTCCGCTCACGGTACAGCGTGCGTGGCGCGGCCGGCGCAGCCTCCGCTTTAGGCGCATCGCCTTCGGAAGCGACTTCCGCCGCCGCAACGTCGACGCTTTCGACGGCGACGCGACGACCTTGGACCGACACCTTCAGCTGCTCGCGGGTCACGCCCGGAACATCGAAGGAGACGATGTAGGCGTCATCGGTTTCGCTCACCTCGAGCGCTGGGCTGCGCACCGACTGGGCGACCGCGGCGTTGGCGAAGAAGCGCTCGAACGAGCCGTCGAGCACGCGGCTCGGTTGCGGCACGGGCGCCGGGCGGGAAAGGGCACGGGTCAGGGGGTAAAGCAACATGAAAAACTCCTGGAATCGAACCGCCGCTGCACCTGCAGCAGCCATGGCGTCGAATTTGGAGCGAGGCAGCGCTTTTCAAGTCACGCTTTCGACGCCGATCGAGGCGACCGCAACAGTCGGCTTCGTTCCGAGACCTCCTTCCAATGCGACGCCGGCTAAAGGCACGCACGTCTTCCTCCGTTACCCCCGGTATACTCGTGGACTTCCTCCGCGCCTTTCACGAGGAAAAAGCACGCCATCGGTCGGTTTCACCGTTGTGCGCAAGTCCGGTTTCTGGCTCCGCTCGACGCGGTTCCCAGAACCATCCCAGGAACCGTGGCACCGTCCAGCGCTTCTTGCGCTGCGCGTCGGACGCGGGTTCTGGTTCAACAGGAAACGAACATGTCCAACGCCACCATCGACAAGGCCGGCATCGTCCAGGCCCATGCCCGTACCACGGGCGACACCGGATCGCCGGAAGTGCAGGTCGCCCTCTTGACCGCGCGCATCAACGATTTGACGCCGCACTTCAAGACGCACCGCAAGGATCATCATGGTCGGCGTGGGCTCGTCAAGCTCGTCAACCAGCGCAAGAGCCTGCTGGCTTACTTGAAGGACCGCGACGCGGGGCGCTATACCGCGCTGATCCAGAAGCTCGGTCTTCGCAAGTAACGCCCGACGGGCCCAGGAACGCGTCGGGTGGGCACACAGCCGCCTCCTCGTCCGAGACCCGCCGGTTCCGAGAGCCGCTTGCGAAGCGCCTACCGCTGGCGAGCCGACCATCACGCGGCGCCGATTCGCGCTCGCTTGGCCGGGCGGCCCTCGCGGGGCGCTCGCCGGTCTGCCGAACCATCCTTCCTGCCGCGAGTCGCGGCCAACCCGACACCCGAGACACCGCATGAGCCTGTTCAACAAAGTCACAAAAACCTTCACCTGGGGCTCGCACACCGTGCGCCTCGAAACCGGCGAAATCGCGCGTCAAGCCGGCGGCGCGGTGCTCGTCGACATCGACGACACCGTGGTGCTGGCGACGGTCGTCGCGGCGCGCCATCCGAAGCCGGGTCAGGACTTCTTTCCGTTGACCGTCGACTACATCGAGAAAACCTATGCCGCCGGCCGCATCCCGGGCAGCTTCTTCAAGCGCGAAGGACGCCCGAGCGAACTCGAGACGCTGACCTCGCGCTTGATCGACCGCCCGCTGCGTCCGCTGTTCCCCGAGGGTTTCTACAACGAGGTGCAGGTGGTGATCCACGTGCTGTCGTTGAACCCGGAGGTCTCGGCCGACATCGCCGCGCTGATCGGTTCTTCGGCGGCGCTCGCGATCTCCGGCATCCCGTTCAACGGCCCGATCGGCGCGGCACGCGTCGGCTACATCGACGGCCAGTACGTGCTGAACCCGGGCAAGAGCGATGTGGCGCGCTCGGCGCTGGACCTGGTCGTCGCGGGCACCGAAGCGGCGGTGCTGATGGTCGAGTCCGAAGCGAAGCAGCTGAGCGAGGAGATCATGCTCGGTGCGATCGTTTTCGGTCACGACCAGAGCAAGGTCGCGATCGAGGCGATTCATCAATTGGTGCGCGACGCCGGAAAGCCCGCTTGGGACTGGACCGCCGCCGCGAAGGACGAGCCGTTCATCGCCACCGTCACGGCGCTGGCCGAGGCCCCGTTGCGCGACGCCTACCAGATCCGCTCGAAGCAGGCGCGCACGCATGCCACCCGCGCGGTCGTCGCGTCGACCGCCGCATCGCTGAGCGCCGACGGCGTCGCGTTCGACAAGGTCGGCCTCGACAACGTGCTATTCGACATCGAGGCGAAGATCGTCCGCCAGCAGATCCTTTCGGGCGAACCGCGCATCGACGGGCGCGACACGCGCACCGTGCGCGAGATCGAGATCCGGAACGGCGTGCTGCCGCGCGCCCACGGCTCGGCGCTCTTCACGCGCGGCGAAACCCAGGCGCTCGTCGCTGCCACGCTCGGCACCGCCCGTGACGCGCAGAAGATCGATGCGCTCTCGGGCGAGTTCACCGAGCACTTCATGCTCCACTACAACATGCCGCCGTTCGCTACCGGCGAGACCGGCCGCGTCGGCACGCCGAAGCGCCGCGAGATCGGGCATGGCCGGCTCGCCAAGCGGGCGCTGGCGGCGGTGCTTCCGAGCCAGACCGATTTCCCGTACTCGATGCGCGTCGTTTCGGAGATCACCGAGTCGAACGGCTCGTCGTCCATGGCATCGGTGTGCGGTGGCTGCCTGGCACTGATGGACGCCGGCGTGCCGCTCAAGGCGCACGTCGCGGGCATCGCGATGGGCCTGATCAAGGACGGCAACCGCTTCGCCGTGCTGACCGACATCCTCGGCGACGAGGATCACCTCGGCGACATGGACTTCAAGGTCGCCGGCACCACGAACGGCGTGACCGCCCTGCAGATGGACATCAAGATCCAGGGCATCACGAAGGAGATCATGCAGGTCGCGCTCGCGCAGGCGAAGGAAGCACGGCTGCACATCCTCGCCAAGATGACCGAGGCGATGAGCGGCGCCGCGACCGAGGTGTCGCCCTTCGCGCCACGGCTCTACTCGATGAAGATCAACCCGGAGAAGATCCGCGACGTGATCGGCAAGGGGGGGGCGACGATCCGGGCGTTGACCGAGGAAACCGGCTGCACGATCGATATCGGCGAAGACGGCACGATCACCATCGCCTCGACCGATGCCGACAAGGCGGCGTTCGCGAAGAAGCGCATCGAGGAAATCACCGCGGAAGTCGAGGTCGGCAAGATCTACGAGGGTCCCGTCACCAAGATCCTCGACTTCGGCGCCCTGATCAATCTGCTGCCCGGCAAGGACGGCTTGCTGCACATCAGCCAGATCGCGCACCAGCGGGTCGAGCGCGTCACCGATTTTCTGAAGGAAGGTCAGGTGGTTCGCGTCAAGGTGCTCGAGACCGACGAGAAAGGGCGCGTCAAGCTGTCGATGAAGGCCTTGCTCGATCGCGAGCCGGCGCCGTCGTACGACCGCGGTCCGGATCGCAGCTTCGAGTGAGGGAGCGATGAAAGCGATCGAGATCACCTCGTTCGGCGGTCCGGAGGTGCTTCGGCTCGTCGAACGGCCGGATCCGGTCGCCGGCGACGGCCAGGTGCTGATCCGGGTCGCCGCCTCGGGCGTGAACCGGCCGGACGTTCTGCAACGCAGGGGCCACTACCCCGTGCCGTCCGGCGCCTCCGACCTGCCCGGGCTCGAGGTCGCCGGCACGATCGTCGCCGGCGACGCACGGGCCTTGTCGGACGCCCGTTTCATGCTCGGCGAACGCGTCTGCGCGCTGGTCGCAGGCGGCGGCTATGCCGAGCTGTGCGTGGCACCGGTCGCGCAGTGCCTGCCGACACCTGCCAACTTGAGCGACGTCGAGGCCGCGAGCCTGCCCGAAACGTTCTTCACCGTCTGGTCGAACGTCTTCGACCGCGGGCGTCTGCAGGCCGGCGAGACGGTGCTGATCCAGGGCGGGTCGAGCGGCATCGGCACGACCGCGATCCAGCTCGCGAAATCGGCCGGCGCGACGGTCATCGTCACCGCGGGCAGCGACGTCAAGTGCCAGGCATGCGTCGCGCTCGGCGCAGATCATGCGATCAACTACCGCACGCAGGATTTCGCCCGCGAGGCCATGCGCCTGACCGCGGGGCGCGGCGTCGACGTGATCCTCGACATGGTCGCGGGCAGCTACGTGGAGCGCGAGCTCGCCTGCCTGGCTGAAGACGGCCGGCTCGTCTTTATCGCGGTGCAGGGCGGCGTCGAGGCGCGTGTCGATGCGAGCATCGTCATGCGAAGGCGGTTGACGCTCACCGGCTCCACATTGCGCCCGCGTTCGGTCGCCTTCAAGGGCGCCATCGCCGCGGCGCTGCGCGGCAAGGTCTGGCCGACGATCGAATCGGGCGCGGTGAAGCCGGTGATTCATGCGGTGTTGCCGGCCGCCCAGGCGGCCGCCGCGCACGCCTTGATGGAATCGAGCGAGCACGTCGGCAAGATCGTGCTGCAGTGGTGAACCTGGAGCCTCCACGCATGCCCCGTCGTCTCGTTGTCGGCAACTGGAAGATGAACGGCAGCGGTGCCGCCAACGCAACTTTGCTCGCGGGGCTCCGCGGCGTCGTTTCGGGCCTCGCCGAAGTCGCGGTCTGCGCGCCGTTCGTGTACCTCGCGGAGGTTCGGGAAGCGCTGGGCGAAAGTCCGATCGTCTGGGGCGCCCAGGATTGCTCGGCGTTCGAAAGCGGTGCCTACACCGGTGAGGTCTCGGCATCGATGCTCGCCGAGTTCGGATGCCGCTACGTGCTGGTCGGCCATTCGGAGCGGCGCAGCTACCACCGCGAAACCGATCAGCAGGTGGCCGACAAGGCGAAGGCTGCGCTCGGCCACGGCGTCACGCCGATCGTCTGCGTCGGCGAGACGCTGGACGAGCGCGATGGCGGCCGGACCGACGAGGTCGTCAAGCGGCAGCTGTCGACCGTGATCCACACGCTCGGCGCCTGCGTCGGTCAGATCGTCGTCGCCTACGAACCGGTCTGGGCGATCGGCACCGGCCGCACGGCGAGCGTCGCGCAGGCGCAGGCGGTGCACGCGGTGCTGCGCGCGCAACTGCACGCCGCGGTCGATGCGCAGGCCGCCGGGATGCGCATCCTGTACGGGGGCAGCATGAAGGCGGACAACGCGCCCGCACTCTTCGCCGCGCGTGACATCGACGGCGGCCTGATCGGCGGGGCTTCGTTGAAAGCCGACGATTTCAACGCGATTCGCGCCGCCGCGGGTTGAAGCGGTGCCGGCCGCGCCCTGCGCGCCGGCGGTGCATGTTTCGGAGACAGAATGAATCTGGTTTGGAATCTGGTGATCGCGCTGCAGATCCTCACGGCGCTGGTCATGATCGGGCTGGTGCTGATCCAGCACGGCAAGGGCGCCGACATGGGCGCGTCGTTCGGCAGCGGGGCCTCGGGAAGCCTGTTCGGCGCCACCGGGAGCGCCAACTTCATGTCGCGATCCACGGCGGTGTGCGCCGCAGTGTTCTTCGTTTGCACGCTGGCGCTGGCCTACTTCTCGAATGAACGACCCGCGGCCGCGAGCGGCGGCAGCGTCCTTGACCGGCCGGCAGGCGGGGCCTCGGCCGCCAGCGCCCCACTGAGCGGCGCGGCTCTCGTTCCCGGCCCTGCGAGCTCGCCGACGATGGTGCCGGCCGCCCGCGGCCCATCGAGCCCGGCGGCCTTGCCGACCGGCCCGGCGCCGTCGGCCTCGGGCGCAGGCGCGATCCCGACGCGCTGATCGGGCGACCAGGGCCAACGGCACGTCTGGTCGCCGGCGCGCGTCGCTGGCGGACTCGGTCGCGGCCATCGAAAAGCGGCCTCGCCGCGTCCCTTGTTGCAGCGCAGCGAAAGCGTCCGCGCCTGGGTGAATCGAAGGGCCGATACGGCTAGAATGAAACGCTTGTTCGGTGAGCCATCCTCATGCCAGCCGGGCTCTCGTTGCAAGCGTCACATGTGCGCTTGGCCGTCGTGGTGAAACTGGTAGACACGCTATCTTGAGGGGGTAGTGGCGAAAGCTGTGCGAGTTCGAGTCTCGCCGACGGCACCAATCAATCGCGCGGCGCCTGCCCCATCGATGGCGTCGGCGCAGCGTTGCAGGCAGCCCGCGCAAGGGCCACCGTACCGATGAATCTGGACTCCTACCTGCCCGTCATCCTGTTCATTCTGGTCGGCGCGGGCGTCGGTGTGGTACCTCAGGTGCTCGGATTCATCATGGGCCCGAATCGGCCTAATCAGGCGAAGAACTCGCCTTACGAATGCGGCTTCGAAGCCTTCGAAGATGCGCGGATGAAGTTCGATGTCCGCTATTACCTGGTCGCGATTCTTTTCATCCTGTTCGATCTCGAAATCGCCTTTCTCTTTCCATGGGCGGTTTCGCTGAGGGAAATCGGCCCCACCGGCTTCTGGGCGATGATGTTGTTCCTGGCGATCCTGGTCGTCGGCTTCGTCTACGAATGGAAGAAGGGTGCGCTCGATTGGGAATGACGGGATGGGCGCACGCGCCGTCGAACTGACACGAGACAACTGGCGATGGCAATTGATGGCGTTCTCAAGGAAGGTTTCGTCACGACCAGCGTCGATGCGCTGATCAACTGGTCGAAGACCGGCTCGCTGTGGCCGATGACCTTCGGCCTCGCATGCTGTGCGGTCGAGATGATGCATGCGGGCGCGGCCCGCTACGACATCGACCGCTTCGGCATGCTGTTCCGGCCGAGCCCGCGTCAAAGCGATTTGATGATCGTCGCGGGTACGCTCTGCAACAAGATGGCGCCGGCGCTGCGCAAGGTCTACGACCAGATGGCCGAGCCGCGCTGGGTGCTGTCGATGGGCTCGTGCGCGAACGGCGGCGGGTACTACCACTACAGCTATTCGGTGGTGCGGGGCTGCGACCGGATCGTGCCGGTGGATGTCTACGTGCCGGGGTGCCCGCCGACCGCTGAGGCGCTGCTCTACGGCGTCCTGCAGCTGCAGGCGAAGATTCGCCGCGAAAATACGATCGCGCGCGCATGAGGCTCGACGACCTGCAGCAGGCGCTGACCGCGACTTTGGGCGATCGCGTCAAGACGCTGGTCCGGGACCGCGGCGAACTCACACTCACGGTTTCGGCCGCGAACTACCTCGATTCGGCATTGCTGCTTCGCGATCACCCGAGCCTGCGCTTCGAGCAGAACGTCGATCTCTGCGGCATTGACTACTCGAGCTACAAGGATCAGGCCTGGGAAGGGCCGCGCTTCTGCGTCGCCTCGCACCTGTTGTCGCTCGAGCACAACTGGCGCGTGTGTCTCAAGGTGTTTTGTTCCGACGACGACGTGCCGCTCGTCGCCTCCCTGACCGAGGTCTGGAGTTCGGTCAACTGGTTCGAGCGCGAGGCTTTCGATCTCTACGGGATCATTTTCGAGGGTCATAACGACCTGCGCCGGATCTTGACCGATTACGGCTTCATCGGCCACCCGTTTCGGAAGGATTTTCCGGTCACCGGCTACGTCGAGATGCGCTACGACGACGAGCAGAAGCGGGTCATCTACCAGCCGGTCACGATCGAGCCGCGCGAGATCACGCCGCGCATCATCCGCGAAGACAATTACGGAGGCCTGCACTGACGCTCCGGCTGCAGCAGCGTGCCACCCGCGCGCGCCCGCCTGCCCTTTCGTGCCTCTCTCGTGCCTTTCATGGCTGACATCAAGAACTACACCTTGAACTTCGGCCCGCAGCACCCGGCGGCCCACGGGGTTCTGCGCCTCGTGCTCGAGCTCGACGGCGAGGTGATCCAGCGCGCCGACCCGCACATCGGCCTGTTGCACCGCGCGACCGAAAAGCTCGCCGAATCGAAGACCTTCATCCAGTCGCTGCCCTACATGGACCGGCTGGATTACGTCTCCATGATGTCGAACGAGCATGCGTATTGTCTGGCGATCGAGCGCTTGCTGGGCGTCGACGTGCCGATCCGCGCGCAGTACATCCGCGTGATGTTCGCCGAGATCACCCGCCTGATGAACCACCTGATGTGGCTCGGCGCGCACGGCCTCGACTGCGGGGCGATGAACATCTTCATCTATTGCTTCCGCGAGCGCGAAGACCTCTTCGACATGTACGAGGCGGCGTCGGGGGCGCGGATGCACGCGGCCTACATCCGTCCCGGCGGCGTGTACCGCGACCTGCCCGACGAGATGCCGCAGTACAAGGCCTCGAAGATCCGCAACGCAAAGGCCATGGCCGGATTGAACGAGAACCGCCAGGGTTCGCTCCTCGACTTTATCGACGACTTCGTGAAGCGGTTCCCGGCGCGCGTCGACGAGTACGAGACGCTCCTGACCGACAACCGCATCTGGAAGCAGCGCACCGTCGGCATCGGCATCGTGACCCCCGAGCGTGCCAAGAACCTCGGCTTCACTGGTCCCATGCTCCGCGGCTCCGGCGTGTTGTGGGACCTCCGCAAGCACCAGCCGTACGACGTCTACGACCGGATGGATTTCGACATCCCGCTCGGGGTCAACGGCGACACGTACGACCGCTATCTCGTGCGCGTGCAGGAGATGCGCGAGGCCAACAAGATCATCCGTCAGTGCATCGACTGGCTGAAAGCCAACCCGGGGCCGGTGATTACCAGCAACCACAAGGTCGCACCGCCGCCGCGTCTCGACATGAAGTCGGGGATGGAAGATCTGATCCACCACTTCAAGTTGTTCACCGAGGGCTTTCACGTCCCCGAGGGCGAGGTCTATGCGGCGGTCGAGCACCCGAAAGGCGAATTCGGTATCTATATCGTGAGCGACGGCGCCAACAAGCCGTATCGGCTGAAGATCCGGCCGCCGGGCTTTTCCCATCTAGCATCGCTCGACGAGCTGTCGCGTGGCCACATGATCGCCGACGCGGTCGCTCTTATCGGCACGATGGACATCGTGTTCGGGGAGATCGATCGATGAGCGCGGCGACGGCAATTCGTCCCGAGACGACCGGAAGCCGGTTCTGGGCGCCAAGCGAAGCGACGCTCGCGCGCTTCGCCCGCGAAGTTGGCAAGTACCCGGCCGATCAGAAACAGTCGGCGGTCATGGCCTGCCTGGCAATCGTTCAGCAAGAGATCGGCTTCGTGTCGGCCGCAGGTGAGCAGTTCGTCGCCGATTACCTCGGCATGCCGCCGATCGCGGTGCACGAGGTCACGACCTTCTACAACATGTACAACCAGGCCCCGGTCGGCCGGTTCAAATTCAACGTCTGCACCAATCTGCCGTGTCAGTTGCGCGACGGCCAGACCGCCCTGGAGCATCTTTGCCAACGGCTCGGCGTGCCCGAGGGCGGCACCACGGCCGATGGCCTCTTCACGGTGCAAAAGAGCGAATGCCTCGGTGCCTGCGCCGACGCGCCGGTCATGCTTGTCAACGACCGGCAGATGCTGAGTTTCATGACCGAAGCCCGGCTCGACGACCTGCTCGCAACCTGCAAGGCAGCCCCGGCATGAACCCGCTGTTGGATCTTTCGAAGTTTCAATCGACCGGCGCCGAGACCTGCTTCCACGGCCGCCACATCGGCGCGCAGATCTTCGACAGGCTCGACGGCGCCAACTGGCGGCTGAAGGACTACGAAGCCCGCGGTGGCTACCAGGCGCTGAAGAAGATCCTCGGCAAAGGCGAGGGCGGCGCTATGACGCCCGAGCAGGTGATCGCCGAGGTCAAGGCGTCGGGGCTGCGGGGTCGCGGCGGTGCGGGCTTTCCGACCGGGCTCAAGTGGAGCTTCATGCCGCGCCAGTTCCCAGGCGCCAAATACCTGGTCTGCAATTCGGACGAAGGCGAGCCCGGCACCTGCAAGGACCGCGACATCCTCTTGTTCAACCCGCACATCGTCATCGAAGGCATGGCGATCGCGGCCTACGCGATGGGGATTCGCACCGGCTACAACTACATCCACGGCGAGATCTTCGAGGTGTACGACCGCTTCGAGGCGGCACTCGAGGAGGCGCGCGCCGCCGGCTACCTCGGCGACAACCTGCTCGGATCGACGTTCTCGTTCCAGCTACACGCGGCGCATGGCTTCGGCGCCTATATCTGCGGCGAAGAAACCGCGCTGCTCGAGTCGCTCGAAGGCAAAAAAGGCCAACCGCGTTTCAAGCCGCCGTTCCCGGCGAGCTTCGGCCTGTACGGCAAGCCGACCACGATCAACAACACCGAAACCTTCGCCGCCGTGCCGTGGATCATTCGCAACGGTGGTGCGCCGTACCTCGAGATCGGCAAGCCGAACAACGGCGGCACCAAGATCTTTTCGGTCGTCGGCGACGTGCAGCGGCCCGGCAACTATGAGATTCCGCTCGGCACGCCGTTCACCGAGCTTTTGGAACTGGCCGGCGGCCCGCCCCCGGGTCGCACCGTCAAGGCCGTGATTCCCGGCGGCTCGTCGGCGCCGGTGCTGCCCGCGGCCGTCATGAACGGGCTGACGATGGATTACGACTCGATCGCCAAAGCCGGCTCGATGCTCGGCTCGGGCGCCGTGATCGTGATGGACGACAGCCGCAGCATGGTGCGAAGCCTGTTGCGCCTCTCGTACTTCTACATGCACGAAAGCTGCGGCCAGTGCACGCCCTGCCGCGAAGGCACGGGCTGGCTCTACCGGATGGTCGAGCGCATTGCCAACGGGCAAGGGCGTCTGCAGGACATCGATCTCCTGAACACCGTCTCCGACAATATCCAGGGCCGCACGATCTGCGCCCTGGGCGATGCCGCGGCGATGCCGGTGCGGGCGATGATCAAGCACTTCAAGGACGAGTTCGTCGCGCTGATCCAGCACGCGGAGGCACCCGTCCACGCGGGCCGGCTTGGCTCGTCCGCGAGCGTGCACCCGGAGCAGAACTCGTCGATGAGCGGGATTCCGCATCCCACCGTCACCGCGATCGGCGAGCGCCATGCCACCGCGGCGCGGGGTGCCGCATGATCGAGATCGAGCTCGACGGCCGCAAGGTCGAGGTCGTCGAAGGCAGCATGGTGATGCAGGCGGCCGACAAGGCCGGCACCTACATTCCGCATTTCTGCTATCACAAGAAGCTCTCGATCGCGGCCAACTGCCGCATGTGCCTGGTCGAGGTCGAGAAGGCGCCGAAGCCGATGCCGGCCTGCGCCACGCCGGTCACGCAGGGCATGATCGTCCGCACCAAGAGCGCCAAGGCGCTCCAGGCTCAGCAGGGGGTGATGGAGTTCCTGCTGATCAATCATCCGCTCGATTGCCCGATCTGCGACCAGGGCGGTGAATGCCAGCTGCAGGATCTGGCGGTCGGCTACGGCGCGTCGTCGTCGCGCTACGCCGAGGAAAAGCGCGTCGTCTTCCCGAAGGACGTCGGGCCGCTGATCTCGATGCGCGAGATGAACCGTTGCATCCACTGCACGCGCTGCGTCCGCTTCGGCCAGGAAGTCGCCGGGGTGATGGAGCTCGGCATGATCCACCGCGGCGAGCATTCGGAGATCACGACGATCGCCGGCGAGACGATCGATTCAGAGCTTTCCGGCAACATGATCGACGTCTGCCCGGTCGGGGCGCTGCTCTCGAAGCCGTTCCGCTACCAGGCGCGCACCTGGGAACTCTCGCGCCGCAAGAGCGTGAGCCCGCACGACTCGACCGGCTCGAACCTGATCGTGCAGGTCAAAGGGGCGCAGGTCCTGCGGGTGCTGCCGCTCGAGAACGAGGACGTCAACGAGTGCTGGATCGCCGACCGCGACCGCTTCTCATACGAGGCGCTCGGGAGCGCCGACCGGTTGACCGCGCCGATGGTGAAGCAGGGCGGCGAATGGCGGTCCGTCGACTGGTCGACCGCGCTCGAATACGTCGCCCGCGGGCTGCAACAGATCAAGGGCGATCATGGTGCCGAGGCGATCGGCGCGCTGGCTTCGCCGCACAGCACCGTCGAGGAGCTGCACCTGCTGGCGAAGCTGGTGCGTGGGCTCGGCAGCGACAACATCGACCATCGGCTGCGTCAGGCCGCGCCCGCAGCCGGCGCCGGGGTGCGCTGGCTCGGCACCACCATCGCTTCGCTGTCGAACGTCCAACAGGCGCTGGTGGTGGGTTCCTTCCTGCGCAAGGACCATCCCTTGTTCGCGCAGCGCCTGCGACAGGCCGCACGCAAGGGCGCGCAGATTCACAGCCTCAACGCGGTTCACGACGACTGGCTGATGCCGCTCGCCTCGCAAACCACCGCCGCGCCCGGGGCGTGGGTCACGGCGCTCGCGAACGTCGCGGCGGCCGTCGGCGCCGCCAGCGGCAGTGCGGCGCCTTTCGGCGGCGAGGCCACGCAGGACGCGAAGGTGATCGCCGCGTCGCTCGCCAGCGGCCAGCGCAAGGCGATCCTGCTTGGCAACGCCGCGGCGCAGCACTTCGATGCGGAAAAGCTTCTGGCAGTCTCCCAATGGATCGGCGGCCAGATCGGCGCGACGGTCGGCTATTTCGGTGAGGCCGCCAACTCGGTCGGCGCGCAGTTGGTCGGCGCCTCGCCACGGCGCGGCGGTTTGGACGCCGCAGCCATCGTCGGCGGCGACGCGATCAAGGCCGCGCTGTTGCTGAACATCGAGCCGGCACTCGACCTGGCCGATCCCGTCCGAGCCAAGGCGATGCTGGGCGCTGCCGAGATGGTCGTCGCCTTGACACCGTTCCGAAGCGCCGCGATCGATGTGGCCGATGTGCTGCTGCCGATCGCACCCTTCAGCGAAACCTCCGGCACCTTCGTGAACGCCGAAGGCCGGGTGCAGAGCTTCCACGGCGTCGTCAAGCCGCTCGGCGACACGCGGCCGGCGTGGAAGGTGCTACGCGTGCTGGGCAATCTGCTTGGGCTCGACGGCTTCGAGCAAGAAACTTCCGAGGAAGTCCGCGGCGAAGCGCTCGGCGGCGCGGCGCAGATCGCCGGGCGGCTCGACAACACCGCGTCGCCCGGCGCCGATGGACCGGTGCCCGAATCGGCGGTCGAGTCGGTGCCCCGGGCTTTCGAGCGTATCGCCGACGTACCGATCTATTCGAGCGACGCGCTCGTGCGGCGCGCGGCGTCGCTGCAGCTGACCGCCGACGCGCGCCCGCCGAAGGTCGGGCTGCCGGTTGCCGTTTGGGCGGAGCTGGGGCTGACCGAAGGCGCGGTGGTAAAGGTCACCCAGGGCGGCGTGAGCTCGATGTTGCCGGCACGGCTCGAATCGTCGTTGGCGCCCGGCTGCGTGCGGATCGCCGCGGGCCACCCGGATACCGCCGCGCTCGGCCCGATGTTCGGCCGCGTCGTCGTCGAGAGGGCCTGAGGATGCTCGACTCGCTGACCCATGCCGGCGCGTCGGCCCTCGGGCCCATCTGGCCGCTGGCCTGGACGCTGGCGAAGATCGTCGCACTCTTGCTGCCGCTGATGGTCTGCGTCGCCTACCTGACGCTCTGGGAGCGCAAGGCGATCGGTTGGACCCAGGTACGCCCGGGCCCGAACCGGGTCGGCCCGCTCGGCCTGCTGCAACCGATTGCCGATGCGGTGAAGCTGATTTTCAAGGAGATCATTCTCCCAACCCGCGCGGTGCGAAGCCTGTTCTTTCTCGGCCCCGTGATGACGATCATGCCGTCGCTCGCCGCGTGGGTCGTGATCCCGTTCGGCCCGGCGGCGGCGCTTTCCAATCTGAACGCCGGGCTGCTGTTGTTGATGGCGATCACCTCGGTCGAGGTCTACGGCGTGATCATCGCCGGCTGGGCCTCGAACTCGAAATACGCCTTCCTCGGGGCGCTGCGCGCCTCGGCGCAGATGGTGAGCTACGAGATCGCGATCGGCTTCTGCCTGGTCGTCGTGCTGATGGTGAGCGGCAGCCTGAACATGACCGACATCGTGCTCGGGCAGGACCGCGGCTGGTTCGCCGCCCATGGCGCGTCGTTCCTGTCGTGGAACTGGCTGCCGCTGCTGCCGATCTTCGTCGTCTACTTCATCTCGGGCCTGGCCGAAACCAACCGGCATCCCTTCGACGTCGTCGAAGGTGAGTCGGAGATCGTGGCCGGGCACATGGTCGAGTACTCGGGCATGGCGTTCGCGATGTTCTTCCTCGCCGAGTACGCCAACATGATCCTGATCTCGGCGATCGCCGTGATCATGTTTCTCGGCGGCTGGCACGCGCCCGTGTCGTTCGCGATCTTCGGGGCGGCGACACCTGGGTGGGTCGAGCAAAGCAGCTGGTTCTGGAACTGGTTCTGGCTCTTCGGCAAGACCTTCTGCGTCGTGACCGTCTTCCTCTGGGTGCGGGCGAGCTTCCCGCGCTTTCGCTACGACCAGATCATGCGGCTCGGCTGGAAGATCTTCATACCGGTGACGCTCGTCTGGCTGGTGGTCGTCGGTCTGGTGATCCAGTCGCCGTGGAACATCTGGAAATAAGGGCGCTGCAATGGCTTCCGTCGCTACGTCGCCGGTGAAGAGCTTCTTCTCGAGCTTTCTGCTCGGCGAACTGTTGAAGGGCATGGCCCTCACCGGGCGCCACTTCCTCTCACGCAAGATCACGATCCAGTTCCCGGAGGAAAAGACGCCGCTCTCGCCGCGCTTTCGCGGCCTGCACGCGCTGCGCCGATACGAAAACGGCGAGGAGCGCTGCATCGCGTGCAAGCTCTGCGAGGCGGTGTGCCCGGCGCTCGCGATCACTATCGAGTCGGATATCCGGGACGACGGTTCGCGCCGCACGACGCGCTACGACATCGACCTGACGAAGTGCATCTTCTGCGGCTTCTGCGAAGAGAGCTGCCCGGTCGACTCGATCGTCGAGACCCACATTTTCGAATACCACGGCGAAAAGCGCGGCGACCTTTATTTCACGAAGGAGATGCTGCTCGCCGTCGGCGACCGCTACGAAAGCGAGATTGCCGCGGCCAAGGAGGCGGACGCCAAGTACCGTTGAGGCGCGCTCGCGCGGCTCGCGGGCCCTTGACGACATCACCATCATGATCGATACCGCGCTCTTCTACGTCTTCGCGGCGGTGCTGCTGTTCGCGTCCTTCCGCGTCATCACGGCGCGGAGCCCTGTCTACGCCGCGCTGTACCTCGTGCTCGCCTTCTTCAACGCCGCCTGCGTTTGGATTCTGCTGCGCGCCGAGTTCCTCGCGATCGTGCTGGTGCTGGTGTACGTCGGCGCGGTGATGGTGCTGTTCCTGTTCGTGGTGATGATGCTCGACGTCGGGTCGGAGGCCTTGCGCGCTGGTTTCTGGACCCACTTCCCGGTCGCGGCGCTCGTCGGCGTCGTGATCGCGCTCGAGATGGCGGCGGTGCTGCTGCCCGGCTTCTACACGACCAACGTGCCCGCGCTCAGCGCCGACGCCATGGCCGCGGGCAACACCAAGCTGCTCGGCATCGTGCTGTACACCCGCTACCTCTATCCGCTGCAGATCGCCGCGGTGCTGCTGCTCGTCGCCATCGTCGCGGCGATCGCCCTGACGCTGCGCGGCCGCAAGGATTCGAAGCACCAGGATCCTTCGGAGCAGGTTCGCGTCCGGCCGGCCGATCGTTTGCGGATCGTCAAGCTGCAGCCGACGGTCGAGGCCGCGCCGCAATCGGTCGGGGAGGCGGCGGCCGCGTCGCAAGCGACCTCGGCACCGGTCGCAGGGGCCAAGCCATGACCGCCTGCCGGCCCGTCCGCCCAGCAATGCCGTCCTTTGCCTGGAGATCGCGATGAGCCTCGGGACCGTCACACTCGGCCATTACCTCGTGCTGGGCGCCATCCTGTTCGCGCTCTCGGTGATCGGCATCTTCCTGAACCGCAAGAACCTGATCGTGCTCCTGATGGCCATCGAACTGATGCTGCTGGCGGTGAACCTCAATTTCGTCGCGTTCTCGCATTACCTGGGCGACATGGCAGGGCAGGTCTTCGTGTTCTTCATCCTCACGGTTGCCGCGGCGGAATCGGCGATCGGGCTGGCGATCCTCGTCGTGCTGTTCCGCAACCGCGCCACGATCAATGTCGACGAGCTCGACATGCTGAAGGGCTAAGAAGCTGTGAACGAATCCGCCATGCCCGCTCATGCCGCCGAAACTCGGTCACTCGTCGTTGCAAATGCTCGCCGTAGCCCGGGTTATGGCTGCGCCCTTCGACGGGGTTCAGGACAGGTATTGCGCCTAGATTGGCCGTGTTGGGACGGCCGGCTTGGGCGCGTCGGATTCATTCACAGCTTCTGACTCGAACATGGCGTCGACCCTTTCCACCGCGATGCTGCTGGCGGTTCCGCTCGCGCCGCTCGTGGGCTCGATCGCAGCCGGCCTATTCGGCAAGGCGATCGGCCGCGCCGGCGCGCACACCGTGACGATCCTCGGCGTCGCGATCGCGTTCGCGCTCTCGGCCTGGACTTTGTACCAGGTGGTCGCTCAGGGCGCGCGCTACAACCAGACGATCTACGACTGGATGCAGCTCGGCGGCCTGAAGATGGAAATCGGCTTTCTCGTCGACGGCCTCACCGCGATGATGATGTGCGTGGTGACCTTCGTCTCGCTGATGGTGCACCTCTACACCGTCGGCTACATGGCCGACGATCCGGGCTATCAGCGCTTCTTCAGCTACATCTCGCTCTTCACCTTCTCGATGTTGATGCTCGTGATGAGCAACAACTTCCTGCAGCTCTTCTTCGGCTGGGAAGCGGTCGGCCTGGTGTCGTACCTGCTGATCGGTTTCTGGTTCACGAAGCCGAGCGCGGTGTTCGCCAACATGAAGGCTTTTCTCGTCAACCGCGTCGGCGACTTCGGCTTCATCCTGGGCATCGGTCTGGTCGTCGCGTACGCCGGCACCTTGGACTACGCCGAGACCTTTGCCAAGGCGCCGGAACTGGGGCGCATCGCGTTTCCGCTGCCCCTCTTTGGCGGCGAGTGGCTGCTGGTCACGGTGACCTGCATCTGCCTCTTCATCGGGGCGATGGGCAAGAGCGCGCAGTTTCCCCTGCACGTCTGGCTTCCGGATTCGATGGAGGGCCCGACGCCGATCTCGGCACTGATCCACGCCGCGACGATGGTGACGGCCGGTATCTTCATGGTGGCGCGGATGTCGCCGTTGTTCGAGCTCTCGAACACTGCTTTGTCCTTCGTGATGACCATCGGCGCGATTACCGCGCTCTTCATGGGCTTTCTCGGGATCATCCAGAACGACATCAAGCGGGTGATCGCGTACTCGACCCTCTCGCAGCTCGGCTACATGACGGTCGCGCTCGGCGTCTCGGCATATTCGGTCGCGGTATTCCACCTCATGACCCATGCGTTCTTCAAGGCGCTGCTGTTCCTCGGCGCCGGCTCGGTGATCATCGGCATGCACCACGACCAGGACATCCGCAACATGGGCGGCCTCTCCAGGTACATGCCGATCACCTGGATCACCTCGCTGATCGGCTCGCTGGCGCTGATCGGCACCCCGTTCTTCGCCGGCTTCTACTCGAAGGATTCGATCATCGAGGCGGTGCACGAGAGCCATCTGGCTGGGGCGGGCTTCGCGTATTTCGCGGTCGTCGTCGGCGTCTTCGTGACCGCCTTCTACTCGTTTCGTATGTACTTCCTCGTGTTTCACGGCAAGGAACACTTTCGAGACAAGCCGTTTCCGCCTGAAGCGCAGGAAGAAGAAGCGCACGACGAGCAGGTGCACGAACAGGTGGTCGCCGGTTCGCACGCAGTCCCGGCCAACGACCCGGCCGATGCGCATGCGCACGGCCACGGCCACGCGCACGGCCACCACGATCCCACGCCGCACGAGTCGCCCTGGGTCGTGACCGTGCCGCTGATCGCGCTCGCGATCCCCTCGCTGGTGATCGGCTTCATGACGATCGGGCCGATGCTCTACGGCGACTTCTTTCGCAGTGCGATCGTCGTGAACAATGAAGCGCACCCGGCGATGGAAGAGCTCGCCAAAGGGTTCCACGGCGCCGTCGCCATGGGCCTGCATGGCTTCGCCTCGCTGCCGTTCTGGCTGGCAGCGCTGGGCGTCGCACTGGCTTACGTGTTCTACATGGTCCGGCCGGCGATTCCCGCAGCGATCAAGGCGCGTTTCGGTGCGCTCGACCGTTTGCTCGAGAACAAGTACTACCTCGACTGGTTCAACGAGTTCGTGCTGGCACGCCTCGCCCGCGCCACCGGCAATGCGCTTTGGAAGGGCGGCGATCAGGCGGTGATCGACGGCTTCTTCGTCAACGGCTCGGCACGCGAAGTCGGCGCCGCCGCGGCTTTCGGGCGCCGCCTGCAGAACGGCTTTCTGTATTTCTACGCGCTGGTCATGATCGTCGGCGTCATCGGGTTGATGACCTGGCAGTTGTGGCCGTACCTGTTCGGTATGGCGCCCAAGTAACGCCGCAACCGGCGCGGCCGACAAGCAGCGCCGGCCGGACGGAGAACAAGAAGATGGATGGGTGGACATGGGTTTGCTGAGCTGGGCGATCTGGCTGCCGATCCTCGCCGGCACGGTGCTGATCTGGATCGGCAAGGCGCGCGGTCCGGGATTCGTGCGGGGGTTCGCGCTTGCCGCCGCGGTGGTCGGGCTTCTCGTCACACTGCCGCTGATCGGCGGCTTCGACACCGGCACCGCGGCGATGCAATTCGTCGAAGACCACGCCTGGATCGCACGTTTCGCCGTGCGCTACCACCTTGGGGTCGACGGCCTTTCGATGTGGTTCGTGCCGCTCACCGCGTTCACGACGTTGATCGTCGTCGTTGCCGCATGGGAGGTCGTCACCGACCGGCCTCACCTGTACTTCGGCGCCTTCCTGATCCTCTCCGGGCTGATGATCGGCGTGTTCGCCGCGCTCGACGGCCTTCTGTTCTACGTGTTCTTCGAGGCCACGCTGATTCCGATGTACTTGATCATCGGCGTCTGGGGCGGCCCGCGCCGGGTCTACGCCGCGTTCAAGTTCTTCCTCTACACGCTCGCCGGCTCGCTGCTGCTGCTGGTCGCGCTGATCTACCTCTACACCCAGGCCGACGGCAGCTTCGACATCCTCGCCTGGCACCGCCTGCCTCTGTCGATGGCGTCGCAGAGCTACCTGTTCTTCGCGTTCCTGCTCGCGTTCGCGGTCAAGGTGCCAATGTGGCCGGTGCACACCTGGCTGCCCGACGCCCACGTCGAAGCGCCGACCGGCGGCTCCGTGGTACTGGCGGCGATCATGCTGAAGCTCGGCTGCTACGGCTTTCTGCGATTCTCGCTGCCGATCACGCCGAACGCCGCGCATCACTGGTCCAACTTCATGATCGCGCTCTCGTTGATCGCGGTCGTGTACATCGGCCTTGTCGCCCTGGTGCAGCGCGATATGAAAAAGCTGGTCGCCTATTCCTCGATCGCCCATATGGGCTTCGTGACCTTCGGTTTCTTCATCTTCAACGAACTGGGCGTCTCGGGCGGCATCGTGCAGATGATCTCGCACGGCTTCGTCTCCGGCGCGATGTTTCTCTGCATCGGCGTTCTCTACGACCGCGTGCATTCGCGCGAGATCTCGGCTTACGGCGGCGTCGCGAACACGATGCCCAGGTTTGCCGCCTTCGCGGTGCTGTTCGCCATGGCGAACTGCGGATTGCCGGGCACCGCCGGCTTCGTCGGTGAGTGGATGGTGATCCTCGGCGCGGTCGAGACGAACTTCTGGTTGGGGATGGTCGCCGCCACGGCGCTGATCTCGGGCGCGGCGTACACCTTGTGGATGGTCAAGCGCGTTTACTTCGGCCCGATCGCGAACGCCCATGTCCGGGCGCTCGTGGACATTAGCAGGCGCGAATTCGGAATGCTGGCCGCCCTGGCGATCGCCGTGCTCTGGATGGGCCTCTATCCGAAACCCTTCACCGACGTGATGCACGCCTCGGTCGAGAACCTCCTGCGCCAAGCGGCGGTCGACAAGATCCCGCAACCTTCGAGCAAGCCATGAACCCGACCTCCTGGCGCGTGCTGTCTGCCGACTGGGCCGCGACCTCGCCCGCGGTCGTGCTGCTCGCCTGTGCGCTCGCGATCGCTCTGGTCGACCTGTGGGCGCGCGACCCGCGGCGCCGGCTCACCTACCTGCTGACGCAGGCGGCGCTGGCGGTGGTCGCCTTGATGCACTGGGCCATGTTCGGCGATCCGACCGTCTACGCGATGGACCGCATGGTCGTGTCGGATTCGCTCGGCCACCTGCTCGCCCTGTTTTCGGCCGTCGCGGTGATGGTGACGCTCGCGTACTCGCGCGAGTACGCCGGCGCCCGCGACTTGTTGAAGGGCGAGCTGTTCACGCTGAGCCTCTTCTCGCTGCTCGGCATCGAGGTGATGGTCAGCGCGAACAACTTCCTCGTGATCTACCTGGGGCTCGAGCTGATGACGCTCAGCCTCTATGCGCTCACCGCCCTCCGGCGCGACCAGGCGGAGGCGACCGAGGCGGCGATGAAGTACTTCGTGCTCGGCGCGCTCGCGAGTGGCTTTCTCCTGTACGGTCTCTCGATGATGTACGGCGCGGCGAGCTCGCTCGACATCGGCATGGTGCTCGCGGTGATCCGCAACGGCACGCAGAATCCCGGCGTTCTGATCCTCGCGGTGGTGTTCATCGTCGCCGGACTCGGCTTCAAGCTGGGTGCCGTTCCCTTCCACATGTGGGTGCCCGACGTCTACCAGGGCGCGCCGACCGCGGTGACGCTCTTGATCGGCGGCGCCCCGAAGCTCGCCGCCTTCGCGATCACCATCCGCTTGCTGGTCGAGGGCGTGTACGGCAGGGCGACCGATTGGCAGCAGATGCTCGTCGTTCTCTCGATTGGCTCGATGCTGCTCGGCAATGTGGTGGCGATCGCGCAGACCAATCTGAAGCGAATGCTCGCCTACTCGAGCATCGCGCAGATGGGCTTCATGTTGCTCGGCTTGTGCGCGGGCGTCGCGCATGGCAGCGACCGGCTCGCGCCGAACGCCTATTCGTCGTCGACCTTCTACATCGTCGCCTACGTGCTGACCACGCTCGGCAGCTTTGGGATGATCATGTTGCTGTCGCGCCCCGGCTTCGAGGCCGACCGGATCGACGACCTGAAAGGCCTGGCCAAGCGGAGCCCCTGGTTCGCGCTGGTGATGACGATCCTGATGCTGTCGCTTGCCGGGCTGCCACCGACGGTCGGGTTCTACGCCAAGCTGCTGGTGCTGCAGGCGCTGGTCGCGACCGACGTCACCGGCTACGCCTACCTCGCCGTCGCGGCGGTCGTGTTCTCGTTGATCGGCGCCTACTACTACCTGCGGATCATCAAGGTGATGTTCTTCGACGAGCCGCTCGACCGCGAGCCGCTCGGCGGAAGTGTCGAAGTCCGCGCCGTGCTGTCGCTGAACGGCCTCGCGGTGCTGGCGCTCGGCATCTTGCCGGGTGGTCTGATCGCGCTCTGTGCGCAGGCCATCAGCCGGGCCCTCACCACATGAGGGACATGAGGCACATGAGGGACATGAGGCACATGAGGGACATGAGGGACATGAGGGACATGACCCGCGCGATCCCGGTGATCCGCCTGCCTGCCGCCGATCTCGCAGCGTGCGCGGCGCTCGGTTCGGCCAGGGCGCCGCGATGAACACCTCGGCGGCCGTCGCCCTGGTGCTGCTGGTTGGCGCCGTCGGCGCCAACCTGCCGTTCGCCTCCGAGCGGCTTCTTCTGGTCGGCCCGAAGCGCGCTCCGAAGGCCGCCGGCTGGCGCATCCTCGAGCTGGTGCTGATGTGGGCGGCGACGCTCACCGTCGGTTTCCTGCTCGAAGCGCGGCAGGGGCAGGTTCAGCCGCAGGGCTGGGAGTTCTACGCCGCGCTCGGCTTCGCCTTCGTGACGTTCGCGTTTCCCGGCTTTGTCTGGCGCTACCTGAGGCGCAGGCGATGAGCCGGCAGCGCGCAAGGCTAGGCGTGCGGACGAGGAACCCGGCGTGACCGACCTTCGCGCGTCGAGCGACGACGCCCATCTGCGCGAGGAAACGCTTGCCTCCGTCCAGGTCTACCGCGGCCACTTCCTCGACGTTCGGCGCGACGAGGTCCGGCTTCCAGATGCGCGCGTCGTTGCCCGCGAATACATCGTTCATCCGGGTGCGGTGATGATCGTTCCGCTGCTCGACGACGGCCGGCTGGTCGTCGAGCGGCAATGGCGCTACCCGATGCGGCGCGCGATGCTCGAGTTCCCCGCGGGAAAAATCGACGCCGGGGAACCGCCGTTCGCCTGCGCGGTGCGCGAACTGGCGGAGGAAACCGGTTATCGCGCCAGGGAATGGGCCCGGGCAGGCGTGCTGCACAACGCAATGGCCTATTCCGACGAAAGCATCGAGATCTGGTTCGCGCGCGGCCTCGAGGCGGGCGCCCGCAGCCTGGACGACGGCGAGTTCCTCGACGTCGCTGTGATGAGCGTCGAAGAGCTCGACGAATGTGCCGTATCGGGGGTCTTGACCGACGCCAAGTCCCTGATCGCCTTGCTTTGGCTGCAAAATTGGCGCGCCGGTCGATGGCTACTCGACTGGCACGCCACCTCCGAGCCAACTTCCAGCGATCCCTCCGCACGATGAAGGTCTTGAACCTGTGTTGCGCGAACGAGCACTGCTTCGAAGGCTGGTTTGCATCGCACGACGACTTCCAGGCGCAGGGCGAACGGCATCTGATCGCCTGCCCCATGTGCGGCGACACCAGCATCGAACGGCGCCCGAACGCACCACGACTCAACGTCGCGACGCCGCGCGGCGACGCCATCCCGCCGCCGCCCTCGGCGGGCGCGGGCGTCACCGAGCTCGCCCCGACGGCAGCGCCCGCGCGTGCCCAGGCCCAGGGGCGCATGCTCCGCGCGGTGCGTGAACTGATCAGCCGCACCGAGGATGTAGGCGACCGGTTTCCCGAGGAGGCCCGTCGCATCCATTACGGTGAAGCTGAGGAACGCAGCATCCGCGGCCATGCGACGGCCGACGATGCCGAGGCGCTTCGCGACGAGGGCATCGAGGTGGTCTCGCTGCCCATGCCGGCAGCGTTGAAGGGCCCGTTGCAGTAAGCGCGGCCGTTTGGCGGCCGGCGCGACACGCGGCCCGGCCGTCACCCCACGTGCCGCGGGCGCTCCATCGCCAGCTGCCAGCGCACATGCGCTGCGCAGGCGCCGAACAGCACCAGGCACAGCAGTGTCTCGACGAGCGCCAGCGGCGCGCCCGGCCCGTGGTCGCTGGTCGCCCGCACCACGCCCTCGACGACGTACAGCCAGACCAGCAGACTGAGCCAGCGGTAGGTGTAGAGCCGGTCGCGCAGCAGGCCCGGCAGCGGCAGCAGCAGGGGAAGCACCTTCAGGGCGAGCGTGCCGCGCCCGGTCGGCGCCAGCCACAGCTCCCACGCCAGGCCGAGCACGATCAGCGCCGCGACGCTCGCCAGCGCGACCGTCCGGGTGCGCGCCAGTGCACCGGGAAGCGCGGCGGGAGTCGGGAGCCAGATCATCGCTGGCTATCATGCCAGCCGCCCACGCGTGCCCGAACCTCGCCTTGAAGAACAGTCACGGATCGATCAAGTCCTGGGCCCGCGAGCAGCTGCCGGGACTCGTGCGCTCGCTCCAGAGCTGGCCCTGGCTCGACACGCTGCACACCTTGCGATCGCGCTTCAGAGAGGACCGGCTCGGCCTGACGGCCAGCAGCCTGACCTTCACGACGCTGACCTCGCTCGTGCCGCTGCTGACGGTCGTGCTGGCGGTGTTCTCGGCGTTCCCGATGTTCGCCGACTTGCAGAACGCGCTCGATAAGTACTTTCTGCAGACCTTGGTGCCGCCCGGCATCGCGAGCCAGGTGCTCGGCTTGCTGACCCAGTTCGCCGACAAGGCCAAACGGGTCGGCAGCGTCGGGGTCGTGTTCCTGTTCGTGACCGCGCTGGCGCTGATGCTGACGATCGATCGAACCCTGAACGGCATCTGGCGGGTGCGCAAGGCGCGCCCGATCGGGCAGCGCGTGCTGGTCTACTGGGCCGCATTGACGCTCGGGCCACTGGTGCTCGGCGTGAGCCTCAGCCTCAGCTCGTATGCGGTGTCGGCGTCGCAAGGGCTGGTCGAGCGCTTGCCGGGCGGCGTGGCATTCGTGCTGGTGGCCGCGGAATTCGTGCTGTTGATGGCGACTTTCGCCGGACTGTTCCACTACGTGCCGAACACCCATGTGCGCTGGCGCCACGCGCTCGCCGGCGGCCTATTCAGCGCTCTCGGTTTCATGCTCGCCAAGTCGCTGCTCGGCTGGTACGTGAGCAGCGTGCCGACCTACTCGATCGTCTACGGCACCTTCGCCGCGTTGCCGATCTTCTTGCTGTGGCTCTACGTGGGCTGGGTGGTCGTTCTGCTCGGCGCGGTGATCGCGGCCTACGCACCGAGCCTCGGTCTGCACGTGTCGAGCCGCCACGACGCGCCCGGCGGTCAGCTGCAGATTGCGCTGGCGGTGCTCCGCACGTTGCGCGATGCGCAGGCGAGCGGCGAACGCGGCGTCAGCCTGGTCCAGCTCGCCCGAACTTTGCGAACCGATCCCTTGCGCGCCGAACCGGTGCTCGAAACGCTGGTCGCGATGGACTGGATCGGCCAGCTCGACGAGCGCCGCAACCCGCGCTTCGTGCTGCTGTGCGATGCCGTCCGAACCCCGGCCGAGCCCCTCCTGGCCCAGCTGCTCCTCGAGCCGTCGCCCGAGGCGCGTGCTCTTTGGGAACGTGCCGGCTTCGGGCAGATGAGCTTGCAGGACCTGCTCGAGGTCTGACTTATCAATGGTGCCTAGCGCAGCGCCCGCGCATGGCAGCGCCCCTGGCACTGCCATGCGCGCCGGCGCACTCGGACGAGGGCAGCTTCCTCGCGGCCGGGCGGCCGCTCCTCCCTCTGTTGCACGGTCGACAAATGGCTGCAGCTGGCTCAATTCCGCCGTTTGCCCGCCGATAAGTGGTTCTAGATTTCCCACGGGCTGGAAAGCCGATCCGCGCAGTCAACCTCGCAATGGCAGGCGCAGCTCGTTCCTGAAACACCGAATGCTTACAAATCTCAAGCTCCGACACCGCCTGGCACTTGGCTTCGGGACCCTGGTAGCGATGCTGCTGGCCGTTACGTGCGTTGCCATGTGGAGCATGGGCTCCATGCGGGCATCCACCGTGGAGATCAACACCAATTGGCTGCCGAGCGTCGAGGTGCTCGCGCAGATGAACACCGCCAAGTCGGACTTCAGGGCCTACGAATTGCGCCACATCCTGACGACCGACGAGAGTGGCATGGCAGACACCGAGCAGGGGATGGTTGCCAAGCTGGCCGAATTCGAAAAGCTCCGCGGGTCCTACGTCAAGATGATCAGCGACGACGAGGAGCACAAGATCTACGACGCGTTCGCAGCGGATTGGAAGGCGTACTTGCAGGTGCATGACAGGGTGCTTGCCTTGTCGCGCAAGAACGAGAACGAGGCGGCCAGGAAGCTGATGTTCGGAGAGTCAAAAAGGCTCTACGACAGCGCCGCGGCCACTCTTCTGAAGGACATCGACCTCAACCACAAGGGGGCGATCGACGAGGGCGCGAACAGCGACAAGGTCTACGCATCTGCGCGCACGGCCATGATTGCCGGTGCCATCTTGTCCGTCGCACTGGCGATCGGTCTGGCGCTCTTGGTCATCCGCAGCATTGTTCGGCAACTGGGTGGCGAACCCGCCGAAGCCACGCAGGTCGCCTCGGCCATTGCCGAGGGCGACCTGACACGATCGATCGTCGTCGAAGCGGGGGATCACACCAGCCTGATGGCGCGCCTTGCCGCCATGCAGCAAAGCCTGCAGAAGGTGGTGTCCAACGTGCGTCAGAACTCCGAGAGCGTGGCCACGGCCAGTGCCCAGATTGCCCAGGGCAACCAGGACTTGTCGAGCCGTACGGAAGAGCAGGCCAGCGCGTTGCAGCAAACGGCGGCGACGATGGAGCAGTTGGGCGCCACCGTGCGCAACAATGCCGACAGTGCCAAGCAGGCCGATCAGCTCGCGCAAGGTGCTTCGGCCGTCGCCGCACAAGGCGGCGAGGTGGTCGGCAAGGTCGTCACCACCATGCAAGGCATCAGCGACAGCAGCCGCAAGATCGGCGACATCATCGGCGTCATCGACGGCATCGCTTTTCAGACGAATATCCTGGCGTTGAACGCGGCTGTCGAAGCCGCCCGCGCTGGCGAGCAAGGCCGCGGCTTTGCGGTGGTGGCCAGCGAAGTTCGCAGCCTCGCGCAGCGCAGCGCCGAAGCCGCCAAGGAGATCAAGACCCTGATCGGCCGCAGCGTCGAGCAGGTGGAGCAAGGCACCGCGCTGGTCGACCAGGCCGGCAAGACCATGGGCGAGATCGTGGGTTCCATTCAGCGCGTGAGCGACATCGTGGCCGAGATCACGTCGGCCAGCGAGGAACAAAGTTCGGGTGTTCAGCAAGTCGGCGAGGCCGTAAGCCAGATGGACCAGGCCACTCAGCAGAATGCCGCGCTGGTGGAAGAAAGTGCCGCCGCCGCGGAAAGCCTTAAGGGCCAGGCCCAGCAGCTGGTACAGGCCGTTGCCGTGTTCAAGCTGTCGCACCGCGAAGAGCCGGTGGGCGCTGCATACGTCGCGGCACCGGTCGCTGATGGGCCAACTGCTGAACGTCGCAGCCCTCAACGCGCGAAAAACGTCACCCGCCCGGTGTTCAAGGCCAAGCCGCCCCCGGCCCCGGCGCTGGCGCCGGCGTCAGCTTCAGGGCCGAGCCAGATTGCCAGCGCCTCTGCCAAAACCGGCACCGACGACTGGGCGTCGTTCTGAGCGCGACTCCCCGCGCCCGAACCCGTCGCTGACCTTCAAGGCGTCGCAGCGCCAGCCTATTGAAGCCGGGATCGTCGCGCCGGGCATGGAGGATGGTCTCTGCTTGGCATCGTCGCCCGCGCCGGGATTCGCCCGGGTCGCCGGTCTCGTTGGGTATCAGCGTGAAGGATTGTGGGATATATTGATTCCACGACCCCCGGCCAGCGGTTCGCGAAGGCGCCGGCGCGCCGGGGCGCTTCGCCTTACCTCTCCGGGAGCCGACGATGAAAGTCAGCGACATTCTCCGCGTCAAGGGCAATACGCTGTTCACCGTGTCGCCGGACCACCGCCTTCACGACGCGGTCAACGCGATGTCGGAGCACGACATCGGTTCGCTGGTCGTGATGGACCGCGGCGAGCTGACCGGCATGCTCACCTTTCGGGAGGTGATTCAGGCAACCGTGCAAAACGGCGGCACGCTCGGCGACACGCTGGTCCGCAGCGTGATGAACGACCACCCGCTCACCTGCACGCCCGACACCGAGCTCGACGAAATCCGCCGGATGATGCTCGGTCGGCACGCTCGTTACTTGCCAGTGCTCAGCCAGCGCACGCTGATGGGGGTGATCTCCTTCTACGATGTGGCCAAGGCGGTCGTCGACGGCCAGGATTTCGAAAACCGGATGCTGAAGGCTTACATCCGCGACTGGCCGGTCGAAGAAGCTGAGCCGGAAGGCATGCGACCTTCGTAGGCACGCGAAGCGGTGCGCGACGAAGCGCCCGCGTCCCAAAATCATCGGCTGCGCCGCGCCTCTGCCGCGGCGCAGTCACTTTCGAAACGGCTCCGCGATGCCCGGCAGCACCCTCGGCGACCTGTTCCGGGTCACCAACTTCGGCGAGAGCCACGGCCCGGCGATTGGCTGCGTGATCGACGGCTGCCCGCCCGGCATGGCCTTGACCGAGGCCGACATCCAGCCGGAGCTCGATCGGCGCCGTCCCGGCACCTCGCGGCACGTCACGCAACGCAGCGAGGCCGATGCGGTCGAGATCCTTTCGGGCACTTTCGAGGGCGTGACGACCGGCACGCCGATCTGCCTTTTGATCCGCAACACCGACCAGCGCAGCAAGGACTACGGCAACCTGCTCGCGACCTTTCGCCCGGGGCACGCCGACTACACCTACCTCCAAAAGTACGGCGTGCGCGATCCGCGCGGCGGTGGACGGGCCTCGGCACGCTTGACCGCACCGACCGTCGCAGCCGGCGCGGTCGCGAAGAAGTGGCTAGGCGAGCGCCACGGCACGCGTTTCGTCGGCCACATGACGCAGCTCGGCGATCTGCCTATTCCGTTCGAATCGCTCGAGCACATCGGCGCGAACCCGTTTTTTGCCGCCAACGCGAGCGACATCCCGCGTCTGGAGGCCTACATGGATGACCTGCGCCGCGCCGGGGATAGCTGTGGCGCCCGCATTGCGGTGATCGCGACGGGTGTGCCGGTCGGCCTCGGCGAGCCGCTCTACGACCGGCTCGACGCCGACATCGCCCACGCGATGATGGGATTGAACGCGGTGAAGGGCGTCGAGATTGGCGCCGGCTTCGCGAGCGTCGCCCAGCGCGGCAGCGAGCACGGCGACGAACTCACGCCCGCGGGCTTCCTGAGCAACCACGCCGGGGGGGTGCTCGGCGGCATCTCGACCGGCCAGGACATCACGGTCTCGATCGCGATCAAGCCAACCAGCTCGATCCGCAGCCCGCGGCGCTCGGTCGACCTCGAAGGGCGGCCGACCGTCGTCGAAACCTTCGGCCGCCACGACCCCTGCGTCGGCATTCGCGCGACGCCGATCGCCGAGGCGCTGCTCGCGCTGGTCGTGATGGACCACGTGCTGCGGCACCGGGCGCAGTGCGGCGACGTGCAGGTCGCGATGGCGGCGATCCCGGCGGCACCTGCGATCCCGGTGGCAGGCGGCTGAAGGCGCGTCCGACCGGCGCGCGGCGCCAGATCGGAGGACCGAAGTCCGACGCGACGCGGCTGCCCCGCCGTCCGACGTGCCGCGGGGCAGCCGATCCGGCCTATCTGCAGTTCATCGCATTGCCACGGGCGCCGATGCCCGGGTTCTACACTCGCCGCCGGGCCAACGTACCTGAAGTTTGAAGGAGAGCCATGCGGCGAGCGGGGTGGGTGAGGTGGATCGCTGCCCTTGTGGCGCTGCTTGCCGTGGCTGCCGTGGTCGTGGTCCGCATCCAAGCCGGCCGCGCAAACGACATCAAGAAGCCCGTGGCGACGCTCGAGTTCGCGCCTTCGGAGGTCGTCAAGCCGCTCCTCACGACCCTGCCCGAGCGGGTCGAATTCTCTGGCGCCCTGACCGCGCCGCGGACCGCGGTGATTCGCGCCAAGGCGGCCGGCACCCTGCTCTCGTTGTCGGTCGTCGAGGGTAGCCGGGTCAAGGCCGGGCAGTCGCTCGGCACGATTGACCTGGCCGATCTGCAAAGCCGTTCGGCCGAGCGCGCGGCCGGGGTCGACTCGGCCCGGGCGCGGGTCGCCGAAGCGGAGCGGATCCAGCGTTCCAACGAGGACCTGGCGAACCAGAAGTTCATTTCGACGAACGCCCTCGAGAGCTCCCGGGCGGCGCTCGAGGCGGCGCGGGCGCAGCTTCGGTCGGCGCAGGCGCAGCTGACGACGACCGCGGTCGGCATTCGTGACGCGGCCCTGGTCGCGCCGATCGGCGGGCTCGTCGGTAGAAAGAACGTCGTGGTCGGCGAAAAAGTGAACCCCGAGCAGGAGTTGCTGACGGTCGTCGACCTGCAGCAACTCGAGCTCTCGGGCGTCGTCGGTACGCATCAGGTGTCGGCGTTGCGGCCGGGGCAGAAGCTGCAGGTGAAGGTTGAAGGCAAAGGTGCGCCGGTCGAGGGGCGCATCGACCGAATCGCGCCGACCGTCGACGCGGGCACCCGCGGCATCCGCGTCGTCGTGCTGCTGCCGAACCCGGACGAAGCGTTTCGCGCCGGTCAATACGCGAGCGGGGTCGTCGTGATCGACGACGCGACGCCGCGGCTGACGGTGCCCTCGGGCGCCGTGGCCCAAGCCGCCGGGCAGGACTTCGTCTGGACGCTGGAGAAGGGCGTGCTGGTCCGCCGCCTCGTCGTCACCGGCCGCGCCGACCCGGCGAGCGACCGCATCGAGGTGACCAAGGGCCTGCCGGCCGACGCGCAGGTGATCGCCGCGCGCTTCGACAGCTTGAAGGAGGGTGCGCCGGCGCGGGTCGCGACGCGCGAACCGAGTCCCGGCATGCCCGCGGCGAGCGCCAGCGCCGCGCCGGCCAAAACGAGCTAAAGCGCGCGCTTCTCGAAGGACGACGACCATGTGGTTCACGCGCGTCTCGATCGCCAACCCGGTGTTCGCGACGATGATGATGGCGGCGCTCTGCGTGCTCGGCTTGTTCTCGTACCGGCAGCTCCGGGTCGAGCGGCTGCCCGACATCTCGCCGCCGATCGTCTTCGTGAGCGTCGTGTATGTCGGCGCGTCGCCCGAGGCGATCGAGACCGAGCTGACGCGGCCGATCGAGCTCGGGCTGAACGGCATCGCCGGCGTCAAGACGATCCGCTCGAACAGTTTCGAGGGCCGCAGCGAGACGGTCGTCGAGTTCCAGCTCGCGGCCGACATGACCCGCGCCGTGCAGGACGTGCGCGACAAGATCGCCGCGCTGCAGCCCGGCTTCCCGCGCGATGCCAAGGCGCCGTCGGTCTCGCGCTTCGAGGGCGACAACGCCCAGCCGACCGTGACGCTGGCATTGATCGGCCCCGACCGCAGCACGCGCGAGCTCTCGTTTCTTGCCGACCAGGTGGTCCGCAAGCGCATCGAACGTGTCGGGGGCGTGGCGCGTGTCGATGTCAGCGGCATCACGACGCGCCAGGTGCGCATCGATCTCGACCCGCAGCGGCTGCGTGCCAACCAGTTGACGCCGGCCGACGTGTCGGCGGCGCTCGGGCGGGTCAACACCGATGTGCCGGTCGGCCTGCTCACCAACGCGCGACAGGAGGCGCTGGTCCGTGTGGAAGGGCGGTTGCGCGACGCCAAGGCCTTCGCCGATCTGGTGATCGCGAGCCGCGGCGGTCTGGTCGTGCGGCTCGGCGATGTCGGCGAGCTGGTCGAGCGCGAACGCGAGCCCGATTCGATCGCGCGAGTCGACGGCGTTCCATCGATCGGCTTTTCAGTCTTCAAGCAGCAGGACGCCAACATCGTCGAGGCCGGCGACGGCGTGAAGACGGCCGCCGACGAGTTGCGCGCCGCGCTGCCGCCGGGCGTCGAGCTGCGGCTGCTGCATGCCGACAGCGACTGGGTGCGCGACTCGCTCAACGGCGTCAAGCGCACGCTGATCGAAGGCGCGCTGCTGACGATCGCGATCGTGTTCCTGTTCCTGCACAGCTGGCGCTCGACCATCATCACCGGGCTGACGCTGCCGATCGCGGTGATCGCGTCTTTCATCGCGGTCTACGCCTTCGGCTTCACGCTGAATTTCATGACGATGATGGCGCTCTCGCTCTGCATCGGTCTTTTGATGGACGACGCGATCGTGGTGCGCGAGAACATCGTCCGCCACGTCCACATGGGCAAGGACCACATGCGGGCGGCGCGCGAAGGAACCGACGAAATCGGCCTCGCTGTGATGGCAACGACTTTCGCCATCTGCGCGGTGTTCGTGCCGGTGGCTTTCATGAAAGGCATCGTCGGCAAGTTCTTCTTCCCGTTCGGCATCACCGTCGCGGTTGCGGTGCTGGTGAGCCTCTTCGTCAGCTTCACGCTCGATCCGATGCTCTCGAGCCTCTGGGCCGACCCGCCCGGCGCACGTCTTGCGCGCCTACCCGTGCTCGGTGCGCTTATGCGCTCGACCGACCGGCTGCTCGACGCGATGCACACGGTCTACGAACGCCTCATCGGCTGGGTGTTCAGCGGTCAGCGGCACCGGCTCCCGCCCGTTCCCGCGTACGGGCGACCCTTCGATGCGAACGGCGCGCGCATGGTCGCGGCGCCGCGGCGTTGGCGCTTCGCGACGGTGACGCCGCGCGGCCTGGTCGTCTGGGCCGGGTTCGCGAGCTTCGTCGTCGCGATCGGTCTGGCGCGCGTCGTCGGCAGCGAGTTCATCCCCGAAACCGACAACAGCTACATCCGGATGACGGTGCGGATGCCGGTCGGCACGAGTCTTTCCCGCGGCAGCGACAAGATGCGGCAGGTCGAGGCCATCGTGCGGGCGGTGCCGGAAGTGCGGCTGATCTCCACCAGCATCGGCAACACCGGCAACGGCTCCCGCAGCAGCGCCGACCTGACGATCCTTTTGACGAAGCCGAGCGAGCGCAAGCGCAGCCAGAAACAGGTCGAGGACGCGATTCGCGACAAGCTGGCGCCGATCCCCGGCGCCGACCTCGCGCTCGGCCAGCGGCCGATCTTCATCTCGCTGCTCGGGCCGGAGCCTGCCGTGCTCGACCGCGAAGTGACCAAGCTCGCCGCGAAGATCGGCCAGATCCGCGGCATCACCGACCTCGAAACTTCCGTCAAGCCCGGGTTGCCGGCGTACGCCGTGCGGATCCGGCCCGATGCGGCGCGCGAGATCGGTCTCACGCCGATGCAGCTCGCGGCGAGCCTGCGCAGCTTCGTCAACGGCGACATCGCGACCTACTGGACCGCGCCCGACGGCGAGCAAGTGGAAGTCGAGCTCCGCCTGCCGCAGCTGCAGCGCGAGAACGTCGCGCAGCTCGACCACCTGCCGATCGCCTACGCGCGCGACGGCACGCCGATCGAGCTCGGCCGCGTCGCCGACATCGTGCCAGTCGTGAACCCGGAGGTCATCAAGCGCCAGGATCTGCAGCGCCGCCAGGCGATCTACGCCGGCGTCAGCGGGCGGCCGAGCGGCGATGTGAGCGCCGAGGTCAAGAAGCTGATCGATGCGACCGTGCTGCCGCCGGGCTACCGGTTCGACATCGGCGGCCAATCCAAGGAGCAGGCCGAAGCCTTTGAGGGCATCATCCTCGCGCTCGGCGCCGCGGTCGTCTTCATCTACATCGTGCTCGCCTCCCAGTTCGGCAGCTTTCTGCAGCCCTTCGCGATCATGGCCTCGCTGCCACTGGCGCTGATCGGCGTGATGCTGGCCCTGCTCCTGACGCACACGACGCTCAATCTGTTCTCGATGATCGGCCTGGTGATGTTGATGGGGCTGGTCACGAAGAACGCGATCCTGCTGGTCGATTACGCCAACCACGTGCGCCGCAGCGGGGCGAGCGTCGTCGAGGCGCTGCGGCAAGCCGGGCGGGTGCGGATGCGGCCGATCATGATGACGACCGCGGCGATGATCTTCGGCATGCTGCCGATGGCGCTTGCGCTCGACGACGGCGGCGAGATCCAGGCGCCGATGGGCCGGGCGATCATCGGTGGGGTCATCACCTCGACGCTTCTGACGCTGATCGTCGTGCCGGTGCTCTACAGCTACCTCGAGCAGCTGAGCGCGTGGGCGAAGCGGCGCCCGGGCGGGGACGCGTCGCGCCAAGTGCTGCCGCACGCCGGCGGCTCGATGCCGGCGCATATGCCGGCATCGAAGGATTGAGCGGTCAGACGGTGCGGACCGGCCCTGGATAGCTGCCGAGCAGCCGGTCCGCCGTCAGCAAGGTGATGCCCTCGGCCGTCGCCTGGGCCATCAGCAGGCGGTCGAACGGATCTTTGTGAATCCAGGGCAGGTGTTCGACCATGAAGGCATGGTCGGCGGTGACGGTCAGCTCGCTGTAACCGTTGTCGACGAGCGACCTCCGCAACACCCGCGCGTCGACATCGAAGTCGTCGCGACCGAGGGAACGTTTGATGGCGACTTCCCAGAGGCTCACGACGCTGAAATACAGCTCGTTGCCTTCATCGGTCAACAGTTGCTCGGCGATGCGCGACAGCCGCTTGGGCTCGATCGCCGACCAAAGCAGCAAATGCGTGTCCGGCAGCAGCTTCAAGCGTCGCCGTAGAACATCGCTTCGATTTCTTTTTCGAACATCCGATCGAAGTCATCCGGCACTTTGAATCGACCTTCGAGAAAGCCGATCCGTTGGGGCGGTTTCCTGACCGGCTCCTCGACTGCCATGACTTTCACCATCGGCTTGCCCGCTTTGGCGATGATGAACGGCTCACCGCGGACCGCTTTCTCGATGAGGCGCGACAGATGCGTCTTCGCTTCGTGGATGTTGACGGTTTCCATGCCATGCCTTCCTGAACTACATGGCTTAGTTTATCACCTCACATGGTCGACATGCCTTGCAAACATCGTTCACTCGTACGCCTCCGGCGGCGGGCAAGCGCAGAACAGGTTCCGGTCGCCGTAGACGTTGTCGACGCGTCCCACCGGCGACCAGTACTTGCCGCGCCGGAGCGCCGCGACCGGGTAGGCGACCTCCTCACGCGTGTAAGCGTGCCGCCACTCGGCCACCAGCAGCGCCGCGGCGGTGTGCGGCGCGTTCTTCAATGGGTTGTCGTCAGCCGGCCAGACGCCTGCCTCGACCTTGGCGATCTCGCGCCGGATCGCGATCATCGCGTCGCAGAAGCGATCGAGCTCGTCGAGCGATTCGCTCTCGGTCGGCTCGACCATCAGGGTGCCGGGCACCGGAAAGCTGAGCGTCGGCGCGTGGAAGCCGTAGTCGATCAGCCGCTTGGCGACATCCTCCGCGCTGACGCCCGTCGCGCCGCCGGTCCGGTCCTTCAGCGGCCGGAGATCGAGGATGCATTCGTGCGCCACGCCGCCGCCCTTCACGCCCTCGACGGCGCCGCTGAAGTGGATGTCGTAATGATCCGAGAGGCGCGCGGCGATGTAGTTGGCCGAGAGGATTGCGGTTTCGGTCGCTGCCGTCAGCCCCTCGGTGCCCATCATCCGCATGTACATCCAGCTGATCGGCAGCACGCCGGCGTTGCCAAGCGGTGCTGCCGAGACGGCGCCGACTGCCGACTCCGACGCGTCGTCGCCGCTCGCCTCGGCATACGAACGGTGCCCGGGCAGGAACGGCGCGAGGTCGGCGACGACGCAGACCGGCCCGACGCCGGGGCCACCACCGCCGTGCGGGATGCAGAAGGTCTTGTGAAGGTTCAGGTGGCTGACATCGCCGCCGAACTCACCCGGCGCCGCCAGGCCGACCAGCGCGTTCAGGTTCGCCCCGTCGACGTAGACCCGGCCGCCGTGCGCATGCACCAGCGCGCAGATCTCGCGCACGTGCGGATCGAACACGCCGTAGGTCGACGGGTAAGTGATCATGATCGCGGCGATCGCGCCGGGGTGGGCCTCGCACTTGGCGCGCAGGTCGTCGACGTCGATGTTGCCCTCTGCATCGCAGCGGGTCACGACGACGCGGAGCCCCGCCATCTGCGCGCTGGCCGGGTTCGTGCCGTGCGCCGATTCCGGGATCAGGCAGATGTCGCGCTTCGCATCGCTGTGCGCCGCATGCCACGCGCGGATCGCCAGCAGGCCGGCGTACTCGCCCTGCGATCCGGCATTCGGCTGCAGGCTGACGCCGGCGTAGCCGGTCGCTTCGGCGAGCCAGCGCTCGAGTTGGTCGGCCAGCGCGTGGTAGCCGGCGAGCTGATCCCGCGGGGCGAAGGGATGCAGGTTCGCGAACTCGGGCCAGGTGATCGGGATCATCTCGCTGGTCGCGTTCAGCTTCATCGTGCAGGAGCCGAGCGGAATCATCGTGCGGTCGAGCGCGAGGTCCTTGTCGGAGAGACTGCGGATGTAGCGCAGCATCTTCGTCTCGCTGCGGTGGCGGTGAAAGACCGCGTGCGTGAGGAAGGGGCTGGTGCGGCGCAGCGCCTCGGGGATCAGCGAATCGGCACCGTCGTCCATGGCTTCGATCGTCGGCAACGGCCGGTCGGCGGCGGCGCCGGCGAAGATCGACCACAGCAGCACGATGTCGGCGCGCGTCGTCGTTTCGTCGAGCGTGATGCAGAGGTACTCGCCCCAGACGACGCGCAGGTTGGCGCCGTGCGCGACCGCTCGGTCGGCGATGGCCCGCGTCGCCGCGCCGGTCTTCAGGCAGAGCGTGTCGAAGGCCGAATCGTGATGCCGTTGCGCGTAGCCCAGCCGCGCCAGGCCGCGCGCCAGGATCGCCGTGTAACGCGCGACGCGCCGGGCGATCCGCGTCAGCCCGTCGGGGCCGTGGTAGACCGCGTAGAAGCTCGCCACCACCGCCGGCAGGACCTGCGCGGTGCAGATGTTCGAGGTCGCCTTCTCGCGGCGGATGTGCTGCTCGCGGGTTTGCAGCGCGAGCCGGTAGGCCGGCTTGCCGTGCGCATCGACGCTGACGCCGACGAGCCGCCCCGGCAGCGAGCGTTTCAGCGCGTCGCGGCAGGCGATGAAGGCGGCGTGCGGGCCGCCGGCGCCCATCGGCATGCCGAAGCGCTGGGTGCTGCCGACGACGATGTCGGCGCCCCATTCGCCCGGCGGTACGACGAGCGTCATTGCCAGCGGGTCGGCGGCGACGACCATCAGCGCCTGCTTCGCGTGGACGCGCTCGGTGTCGGCGCGCCAGTCGTGCAGCCAGCCGCTGCTTGCCGGGTACTGCACGAACGCACCGAAAAAGTCGCCGCCGAGCGCTTCGTCCCATTCGGCCGCCGAATTCGCCACCCGCAGCTCGATGCCGATCGGCTCGGCGCGGGTTCGCAGCACTTCGAGGGTTTGCGGGTGCACGTCCCCGGAGACGACGAACACCGGACTCGCGCTGCGCACGCTGCGCCGAGCGAGCGCCATCGCCTCGGCGGCCGAGGTGGCTTCGTCGAGCATCGAGGCGTTGGCAATCGCCATGCCGGTCAGCTCGCAGACCAGCGTCTGGAAATTGACGAGCGCCTCCATCCGGCCTTGCGAGATCTCGGCCTGGTAGGGCGTGTAGGCGGTGTACCAGGCCGGGTTTTCGAGCACGTTTCGCAGGATCACGCCCGGCGTGTGCGTGGCGTGGTAGCCCTGGCCGATGAAGCTTTTCAGCACCCGGTTGCGGCCGGCGATCTGGCGCAGGTCGGCCAGCGCCGCAGCTTCGCCGAGCGGTTCGGGCAGTTGCATCGGCGCATCCCGCGCGATGCTCCGCGGCAGCACCGCGTCGATCAGCGTCCGGCGCGAGGCGATGCCGATCGTCGCCAGCATCCGCTGCTCTTCGTCCGGCGTGATGCCGATGTGGCGGGCCGCGAACTCGCGCGTGGTCTCGAGCGCGTCGAGCGGAAGGTCAGGGGGCATCGCGATCTCGTGCGGTCATGCGGGTGCGGCTCGGTCGCCGCCGTGCTCGAGGGTCGAGTTCATGCGGCCTTCAGCAGTTCCGCATAGTCCGCTTCGCCGAGGAGTTGCTCGAACTCGGCCATGTCGGCGATGCGCACCCTGAAGAACCAGCCGGCGCCGAGCGGATCGGTGTTGGCGAGCGAAGGGTCGTCGCGCAGCGCTGGGTTGACTTCGACGATCTCGCCGCCGACCGGCATGTAGAGATCGGCCGCCGCCTTGACCGATTCGACGACGCCGGCGACCGCGCCCTTTGCGAACGTCGTGCCGACGGCGGGCAGGTCGACGAACACCACATCGCCGAGCGCGTCCTGTGCATGCAGCGTGATGCCGACCGTCGCGGCCTCGTGTTCTTCGTCGAGGGCGATCCACTCGTGGTCGGGCGTGTACATCGTCGTCATCGACAGCTCCGGTTCGTCAAATGAAAAAGCGGCTCGCCGCGTCAGGCCCGAAAGTAACGGTGCGGCGTGAACGGCATCGGCGCGACGCGCATCGGCTGGCGCCGGCCGCGCACCTCGGCATACACCTCCTGATGCACGAGCGCGTGGTTGGCCGCCAGATAGGCCATTGCGATCGGTTCGTTCACGGTCGGAGCGAGGGTTCCGCTCGTGACTCGGCCCAGCCTGTGGCCGCGCGAATCGACGATCGCCGCGCCCTCCCGCACCGGCACGCGCTCGAGCCCCACGAGGCCGACCCGCTTGACGCTCGCGCCCGCCGCCAAATGCACCTCGATCGCCGCGGCGCCCGGGTAGCCGCCGTGGCGTGCCCCACCGGGGCGTCGCACCTTCTGGATCGCCCAGCCGAGGCCGGCCTCGATCGGCGTGGTGTTCGGGTCGATATCGTGGCCGTGCAGGCAGAGGCCGGCTTCCAGGCGCAAGGTGTCGCGGGCGCCGAGGCCGGCCGGCCGCACCTCCGGCAGGTCGAGCAGCGTCCGCGCGAGCGTTTCGGCGGCGTCGTTGGGCACCGAGATCTCGAAGCCGTCTTCGCCGGTGTAGCCCGAGCGGGTGACGAAGCACAGCGCGCCGCACAGCATCACCTCGCGGCCGCTCATGAAAGTCAGCGCCGCGAGTTCGGTGTTCAGCCGGGTCAATGCCTGCGCGGCCTTGGGCCCCTGCAGCGCCAGCAGCGCTTGATCGGGCAGCGGCTGGATGAGGCACCGGTGCCCGATGTGGGTGACCAGGTGGCGCGTGTCTGTCGCCTTGTTCGAGGCGTTGACGATCAGCAGCCAGTCGTGCTCGCGCCGGGTGAGCATGAGGTCGTCGAGGATGCCGCCGGCGCTGTTCGTGAAGAAACCGTAGCGCTGCTGCCCGACGGCCAGCCCGGCCACGTCGACCGGCAGCAGGCTCTCGAGCGCCGCGGCCGTGGCCTCGCCGCTCAGCCGGATCTGCCCCATGTGCGAGACGTCGAACAGCGCGGCGGCCGCGCGACAGTGACGGTGCTCGGCGATGATGCCGGCCGGGTACGACACCGGCATCTCGTAGCCGGCGAACGGCACCATCTTGGCGCCGAGCTCGAGGTGCAACGCATGCAGCGGCGTGGTGGCGAGGGCAGGGGTCATGGCGGGCAGCGTCGCGGCGGTCGATCGACGCGGATGATCGCAGCATCGGTCGGCGGTCGTCCGCAGGTGCTCAGGATAATGCCGGCATGACGATCGCAGCTTCCGTTCCCGACCGCCGCCCGGGCATCGATACCGCTGCCGACACCGGAGTCGATGCCCGAGTCGACACCTCGGCCGAGCCCGGCGGCGAGTGGTTGCGGATCGAATCGCTCGACCTCGAAGCGCAAGGCGTGGCGCGGCGTGCGAACGGCAAGGTCGTCTTCGTCGAAGGCGCGTTGCCGGGCGAACAGGTGCAGGTGAACGTGCACCGCCGGAAGAACCAATGGGAGCAGGCGTCGATGAGCGCGCTGCGCGACCCGAGTGCACAGCGCGTCGTGCCCCGCTGCCCGCATTTCGGCGTCTGCGGCGGGTGCAAGCTGCAGCATTTGCAGGTCGGCGCGCAGGTTGCGATCAAGCAGCGCGCGCTCGAAGACGCGCTGGCGCATCTCGGCAAGGTGCGGCCCGAACGCGTGCTGCGGCCGATCGAGGGGCCGGCGTGGGAGTACCGTCATCGCGCCCGATTTTCGGTGCGCCACGTCGCGCGCAAGGGCAAGGTGCTGGTGGGTTTTCACGAGCGCAAGTCGAGCTTCGTCGCCGACATGGACAGCTGCGAGGTCGTGCCGCGCGAGGTCAGTGCCTTGCTCGTGCCGCTCCGCGCGCTGATCGCCTCGATGGAGCAGCGCGACCGGCTGCCGCAGATCGAACTGGCTGTCGGCGATGCGGAAATTGCGTTGGTGCTGCGGCACCTCGAGCCGCTCGTGCCGGGCGACTTGCAGCGGCTGCGCGACTTCGGCGTCCGCCACGGCGTGCAGTGGTGGCTGCAGCCGAAAGGGCCGGAGACGGTCCATCGGCTCGACGGCGGCGCCGGCTCCGCCACCGCGCCGCTGACCTATTCGCTGCCGGAGTTCGGCATCACTCTGCCGTTCATGCCGACCGACTTCACCCAGGTGAATCCGCACATCAACCAGGCGCTCGTCGGTCGGGCGCTGCGGCTGCTCGACGTCGGCGCCGAAGATCGCGTGATCGACTGGTTCTGTGGCCTCGGCAATTTCACCCTGCCGATCGCTCGCGCGGCGCGCGAGGTGCTGGGCGTCGAAGGCAGCCCGGCGCTCGTCGAGCGCTCAGGCGCGAACGCCGCAGCCAACGGGCTGGCGGCGACGACTCGCTTCGTTGCGCAGAACCTGTTCGAGTTGACGCCCGAGGAGCTGCGGGCGCACGGCCGTGCCAACCGTTGGCTGGTCGACCCGCCGCGGGAAGGCGCCTTCGCGCTCGTCAAGGCGCTTGTCGATCTGCAGCGCGATGTCGCCTGCGGTTTCGAGCCGCCGCGGCGAATCGTCTACGTCAGCTGCAACCCAGCGACACTCGCGCGCGATGCCGGCCTTCTGGTGCACCAGGCCGGCTATCGATGTAGGGCCGCGGGCGTCGTCAACATGTTCCCGCACACGGCGCACGTCGAAAGCATCGCGGTGTTCGACCAGGGCTGAGCGCGCGGCTTCGGAAGTAACGCCGCATCCGTCATCCGCCAGCGGAGGCTTCGACTTGACGTCTATTCACTTTTCCATAGAATTGGAAATATGGAAAAAGAGGCTGTCATCGCTGGTCTGTTTGCGCTTGCTCACCCGTCACGCCTGGACGTATTCCGGGCTCTCGTGGTCGCCGGTCAGTCCGGACTGACCCCGGGAAAGCTGATGGAGCAACTCGGTGTTCCCTCGGCAACCCTCTCGTTCCACCTCAAGGAACTCGCGACTGCCGGGATGGTGACCTCCCAGCGGGCAAGTCGAAACCTCATTTACCGAGCTGCCTTCGACCAGATGAATCGCTTGCTCGGCTATCTGACGGAAAACTGCTGCGCTGGTGCTGTCTGCGCGGTCGACGAAACCATCACGTCAACGGCCTGCTGCTGACTCACGCGCGACGGTTGAGATTCCCAACCATGGCAGACAAGATTTACAACGTGCTGTTCATCTGCACGGGCAATTCGGCTCGTTCCATCTTCGCGGAGGGCCTTCTGCGCAAGATGGGTCGAGGCCGTTTCAGGGGCTTCTCCGCTGGCAGCCGACCGAAGGGCGCCGTTCATCCGCTGGCGCTGGCCGAGCTGCAAAACTTGAACATCTCGACCGAGCGCTTTCGAAGCAAGGGCTGGGAAGAATTCGCAGCGCCCGACGCGCCGGTCATGGACTTCGTCTTCACGGTTTGCGACCAAGCTGCCGGCGAAGTCTGCCCTGTCTGGCCAGGCCAGCCAATGACGGCGCATTGGCGCATGCCTGATCCGGCGGCCGTCGAAGGCTCCGATGCCATTCAAAGGCAGGCGTTCAAAAACGCCGCGGTCACGATGAAGCGCCGCCTTGAACTGATGCTCGCGCTCCCATTACCCATTCTGGACCGCCTGGCCATTCAGCGCCAAATCAACGACATCGGGAAAGCCTGACATGCCCACCAACGTCCTCATCCTTTGCACCCACAACTCGGCTCGAAGCGTGCTGAGCGAAGGCATGCTGAACCACTGGGCCAGAAAGCTCGGAAAAGACGTGAAGGCGTTCAGCGCGGGTAGCGCACCGAGCGGCCGCATCAACCCGTTCGCCATCGAAGCGTTGGGGAACGCCGGCGTCGACACGAGCGCATACCGTTCGAAGAGCTGGGACGAGTTCACCGAGCCAGGGGCGCCGCAAATGCGCGTGGTCATCACGGTCTGTGACGCCGCCGCAGCGGAGACTTGTCCTTATTGGCCCGGCAGTCCGGTCAAGGTCCACTGGAGCTACGCCGATCCGTCGACCGCGGTGGAGAAAGCGGCTGCCTTCGAGCTGACGCGACAAGCCGTCGGCTACCGGATGCTGCAGTTTCTCCAGTTGCCGCTCGACTCGCTGAGCCACGCAAAGTTGCAGGGCGCTCTCGACGCCATCGCCAAAGCCTGACCATGGCCTCTTCGCAATTCGCCCCCGGCGTCGCGCCGAAATCTGCGCTGCCGGTTGCCATGCCGACGATCGGCTTCTTCGAGCGGTACCTGACCGTATGGGTCGCGCTGTGCATCGTCGCGGGCATCGGGCTCGGCCAACTGCTGCCGGCGTTCTTTCATGCGGTGGCCGCGCTCGAGGTCGCCAAAGTCAACCTACCGGTCGGCGTCCTCATCTGGATCATGATCATTCCGATGCTGCTGAAGGTCGACTTCGGTGCATTGCGGCAGATGCAGTCGCAAATCAAGGGCATTGGCGTCACCTTGTTCATCAACTGGGCGGTCAAGCCGTTCTCGATGGCTTTCTTGGGCTGGATTTTCGTGCGCCAGGTCTTTGCGCCGTGGCTACCCGCCGATCAGCTCGACAGCTATGTGGCCGGCCTCATTCTGCTGGCTGCCGCGCCGTGCACGGCCATGGTCTTCGTCTGGTCCCAGCTCTGCAAAGGTGATCCGCTGTTCACGCTTTCGCAGGTTGCGCTGAACGACGCCATCATGGTCGTCGCCTTCGCCCCCATCGTGGCGCTGCTGCTCGGCTTGTCCTCGATCAGCGTGCCCTGGAACACGCTTTTGATATCGGTCGGTTTGTACATCGTCGTGCCGGTGGTGCTTTCGCAAGGGTGGCGGCGGATGCTGCTGAGAAAAGGGGCCGAGCACTTCGAGCTGGTCACAACGAAGCTGGGGCCGCTTTCGATTGCGGCGCTGCTGATGACGCTGGTGCTGCTGTTCGCCTTTCAGGGCGAGGCTATCTTGAAGCAGCCCCTGATCATCGGCATGCTGGCGGTGCCGATCCTCATTCAGGTCGTCTTCAACGGCGGATTGGCTTATTTGCTCAACCGCAGGCTGGGCGTGCAGCATTGCATCGCCGGTCCATCGGCGTTGATCGGTGCGAGCAACTTTTTCGAATTGGCAGTGGCGACCGCCATCGCGCTTTTCGGATTCCAGTCCGGCGCCGCGCTCGCCACGGTCGTCGGCGTTCTGATCGAAGTGCCCGTGATGCTGGCCATGGTAGCCATCGTCAATCGCTCACGGACCTGGTACGAAGCAGGCGCACGCCATGCTTGAGGACGGGGAGCCGACGTTTCCCGCCCTCGACGCTGCGCTGTTCCGCGCGCCGACGCGGGAAGCCGTTACGGTTCGGGCGCCGGCGCAGCATGCACCGCGGTTCCTACTGCTGTACGGCTCGGTGCGCGAGCGCTCGTACAGCCGACTGCTCACCCTGGAGGCGGCGCGTCTTTTGAAAGCCATGGGCGGCGAAGTCCGGATTTTCGAACCCGACGGGCTGCCACTGCCGGACGCGGTGCCGGATACACATCCCAAGGTGCAGGAACTTCGCCAGCTCGCCGAATGGTCGGAGGGCATGGTCTGGTGCTCGCCGGAGCGCCATGGCGCGATGACCGGGATCATGAAAGCGCAAATCGACTGGATTCCACTCTTGGTCGGTGCCGTGCGGCCGACCCAGGGCAAGACACTCGCTGTGATGGAAGTCAGCGGCGGCAGTCAGTCCTTCAACGCCGTCAATCAGATGCGCTTGCTGGGCCGCTGGATGCGGATGGTGACCATTCCGAACCAGTCGTCGGTGGCCAAGGCGTTCAATGAGTTCACTGAAGAGGGCCGCATGCGGCCGTCGGCGTTCTACGACCGGGTGGTCGACGTCATGGAGGAGCTCTACAAGTTCACGCTCCTGACCCGGGACGTGAGTTCGTACCTTGTCGACCGGTACAGCGAGCGCAAAGAGACGGCGGCCGAGCTGTCGAAGCGGGTCAATCAGCGAGCCATCTGAAGCAGAAGTGGTCGAAAAAAAGCCCCGCCGAAGCGAGGCTTTCGATCGTCCGGCCGCAGGTCAGTCGCGGCTCGAGCCGCCGAAAATCCCGAGGATCGAGAGCAGCGCCTGGAAGATGTTGTAGATGTCGAGGTAGATCGCCAGCGTGGCGCTGATGTAGTTCGTCTCGAGCCCGTCGCGCACGGCCTTCAGGTCATACAGGATGAACGCCGAGAAGATACCGATCGCGAGCACCGAAAGCGTCACCATCAGCGCGCTCGACATCAGGAACATGTTCGCGATGCCGGCCACGATTAACATGATCACGCCGACGAACAGGAACTTGCCCATCGACGAAAGGTCGCGCTTGATCACGGTAGAGAGCGTCGCCATGCCGAGAAAGATCACGCCGGTGCCGGCGAAGGCGGTCATGACCAGCCCGGTGCCGTTCTGCATGCCGAGCACAAGACCGATCAGCCGCGAGAGCATCAACCCCATGAAGAAGGTGAAGCCGAGCAGCAAGGGCACGCCGGCCGCCGAGTTCTTGTTCTTCTCGATCGCGAAGATCAGGCCGAAGGCGCCGATCAGGAACACGATCGCGCTCATTCCGGGGCCCATCGCCCGGGTGATGCCCGTGGCGACGCCGATCCACGCACCGAGCACGGTCGGCACCATCGAGAGCGCAAGCAGCCAGTAGGTGTTGCGCAGCACACGGCCGCGCTGCTCGGGAGACGCGACGACCTGACCGGCGTAGCCGGGATAGGCCGTTTGGACAGGTTGGTTCATGGTGACTCCTCGGTGAAAGATGCAGCGTGTGATACGCCGGGGCGATTCTAGTTCCATGCACGGGCCGAAAAGACGATTCGGGAGGGGGTCTGACCCAGGCTCCGGCCTGCCCGCGCTCGCACCAGGTGGGGCCGTCCTCGAAAAAGCGGAGTGCCGCACGGACGAAGCTCAGCGGTTTGCGTAAATTCGCGGCCTCCTTCACTCCTGGCGATGCCATGAAAACTCGTTCCTACCTCACGCTCGACGAGATCCAGCGCATCGGTGCCGCCGCGACCGCGGAAGCCACTTCGAAGGGCTGGAACGTGACGATTGCGATCGTCGACGATGGCGGCCATCTTCTTTGGCTCCAGCGGCTCGACGGCGCCGCGCCGATCTCCGCGCAGATCGCGCCTGCGAAGGCGCGCACTTCGGCGCTCGGGCGGCGCGAAAGCAAGGCGTACGAAGACATGATCAACCAGGGGCGCGGCGCGTTCGTCACCGTGCCCGGCCTCGAGGCGATGCTCGAGGGTGGGGTGCCGATCATGGCTGACGGCCAGTGCCTCGGAGCGATCGGCGTCAGCGGCGTCAAGTCGAGCGAGGACGTGCAGATCGCGCGCGCCGGCCTCGCCGTGCTCGGCAGCCCCTGAGGCGGTGCGCTCCTGGGCCGGTCCCGGGGGCGCTCGCCTATACTCCTACGCGTTTCCCCTGACTCCGCCCCGGCGAGGCGCACTGCTCGAATGCGCCGATTCCTGCACGACTCTCGGCCCGACGTGCGCCGGTTCACCATGAACCGCGTCGCGGGGCTCGTCGGGCGCGCACACGAACGGAGTGCCCGGTGCCCGCGCCATTACTGTCTCCCGAAGCCCCGGCGATCCTCGCGCTCGCCGACGGCTCGGTCTTTCGTGGCGCCTCGATCGGCGCTCCCGGCTGGACGGTCGGCGAAGTGGTGTTCAACACGTCGCTCACCGGTTATCAGGAAATCCTGACCGACCCGAGCTACGCCGAACAGATCGTCACGCTGACCTACCCGCACACCGGCAACTACGGCACGAATGCCGAGGACGCCGAGGCGGACAAGGTGTTCGCCGCCGGGCTGATCGTCAAGGACCTGGCGCTCGTCGCCTCGAACTTCCGCAGCCAGGCGACGCTTTCCGACTATTTGCAGCAGCAAGGCACGGTCGCTATCGCCAACATCGACACGCGGCGCCTGACCCGCCTGCTGCGAACCAAGGGCGCGCAGAACGGCTGCATCCTGACCTTGCCGCTCGGCGCGGCGATCGAGCCGGCACATATCGACGCGGCGATCGCGCAGGCGAAGGCTGCGCCCGACATGCGCGGGCTCGATCTCGCCAAGGTCGTCAGCGCGCGCGAGCCGTACGACTGGACCGAAACCGAGTGGCGGCTCGGCGCAGGCCCGGGCCGGCTCGAAGCACCGCGGTTTCGCGTCGTCGCCTTCGATTACGGCATCAAGCGCAACATCCTGCGGATGCTCGCCAGCCGTGGCTGCGCAGTGACGGTCGTGCCGGCAGAGACGCCGGCCGCCGAAGCGCTGCGGCTCCGCCCCGACGGCATTTTCCTGAGCAACGGCCCCGGCGATCCCGAGCCTTGCGACTATGCGATCGGCGCGACTCGCGAACTCGTCGACGCCGGCATTCCGACCTTCGGCATCTGTCTCGGCCATCAGATCCTGGCGCTCGCCTCGGGCGCGAAAACCTTCAAGATGAAGTTCGGCCACCATGGCGCCAACCACCCGGTGAAGGACCTCGACACCGGCCGCGTCTGCATCACGAGCCAGAACCACGGCTTCGCGGTCGACGCCAAAACGTTGCCCGCGAACCTCCGACCGACCCACATCTCGCTCTTCGACGCCACGCTGCAGGGCCTGGCCCGCACCGACCGGCCGGCGTTCTCGTTCCAGGGCCACCCGGAGGCCTCGCCCGGGCCGCACGACATTGCCTACCTGTTCGATCGTTTCACCGACCTGATGAGCCGGCATCCGGCGGAGGCGCGGCATGCCTAAGCGCACCGACCTGAAAACGATCCTCATCATCGGCGCCGGCCCGATCGTGATCGGCCAGGCCTGCGAGTTCGACTACTCCGGCGCCCAGGCCTGCAAGGCGCTGCGCGAGGAAGGCTACAAGGTCGTCCTCGTCAACAGCAACCCGGCGACGATCATGACCGACCCGGAGATGGCGGATGTGACCTACATCGAGCCGATCACCTGGGGTGTCGTCGAGAAGATCATCGCCAAGGAGCGGCCCGACGCGGTGCTGCCGACGATGGGCGGCCAGACGGCGCTGAACTGCGCGCTCGATCTGCACGCGAACGGCGTGCTCGCGAAATACAGCGTCGAGATGATCGGCGCGAACGAGCACGCGATCGAAAAGGCCGAGGACCGCCTGAAGTTCAAGGAGGCGATGACGAGCATCGGCCTCGGCTCGGCGCGCTCCGGCATCGCGCATTCGATGGACGAGGCGCTGGCGGTGCAGAAACGCATCACTGCCGAAACCGGCGCGTCCGGCGCGCCCGGCGATATTGCGGGCTTTCCGATGGTGATCCGGCCGAGCTTCACGCTCGGCGGCTCGGGCGGCGGCATCGCCTACAACCCGGCCGAGTTCGAGGAGATCTGCAAGCGCGGGCTCGACCTCTCGCCGACCAAGGAACTCCTGATCGAGGAATCGCTGATCGGCTGGAAAGAGTACGAGATGGAGGTCGTCCGCGACAAGGCCGACAACTGCATCATCGTCTGCTCGATCGAGAACCTCGACCCGATGGGCATCCACACCGGCGACTCGATCACCGTCGCCCCGGCGCAGACGCTCTCCGACAAGGAATACCAGCTGCTGCGCAACGCCTCGATCGCGATCCTGCGCGAGATCGGCGTCGACACCGGCGGCTCGAACGTGCAGTTCGCGATCGACCCGAAAGACGGCCGGATGGTCGTGATCGAGATGAACCCGCGGGTTTCCAGATCGTCGGCGCTGGCGTCGAAGGCGACCGGGTTTCCGATCGCCAAGATCGCGGCGAAGCTGGCGGTCGGCTACACGCTCGACGAGTTGCGCAACGACATCACGGGCGGCACGACGCCAGCGTCCTTCGAGCCGTCGATCGATTACGTCGTCACCAAGATCCCGCGCTTCGCCTTCGAGAAGTTCCCGGCGGCGGATTCGCGCCTCACGACGCAGATGAAGTCGGTCGGCGAAGTGATGGCGATGGGCCGCACTTTCCAGGAAAGTCTGCAGAAGGCGCTGCGCGGGCTCGAGACCGGCATCGACGGCTTGAGCGAGCGCTCGACCGATCGCGAAGAAATCGTCCAGGAAATCGGCGAGGCCGGCCCGGAACGAATCCTCTACGTCGCTGACGCGTTCCGGATCGGGTTGACGGCGGCCGAGGTCTTCGAGGAAACCGCGATCGATCCCTGGTTCCTCGCGCAGATCGAGCAGCTGGTCCGGCACGAGCAGGCGCTCAGCGGCCGGACGCTGGACGATCTCGCCGCCGCCGAACTGCGCTTCCTGAAGCAGAAAGGCTTTTCCGATCGCCGCCTCGCCAAGCTGTTGGGAACGAACCAGCACGCGGTGCGCGCCCGCCGGATCGCGCTGAACATTCGCCCGGTCTACAAGCGGGTCGACACCTGCGCCGCCGAATTCGCCACTGAAACCGCCTACCTCTACTCGAGCTACGAGACCGAGGACGGCGAATGCGAAGCGAATCCGACGTCGGCCAAGAAGATCATGGTGCTCGGCGGCGGGCCGAACCGGATCGGGCAGGGGATCGAGTTCGATTACTGCTGCGTCCACGCCGCGCTCGCGATGCGCGAAGACGGCTACGAGACGATCATGGTCAACTGCAACCCGGAGACGGTCTCGACCGACTACGACACCTCGGATCGCCTCTATTTCGAGCCGGTCACGCTCGAAGACGTGCTCGAGATCGTCGACAAGGAAAAGCCGCACGGCGTGATCGTCCAGTACGGCGGCCAGACGCCGCTGAAGCTCGCGCTCGACCTCGAACGTGCCGGCGTGCCGATCGTCGGCACTTCGCCCGATTCGATCGACATCGCCGAGGACCGCGAACGCTTCCAGGCGCTGCTTCATGCGATCGGCCTGAAGCAGCCGCCCAACCGCACGGCGCGCACCGAGGAAGCCGCGTTGCAACTCGCGCACGAGATCGGCTACCCGCTCGTCGTGCGGCCGAGCTACGTGCTCGGCGGCCGGGCGATGGAGATCGTGCACGGCGACCGCGACCTCGAGCGCTACATGCGCGAGGCGGTACGCGTCAGCGAAAAGTCGCCGGTGCTGCTCGACCGCTTCCTCGACGACGCGATCGAGGTCGATGTCGACTGCATCAGCGACGGTACCGACGTGATGATCGGCGGGATCCTGGAACACGTCGAGCAGGCGGGCATCCACTCGGGCGATTCGGCCTGCTCGTTGCCGCCGTATTCGCTGCCGAAGGCGCTGCAGGACGAGATGCGCCGGCAGACGGTGTTGATGGCCAAGGCACTGAAAGTCGTCGGCCTGATGAACGTGCAGTTCGCGATCCAGGGTGAGGGCGATCAGGCGGTCGTCTACGTGCTCGAAGTGAACCCGCGCGCCTCCCGCACCGTGCCTTTCGTCTCGAAGGCGACCGGGCAGCCACTCGCTAAGATCGCCGCGCGCTGCATGGTCGGGCAGGCGCTCTCGACGCAGAAGAACCCGTTCGGCCGCACCCCTGCCGAGATCGTGCCGCCGTACTTTTCGGTCAAGGAGGCGGTGTTCCCGTTCAACAAATTCCCCGGCGTCGACCCGATCCTCGGCCCCGAGATGCGCTCGACCGGCGAGGTGATGGGCACCGGGCGCAGCTTCGGCGAAGCGATGTTGAAGAGCCAGCTCGGCGCCGGCTCCAAACTCCCGACCCGGGGGACGGTGTGCATCACGGTCAAGAACGCCGATAAACCGCGCGCGGTGGCTGTTGCCCGCGACCTGCTGGCGCTCGGCTTCGCGATCGTCGCGACGCGCGGCACCGCGGCGGCGATCGCTGCCGCGGGCCTCCCGGTGCGAACGGTCAACAAGGTCAAGGACGGCCGACCGCACATCGTCGACATGGTGAAGGCGGGCGAGATTCAGCTCGTCTTCACGACGGTCGACGAAACCCGCACCGCGATCGCCGATTCACGCCACATCCGGCAAGCGGCGCTCGCCAATCGCATCACCTATTACACGAGCATGGCCGGCTGCGAAGCGGCTGTCGAAGGCATGAAGCACCAGCGCGACCTCACGGTGGTGTCTTTGCAGGAGCTGCACCGGGAACTGCACTAGACTGGCGCGCGTTTTCCAGACCGCCGCCGGCAATCCCGGCGGCGGCTTCGTTTAGAGGATCGCCGCGGGCGGTTTCCTTTGGAGCCCCCCCGGGCGAGCACGACAAGGTTGCGAGACATGACCACGATCCCGATCACCGTCCGCGGTGCTGAACAACTGAAGGAAGAGCTGGCGCGGCTGAAGGGCGTCGAGCGCCACGCGGTGATCGAGGCGATCGCCGAAGCGCGCGCGCAGGGCGACCTCTCCGAGAACGCCGAATACGAAGCGGCGAAGGACAAGCAGGGCTTCATCGAGGGCCGCATCCTCGAAATCGAGGGCAAGCTCGCGGCCGCCCAGATCATCGATCCGCGTTCGCTGCACGCCGAGGGGCGCGTCGTGTTCGGGTCGACGGTCGATCTCGAAGACGAGGAGAGCGGCGGTGCGGTCACGTATCAGATCGTCGGCGACGACGAGGCCGATCTGAAGCAGGGCCGCATCTCGATCAGCTCGCCGATTGCGCGGGCGATGATCGGCAAGCTGGCCGGCGATGTCGCCGAGGTGCAGGCGCCCGGCGGCGTGCGCCACTACGAGATCATCGGCGTCCGCTACGAGTGATCGCTGCAGCGAGCCGGCTCGCGGCACTGCTCGCAGCGCTCTGGGCCGGCGTGCTCGCGGCGCTCGGGGCGCTGGTCGCCCCGGCGTTGTTCGCGGCGCTGCCACCGGCCGACGCAGGGCGCATCGCCGGGCGGCTGTTCGCGGCGGAAGCGGACGGCAGCGTCCTGGTCGGCGTGTTGCTGCTGGTGGTCGAACGGGCCCGCCGCCGCGGCGGATCGTCGGACCCCAGCGGTTCGCAGTTCAGCGCCGAATTCGCGCTGGCGCTGGGGGTCGTGTTCTGCACCGTCGCCGGCTACTTCGCGGTTCAGCCGCTGATGCAGACGGCGCGCGCCGGGCAGGGGCGCCTGTCCTTCGGCGCGCTGCACGCGATCTCGGGCAGTTTTTTCGTGCTTCGCGGGGTTCTGCTGCTCGTGCTCGCGTGGCGGCTTACGGGCGAGCGCTGGCTGCAGGGTGTCAGGCCGCGCTCGACGTCTTTTTGACGCTGGTCCGGCGCTTGCGCGCCCGCTTCAGCTCGCCGCCGGCGGCGATGCGCATGTTGCCCGGCACCGTGACCTTCTTGATCTGGGGCCGATGGTTGCCGCTCTTGGAAAACTTGACGACCTTCACCACGCGCACGCCGGCACCCCGGTCCTCGCGCGGTGCCTTCTCCTTCGGCGGGATGGATCGCCAGAGCACCAGCAGCTTGCCGATGTGCTGGATCGGCGCCGCGTTCAGCGCTTCGGCGAGCGACGCCAGCATCGCCTCGCGCACGGCGCGGTCGTCCGAGGCGACCCGTATCTTGATGAGCCCGTGCGCCCCGAGTGCCGCGTCGACCTCGCGCTCGATCGCCGGCGTCAGCCCCTCGGCGCCGACCAGCACGACCGGGTCGAGGTGATGCGCCTCGGCACGGCGCTCCTTGCGTTGGGCGGGAGAAAGCAAGACCTTTGGCATCGACGGATTATCCCGCCGAACCGAGTGAGCGGGCCGAGGGGCTCGATCCGCGACGTAGACAGGCAGCTGCCATGAAGGTGCGAACGAAGAGCAAAAAGGTCAACAAGGCGTGGCTGCACGACCATCTGACGGACCCCTACGTCAAGCAGGCGCAGCGCGAAGGCTATCGGGCCCGGGCGGCGTACAAGCTGAAGGAGATCGACGAGGCGTTGCATCTGAGCCGCCCCGGTCAGCTCGTGGTCGACCTTGGCGCCGCGCCGGGTGCATGGAGCCAGTACCTGCGGCGCCGGTTCGCGCCGGACGGTGCGGCGGCGGGCCAGCTCGACGGCACGATCATCGCGCTCGACCTGCTCGAGATCGAGCCCATCGAGGGCGTGACCTTTTTGCGCGGCGACTTTCGCGAAGCCGCCGTGCTCGAAGCGCTCGAGGCGCTCCTGGCCGGCCGCCCGGTCGATCTGATCGTCTCCGACATGGCACCCAATCTTTCCGGGATCGAAAGCGCCGATTCGGCGCGCATCGCCGATCTCGTCGAACTTGCGGTCGATTTCGCGGCCAGGCACCTGAGCGACAAAGGCGCGCTGATTTGCAAGGTCTTTCACGGCAGCGGCTACAGCCAGTTGGTCGAACTGTTCAAGTCGAGTTTCCGGGCGGTCAAACCGGTCAAGCCGAAGGCCTCGCGCGACCGCTCGGCCGAAACCTTCCTGGTCGGCATCGGACCGAAGCGGTAAGCGCGCCGGCCGCGGAGCGAACAAGCGCCCGACGCGTCGACCGGCGCGAACGGTGCGGGTGCTCCTGCGGTGGATTCGCGTTGAGCGCCGCAGATTCGGGCCGTAGAAGGGTCGTTTCACCGGCCGCAATCTGCTTGACTAACCTAAAATCAACCTCAGGTGCCTACTCGGGGCGGCCGCTCGTGCCGCTCGGGTGTCGATGGGAGTCGTGTTGAACAATCAATGGTTTTCGAAGGTCGCCCTCTGGTTGGTGATCGCGCTCGTCCTGTTCACGGTCTTCAAGCAGTTCGACCGCACCGCCTCGCAGGCCGGGATGATGGGCTACTCGAACTTCCTCGAGGAGGTTCGTGCCAAGCGCATCAAGAGCGTCGTTCTGCAGGACGTCGGCGGCGGCACCACCGAGATCCGTGCCAAGACGACCGACGACAAGGACATTCGCACCACCGCGACCCAGCTCGACCGTGGCCTCGTCGGCGACCTGATCAACAACGGCGTCCAGTTCGACGTGAAGCAGCGCGAGGAGCCCTCGTTCCTGCTCAGCATCCTCGCGTCCTGGGGTCCGATCCTGCTCTTGATCGGCGTCTGGATCTACTTCATGCGGCAAATGCAGGGCGGCGGCAAGGGCGGCGCCTTCAGCTTCGGCAAGAGCAAGGCGCGGATGCTCGACGAGGCGAACAACACCACGACCTTCGGCGATGTGGCCGGCTGCGACGAGGCCAAGGAAGAGGTCAAGGAGTTGGTCGACTTCCTGAAAGATCCGCAGAAATTCCAAAAGCTCGGTGGCCGCATCCCGCGCGGCGTGCTGCTTGTCGGCCCCCCGGGAACCGGCAAGACCTTGCTCGCTAAGGCGATCGCCGGCGAGGCCAAGGTGCCTTTCTTCTCGATCTCCGGCTCCGATTTTGTCGAGATGTTCGTCGGTGTCGGCGCGGCGCGGGTGCGCGACATGTTCGAGCAGGCCAAGAAGAGCGCGCCCTGCATCATTTTCGTCGACGAGATCGATGCGGTCGGCCGGCATCGCGGCGCCGGCCTTGGCGGCGGCAACGACGAGCGCGAGCAGACCTTGAACCAGATGCTCGTCGAGATGGACGGCTTCGAAACCAACCTCGGCGTGATCGTGATGGCGGCGACCAACCGGCCCGACATCCTCGACCCCGCGCTCCTCCGCCCGGGCCGCTTCGACCGCCAGGTCTACGTGACGCTGCCCGACGTGCGCGGCCGTGAACAGATCCTCAACGTGCACATGCGGAAGGTCCCGGTCGGCCAGGACATTCGCGCCGACATCCTCGCTCGCGGTACGCCGGGCTTTTCGGGCGCCGATCTGGCCAATCTGGTGAACGAAGCGGCGCTGTTCGCGGCGCGGCGGAGTGGCCGGGTCGTCGAGATGAACGACTTCGAGAAGGCCAAGGACAAGATCATGATGGGCCCGGAGCGGAAATCGATGGTCATGGCCGAGGAGGAGCGGAAGAACACGGCCTACCACGAGTCGGGTCACGCCCTGGTCGCCCGGCTGCTGCCGAAGTCCGACCCGGTGCACAAGGTGACGGTGATCCCGCGCGGTCGCGCCCTCGGGGTGACGATGCAACTGCCCGAGGGCGATCGGTACAGCACCGACAAGATCCGAATGCTGACGACGATCTCGATCCTCTTCGGAGGCCGGGTCGCCGAAGAAATCTTCATGGGCGAGATGACCACCGGCGCCAGCAACGACTTCGAGCGCGCGACTCACATCGCCCGCGACATGGTCACCCGCTACGGCATGACCGACGCGCTCGGCACGATGGTCTACGCTGAAAACGAGGGCGAGGTGTTCCTCGGCCGCTCGGTCACCAAGACCACGACGATGAGCGAGCAGACGATGCAGGCGGTCGATCGCGAGATTCGCCGCATCATCGACGAGCAATACGGCGTCGCTCGCAGGCTGATCGAGGACAACAAGGACAAGATGCACGCGATGGCCAACGCGCTGCTCGAGTGGGAAACGATCGACACCGAGCAGATCGACGACATCATGGAAGGCCGCACGCCGCGCCCGCCCAAGGATTGGACGCCTTCGGCCAGCAAGACGAGCGTGCCGCCGACGCCGCCGGCCGCGCCGGGGACGGCGACCGCGGCGGCCTGACACGGCACGGCCTCGGACTGGCGTCTCGCGGTTCGGCGTTGACCATTTGACGGGGCTTCGGCCCCGTTTTCATTGATGACCGCTGCTCTTCCTGCCTTCGTCGAGCCCGCGTTCTGGCGGACGACCCGCTTCCGGATCGACCTTTCACGACCGCAGGTGATGGGCGTCGTCAACGCGACGCCCGATTCGTTCTCGGATGGCGGCCGCTACCTCGATCCGCGCGCCGCGATCGCGCGCTGCAAACAACTTGTCGCCGAGGGCGCGGACCTGCTCGATGTCGGCGGCGAATCGACCCGGCCCGGCGCCCCCGTCGTGTCGGCCGATGAAGAGCTCGGCCGCGTGATGCCGGTGCTCGAGGCGGCCCTCGGCCTCGGCCGCGCCGTGTCGATCGACACGATGAAACCGGCGGTGATGCGCGCCGCGCTCGGGCTCGGCGTCGACATCGTCAACGACGTGAATGCGCTGCGGGCGCCAGGGGCGCTCGAGTGCGTGGCTGGCCATCCGTCCTGCGGCGTCTGCCTCATGCACATGCGCGGCGACCCGCGCACGATGCAGCGCCGTACCGACTACGACGACGTGATCGGCGAAGTCGCCGGCTTCCTCGCGGAGCGCGACGCGGCGGTGCGCGCGGCGGGCGTCGCCCGCGAGCGGATCGTGCTCGACCCGGGTGTCGGCTTCGGCAAGGGCATGACGCACAACCTCGAGCTGTTGCGGCGCCAGCGCGAGCTGCTGGCGCTGGGGCGGCCGCTGCTTGTCGGCTGGTCGGCCAAATCGACGCTCGGCACGCTCACCGGGCGTGCGGTCGATGAACGCCAGGCGGCCAGCCTCGCCGCGGCGTTGGCGTCGGTCCTCGGTGGGGCGCGGATCGTGCGGGTGCACGATGTCCGCTCGACGGTCGATGCGCTGAAGGTCTGGGAGGCGGCGGGACTGTTCGATCCGCCCGTCGCGGCGGCCGAAGCGTCGGCGCGATTGCCATAATCGCCCGCCGTCGAACCGGTGCCTAGGCAGCGTCGGGCCGGTGACCCAGGTCTGGAGCGACGATGAGAACCCATTTCGGCACCGACGGCATCCGCGGCACTGTCGGCCAGGCGCCGATCACCGCGGATTTCATGCTGCGGCTCGGCCACGCGGTCGGTCGGGTGCTCGGTCGAAGTGCACCCCGGCCGACGGTCCTGATCGGCAAGGACACCCGCGTTTCCGGCTACATGATCGAATCGGCGCTGGAGGCGGGTTTCGCCTCGGCCGGTGCCGACGTGCAGCTGACCGGGCCGTTGCCGACACCGGGCGTCGCCTACCTGACGCGGGCCCTGCGGCTCGACCTCGGCGTCGTCATCAGCGCCTCGCACAACCCGTTCGCCGACAACGGCATCAAGTTCTTCTCGGCCCGCGGCGAGAAGCTGCCAGATGCGTGGGAGGAAGAAGTCGAGCGGGCCCTGGTAGAGCCGATGTGCTCGGTCGACTCGGCGCACCTCGGGCGCGCCCTCCGTCTGAACGACGCCCACGGTCGCTACATCGAGTTCTGCAAGGGAACTTTCGGCAGCGAACTGTCGTTGAAAGGCCTGCGGGTCGTGGTCGATGCGGCCAACGGCGCCGCCTACAACGTCGCGCCGCAGGTCTTCCACGAACTCGGCGCCGAGGTCGTCGCGATCGGCTGCAGCCCGAACGGCACCAACATCAACGCCGGCTTCGGCGCCACGGCACCCGAGGCGCTGGTCGCTGCGGTCGCTGAGCACGCCGCCGACTACGGCATCGCGCTCGACGGCGACGCTGACCGGCTGCAGGTGGTCGATGGCGCCGGGCGCCTCTACAACGGCGACGAGTTGCTCTACCTGCTCGTCGTCGACCGGCTGGCGCACGGCGGTGCGGTTCCCGGGGTGGTCGGCACGCTGATGACCAATATGGCGGTGGAGCTGGCGCTCGGGGAGCGGGGCGTGCAGCTCGTGCGCACCAAGGTGGGCGACCGCTACGTGCTCGAGGAACTGACCGCCCGTGGCTGGCAGCTCGGCGGCGAAGGCTCCGGCCACCTGCTCGCGCTCGACAAGCACACGACCGGTGACGGCATCGTCAGCAGCCTCCTCGTGCTGCAGGCGGTGATTCGCAGCGGCCGTTCGCTCGCTGAACTGCTCGCGCCGGTGACGCTCTTTCCGCAGACGCTGATCAACGTGCGCCTCGAGGCCGGCGCCGACTGGCGCGCTGACCCGCGCTTGCGCTCGGTTCAGGACCAGGTCGCACGCGAGCTCGGCGCCAATGGCCGGGTGTTGATCCGGCCGTCGGGCACCGAGCCGATCGTGCGGGTGATGGTCGAGGCCCGTGACGCCGTCCTGGCGCGGCAATGTGCAGAGCGCCTGGCCGAGACGCTCGGGTGACCGACGGCGCCTTGGTCGTTACGGCTCGGGTGACATCGACGCCCTGGGCGTCACGCGCTTGTCATCCACACGTTCGAACTTGTCACACGCGCGTCATCGGCGCTTTCTAGAGTGACGCACCGGATCGAATCAACGCCATCATGAACAAGACCACCCCCATCCCGTCAGGCTTCCCCGGGATCCTACGCGCGCCTCTCCTCGCGGCCGCCTTCACGCTCCCCGCGATGGTTGCGCACGCCCAGGACGTCACTGGCGCCGGCGCGTCGTTCCCTGCGCCGATTTACGCCAAGTGGGCCGATGCCTATAACAAGGCGACCGGCGCGCGCATCAATTACCAGTCGGTCGGATCGGGCGCAGGCATGAAACAGATCGAGGCCAAGACGGTCGATTTCGGCGCTTCCGACGCGCCGCTGACCGACGAAGCACTCGCCAAGTCGGGGTTGGTGCAGTTTCCGACGGTCATCGGCGGCGTCGTGCCGGTCGTCGACATCAAGGGCATCGCGCCCGGGCAGCTCAAGCTGACCGGTGCGGTGCTGGGCGACATCTTTCTCGGCAAGCTCGTCAAATGGAACGACCCGGCGATCAGCGCGCTGAACCCCGGGGTGTCGCTGCCGGACGCTCAGATCGCGGTCGTGCGCCGGGCCGACGGCTCGGGCACCAGTTTCAACTTCACGAACTACCTTTCGAAGGTCAACCCCGAGTGGAAGACCAAGGTCGGCGAGGGCACGGCGGTGAACTGGCCGACGGGGGCCGGCGGCAAGGGCAACGAAGGCGTCTCGGCCTTCGTGCAGCGGTTGCCGAATTCAATCGGCTACGTCGAATACGCCTACGCCAAGCAGAACAAGATGTCGTACGTGATGCTGAAAAACGCGGCCGGCAACTTCGTCGCACCCGACGACGCCACTTTCAAGGCCGCCGCGGCGAACGCCGACTGGAGCAAGAGCTTCTATCAGGTGCTGACCGAGCAGCCGGGCAAGGACTCGTGGCCGATCACCGCGGCGACGTTCATCATGATGCACAAGCTGCAGGACAAGCCGGTCAACGCGACGAACACCCTCAAGTTCTTCGATTGGGCCTACACCCGCGGCGACGCGATGGCGACCGAGCTCGAGTACGTGCCGCTGCCCGATGCGCTGAAGGCGCTGGCGCGAAAGCAGTGGGGCGAGATCAAGGACGCGTCGGGCAAGGCGGTCGCCTCCAAGTGAGCGTGTCGGCCGATCGGAGCCGCCTCTCCTGGGCGTTTGGCGGCGCGATGCAAGAACCGCCTCCTACCCCCTGACGGCTCGGCCATGACCATCATGGACGCTACACTGCGGGCCCCCGGCTCCGTCCGGTCCGAGGCGCGGATGGAACGTACCGACTCGCCGAGCCGCCCGCCGGCCCGCCGCCGCTCGTTGCCGTGGGCGGATGCGGTGTTCGCGGGCCTGGCACGCGCCGCTGCGCTCCTGACGCTGGCCCTGCTGGTCGGCATCATCGGCTCGCTGGTGATCGGCGCGGCGCCGGCGATCCGGGCCTACGGGCTGAGCTTCCTGTGGAAAAGCGAGTGGGATCCGGTCCGCGATCGCTACGGCGGTCTGGTGATGATCTACGGCACGCTCGCCACGTCGGTCATCGCGCTGCTGATCGCGGTGCCTGCGAGTTTCGGTATCGCGATCTTCCTGACCGAGCTCTCGCCGCGCTGGCTCAAGCGGCCGCTCGGGACGGCCATCGAACTGCTCGCCGCCGTGCCGTCGATCGTCTACGGGATGTGGGGCTTGATGGTGTTCGGCCCGTGGCTCGCCGAGTGGGTGCAGCAGCCGCTGCAGCATGCGTTCAGCGGCGTTTCCTACCTCGGCTCCCTGGTCTCCGGACCCCCGGTCGGCATCGGCATCCTGGCCGCCGGCATCATTCTGGCCATCATGATCATCCCGTTCATCGCTTCGGTGATGCGCGACGTGTTCGAGGTGACGCCACCGATGCTGAAGGAATCGGCCTACGGGCTCGGCTCGACCACCTGGGAGGTGGTGCGACGGATCGTGCTGCCGTACACCAAGACCGGGGTCATCGGCGGCATCATGCTCGGCCTCGGCCGCGCGCTCGGCGAGACGATGGCGGTCACCTTCGTGATCGGCAACATGAACCAGCTGAACTCGCCCTCGCTCTTCGAGGCGGCGAACAGCATCACCTCGGCGCTGGCGAACGAATTCGCCGAGGCGAGCCCCGGGCTGCACCAGGCCTCGCTGATCTACCTCGGGCTGGTGCTGTTCTTCATTACCTTCGTGGTGCTCGCGCTTTCCAAGGTGCTGTTGCTGCGCTTGCGGCGCAACGAGGGGCGGCGGGCATGACCCGAAGGCACGAGGGATCGAGGCGATGAGCGCTGTTCTCGACCGCGCGCAGCCGCCGGCCGACGCCGCCCACGCCGCCCGCCTTTCGCGCCATCGCCGCCGCCAGCGCACCAACCGTCTCGCGCTGACCCTCTCCGTGGCGGCGATGGCCTTCGGCGTGTTTTGGCTGCTGTGGATCTTGTTCGACACCGTCCGCCTTGGCATCGGCGGACTGACGCTCGCAACCCTCACGGAAATGACGCCGGCGCCGCAGGCCGACATCGGCGGCCTGGCGAACGCCATCTTCGGTTCACTGGCGATGGTGTCGCTCGCCACGCTGATCGGCACGCCGATCGGCATCCTCGCCGGCGTCTACCTTGCCGAATACGGCCAGAAGGGCTGGCTCGGCGCGATCACGCGCTTCATCAACGACATCCTGCTTTCAGCGCCGAGCATCGTGATTGGCCTGTTCGTCTATTCGGTGGTCGTCGCGCGGGCCAAGTCGTTTTCGGGCCTCGCAGGGGCGCTGGCTTTGGCGCTGATCGTGATTCCGGTCGTCGTCCGCACGACCGAGAACATGCTGTCGCTGATTCCGAACGCGCTGCGCGAGGCGGCGTACGCGCTCGGCACGCCGAAGTGGCGCTTGATCCTTTCGATCACCTTGCGCTCCGCCTGGCCCGGTGTGATGACCGGCATTCTTCTGGCACTGGCTCGGATTTCGGGTGAGACAGCACCGCTGTTGTTCACCTCGCTCTCGAACCAGTTTTGGAGCAGCAACCTGCTGGCGCCGATGGCGAGCCTCCCGGTCACGATCTTCAAGTTCGCGATGAGCCCGTACGAGAATTGGCAAAAGCTCGCCTGGGCCGGCGTCTTCATCATCACGATCGGCGTGCTGGTCTTGAACATCGCGGCGCGGGTGCTGTTTCGCGCGCGTCACTGAAAGCACTCATGAGCGCCGTCCTCGATCGTCCGGTCACCGAGAAACCGAAGCTTTCGGTGCGCGACCTGAACTTCTATTACGGTGCCTTCCACGCGCTGAAGAACATCAACCTCGACATCGCCGAGCACAAGGTGACCGCATTTATCGGGCCGTCCGGCTGCGGCAAGTCGACGCTGCTGCGCACCTTCAACCGCATGTTCGAGCTGTACCCCGACCAGCGCGCCGAGGGCCGCATCGAACTCGACGGGCGCAACATCCTCGAACGCAAGGAAGACGTCTCCCTGATCCGTGCCAAGGTCGGCATGGTCTTCCAGAAACCCACACCGTTCCCGATGTCGATCTACGACAACATCGCATTCGGCGTGCGCCTGTTCGAGACCTTGCCTCGGGTCGAGATGGACGAACGGATCGAATGGGCGCTGAACAAGGCGGCACTCTGGAAAGAGGTCAAGGACAAGCTGAACCAGAGTGGCTCGGGCCTGTCGGGCGGCCAGCAACAGCGCCTCTGCATCGCCCGCGGCATCGCGATCAAGCCCGAGGTGCTCCTGCTCGACGAACCCTGCTCGGCGCTCGATCCCATCTCCACCGGCAAGATCGAGGAACTGATCGTCGAGCTGAAGAGTGACTACACGGTGGTGATCGTGACCCACAACATGCAGCAGGCCGCGCGCTGCTCCGACACCACCGCCTACATGTACCTGGGCGACCTGATCGAGGTCGGCCCCACCGCGGAGCTCTTCATGCAGCCGAAGAAGAAGGACACCGAGGACTACATCACCGGGAGATTCGGATGAGCGGCAAGCACCTTTCGACCCAGTTCGACGCCGAATTGAGCGGCATCTCGACCCGGGTGCTGGAGATGGGCGGCATGGTCGAGTCGCAGGTCGCGCGCTCGATGGCGGCGCTCGCGGCGCTCAGTTCCGAGATCGCTTCGGAAGTGCTCGAAACCGAGGCGCGGGTCAACCGCACCGAGGTCGAGATCGACCGCGACCTCTCGACCATCATCGCCCGGCGTCAACCGACCGCACGTGATCTGCGTCTCCTGATCGCGATCTCGAAGACGATCGCCAACCTCGAGCGCATCGGCGACGAGGCGACACGGATCGCGCGCACCGTGCAGCGCCTCGTCAATTCGGGCGTCTCGAGCCGGCTGCGCCTGCCGGTGAAGGATCTGGCCTACGAGGCCGAACTCGCCGGAGCCCAGTTGCGCAAGGCGCTCGACGCGTTCGCGCGCCTCGATATCGAAAAGGCGATCGAGGTGCTGAAGCAGGATGACCTGATCGATCAGGAGTTCGAAGGCCTGATGCGCAAACTCATCACCTTCATGATGGAAGACCCGCGCATGATTTCGAGCAGCATCGATCTGGTGTTCGTCGCCAAGGCCATCGAGCGGGTCGGCGACCATGCGAAGAACCTCGCCGAGCAGATCATCTACATCGTCAAGGGCACCGACGTGCGGCATCACCTGATCGGCGACGTCGAGTCGCTGGTGAGCTGAGCGGCGGGTAGGGGCGGCGATGGCGCGCATCCTGATCGTGGAGGACGAGGCCGCGATTGCCGAGCTGGTCGCGATCAACCTGCGGCATGCTGGCTTCGAGGTGGCGATCGCCGCCGATGCCGAACGGGCGCGAACGGCGGTCGGCGGCGTGCTGCCGGATCTGGTCGTGCTCGACTGGATGTTGCCCGGCCTCTCGGGACTCGCGCTGGCGCGGCTCTGGCGGGCCGATCTCCGCACCCGCGAGCTGCCGATCGTGATGCTGACGGCGCGGGCCGAGGAGGCCGACCTGATCATCGGGCTCGACGCCGGCGCCGACGACTACCTCGCCAAGCCCTTCTCGGTGAGCGAACTGATGGCGCGGATCCGGGCGGTGCTGCGGCGCCGCGCGCCCGAGGCACTCGATGCGGTCGTCACCGCCGGCGAGCTGCGGCTAGACCCCTCGACGCGGCGCGTGCAGCGCGGTGCGCTCGAGGTCAAGTTGAGCGCGATCGAGTTCCGACTGCTGCATTTCTTCATGGCCCATCCGGAGCGGGTGCACAGCCGGGCGCAGCTCCTCGACCGCGTCTGGGGCGACCACGTGTTCATCGAGGAGCGGACGGTCGACGTCCAGATCAAGCGCCTGCGCGAGGCGCTCGCCCCGGTCGATTGCGCGCGCTTGATCGAGACGGTGCGCGGCGCCGGCTACCGTCTGACGGCGCGGGCAGGCGCGCCGGTCGCTGACGACGCCGGGGCCCAGCCGGCGTGACCGACCGGGTTCGATGAACGGCCTTCTGGCGCGCGGCCTCGGCGTGCTGCTGCCGGCTCTGGCCGGCTTCGCCCTCGGCTCCTTGTTCAGCCAGCCGCTCGCGCCCTGGCTCGGCGCCGGCGCGGCGCTGCTGATCGCGTTGGCGCTGATCGCGCTGCGCGACACGCTGCGCGCCCATCACCTGATCGACTGGTTGCGGGGCTCGCAGGATGGCGACGCACCGCGGGCGCGCGGCCTCTGGGGCGAGCTCGGATACCGCGTCGAACGGGCGCTGCGCGGCCGCGACCGGGCCCTGTCGCTCGAGCGCGAGCGTCTGACGCAGTTTCTCTCCGGCATCGAAGCTTCGCCGAACGGCGTCATGCTGCTCGATGCGGCCGACCAGATCGACTGGTGCAACTCGGTCGCGGCGCAGCACTTCGGGCTCGATCCGCGCCGCGACCGGCTGCAGCCGGTCACGAACCTGATCCGCGCGCCCGAATTCGTCGCCTACCTGCAGTCGGGCGCCCACGACACGGCGGTCGACGTGCCCGATCCGCACGGTCGCCGCGTGATTTCGGTGCTGGTGCGGCCGTACGGCGACGGTCAGCGCCTCGTGCTGTCGGGCGACGTGACCGAACGCGAGCGCGCCGAGGCGATGCGGCGCGATTTCGTCGCCAACGTCTCGCACGAAATCCGTACCCCGCTGACGGTGCTCGCCGGGTTCATCGACACGATGCGAAACCTGCCGGTCACCGAAGTCGAGCGCCAGCGGATGCTGGAGCTGATGGCGCAGCAGGCGGAGCGGATGGGCACGCTGGTCGGCGATCTGCTGACACTGGCGCGCCTGGAAGGCAGCCCCTGGCCGGGTGCCGAGCGCTGGGTGGCGGTCGGGCCGCTGCTCGAAAGCGTGGCGGCGGATGCCCTGCAGCTGTCGGGCGGACGCCATGAGCTCGTGTTCCCCGACGCTGTCGCGGCCGAGATCGCGGGGGCGCGCGAGGAACTGCTGAGCGCGGTCACCAACCTCGTGCAGAACGCGATCCGCTATGCGCCGGCGGGAGGCACCATCGAGACGCGCTGGCGTGTGCTCACCGACGGCTCCGGCGAGATCGCCGTGGTCGACAACGGCCCGGGCATTGCGCGCGAGCACCTGCCGCGTCTCACCGAGCGCTTCTACCGCGTCGACGGCAGCCGTTCGCGCGAGACCGGCGGCACGGGGCTCGGGCTCTCGATCGTCAAGCACGTGATGCAGCGCCACGGCGGCGAACTCCGGATCACGAGCGAACTCGGCAAGGGCTCGACGTTCCGGCTCGTCTTTCCGCCGACCCGTGTGCGGGCGGTGGCGCCTGGCCCGCCGCCCGCCGGGCCCGATGCGGCGCGCCCGGCCGTTACGGCGTGGGTGCCGCCCGACCGCGATGCGACAACCGCCACGGCGTCTGTCCGCGCCGGACCGAGCGCCGGCGCTACTTTCCGGCTTGCCCTGAGCCGGTCGCAGGGCTTCTAGTCCGCTGAATCATTGAAATGGACGGTGAGGGACAGCCGCTGCGGGATGCGATGCAAGGCGCAAAGCATGTCCTGAGCCGCGCCGAAGGGCGCAGCGATACCCGAAGGTATCGCGAGCATTTGCAACGCCGCAGCGCGCCCGCAGCGGCTGGCCAGCACCGCTCCGATTTCAGTGATTCAGTGGACTAGACGGCGGGCCGCTCCACCGGTACACCGCGATAACCTCGTCATCGTTGCGGTTGCGCCGCTCGCGCGCGAGTGGCAGCCAGCCGGGCAGCGGCGAACCGCGGCTGAGGCCGCGTTCGATGCGCATCAGCGTCGTGCAGGTGCTCTGCGAGAGTGGCGTCGCTGCGTCGAGCCGATAGCGCCCGAAGACCTCGAGCGCCGCAAGCTCCGATTTCGGCATCCCCGGGGCGGCGACGCAGCCCGTCGCGGGAACCCGCAGTGCGATCCGCCGTACCAGCGCGCGCGAGCTGCGCGCATGGTCGAGCGGCGGCAGCCACAAGGTCATCACCAGCAGCAAGCAGAGCGTGACGCCGCCTGCGGGCAGCACCAGGCTCTTCCACAGCGCGTGCCGGTTGCGCCCGGTGCGCCAGCGCACCAGCCACAGCCATGCGAGCGTGCCGAGCGCCGCGGCGCCCAGGGCCGGTCCCGAAAAGCGGTTCGCGTAGCCGGGCGAAAGGCGGGCGATATTGATCGCCGGCTGAGCCGGCACGCCGGTCTGCATCGACAGGTAGATCACCCACACGACGCCGGCACCGATCGTGAACAGGCAGACCGAAAACCAATCGATCGCTGCCGCGGCGCTGCGCTGCAGTGTCGGCAGGGCGAACGCGGCCAGCACGGCGAGCGGCGGCAGGCCGAGCAGCAGGGCCCGATCGGAACCGCCCATGCCGATGCAGGCGGCAAGGCTGACGGCGAAGCAGCCGAGCGGAACCGCAATGTGGCGGAACCACAAGTGGCGTCGCCAGCGCCAGACCGTCCAGATCGCCAGCAGCCAGGCAGGCCAGGTGAACCAGCCGGTGAGCCGGACGATGTCCCAAAGCCCGGCGAAGCTCATGGCTGCCGTGCCGATCCGCCAACCCCAGGCGCCGAGCGCCGAGGCGACCGCGACTGCGACGAGCAGGCCCGCGCCGACCCACGCTGTAAACCGGCGCGCCGCCGAGTCGCTCGACGTTCGTCCGACCAGAAGGCCGACTGCTCCCAGCGCCATCGCGATCGCCGGTGCCCCACTCGCCGCCAGCGCCGGCAGCGCGACCACGGCCGCCGCGCGTGGACGCCAGCCATACGGTGCCGCGGAGAGCGCGTAGACGAAGAGCGCGACCGCGCCGAGCTGGGCCAGTTCAGGCGTCGTCTCGTGGCCGAGTTGTAGCAGACCGAGCGAGGCGATCAACGCCAAAACGGCGCCGTCGGCGATCGCCCGCGCGTAATCGACCGGCTTGGCCTCGCCGCCGAAGGCCAGCGGCAGCGGCTGCGCCGCCTGGGTGCGGGCCAGGTGGTAGGTGCTGTACCACGTCAGCGCGAGCACCAGCACCATCAACAAGGCGAAGGGCACCCGCGCCGCGACGGCCGGGTCGAGCCAGCGGCCGAGCACCTCGATCGAAGCCGCGCCGAGCCAGTAAGGCAACGCGTCGCCGTCGGCCGGTAGGCCCCCGAGGGTCGGCGCGAGCCAGGCGCTGCGGCCCTCGGCAATGCCGGCCATGTAACCATAAGCGGCGACGTCGGCGTTGCGCCACGGGTCGCGGCCGTAGACGCCGGGCAGCACGTAGGCGGCACACAGGAGCAGCAACGCGATTCGCGGCAGGCGCTTGGCGGCGCGTTCGGTGACGAGTGCCGGGTTCGGAGCGTTCAACGGATCGGGCGGCGGAAGGGTGCCGGACGAACGGGCGCCGGTGAATCGCGTCGGAGAATCGTGTAGGAGAGAAGCGGCGGGCAAGAGGAGGGCCCGACAAAACAAAGGCAGCCGAAGCTGCCCTGCACATCAAGCCGCCGTGGTCACTTCTTTGCGCCGAGGTGCGCGAACTTGTTGCGGAATTTTTCGACCCGGCCACCGAGCGAATCGACGCTTTTCTGGGTGCCGGTGTAGAACGGATGCGATTCGCTCGAGGTTTCGAGCTTGTAGAGCGGCAGCTCCCGGCCATCGTCCATCTTGACCGTTTCACGCGTCTGCGCGCAGGAGCGCGTGACGAACTTGAAGCCGTTCGAGAGATCGACGAAGCAGACGTCTCGATAGCTGGGGTGGATGCCTTCTTTCATGGGATTTTTCCTCGCTCGGCCGTTGCCGGGAGCCGCGTCGAAACCGTCGACGCACTTGCCGTGGCTGGGCCGAAATTATAGCCAGGACCGGCCGCATGCGAGCCCGGTCGGTTCGAGCCCACGCTTCAGCCGCCGCGCCGCATCATGTCGAAGAAGTCGTGGTTGTTCTTCGTCGCTTTCATCTTTTCGAGGATGAATTCCATCGCCTCGATCTCGTCCATCGGATAGAGCAGCTTTCGCAAGATCCACGTCTTTTGCAGGATCTCGGGCTTCAGAAGCAGTTCCTCGCGACGGGTCGAGCTGCGGTTGATCAGGATCGACGGGTAGACGCGCTTCTCGGCCATGCGCCGATCGAGGTGGATCTCGGAGTTGCCGGTGCCCTTGAACTCCTCGTAGATCACCTCGTCCATCTTCGAGCCGGTGTCGACCAGCGCGGTGCCGATGATCGTGAGCGAGCCGCCTTCCTCGACGTTGCGCGCCGCGCCGAAGAAGCGCTTCGGGCGCTGCAGCGCATTCGAGTCCATGCCGCCGGTAAGCACCTTGCCCGACGACGGCAGCACGTTGTTGTAGGCACGCGCCAGGCGGGTGATCGAGTCGAGCAGGATCACGACATCCTTTTTCATCTCGACCAGGCGCTTGGCCCGCTCGATCACCATCTCGGCGACCTGCACGTGGCGCGCGGCCGGCTCGTCGAAAGTCGAGCTGATGACCTCGCCGCGCACCGTGCGGACCATTTCGGTCACTTCTTCCGGCCGCTCGTCGACCAGCAGCACGATCAGGTGCACGTCCGGGTAATTGGCGACGAGCGCGTGCGCCACCTGCTGCATCATGACCGTCTTGCCGGTCTTCGGCTGCGCGACCAGGAGCGCGCGCTGGCCTTTGCCGACCGGCGCGATCAGATCGATGATGCGCGAGGTCACGTTCTCGTCCGTCTTCACTTCGCGTTCGAGCTTGAACTGCTCTTTCGGAAACAGCGGCGTCAGGTTCTCGAACATGACCTTGTGCTTGCTCTCCTCGGGCGCGACGCCGTTGACCCGGTCGACCTTGACCAGCGCGAAGTAGCGTTCGCCGTCCTTCGGCACGCGCACCTCGCCTTCGATCGCGTCGCCGGTGTGCAGGTTGAAGCGGCGGATCTGGCTGGGGCTCAGGTAGATGTCGTCGGTCGACGCCATGTAGCTCGCGTCGGGCGAACGCAGGAAGCCGAAGCCATCGGGCAGGACCTCGAGTACGCCGTCGCCGAAGACCTGCTCGCCACCTTTGGCGCGCTTCTTCATGATCGCGAACATCAACTCCTGCTTGCGCATGCGAGCGACGTTCTCGATCTCGAGCGCCTCGCCCATCTTGATGAGCTCGGAGACGTGGATCAGATTCAGTTCGGAAAGATGCATGGGCGCACACCCTGATGGTGGCAAGCGAGCGGCAGGGGACCGACCGGCTTGCCCGAGCGAGGGCAGGCCGTGGGGACTGCCCGGAGACGCCCGCGAACGGACGCCTGACACGAAAGAGGGAGGTGGATGCCGAACCCTGCGCCGCTCGGGCGGCCGACCCGTCGGACACGGCGGGTACGCCGGGGCTGGCGATTTCGAAAAGATCCGGTGCTCGGGACGCGGTTCGCGCGGCTGGCGCTGTCAGCGTGCCACTTGTCTCTCGCTACCGACGCTCACATGAACGGAGACGCCCGATCCGATTCGAGAAAAGATTATAGCTGGCCGTCGATAAAGGCCGTCAACTGCGCTTTCGACAAGGCGCCGACCTTGGTCGCGGCGAGTTGGCCGCCTTTGAACAGCATCAGCGTCGGGATGCCCCGGATGCCGAACTTGGCCGGCACGTCGCGGTTCTCGTCGACGTTCATTTTCGCGATCTGTACCCGGCCGTCGTAGCTTTTCGAAACCTCGTCGAGGATCGGCGCGATCGCTTTGCAAGGGCCGCACCACTCGGCCCAGTAATCGACCAGCACCGGCTTGTCGGACTGCAACACATCGCTGTCGAAGGATGCGTCGGTCACGTGTTTGATCAGCTCGCTGCTCATGACTTGGTATCTCCGCGGGACGGCCAGAAAGGAACGAAAAAAGGAACGCTAAGGGTCGGCGAGGCAGAATGATTCTGTCACAACGCCCTGTATCGAGAGCCTCGCACGGTGCAACAGCGCCCACTTTTCCCTATGGCCGCGATAGAGCGGCTGCGGCTCGGCGGCGCGCGTACGAACGACGCGGTCTGGTGCGCGATTGCGGAGCGCGCACAGCGCTGGGCCAGCGATCGATCGGTGCGGCTGCGGGATGCGCTCGTGCTGGTGCCGTTCGTCCAGTTGCTCGCGCCGGCGCGAGCCGCCTTCGCGGCCTCCGGCGGGTGGCTGCCGCGGGTCGAGACGACCGGCACGCTCGCCGCGTCGCTCGGGCCGGACGCGGTGCCCGAGGCCTGGCAACTGAGTTTCGATCCCGTCGTCGATGGGTTGACCGCCGAGGCGCTGCTGCGCGGCGAACGTTGGGGCGCGGCCTGGGCACGCCGCGATCCGCGCGACTTCGAGCGCGCCGTGCAGTTGCTCGCGACGACCGCCGCGGCTCTGGCACGCGCCGCCTTCGCCCGACCCGCCGACACGCGCGCCGCGCGGCTGGCGGCCGGCCGCGCACTGCTGGGGGCCGCTGGCGGGCCCGGCGCCCGCGAGCGCGCCCTGGCACGGCTCGCGCTCGAGTGGTCGACGCTCGCGGTCGCACCCTCGACCGAGGCTTTGTTCGGCCTGCGCCCGAGCGGCTGGATCGTGGTGCAGGCGGGCGGCGTCGATCCACGGGTCGAGAGCCTGGTTGACGCGGCCAGCGCGCCGGTGCTTTACCTCGAGGCGGACCCGGCGCCCGGCGATCTGCTCGGCCGCCGACCGGACCTGCCCGGGCTGGCTCTGGCGATTTGCGACGACTTCGAGGACGAAGCGCAGCGCACGGCAGCCGCGGTGCTCGCGCACATCGAGCAGGGGCGGGTGCCGGTCGCGCTCGTCGCGCAGGATCGCCTGCTCGTCCGGCGCGTGCGCGCACTGCTCGAGCGGCACGCCGCGGTGCTGCGCGACGAAACCGGGTGGAAGCTCTCGACCACCCGTGCTGCCGCCGAGGTAATGGGCCTGCTGCGCGCGTCCGCGCCGGGCGCGAGCACCGATGCCCTGTTCGATTGGCTGAAGTCGGCCGATCCGGGCAGCCGCGCGGTGGACGCGTTCGAGGCCGCCTGCCGCAAGGCGAGCGTCGGAAGGATTGCAGCGCTCGGCGGGCTCGCGCTCGATCCGCTGCCGGCGCGTCTGCGCGAAGAGGTGGCCGCCGTTCTCGGCCCGCTGAGCGCCGCCGATTTCCGGCCGCTGACCGAATGGCTGGCGCTCCTGAACGCGGCGCTGGCGGCCTCCGGCGGCCTGGAGCGGCTCGCGGCCGATGCCGCGGGGCGCCAGCTGCTGGCGGTCTTGCGCCTGGACGTGCGCCGCGACGATGCATCCGCTTCGGGTGGGCCGGCCTGGACGGCAGCCGCGGGCGCGCCGATGGACGCCGCCCGGTTTCGCGGCTGGGTCGATCGCACGCTCGAATCGACCACCTTCCGCCCCGAGTCGGACCCCGGCAGCGAGCCCGAGGTGATCGTCGTGCCGCTCGCCGGCGCGATGCTGCGCCCGTTCGCTGCCGCGGTGCTGCCGGGCGCCGACGACCTGCAGCTCGGCGCCATGCCCGCGCCGACCGACCTGTTGAGCGAGACCGAGGCGCGTGCGCTCGGCGTGCCGACGATCGCCGAACGGCGCGCCGCCGAGGCGCTCGCGTTCGCCCATCTGCTCGCCGTACCGTGGGTCACCCTGCTGCGGCGCCGCCACGAGGGCGCCGAGCCGCTCGGCCCGAGTCCGCTGGTCGAGCAACTCGAGGCGGCGCTGGCGGCACGCGGTCATGTTCTGGCCGAGGCGCCCGACCCGCGGATCGAACGGACGCTGGTCGCGGTGCCGGTCGCGCGGCCGGCACCGGCGGTAGCTGGCCGCCTGCCGGCCAGCCTCTCGGCGAGCGCTTGCGAGGCGCTGCGGGCGTGTCCGTACCGGTTCTTCGCCCGTCACGTGCTCGGTATTCGCGAACTCGGCGAACTCGACCGCGAACCCGAGAAGCGCGAGTACGGCAGCTGGGTGCACGATGTGCTGAACCGGTTCCACCGCGACCGCGACCGCGACCGCGACCGCGACCGCGGCCACGGCCACGGCCACGAGGCGCACGCCGCGGGCAGCGACGATCGCGACGCCGACCTCGCGCGCCTGCGGGTCGCGGCCGACGATGCGCAGCGCGAGCGCGCTCTGGCCGATGCCGACTTCCTGCCGTATTCGGCGTCGTTCGCCGCTTTCGCGCCGCGCTATATCGAATGGTTGCATGCGCGCGAAGCCGGCGGCACCCGGTGGTCGCAAGGCGAAATCCGCATCGACGCCCGCTTCGATGCCCTCGGCGAGGTCGCGCTGCACGGCGTGATCGACCGCATCGACACGACGACCGCGGCCGGCCGGCCGGCGCTGGCGCTGATCGACTACAAGAGCGGCAGCCACGAGGGCTTGAAGGCGAAGGTGCGCGAGCCCTTCGAGGACACGCAACTCGCGATCTACGCCGCCCTGATGCGGTCGCAGAGCGACGTGCCGCTGAGCGCGGCCTATCTGCCGGTCGACGGCAAGCGGGCGCTCGACGCGGTCGTGCATCCCGATGTCGCCGCGAGCGCCGACGCGCTGGTCGGCGGCCTCGGCGACGACCTGCGCCGCATGCGCGGCGGCATCGGCCTCGCGGCGATCGGCAACGCGGCCGCCTGCGAGCACTGCGACGCGCGCGGCGTGTGCCGGCGCGACGACTGGGAGCCGGGCGCGTCGGCCGCGGCCAGCGTGGCCGATCGATGACCGCCGACGCCGCCTACCTCGTCGACGGCCGACCGGCGCCGCGCGAAACCTTCTACGCGCTCGCCTGCGACCCGCGCCGGAGCGTCGTCGTCGAGGCCTGCGCGGGCGCGGGCAAGACCTGGATGCTGGTGTCGCGGATCCTGCGCGCCTTGCTCGAGGGCGCCGAACCGCACGCGATCCTCGCCATCACGTTCACCCGCAAGGCCGCCGGCGAAATGCGCGAGCGGCTCGCCGACTGGCTGCGCGAGTTCGCGGCGCCGGAGTGCGACGACACGGCGCGCGCCCGGGCGCTGGTCGAACGCGGCCTGTCGGCAGCGGAGGCCGCGCGCCTCGCGCCGCGGCTTGCCGGCCTGCGCGCCGGCCTGCTCGCGAGCGGCCGTCCGGTCGAGATCCGCACCTTCCACGCCTGGTTCGCGCAGCTGTTGCGGGCGGCGCCCATCGAGGCCTTGGCCGAGTTGGGGCTACCGGCCGATTTCGAGCTGGTCGAGGACACGGCGCCGCACCGGCCGGCGGTGTTCCGCCGCTTCCATGCAGCGCTGATCGCCGACCCGGCGTTGCGCGCCGACCATGCCGCGCTGATCGCCACGCGCGGCCGTTCGCAGGTGCGCAAGTGGCTCGAAACGACCTGGGACCGGCACGTCGAGATCGAGCTCGCCGACCGGGCCGGCGTGCTCGAAGGCAGCGTGCCGCCACCGATGACCGACCCGCCGGGCGAGCATCCGGCGGCGTTCTTGATGGACGCGACGTGGCAAGCTGAATTGGCGACCCTCGCCGAGGCGTTCGGCCCGACCAAACCGGCGCAGGACGCCGCCGCACGCATCCGGAGCGCCGTCGCGCAGCACGACATCGACGCCTGCTTCGGTTTTCTCCGGCTCGCCCTCTTCACGAACGCCCGGACCCGGCGCCTGCAGATCGGCCGTTCCGCCGCGCTCGAGCGCCTGTGGGACGAACTCGAGCGGATCGCCCCCCTCGTGCAGCAGCTTCATGCCCACCTCGACCACATCCGCATGGTGCGGCTGGCGCGTGCGCTGCTCGCCGAATACGCCGCGTACAAGCGCGCCAACGGGCTGGCCGACATGCCCGACCTCGAACGTTCGGCGCTGGCGCTCCTCGGCGAGGCCGCGCTCGCCGGCTGGGTCCAGGAGCGTCTCGATGTGCGGGTGCGCCATCTCCTGATCGACGAATTCCAGGACACCAGCCCGCTGCAGTGGCACACGCTCCAGGCCTGGCTCGCGGGCTACGCGGGCGCCGGCGGCGGGGCGAGCGGGCAGCGGCCGCCGGGCGTCTTCATCGTCGGCGATCCGAAGCAGAGCATCTACCGTTTTCGCCGTGCCGATCCGCGCGTGTTCGCGGCGGCACGGCGCTTCGTCGTCGAGGCGCTCGGCGGCCATGCGCTCGCTTGCGACCACACCCGCCGCAACGCCCCGGAGGTGCTGGCGGCGCTGAACGCGGTGTTCGAGGAGGCGCAAGCTGCGGGCGACTATGCCGATTTCCGCCCGCACACGACCGAACGGCCGGCCGAGCCCGGCGCCGGCGTGTTTCGCCTGCCGCTCAGCCCCCGGCCGCCGCGCGCCGGCAAGGGTGGCGAGGCCGAACCGAAGCCCTGGCGCGACACGCTCCTGACGCCACGCCGCGATCCTGAGCGGGCGCTCGCCGAGCAGGAAGCCGAGCGCGTCGCCGCGGCGATCGACCGGCTGATCGCGGCGGCCCGCGCGCGGCCGGACGATATTTTCGTGCTGTGCCGAGCGCGCAAGGCGCTCGGCCTCGTCGCGACGGCGCTCGCCGCGCGCGGCATCGCTTGCGGCGCGGTCGAGGACACGGCGCTGATGGATTGGCCCGAGGCGCGCGATCTGGTGGCGCTGCTCGATGCGCTCGTCTCGCCGCGCCATCGCCTCTCGCTCGCGCAGGCCCTGCGCAGTCCGCTGTTCGGCGCGAGCGACGCCGACCTGCTCGCGCTCGCCGACCAGGCCGAGCACGGCGACTGGTGGGACGCCCTGTTGCGCGGCCGCTGGGACGAAGCTGCCGGCGCGCCGGCGCGTCCCGCGCTGCAACGCGCCCGGGCGCTGCTGCCCGGCTGGCGGCGGGCCGCGGCGGCACTGCCGCCGCACGACCTGCTCGACCGGATCGTGTTCGAAGGCGAGCTGCGCGAGCGGGTCGCCGCTGCCGTTCCGCCGCTGCGCCGGGCCGGCGCGCTGTTCGCAATCGACGCGGTTGTCGGGCAGGCCCTGCGGCTCGACGGGGCGCGCTACGCGACGCCGTACGGTTTCGTCCGCGCGCTGAAGCGCGGCCTCGTCAAGGCCGCGCCGCCGGCCGCGGCGGGCGCGGTGCAGCTCCTGACGGTGCACGGCGCCAAGGGCCTCGAGGCCGACGTGGTGTTCGTCGTCGACGCCGATCCCGAGCCGCGCAACTCCGACACCGCGACGCTGCTGGTCGACTGGCCGGCCGAGGCGGCGGCGCCGCGTTGCTGTGCTTTCGTCTACACGGAGAGCGCCGTGCCGCTGCCGCTGCAAGCCTTGCTCGAAGGCGAACGCGCGGCGAACCGGCGCGAGGAGCTCAACGCGTTGTATGTCGCAATGTCGCGGGCGCGGCGCCGGCTGGTGTTCAGCGCCACGCCGCCGACCCGGACCTCCGACACGACGCCCTGGTGGCGGCGTGTCGAGCCGCACGCGGTGTCGATCGATCCCGATCCTGCCGACTTGCCGGCCTCGGAAGCGATCCTGGATGCCGCGAGCGCCGCGCCGCGGCTGCGGCTGCTCGGCTCGGGCCGGCGGGCGGGAGCGCCGGAGCTGCGTGGAGCGCCTGAAGCGCCGGAAGCGCAAGGAAGGGTGGCGACGGGCGCGCCGGACGCGCCAACAACCGCCGTCGCGGAGGCGGCGCGGCGGCTCGGTCTCGCCGTGCATCGGGTGCTCGAGTGGGCCGGTGGTGCCGGGGCGCAGGACGGCGGTGCGCCGCTCGCGACGCTCGCCGAAGCCGCTGGGCGCGAATTCGGTGCGCCTGCAGCGGCCGTCGCCCGCATCGCCGAGGCCATCCTGCAAAGCCCGGCATGCGCCCCCTTCTTCGCACGCGACCTCGGCTGGGCCGGCAACGAGGTGACGGTCGGCGCGGGCGGCCAGTTGCTGCGCATCGACCGGCTCGTCCGCCTCGACGATGCACCGGGCGGCCCCGAGTGGTGGGTGCTCGACTACAAACTGCAGCAGTCGCCGGCCGAGCTCATGCGCTACCACGAGCCGATGCGGCGCTACCGGCGGGCGGTCGAAGCGGCCGAACCGGGGGCGCGGGTGCGCTCGGCGTTCATCACGGGGGCGGGGGCGCTGATCGAGGTCGTCTGAAAGGTCGGCGCCGCGGAGCTTGCTATGCCGCGCCCGGCCTGCGCTGGGTGGGCGCCGCGCCGCGTCCTTCCGGTGAACTACCTATCGAGACCGCAGCGCGGCGGGCTTAAGGTGCGATGGCGGAGGTCGCAGCGAGGTGGCGATCGCGCGCTCGACGACGCTTTCGCCTTACTCTGGAGTTTTCCAAGCATGCCCAGCACCCTCGGTTGGATCGGCGTCGGCCGGATGGGCGAGGCGATGGTCAAGCGCCTGACCCAGGCCGGCTCCAGCGTGAAGGTCTGGAACCGCACCCGCAGCAAGGCCGAGCCGATGGCCGAGTACGGCGCGAGCATCGTCGACTCGCGTCAGGATCTCGCTGGCTGCGATGTCGTCTTCACGATGGTGTCGACCACCGACGACCTGAAGCAGGTGCTGTTCGGCGAGGGCGGCCTGGTCGCGGGTGACCGGCGGCCGGCCATCGTCGTCGACAGCTCGTCGATTTCGGATCAGGGTTCGGCCGAGGTTCGCAGCCGCCTCGAGGCACTCGGCGTCGCGTATCTGTGCGCGCCGGTGTCGGGCAACGCCAAGGTGGCCAAGGCGGGCAAGCTCCTGATCGTCGCCTCGGGCCCCGAGCCGGTCTACCGCAAGGTCGAGCCGCTGCTGCGGGCGCTGGGACGCAAGGTGATGTGGGTCGGCGAAGGCGAACTCGCCCGGGTCTGGAAGATCGCCCACAACACCATGTTCGGCGTCGTCATCCAGAACCTGTGCGAGATCACGGTGCTGGCCGAAAAGGCCGGGATCCCGCGCCACGTGTTCCTCGAAAGCATCAACGACTCGGTGCTGGGCTCGATGTACACGCGCTACAAGTCGCCGGTGCTCACGAACCTGAGCTTCGACCAGGTGACCTTCACGCCGAAGCTGCTGCTGAAGGACATGGACCTCGGCCTCGCCGCCGCCAGGACACACGGCGTGTCCATGCCGGCCGCCGCAGCCACGCGCGAGTCGGTCGCCCGCATGGTCGGGCGCGGCCACGACGACATCGATTTCGCCGTGCTGCTCGTCGAGACGGCCAGGGACGCCGGCCTGACGCTGACGCCGGAGAACGTCGAGGTCGACGACGGGTTGCACGGATGAGCACCGCGGCGCGCTCTCGCGGACACGGACGATGGCTGCGATGACACCTGCCTCGACGCTGATCCGCGGCGCCACCATCATCACCATGGACGCCCAGGGCGAGCTCGAGGGCGACATCCTGATCCGCGGTGACACGATCGCCGCGATCGCCCCGGCGCTGGTGGCGGACGACGCGGAGGTCGTCGACGCGAGCCGCTGCATCGTCATCCCCGGCCTCATCAATGCCCACATGCACACCTGGCAGACGGCGCTGCGCGGCGTGGCCTCGAACTGGACGCTGCCGGAGTATTTCCGCAAGATGCATGCAGGCCTCGCCACCGTGTTCGAGCCCGCCGATCTGTACATCGCCACCTATGTCGGCGCGCTCAACCAGCTGAATTGCGGCACGACCACGCTCGCCGACTGGTGCCACAACAACAGCACCCCGGCGCACAACGACGCGGCGATTGCCGGCCTGCTCGAATCCGGCATCCGCGCCGCCTTCTTCCACGGCACGCCGAAGCCCGATCCGAAGCCCGGCGAGACGCCGTTCTGGGAAGTGCCGCATCCGCGCGCGGAAACCGAGCGTCTGCTGAAGACCCACCAGGGCCGCGAGCTGCTGAGCATCCACGCAGCCATCCTCGGCCCGCATTACTCGACGCTCGAGGTCGCTCTGCACGACTTCCGCATGGCCCGCGAGCTCGGCATCATCGCCTCCCTGCACCAGGGCGGCGGCCCGGCGCGCACGCCCGACGGCTGGGCGCGGCTCGAGGAAGCGGACTTGCTCGGCGACCGGATCAACATCGTCCACGGCCACGCCTTGAGCGACGCCCAGCTGGAACGCTTCTGCGCCCTCGGCATGAGTTTCTCGGCCGCGGCGGAAAGCGAGATGAGCCAGGGCCACGGCCATCCGCTGACCGGGCGGCTGCGGCGCTACGGGCGCGCGCCGTCGCTCGGCGTCGACCTCGAAAGCGTGCTGAGCGGCGACATGCTGATTCAGGCGCGCGTGGCGCTCGGCATCCAGCGCAGCCTCGACAACGTCGCCTACCGCGAGAGCCACGGCGCCATTCCGCCGACCTCGACGATCACGACGCGCGAGGCGCTCGGCTGGGTCACGCTCGAGGGCGCGCGCATGCTGAAACAGTCCGACCGCATCGGCTCGCTGGCCGCGGGCAAGCAGGCCGATTTGGTCGTGATCCGCGCCGACGATCTCAACATGCAGCCGGTCCACGACCCGATCAGCAGCGTCGTCATGCAGGCCTCGCTCGCCAACATCGACAGCGTGATGGTGGCCGGGCGCTGGAAGAAACGCGGCGGTCGCCTGGTCGACGTCGATCTGCGGCGCCCGCTCGCGGCGCTCGCGGCATCGGGGCAAAAGATCGTCGCCTCGCTCGGCCTGCATTAAGACCCGGACGGTCGAACGGCCGATCAAACCAACCTTCGAGGAGACGACGATGAAGCAGCGGCGAACGACGACGAAGCCCGGGGCGAAGTTCTTCCTGACGCACGGCGCGGTCGGGTTGGCGACCTTGCTCATGGGCGCCTCTGCAGCGGCGCAGACCTTTCCCTCGCGCCCGGTCAAGTTCCTCGTGCCGTTCAGTGCCGGCAGCGGCACCGACATCATCGCCCGTGCGGTCGGCGAGCAGATGGCGAGGAACATGCAGCAGCCGGTGATCGTCGAGAACCGCCCCGGGGCCGGCGGCACGATTGCGGCCGCGCAGGTGGCGCGCGGCGAGGCCGACGGCTATACCGTGTTGATCCACTCGTCCGGCCATGTCCTGAATCCGGCCATCTACCCGAACCTGCCGTACGACACCTTGCGCGACCTGACCGGCATCACGCCGCTGGCCGCGATGCCGAACGTGCTGGTCGTGTCGCCGGCCCGCGGCTGGAAGAGCGTGGCCGACCTCGTCGCCGCCGCCAAGGCCAAACCCGGGCAGCTCAACTACGCCTCCGCCGGGGTCGGCAGCGCGACCCACATGAACGCCGAGAAGTTCAAGCTGCAGGCCGGAATCGACGCCCAGCACGTGCCGTTCAAGGGCACGCCCGAGGCGATCAGCGACGTGATCGGCGGTCGCGACGACTGGTTCTTCGCGCCGCTGTCGTCGGCCCTGTCGCTGGTGCAGAAGGGCCAGTTGCAGGCCCTGGCCGTGAGCACGCCGACCCGCACCGCGCTCCTGCCGAACGTGCCGACCACGGTCGAGGCCGGCGTGCCGGGATCGGACTACGTCTTCTGGGTTGCGATGATCGTCTCGAGCAAGACGCCGCAACCGGTGATGCAGCGCTTGCACGACGAAGCCTTGAAAGCGATCGCCGATCCGGACGTCAGGGAGCGCCTCACGAAGCTCGGCGCCGAGCCGTTCCCGCTCGATCAGGCGGCCTTCAACCGGTTCATCCGCACCGAGGTCGACTCCGCGGCGAAGATCGCCAAGGCCGCCAACCTGGGCGCGCAATGAACGCCGTCGGCCGGCTCGAGCGAGACCACAGCGTGGACGGCTCTTCCTTCTTCGCCTCGAGGCTGCGACGACGCTGCGGCTGCGGCGCGGGTGACGCCCCGGCCTGCCATGCAGACCTCGCTCCGGACGCCGGACGCCGCCGGTGGCTCCTCGGGGCGGCGGCCGCGGGCGCCTCGGCGCTGACCGGCTGTTCGACTCCGGGCAGCACCGCACCCGGGACGGCGGCTGCGCCGGCGCCGCTGGACCTGAGCCGGGCCGCGGGCCGCATCGATGTCCATCATCATCTCTCGCCGCCGGGCTGGCTCGCGGAGTTGCGGGCGCGCGGGCAGATCGACCCGCTCGCGGTGAACTGGTCGGTGCAGAAATCGCTCGACGACATGGACCGCGCCGGCATCGCCACCGCGCTGCTTTCCGTCACCACGCCGGGCATCTACTTCCGTGGCCTGGATGTCGTCGGCGGCCGGCGCCTCGCGCGCGAAAGCAACGAGCACGCGGCCGCCCTGGTGGCCGCCAACCCGGGGCGCTTCGGCTTTTTCGCCGCGCTGCCGATGCTCGATACCGAGGGCAGCCTGCGCGAGATCGCCTACGCGCTCGATGTGCTACGGGCCGACGGCATCGGCCTCATCACCAGCTACGGCGACAAGTGGCTCGGCGACCCGGCTTTTTTCCCCGTCATGGCGGAGCTCGATCGACGCAAGGCCGTGGTCTACACCCATCCGACGGCGGCCAACTGCTGCGTCGACCTGCAGCCCGGCATCCCCCCGACGATGATCGAGTACGGCACCGACACGACCCGGGCGATCGCGTCGGTGCTCTTCAACGGCAACGTCCAGCGCTACCCGAACCTGCGCTGGATCTTCTCGCACGCCGGCGGCACGATGCCGTTTCTGATCGAACGCTTCGTCCGCCAGCCGGTGCTGGTGCCGAGCGTCGCGCCCTTGTTCCCGCAGGGCGTCGCCCCGGTGCTGAAGACCTTCTGGTACGACACCGCCCAGGTCGCGAACCCGGCGGCGATGTCGGCCCTCACCAAAGTCGTGCCCGTGTCGCAGATCGTTCTCGGCACCGACTACCCGTATCGCAGCTCGCTCGATCAGGTGAGGGGCTTGCGCGACTGCGGCGTTTTCACGGCCGCCGACCTCCGCAGCATCGAGCGCGAGACGGCGCTCGGGTTGATGCCGCGGCTCGCAGGCACGCGCTGACGGCTCGAAAAGGCGGCCGAGCTCGGCCCTAACACGGTCCGGCGCCGGCGCGTCCACGCGGGTCTGTGAACTGGCCGGGCTTGACCCGCTTGATCGGCGTATCGCGCGGGCGATCGCGCGGTTGCAATCGACGAGCGAATTCTCGAGCGCCCGCCTGCCTTGTCCTCGACCGCCCCGCCTGCCGTCCCCGCGCCTTCCGGTCCCATGCGCTGCTTCGGGCGCTTCGAGTTGCGCCGCCTGCTGGGCAAGAGCGCCGCCACGATGAGCTGGCTGGTGTTCGATCCGCGCGAGGGCGCCGAGGCGATGCTGACGCTCCCGCGCGCCCAGCCGACCGGCGAGGCGCTGGGGCAGTGGCAGCGCGACGTGCGGCTCGGCGTGCGACTCGATCATCCCGGGCTGGCGTCGGTCGTCGAGGTCGGCGAACACGAGCAGTGGCCGTTCATCGCGGTCGATCGGCGCCAGGGTGTCACGCTCCCTGAATGGCTCGCGGAGCACCCGCGGCCGAAGCCGGCCGAGGTGGTCGGCTGGATCGGACAGCTGCTGCGTGGGCTCGCGTTCGCGCACGAGGCCGGGCTCGCCCATCGCGACCTGCAGCTCCATCATGTGCTGATCGACGAGCGCGGCGCTGTGCGCCTGATGGCGCTCGGCGCTGCCAGCGTCGGCGTCGGCGTGGCGAAGCCGGCGGGCCCGGGCGGAGTCCCAGGCGCGCCTGCCGAGCTGCGGATCCAGCGCGACGCCGCGCTGCGCGACCTGACCGCGTGCGGCGTGCTGCTGCACTGGCTTCTGAGCGACCAGCCGGTGCTCGATCAGCCCGACATCGCGCTCGTGCTCGACCGCATGGCACCGGCCGGCCATGAACTCGTGCGGCTGCCGTGGACGACGCCCTGGCCGGTGCCCGAAGCCCTGCGGGCGATCGCCAATCGCTGCACCTCCGGCCAGGAGCGGCTGCGCTACCGCAGCTCGCGCACGCTGCTCGGCGCGCTGACCGGCTGGCTCGAGGCGCAGGCCGAAGACGGCGGTGGTCCGGTCGCGCTGCTCATCGATCGGCTGCACAGCGTCGGCCATCTGCCGGCGCGTCCCGGGCTCGGCCAGCGCGTCGCCCGCATCACCGACCGCGACTCGCAACGCACCGACGAGATCGCCGATCAGATCCTCGAAGACCTGGCGCTCAGCTTCGAGCTGTTGCGAACGTTGAACACCGCGCAGGTGCAGGGCACGCAGGTGCAGGGCAACGGCGCGGTGTTGACGCTGCGCCGCATCGTCGCGCTGATCGGCATCGACGGCGTGCGCCGGGCGGCGAATGTGCTGCGCCCGTGGCCCGGGCCGCTCGGCGAGCGCCAGGCCGCGGCGCTCGAGCGCACGATCGAGCGCGCGAGCCGGGCCGGGCGCGTCGCCGAGGCGCTGCGGCCGGCGGGCTACGACGCGCAGGTCGTCTACCTCATCACGGTGCTGCAAAACCTCGGGCGCCTGCTTGTCGCCTATCACTTCGCCGACGAGGCCGAGCAGATCGAGCAGTTGATCAGACCGGGACGTCCGAGCGGCGCCGCCGGCGAGGCCGAACAGCCGGGGCTGCGCGAAGAAGCGGCCGCCTGGGCGGTGCTAGGCGTCGACATCGAATCGCTCGGCCTGGCAGCGGCGCGCCAGTGGGGCTTCGGCGACGAGGTGCTGCAGATGATCCGCCGCATCCCGCCCGACACGCCGGTCCACCGGCCGGATTCGGACACCGAACTGCTGCGCCTCACCGCGAGCGCTGCGAACGACCTGGTGGACGCGAGCGAGCTCCATACCGGCACGCGCGCCGGCGTCGAACTCGGCCGCGTCGCCCAGCGTTACGCCCGGGCGCTGTCGCTGGGCTCGCGCGAGCTGCTGGATGCGTTGCAGGCGGGCCGGGCGGCGGCGCCGGAGACGCCGGACGCCGACGCCAGCGCGCCGGCCGATGGGAAGAAGAAGGTGACGAGCCTGACCCCGGCACTGGTCGCAACGGTTGGGGCTGCTTCGTTCCCGACCTGACCCGATTGGCCGCGCTTCCATGCGGGGAGGCCCGTCGGGGCCGATTCTAGGCCGCCGGTGCCGGCTGCTTCAGCGCCGGACGAAGCGCAGGATCATCTCGACGATGCTGGCGCGGCGGCTCGCGAGCGCCGCGGCGGCGGGGCGCTCGTCCTCGAAGATCAGCCCAAAGGTGTGGCGGTTGGCGACGTCGAAGAAGCACAGTGCCGAAATCGAGCGGTGCAGGTCGGTCGGGTCGATGCCGCGGCGGAAGAGCCCCGCCTTGACGCCGCGCCCGTAGACGCTCCGAACCGCGTCGACCGCCGGCAGGTTGAGTTTTCGGATCGTGCTGCTGCGTGCCAGGAACTCGCCGCGGTGGATGTTCTCGGTCGCGACGAGGCGGATGAAATCCTCGTTGTCGTGCTGATAGTCGAAGGTGAAGCCGACCAGCTTTTTCAGCGCCGCCTCGGGCGCAAGGTCGTCGAGGCGCAGCTGCGTCTCGATCGTGCGGATCCGGCGGTAGGCCTCCTCGAGCACCGCGAGGTAGAGGCCCTCCTTGCTGCCGTAGTGGTAGTAGATCATCCGCTTGCTGGTGCGGGTGGCGTCGGCGATCGCGTCGATGCGCGCGCCGCTCAGGCCTTTCTCCGAGAACTCGACCGTGGCGACGCGCAGGATGTCTTCCATCGACGCGGTTGCGTCGTAGGGCCGCTTCGACGCGACGGCCGGGGCGGCACGCTTGGCCGTCGCGCGGGGTTTCGGCAATTGGACCGTCTGGTTCATTCAATCACGTTAGCACGCGCGAACGCCGCTGACGTCGGCTAGGGGTTTCTACCAGTGTCAGAGAACGAACCAGTTAGTACATTTTTGTGACCGGCTGCACCGTTGCCGGATCGAGGAGACGACACCGTGCCATCCGCCACCCCATCCGCCGCTCGATCGGCTACTGCATCCGCGCCATCCGCGCCATCCGCGACTCCTGCGGTACCTGCGCCGGCACCGCGCAAAGCCGCCCTCGCCAGCTGGATCGGCAGCGCGGTCGAGTATTACGATTTCTTCATCTACGGCACCGCCGCGGCGCTGGTGTTCGGCAAGATCTTCTTCCCGTCGATCGATCCGGCGCTCGGCACGGTGGCGGCTTTCGCGACCTTCGGCGTCGGCTACGTCGCCCGGCCGCTCGGCGCCTTCGTGCTCGGCCACGTCGGCGACAAGTTCGGCCGCAAGAAGGTGCTGACCTTCACCCTGCTGCTGATGGGCGTCTCGACCTTTCTGGTCGGCGCGCTGCCGAGCTACGCATCCATCGGCATCGCCGCGCCGGTCCTGCTGGTGATGCTGCGGTTGCTGCAGGGCATTTCGGCCTCCGGCGAGCAGGCGGGCGCCAACTCGATGACGCTCGAGCATGCGCCGGCCGATCGCCGCGCCTTCTTCACGAGCTTCACGCTTTCGGGCACCCAGGCCGGTCTGATCCTCGCGACGCTCGTCTTCATCCCGATCGCCAACCTGCCCGAGGCGGAGCTGCTGGCGTGGGGCTGGCGCATCCCGTTCTTCCTCAGCGCGGTCGTGGTCGCGGTCGGTTTCTGGGTGCGGCGTTCGTTGCCCGAAACGCCGGCTTTTGCCGAGGAGGAGAAGAAGCACGTGACGCCCAAGCTGCCGGTCGTCGAGCTGTTCAGCCGCCACGGTGCCGACGTGCTGCGGGTGATCTTCGCCGCGCTGGTCTCGGTCGTCAGCACGATCTTCAGCGTCTTCACGCTGTCGTACGCGGTCTCGACGATCCACATCCCGCGCACCACGATGCTGACGGTGCTGGTGCTCGCGAACATCGTCGCGCTCGCCGCGATCCCGATGTGGGCGGTGCTTTCGGATCGCATCGGCCGCCGCCCGGTGTTCATCTTCGGCGCCCTCGGCTCGGCGGCGCTGATCTGGCCGTATATGTGGGCGCTCAGCCAGGCCAACATCGGGCTGATCTACGCGCTCGGCATCCTGCTCTCCGGCGTGGTCTACAGCGCCGCCAACGGCGTCTGGCCGGCGCTCTACGGCGAGATGTTCGACACCCGCGTGCGCCTCTCGGGCATGGCGATCGGCACGCAGATCGGATTCGCCCTCGGCGGTTTCGCGCCGACGATCTCGGCCGCGCTGCTCGCCGGCAACTCGACCGGCTGGCAATCGGTGGCCGCGTTCACGACGGCCGCCGCGCTGGTCTCGGCGATCTCGGCGTGGTCGGCGCGCGAGACCTTCCGGGTGCCGATGAGCGCGCTGGGGCACCGTCCGAGCGACGGAACGCCGGCGTTCGGCACCTGAACCCCGACGAATCGAACGGCTCCGAACACCCTCGACGAACCGCAGCTAAGAGCGAGCAGATCATGATCACCGGCAAGACGCAGCTGATCGCGCACCTCGGTTATCCCACCGAGGCGTTCAAGGCACCCATGATCTACAACCCGTGGTTCGAACAGCGGGGCATCGACGCGGTGGTCGTGCCGATGGGCGTGCGGGCCGACGACTATCCGGCGGCGCTTGCCGCGATCAAGCGCTTCACGAACCTGCGCGGCGCGCTGGTGACGATGCCGCACAAGGTCGCGACGCTCGGGCTGGTCGACGAGGTGAGCGTGACCGCGAAGATCGCCGGCGCCTGCAACGCGATCCTGAAGCGCGCCGACGGTTCGTTGCTCGGCGAGCAATTCGATGGCGCGGGCTTCGTGCGCGGGGCCGAGCGCAAGGGGTGCCGCTTCGAAGGTGCGCGGGTGCTGGTCGTAGGGTGCGGCGGGGTCGGCTCGGCGATCGCCGCGTCGATCGCGGCGGCGGGCGCGGCCACGCTCGCGCTTTTCGACCCGCATGCCGCTGCGGCCGAGGCGCTGCGCGACCGGCTCGCCGCCCACTACCTGGAGCTCGCGCTGACGGTCGGCTCGAGCGACCCGGTCGACCGGGATGTCGTCGTCAACGCCACCCCGCTGGGCATGAACGAAGGCGATCCGCTGCCGGTCGAGGTGGCCCGGATCGCGCCTTCGACCTTCGTCGGCGAAGTCGTCATGAAAAACGAATTCACCCCATTGCTGCGCGCCGCGCGGGCCAAGGGCTGCCGGGTGCAGGTCGGTACCGACATGTTGTTCGAGATGATCCCGGCCTACCTCGAGTTCTTCGGCTTCGGCAGTGCCACGCCCGACGAGCTCCGCGCCGTCGCGCAGATCCGTTACTGAAGGCGGCACCTGCCATGCGCCGCGCCATCGCCACCGTCTCGCTCAGCGGCACCCTGCGCGCCAAGCTCGAGGCCGCCGCCGCGGCCGGCTTCGACGCGGTCGAGCTGTTCGAGCCCGATTTCATCAGCCACCGCGGCGATGCCGCCGAAGTGCGGACGATCTGCGCCGACCTCGGCCTGGGGATCGATCTGTACCAGCCGTTCCGTGACTTCGAGGGCATGCCCGAGGCGCTGTTCGAGCGCAGCCTCGACCGCGCCGAGCGCAAGTTCGACCTGATGCAGGCGCTCGGCGCGCCGCTGGTGCTGGTGTGCTCGAACACCTCGCCGCAGTCGCTCGGCGAGCCCGAGCGTGCCGCTGCGCAACTCCACGCGCTTGCCGAACGCGCGGCGCGGCGCAACCTCCGCGTCGGCTTCGAGGCGCTCGCCTGGGGCCGCTGGACGAAGCGCTACGGCGAAGCCTGGGGCATCGTCGAGCGCGCCGCGCATCCACAGCTCGGGCTGATTCTCGACAGCTTCCACACGCTTTCGCTGCGCGACGATCCGGCCGGCATCGCCGCGATCCCCGGCGCCCGGATCTTCTTCGTGCAGATGGCCGACGCGCCGCTGCTCGGCATGGACGTGCTGCAATGGGCGCGCCACCACCGCAACTTCCCCGGCCAGGGCGATTTCGATTGCGAGGGCTTCTTCGCGCAGGTGCTCCGCGCTGGCTACGCCGGCACGCTCTCGCTCGAAATCTTCAACGACGTGTTTCGCGCCACGCCGAACCGCCGCACCGCGCTCGACGCGATGCGCTCGCTGCTGTTTCTCGAGAGCCGAGTGCGCGAACGCCTCGCGGGGCCATCGAGCGTCGGCGACGGAACGGCACGCCGCCACGCGCTTGGCGTCGCGGTGCCGCCTGTGCCTCATCGCACGGAGCTGTTCGATCCGCCCCGGGCCGAGCCGCTCGACGGCTACGCTTTCCTCGAGTTCGGCTCAGATGCGGCCGTCGCCGCCGAACTCGGCGCCTGGCTCGAGCGCTTCGGCTTCGTGCGCGTCGGCCGGCATCGCACCAAAGCGGTCGATCTCTACCGCCAGGGCGAGATCCTGCTCGTGGTTAATGCCGAGCCGGGCTCGGTGGCGCGCGAGCGCTTCGAAGCCCAGGGGCCGGGTGTCGGCACCGTGGGTCTGGCGACCGCCGATCCCCTGCGCGCCGCGAACCGGGCGGCTGCGCTGCTCTCGGCGCGCCGCGACAGCCCGCGCGGCGCCGGCGAAAGGGTGCTGCCGGCGATCCTGGCGCCCGGCGGCCTGGTGCTGCAGTTCATGCCGACCGGGCAGACGATGGAGGCCGATTTCGGCGCCGCGGTCGACTCGACGGACGCGGTGGACGCGGTGAATGTGGCGGATGTGGTAGAGGCGGCGGACGTGGCGGCGGCCGGCGCGCCGCGCCTGACCCGCATCGACCATATCGCGGTGGGCCTGGCGAACGACCAGCTCGACACCTGGATGCTCTTCAGCCGCGCGGTGCTCGGTCTGGAGCCCGGCACCAGCCACGAGCTTGCCGATCCGTTCGGGCTGATCCGCAGCGCCGGCCTGGCGAACCCGGCGCGCGCGGTGCGGCTGGTGCTGAACGTCTCGTCGAGCGAGCGCACCCGCGCCGCGCGCCAGTTGAACGCGGCGGGGCGTCCGGGGGCGAGCGTGCAGCACGTGGCATTCGCCTGCGACGACATCTTCACGACCATCGCCGTGCTGCGGGCGCGGGGCGTGCGCTTCGTGCCGATCTCGGCCAACTACTACGACGATCTGATTGCCCGGCTCGGGCTCGACGAGCCGTTCGTGCGCCGGATGCAGGCCGGCGACATCCTCTTCGATGGCGCCGCCGAGCCCGCCCGCGGCCGCTATTTCCACGCCTACAGCGAGAGCTACGCCGGTCGCTTCTTCATCGAGATCGTGCAGCGCGAAGGCGGTTACGACGCCTATGGCGCGGCCAACGCGCCGGCGCGGCTGGCGTCGGAGGAGGAGGGAGCGGTGGGGGGTACGCGAGCTTCGGGAGGCTGAGCCGCGCGCGGACCCTCACCCCAGCCCTCTCCCGCGAGCGGGAGAGGGAGAGGGAGCGACCGAGCTAGGCGAACGTCGGTTCTTGCCCCTCCGGAGCGTGCGGGAGCGGGGACGACCGTGCTGACGCGTGCGTCGGTTCTTGCGCCCTCTCCCGCTTGCGGGCGAGGGCTGGGGTGACGGTTTCGCATCAAAGCTGGCTCTCCGGTACCAGCAAGGACAAAAGCAGAAGCCGCAATCGTTGCCACCGGCTGGTGTCGGGATTGATCTCGAGCTCCTCGGGCGCGTCGTTGTCGACCGCCACCCAGCGCACGCCGCCCGCATCTGGCCGCAACTTCACCTGGTAGACGCCCGCCATCGCATCGACCTTGAACGCGGCGAGCACCATGTCGGCGAGCCGCGGGCTGACGATCCGCACGCCGATCTCGGTGTTGATGGTGGCCGAGCGCGGGTCGAGGTTCATCGAGCCGACCAGCACGTCGGTGCGATCGAGGAACGCGATCTTCGCGTGCAGCCGTCCGGTCGAGGCGCCGAGAAGGTCCTTCAGCGTGTCGTCGAGCTTGAGCCGGTTCGAGCTCAGTTCGAACAGTTCGACGCCCATTTCGAGCAGTGCCCGTTGCTGGCGCTCGTAGCGGATGTTGACCAGCGGCTCGTCGCTGATCGCGAGCGTGTTGGTGACGATCCGCACCGTGACGCCACCGGTCCGGAGCTTCGAAATCGTGGCGAGCGCCGCTTGACCGGGGATGAAATAGGGCGAGAACAGGAACGCCTCGCGCCGGGTCGAAGCAAGCGACTGCAGATAGCGCACTGTCAAGGTGTCGTCGGCCGGCGTGCGGCGGTGCTTCGGGTCGATCTTGTCCGGCGAATCGGCATAGCTCGTGGCCTCGGCGGCGATGAAGGGCAGCGCGTGCTTCGCCAGCGTCTGGCTGAACGTCATTGCTCCGAAGAAGTCGGGCGCCAGCGGCGGGTCGGGCCGCGCATCGGCGCGGGTCGCTTCGTCGAACCCCACGCCGGCCTCGACCGGATCGGGCACCGTACCGCCCGCGGCGCGCACGATCGCGTCGACCGGGTAGACGACGGTACTGTTCCAGTAGAGATCGAACCAGCCCGACAACCCGGGCACCACCGCCCCGGCGAGCAGCACGTCGAAGTCGATGAAGTTGTTCACCGCGCCGCGCAGGAAGTACTCGTCGGCCAGGTTGCGGCCACCGACGATCGCCAGCACGCCATCGGCGACGAAAAGCTTGTTGTGCATGCGGTGGTTGAGCCGGCCGAAATCGAGCGCCAGGGCCAGCAGCCGCCGCGTCGTCGACGCCCGGAAGGTGACGAAGGGGTTGAAGAGCCGCACCTCGGCGTTCGGTTCGGCGGCGAGGCCGAGCAACAGGCGGTCGAGATCCCGGGTGTAGAGGTCGTCGACCAGGAGCCGAATTCGCACGCCGCGGCGCGCCGCATCGCGCAGCGCCCGCAGGATCGCGCGGCCGGTCGAATCGTCGGCCAGCAGGTAGGTTTGCAGGTCGAGCGAGGTCGTCGCGTTCTCGATCATCGCCAGCCGCGCGTCGAGCGCGAAACCGGCCTGCAAAAGCGGCCAGACGCCCGAGCGCCCCGACGGCAGCCGCGCCTCGCGGACCGCACGCGCGAGCGGCGCGTCGGGCGGCGCGACCCGCGCGGTCTCGGGTATGCGCTCGAAGCGCGGCATCACCTCGGCGCAGCCGGCCAGCACGACCAGACCGCAGGCGAGCAGGAAGCGCCACCACGCGCAGCGGATCGAGATCGGCGTCCGCCGGCGCGGCCCAGACGACCAGGACGGCAAGGCGGGTCGGCAGCTCACCGCAACTGCAAGTCGTCTCCGGCGAAGCTCAAGCCGAGCGGGCCGATCACGACCTCTTTCGGCCCGGCCTCCACCTGCCCGGCGTGCCAGGCCTCGACACCGTTCGCGCGGGCCACCGCGACCGCGCGTTCGGCATCGCCGGCGGCGACGAACAAGGCGAAGCCGGCGCCCATGTTGAAGGTGCCGTAGGCCGCGCGGTCGTCCAGGCGGGCCTCGCGCTGGATGAAACGCAGCACCGGGGGCACCGGCGGCAACGACGTGATCCGATAGCGCAGGTCGGCGGGGTGGCGCATCAGCTTGCGCCAGCCGTGACCGGTGATGTTGGCGGCATAACGGGGCACGATCCCGGCGGTCCAAAGGGCTTCGGTGACCGGCGAATAGAGCGGCGTCGGCGCCAGCAAGGCCTCGCCGTAACCGAGGCCGGGCGCGACCTCGGTGCGGTAGCCGGCCGGCAGCCGCTCGGCCAGGCGGCGCGCCAGGCTCAGCCCGTTGGCGTGGATGCCGCTGGCGCCGAGTAGCACGATGGCGTCGCCCGCGCCGAGCCGGTCGCCCAGCGAGAGCCGCGCCTTCGGGTTCACGATGCCGGTGCAGGCGGCCGCCAGATCGATCCGGCCGGGTTCGACGATGCCGGCCAGCGCCGGCGTTTCGCCGCCGCCCCAGGCGACGCCGCAGCGCTCGCAGGCGGCGCGCCAGCCGGCGACGAGCGCCGCGGCGCGCGCCTGGTCGTCGAACCAGTCGGAACCGCCGGCGGCCCAGTAGGCCTGCACCACGAGCGGCGTCGCGCCGACGGTGATCAGGTCGTTGACCGCCATCGCGATCGTGTCCTGCGCGATCGCTGCATAGAAGCTTCGGCCGGTGAGGGCGGCCATCGCGTCGGCGACCAGCGCCTTCGAGCCGAGGCATTCGACGATGCTCGCGAGGTAGAACGGGCCGAGATCGACCACGTACGCCGATTCGCCGCGCGAGGCCGCGACCTCGCCGAAGCCGTGCCGCTCTAGCTGCCCCGCGGTCGCCGCGGCAGCGCGCTGTGCTGCGATCTTCAGCGGATCGATGCGCTGGTAGTCGACCCCGGCCTGGTCGTAGGTCAGGGGGGCCGGGTCGGCATCTGGGTTCATCGGATCGATTATCCGGCCCGCGCTCTTGCGGACCCGCAGACGGTGAGGGCGCCAGCCGCCCCGAAGCGGTGCTCGGCAGCGCCCGGCCTGACCTGCAGTACGCTCGGGCCGGCCACCGCGTGCGACCGTTCAGGCGGCAGGCCACCGCGGTGCAGCGCCATGCGCGCCGCGTCGCGCACCGACCGTCATCCCGTTTTTGCTCAGCGACGGACTGAGCGAGTTGAGGCACCATGTCCCAGACCGCCACGTCCCTGCCCACGGCGTCCCGGCCCCCGGCGACCCCGGAGACGATGTACGCGATGTACCCGCCGCCGACGACGCCGCCGGCACGCTCGCATCCGACGGAGTACAGCGCCAAGGTGGTGATCCCCGAACCCAGCGACAAGGAGCTCGGACTGGTCCGCGCCGCCGAGGTCCATACCATCGGCCATAACCTGAAGGACGGCCGGATGATGGCGGGCGCGGGCGGTCTGTTCACCCCGACCGCGATGCTGGCGGCCTCGATTTTTCGCGTCGACGGCATCCCGAAGAAGCTCCGCGAGTTCATCTGCCTGCGCACCGCGAAGTTGCTGGATTGCCCCCATCCCTGGGATCCGAACGTCCGGGTGGCGCAGAACAACGGCGTCTCGACCGACGAAATCCTCGCCTTGCAGGTCGACGGTCCGGTGACCGAGCTCGACGAGGAGGGCAACCTCATCGTGCGCGCCGTCGACGAGATCACGCTCACCGGGACGCTCAGCGACGAAACGCTCGCCGCGCTGCGCGCCCGCTACAGCGACGAGACCTGCCGCAAGTACGTGCTGATGATGTCCTGGTACAACATGTTCGCGCGCTTCTGCAACGGGTGCCGCGTCGGGACCGAGAACCCGGAGGAAGTGCTGCAGAAGATCGGCAACCGCGTCAATCCGGTCTGAGGCGTTGTCTGGCTCCGGGCGGCCGGCGTTCCGGTACGCCGGCCGTGCCGCGATCGGCCGGCACACCGGCCGGCACTTAAAATCGGCCGATGAGTACCCTCGTGCTGGCCCGCAAATACCGTCCGCGCAGCTTTGCGGCGATGGTCGGCCAGGAGCACGTGGTGCAGGCGCTCGGCAACGCGCTGACGCGCCAGCGCCTGCACCACGCGTATCTGTTCACCGGCACGCGCGGCATCGGCAAGACGACCGTCGCGCGGATCCTCGCCAAGTCGCTCAACTGCACCGGGCCGGACGGGCAGGGCGGCATCACCGCGGCGCCCTGCGGCGTGTGCCAGGCCTGCCGCGAGATCGACGCTGGCCGCTATATCGATTACGTCGAGCTCGACGCGGCGTCGAATCGCGGCGTCGACGAGATCTCGCAGCTGCTTGATCAGGCGGTCTACAAACCGGTCGTCGGGCGCTTCAAGGTGTACATGATCGACGAGGTGCACATGCTCTCGACGACTGCCTTCAACGCGATGCTGAAGACGCTCGAGGAGCCGCCCGATCACCTGAAGTTCGTGCTCGCGACGACCGATCCGCAGAAGGTTCCGGCCACGGTGCTTTCGCGCTGTCTGCAGTTCAACCTGCGGCCGATGGCGGTGCCGACCCTGCAATCGCACCTTGCGATGGTGCTCGCCGAGGAGCGGGTCGAGGCCGAGCCAGGCGCCCTGCGGCTGATCGCCCGCGCCGCGCGCGGTTCGATGCGCGATGCGCTCTCGCTCGCCGATCAGGCGATCGCGTTCGGCGCCGGGGCGCTGCGCGACGACGAGGTGCGGGCGATGCTCGGCGCGGTCGAGCGCGGGCATGCTGTGCGCATCGTCGAGGCGGTCGCCGCGGCCGATGGCGGCGCGCTGATCGCGGCGGTCGATGCCTTGCGCGGGCTCGGGCTTTCGGCGAGCGGGGCGCTCGAGGAGCTGGCGGCGCTCTTGCAGCAGATGGCGGTGCTGAAGGCCCTGCCGCGCGCCGCCGAGCCGGACGACCCGGAAGCGCCGGAAACCGCCCGCCTCGCCGGCCTGCTCGAGCCCGACGAGATCCAGCTGCTCTATAGCATCGCCCTGCATGCGCGCGGCGAGCTGGACCTGGCCCCCGACGAATACGGCGGCCTCGTGATGGCGCTGCTGCGGATGCTCGCCTTCCGGCCGCAGCAGGCTACGTGCGCCGCCACCGGGCAGGCCGGCTCGGTGCCTGGCGCCCCGCCCGGCTCGGCCGGAGCGGACCGCTCGGCGAAAGCGGCCGGAGCGGTTGCAGCGGCCGAAGCGGCTGAAGCGGCCGGAGCCGTAGCGGTCGACGCGATCGCGGCGGCCGGGGTGACCGCGGCAGCCAGGGCCGAGCCGGTCGTCGCGGAGCGATCGTTGCCCGCCGTTCGGCGCCGCTCCGGCGAGCCGCCGCCTTGGGACGAGCCGCCGGCCTGGGTCGAAGCGGCGCCGCCTGTCGACGCGAGTGGCGCTGCCGCGACCGTGACGGCCACCGCGGTCGAGATCGCGCCGCCGTCCGGGCCCGGCCTTGCGATGGAGACGCCGTCTTCGCCGCCCACGACCGAACCGACGCCCTTCGTGCCGACGCCGCTCGGCGCCCGCTGGGCGGCGCTGGTGCAGGACATGATCGCTGCCGGGCGCCTGAGTGCTTTCGCCCGCGAGCTGGCGATGCAGGCGGAGTGTCTGGCCCTCGACGATGCCGCCGCGCCGGTCGTTTGTCGCCTGCGGGTCGAGCGCGAGAACCTGCGCGCCGCCGGGCCGCGTGACAAGCTGCAGACGGCGCTGGCCGAGGTCTTCGAGCGGCCGGTGCGGCTCGAGGTCGAACCCGGCCGGGCCGACGATTCGCCGACGCGGCGCGACCTGGCCGAACGTGTGCGCCGTCAGGCCGAGGCCGAACGCATCATTCGCGACGATCCGCTGGTCCGCTCGCTGATGGAACAGTACAAGACGGCGCGGATCGTGCCGGGGTCGGTTCGCCCGCACTGAGCGTGCCGGGTGCCGCTTTCCGCGTGCCGCGGTCGCCCGCAGCGGGGAGCAGCACGCGCCCACCCCCTTTTCCGAGGAGCAGATGACGATGATGAAGAACCAGTTGGCCGGGCTGATGAAACAGGCTCAGGCGATGCAGGACAACCTCAAAAAAGCGCAGGACGAGCTGGCGTCGATCGAGGTCGAGGGGCAATCGGGCGCCGGCTTGGTCAAGGTCGTGATGACCTGCAAGCACGACGTGAAGCGGATCTCGATCGACCCGAGCCTCCTGGCCGACGACAAGGACATGCTGGAGGACCTGGTCGCCGCGGCGTTCAACGACGGCGTTCGGCGTGCCGAGGACGTGAGCCAGGAAAAGATGGGCAAGCTGACCGCCGGAATGCCGATGCCTCCCGGGATGAAGTTCCCGTTCTGAGCTTCTCGACCTTCCCTGCCGAACGCTCGATCGAGGCGCTGGTCGAGGCGCTGCGGCGCCTTCCGGGCGTCGGCGCGCGCTCGGCGCAGCGGATGGCGTTCCATCTGTTGCAGCATGACCGCGAGGGCGCCGAACGCATCGCCGCGGCCTTGCGATCCGCGGTGGCCAACGTGCGGCACTGCGCGCGCTGTCACACCTTCACCGAGGCGCCGGTCTGCGCGATCTGCCTCGACGGCACGCGCGATGCGCGCCAGCTTTGCGTCGTCGAGACGCCCGCCGATCAGGCCGCGCTCGAGCGCACCGGCAGCTACCGCGGGCTCTACTTCGTGCTGATGGGCCGGCTCAGCCCGCTCGACGGCATCGGCAGCGCCGAAATCGGCGCGCCCGAGCTGATCGAACGCGCCGGCGACGGGCGCACCGAGGAGGTGATCGTCGCCACGAATTTCACCGCCGAGGGCGAAGCGACGGCGCACGTGCTGGCCGAGGCGCTCAAGGCGCGCGGACTGCGCGTGACGCGGCTCGCCCGCGGCGTGCCGATTGGCAGCGAGCTGGAATACGTCGACCTTGGAACGATTGCCTACGCGCTCGGCGACCGCCGCTGACCGCGCGCCGTGGTGTCGCCAGCGAACGCGGCTTCTCCGGCCTGCGTGACGTGGGTCAGTTGCCGCCGCTGCGTGCCAGGCGCACGCGCAGCTTCGGGCCCACCAGCGCGGTGCGGCTCGACGGGTGACCCGACGGCGCCGCCCGGCGTGCTGCGGCCGGCGCAGCGGCTTTGACGGCGCCCCGCGTCGGGGTGCCGACGCTCGCGAGCCGCGTGCCACGCGTCGCGGGCTTGACAGCGACGCGGCCCGGCGGCGCTGCGTCTTCGCGCGTGCCCGCTGCCGGCGCCGCGGCCAGACGCCGGTTCGCGGCGACGAACACCATGACCGCCTGGCCGGGTCTGAACGGGGCGCCGATGCGGGTTGCGTTCCACTGCGCGACCTGGGCCGGCTGGAGCCGGTAGCGGCGTGCGACCGAGGCAACGCTGTCGTGGCGCCCGGCCGTGAGCTGCACGCGGCGCAGCGGCGGCACGTCGGGTGCGAGCGCCATCGTCGCGTTGTCGGCCACCTCGCCCGAGACATCGGCGGTGCGCTGCTCGCCCCGCGGCACCAGCAGCGTCGAGCCGGCTTTCACGAGCATGCGGGCGGGGATGCGGTTGACCTCGCGGAGTTGCAGCTCGTTCATTCCGAGCGCATCGGCGGCTTCGGTGGGCCGCATCGTCTTCGGCACCGTCCAGGCGGTCCAGCTCGCGAGCGGCCCGTGATGGCGCGGCAACTGCTCGACGAAACGCGCCGCGTTGTCGTACGGCAGCAGCACCTGCGGCACGCCGGCGGCCAGGATCACCGGTTTGTTCATCTGCGGGTTGAGGCTCTGGAACTCGTCCAGCGGGATGCCGGCGAGCTTGGCCGCGACCGCGACGTCCATGTCGCGCTCGATCGGTACGCTGACGAAATACGGGTGGTTGCGCAGCGGAATGAGGACCAGGCCGAAGTCGCCGGGGCGGTTCACGATGTTCTTGACCGCCTGCAGTTTCGGCACGTAGTTGGCCGTTTCGTTGGGCATCCGCAGGTTCGCGTAATCGGTCGGCAAGCCCTGCGCCTGGTTGCGGTTGATGGCGCGCTGCACATTGCCCTCGCCCCAGTTGTAGGCGGCGAGGGCGAGCTGCCAGTCGCCGAACAGGCCGTAGAGGCGCTGCAGGTAATCGAGCGCCGCGCGGGTCGAGGCGAGCACGTCGCGCCGGTCGTCGCGGAAGATGTTCTGCTTCAGCGCGTAGTCCCGGCCGGTGCCGGGAATGAATTGCCACATTCCCGAGGCACGTGCGCTCGAAAGCGCCTGGGGGTTGTAGGCGCTCTCGATGAAGGGCAGCAGCGCGAGCTCGGTCGGCATGCCGCGGCGATTGAGTTCCTCGACGATGTGAAACAGGTAGCGGCCGCCGCGCTCGCTCATCCGCTGCACGTAATCGGGGCGGGCTGCGTACCACTGCTCGCTTTTGTGCACCAGCTCGTTGTCGAGGTCGGGCAGCCGGAAACCCTGGCGCACGCGGACCCAGAGCTCGGTCTGCGCGGCGCGGTCGTTCAGGTTCAGGAGCACCTCGGGGCGAAGCGGGTCGACTGGCAGGGGCGCCGGGGCCGCTTCGTCGGCCGGCGCCGCGGCGGCGAGCGCTGCGGCGAGGGGGCTCGTCGCGAGAACCCGGTCGGCGCCCGAGGCGGACGCCGTCGACTCGGCACCGGGTGCGGCCGAGGAGAGCGAGGAGGGGTGTGAGGAGGAAAATGGGCCGCCGGGGACGGCGCAGGCCGCGACCAGCAGCGGCAGGAGAAGCAACGAGGCGCGGGTGGACAAACGCCTGACGCACCGGCTCGGCAAATGGATCGTCATCGGAAATCGTTCTTCCATTGGCGAAGCGCGGTCAGCACCGCGACGGGTTCGGCGGACGCGGCGCCGTGGGCGAGCGCGCTCGCCGCGACGGCCGGCTCGCCGCAGCGAAGGAAGGGATTGATGCGGCGCTCGCGTTCGACCGACGAGGGCAGCGTCGGCCGGGCGGCGGCGCGCTCGGCCTGGCACCAGGCGGTGTAGCCGTCGATATCGGCGTTGCCGCCCTCGACCGCGTGCGCGAATCGCAGGTTGGCGAGCGTGTACTCGTGGCCGCAGCAGACGCGCGTCGCGCCGGGCAGCGCCGCGAGCCGCTCGAGCGAGCGGTGCATCTGCGCCGGCGTGCCTTCGAAGAGCCGCCCGCAACCGCCCGAGAACAAGGTGTCGCCGCAGAAAAGCAACGGCGCCTCGAGCCCGGCCGATTCGCTGAAGAAGGCGATGTGGCCGCTCGTATGGCCCGGCACGTCGATCACCTCGAAGCGGAGGCCGAGGGCCTCGACCGGGTCGCCGTCGTTCAGCGGAACATAGGGCTCCGGAATCGCCTCGCGACGCGGCCCGAATACCTGCCCCTGCAGACGTGACCGCAGTGCATCGACGCCGCCGACATGATCGGCGTGGTGGTGGGTCACTAGAATCGTCGCGAGCGCGAGTCGCCTCGCATCGAGCGCCGCCACCACGGGGGCCGCTTCACCCGGATCGACGACGATCGCCTCGCGGCCGTCGTCGAGCATCCAGATGTAGTTGTCAGCGAACGCGGGCAGGGCGGTCAGGTTCATGACGGAAGGCGCGATTATAGGTTCGGCAGATTGGCTGAAAACCCCCGCTGGACGCTATGTTCTGGCATGGGAGCAGGCCCATCTGGATACCGCCCTGGCGGACCTGTTCGGCTTTCATGCGCTGCAGTTGGGCCTGCCCGAACTCGATGCGCTGCGCGCCAACCGGATGCCGCACCGCTGGGTCGCAAGCGATCGGCGGACCGGTGTCGACCGGCGGGCCGATGGCGATCGAACGACGGCGTGGGGCGACCCCTGGATTGGCGACGACGCCGAGGTCGGCTCGGGGGAAGCCCGGGCCGATGACGACGCGGCCGCGGCGCGCATCGCGCTCCACTGCGATTTCGACGCCCTTCCGTTCGACGCCGCGAGTCTCGACCTGATCGTGTTGCCCCACGCGCTCGAGGTCGCGCGCGACCCGCACCGCGTGTTGCGGGAGGTCGAGCGCGCGCTGGTGCCCGAGGGCCGCGTCGTGATCGTCGGCTTCAACCCCAGCAGCCCGTGGGGCCTGCGCCAGCGGCTGGAGCGCTTCGGCCGGGATGCGCCGGCGCATCCCGGCCCCGAGCTGCACCTGCGGAGCGCGGGCGATTTCATGCGCTACGGCCGCCTCCGCGACTGGCTGCGGCTCCTGGGCTTCGAGGTCGAGGCGGGGCGCTTCGGCTGCTATCGATGGCCGGTGGGCTCGTCGGTCTGGCTCGAGCGCTTCGCCTGGATGGACGGCGTCGGCGAGCGCTGGTGGCCCGTGTTCGGCGCGGTCTATTTCGTGGTCGCGGTCAAACGGGTGCGCGGCATGCGGCTGGTCGGCACGGTCAGGGCGCAGCGGCAGGTCGCGAGCGCGGCGCCGGCCCCCGTGGTCGCCGTGCAGCAGCATCGACAATCGACCGAGCGATTCGAGAAAGAAACAGGATGAGCACAGCAATGGGGCTGGATGACGAAGCGGCCGCCAGCGCGTCGGCGATCCGGCGCCCGGCGGTGGTGATCTACACCGATGGCGCCTGCAAGGGCAATCCCGGACCGGGCGGCTGGGGCGCATGGCTGCGGACGGGCGAACATCAGAAGGAACTGTTCGGCGGCGAAACGCTGACGACCAACAACCGGATGGAGCTGACCGCGGTCATCGAAGCGCTCGCCTCGTTGAAGCGCACCTGCGACGTAATCGTCCACACCGACAGCCAGTACGTGCGTCACGGCATCACCGAGTGGATCCACGGCTGGAAGCAGCGCGGCTGGAAGACGGCCGACAAGAAGCCGGTCAAGAACGCCGAACTCTGGCAGCGGCTCGACGCGCTGCGTCAGCTGCACAACGTCGACTGGCGCTGGGTCAAGGGCCATTCGGGCGATCCGGGCAACGAACGCGCCGATGCGCTCGCGAACAAAGGGGTGGATGCGACCCGGAACCGTCCCGCCGGAAATTCGCCTTAAGCCGGCGTGGGTTCGCTCGGCCTGGAGCGTGTCGAAGGGCGGTGGTCCGCGCAGAGGCTTCGACAGGCTCAGCCCGAACGGATTTTGCGGTCCGAACGGGTGTGGCGGTCCGGACGGGCGTGACGCCCTGAACGGTGATGACGGCCGAACGGTGATGACGGTCGGAACGGTGACGACGCCCGCGAACGGTGATGACAGTCCGAACGGTGACGACGCCTCCGAACGGCGACGACGCGCCGGACAGTAATGACGTCCGAACAGTAATAACGGTCCGAACGGCGCTGACGCCTCGAAGGCAGACGACTCCTCGAACGCAGACGACGCCCCGAAGGCAGACCACGCCTCCAAGGCAGACGACGCCCCGAACAGTGATCGACTCCGTTCGCCCTGAGCCTGTCGAAGGGCCGTCGCCAACGCTGCGCCCACGGCGGGTTCGTCCCGAACCCTTCGACAAGCGGATGTCAGGCGTGTCGAACGCTCGGCCCGAACAGCGGCGAGGCGCATGCCGGCCGGCTTTCGAATCAGACCCCCAGGCCGCGCTCGACCTCGGACATTTGCAGCCGGGCCAGCGACAGGTTGGTGCGGTGCTTGTCGAACAACGCGACGAGGCCGAGCGCCGGGAACCGAAGCAGCGGCCGGATCAGCTGCTGCAACGCGCCCGCGCTCGTCAGCACTTCGTCGACCGGATCCACCAACCCCGAACCGTCGGCGGCCTGGCGATGCGCCCGCAGCAGGTGCGCGGCCTGACCACCGGCCTGCGTCATGTCGGTCGTCGCGTCGGGTGCCTCACGGCCGAGCACCTGGCCGCTCGCAATGTCGACCAGCGCGCAGCCGAGCAGGCCGTCGAGCGCGAGCATGCCGGCCATCGCGATGCGGATGCGCGCCGGTTCCGGCCAGCCGAGGTGCGGTCGCGTTGCCGGGGTGTCTTCGGCTGTACCAGCCCCGCCCGCGAGCGACAGCTCGCCGAACTGCGAACGCAGGACCGGCGATTCCCACATCGGGCCCGCCTTGACCTCGTTCCAGACCCGCAGCATCGCGTTCCAGACCGAGGACGCGCCCGTCATCGATTCGCTGATCGTCTCGACGTTCAAGCGCGCCGGCCAGACCATCGAGGCGATCTTGTTGGCGATCCAGACCGCGTTCGGCGGCAGCAGGAACAGCAGGTTCGGGCAGCGCCAGGACGGCAGCATCGTCGCGGCGTGCAGCGCTTTCAGCAGCGCATCGATCGCCGGCGGCTCGAGCGGGCCGACGATCACCGCGCTCATCTGGCTGCGCTCCATCAGCGCCACCGAAATCTCGGCGCTTTCGCTTCCCGGGGCCTGCACCTCGGCGTGGTAGATACGAAGCGTATCGCCCTGGCGACGCACCAGCCGCGTGCGTTCGATCGTCGCGAGCGGGCGCAAGCTCGCGTGCTCGCGCAGGTGCAGCCGCTCGATCGGTTGACCGCCGGCATCCGACAAGGCCCGGAGCACCGCTGCGCCCCAAACTCCGGCGGGGTCCAGCAGGGTGATCAGGGCGTCGGCGCTGTCGAGATCGGCACGGGTCGCGGCGAAGTGCGAGCGGATCGCGTGCGCGGGCGAGCCGCTGACCTCCAGCTCGTGGGCCTGGCGATCGACCCTCCGGCCGGACGCCTCGCCGTCGGCCGCAGCCGACGCCAGTACGGCGGTGGCGGCGAAGTCCGGCAGGGTTCCTGCGGCGTCCCGCCGGCTGCCGTCGGGCGGCACGAGTTCACCGAACAGCGAAGTCAGCACGGTGTCCTCTCGAGCCGGTGGATGAGACGGCGCGGCCCGTGCCGCCGCGTGCTCGAAGTCTAACGAGTCGAGATGTCGAGCGGGCCCGACAAGGTAGCGGGTGGTAAGGGGTGTTCCGAACGTAGCGGGGGCCGTCGTCGGCAGGCGCGCCGCGCTTGGCGGAAAATGATCTTTTGTTCGACCCGCCTCGCCCCATGACCACCGCCACGCTGCCGGCCCCGCCGCCGATGCGCCAGGACGTTCATCTGATCGGCCTGGTCGGCATCGCTCACCTGATCAGCCATTTCAGCCAGTTGCTGCTGCCGCCGCTCTTTCCGTGGCTGAAAGAGGCGTTCGGGGTGAGCTACGTGCAACTGGGCATGCTGTCGGCGATCTTCTTCACCGTCTCCTGCGGGATGCAGGCGGTCGCGGGTTTCATCGTCGATCGCATCGGGCCGCGCCCGGTGCTGTTCGCCGGGCTCGCACTGCTGGGCGGGGCGGCGTTCGGTTTCGCGGCGAGCCCGAGCTACGCCATGGTGGCGGTGTTCTCGGTGGTCGCGGGAATTGGCAACGGCGTGTTTCATCCGGTCGACTACACGCTTCTGAACCGCAAGGTTCACCCGAGCCGGCTCGGCCACGCGTTCAGCGTCCACGGCATCACCGGCAGCCTCGGCTGGGCGTTGGCCTCGGCGATGATGGCGCCGCTCGCGGAAGCTTACGGCTGGCGCGCGGCGCTGGTGGCCGCCGGTCTCTTGGCGTTCATCGTCCTCGCGCTGCTGGTCTGGCGCCGCGGGCACCTGACGCTCGATCAGCCGAAGCCGCCGACTGCCCCGCGCACGGCGAACACTCCGGCCGCTGGCGAACACCCGATGGCCTTTCTTTCGATTCCGGCTGTCTGGATGTGCCTCGGTTTCTTTTTGTTCTACGCAATGTCGCTGAGCGGGGTACAGACCTTCGCCCCGGCGGCGGCCCAAAAGCTGCACGGTGTTCCAATGCGGTGGGTCGCGGTGTGCCTGACCAGCTACATGATCTGCTCGGCCGTCGGAATGGTGTTCGGCGGCTTCCTCGCCGGCGATCCGGCGCGATGCGAACGCATCATCGGCGCCGGCTTCGGCATGGCGGCGATCGTCGCGCTCGCGATCGGCTTCACCGCCATGCCCGCGTGGCTCGTCCCGGTGCTGTTCGGCGTGATGGGCCTCGGGGCCGGCGTCGCTGGGCCGTCGCGCGACCTGATCGTCAAGCGCGCGGCGCCGCCGAACGCGACGGGGCGCGTGTACGGCGTCGTCTACTCCGGGCTCGACATCGGCCAGGCGCTCGCCCCGCTGGCGTTCGGCCGGCTGATGGACATGAACCGCCCGGCGCTCGTTTGGCTCGGTATCGCGATCGTTCAGGGCGTCCTGATACTCGGCGCGTTCAACGTCAAGAAGGCGCGGCGCACGCACATCGTGCCGATGCCGGCCTGACCGTTGTGTCGGCCGCGCCGGGCCGCGATCGCGTCGCAAGGGCGCTGCAATCCGCTGCCTCAGTAATTTTGGTCGGTGCTCACTTCGAAGCAAGCTAAACGGCCGCGTACCCGTGAAGGCGACTTCAAAGCGCGCGCCGGCTGAGGTGCCGCTGAGGCAGCTTGTTATCAGCATCCGCGTTGGCCGCGTCGTCCCGGCGCCTGGGCTGCCACCGCCTCCGGCGTCGACAAAGCATCCGGAGCATGTGCCGCGGTAGCCGGAATGCTCTGGCACGGCACACTTGCGGCCATCGCAGCCTTGAAAGCGACTTCCATGGCCGACCTTCCACCGCCGCGCCCGGCCGGCCATCTGCTTGTCGAAGCGCTGATCGCGCAAGGCGTGACGACCGCTTTTGGCGTGCCCGGGGAGAGCTACCTCGCGGTGCTCGACGGCTTCTACCAGCACCGCGACCGGATCCGCTTCATCGCCTGTCGCCACGAGGGCAGCGCGGCGTTCATGGCCGAGGCGCAGGGCAAGCTCACGGGCCGGCCGGGCATCTGCTTCGTGACCCGCGGTCCGGGGGCCACCCATGCCGCGATCGGCGTCCACACGGCGTTCCAGGACAGCACGCCGCTGGTGCTGTTCATCGGCCAGGTCGCCAGCGACCAGCGCGACCGCGAGGCGTTCCAGGAATTGAACTACGCGAACGTATTCGGCCCCGGATCGCTCGGCCTGGCCAAATGGGTCGGCGAGGTGCACGACCCGGCGCGGCTGCCGGAGTACGTCGCCCGGGCGTTCCACACCGCATTGCAGGGCCGGCCTGGGCCGGTCGTGCTCGTGCTGCCCGAAGACACGCTCGCGGCCGTGACCACCCCGCCGGTGCTGCCGCGCGTCGAGCCGGCGCTGATGTGGCCGGCGCCCGCGGCGTTGCGCAGGCTGGGTTCGATGCTGCGCGCGGCCGAGCGGCCGTTCGTGCTCGTCGGCGGCGGCGGCTGGGACGGCGTCTCATGCAAGGCGCTGCAGCGCTTCGTCGAGGCCTGGAACCTGCCGGTGGCTTGCGGCTTTCGGCGCCAGGACCTGTTCGACAACCGGCATCCCAACCACGCCGGCGACGTCGGCCTCGGCATCGCCCCCGCGCTCGCCGAACGGATCGCGCAGGCCGACCTGCTGGTCGCGATCGGCACGCGGCTAGGCGAAATCGAGACCGGCGGTTACACCCGGCCGAGCGCGCCGCGGCCGGCCCAGAAGCTCGTGCACATCCATGCCGGCGCCGAGGAACTGGGCCGGGTCTACGCTGCCGATCTGCTGCTCAATTCGGCGATGGCCTGCATCGGCGAGGCGCTGGAAACCCTCGCGGCGCCGCCAACGTTGCCATGGAACGCCTGGACCGCCGCGGCCCACGCCGCCTACGAGGCCAACCTCGAACCGGTCCCTGTCGAGCCGCTCGACCTCGCCGAGGTGGTGACGACGATCCAGCGGCTCGTGCCGGCGAGCGCGGTGCTGACCAACGGCGCCGGCAATTTCGCCGGCTGGCTGCACCGTTTCTACCGCTACCCCGGCCTGCAGCACGCCGGCCGCACGCAGCTCGCGCCGACCTCCGGCGCCATGGGCTACGGCGTACCGGCGGCGATCGCTGCGGCGCTGCTCGAGCCGCAGCGCACGGTCGTCGCCCTCGCCGGCGACGGCGACTTCCTGATGAGCGGCCATGAACTCGCGACCGCCACGGCGTACGGAGCGGGGCGCGGGTCGGGCAAGCTCGTCGTCATCGTCGTCGACAACGGCAGCTACGGCACGATCCGGATGCACCAGGAACGCGAGTACCCGGGCCGGGTCAGCGGCAGCACCCTGGTCAACCCGGATTTCGCGGCGCTCGGCGCGGCCTACGGCTGGGGCGCCGCCCGAATCGAGCGGACGGCCGAGTTCGCGCCGGCCTTTGCCGCCGCGCTGACGGCCGACCGCCCTACGCTCCTGCACCTGAAGCTCGACACCGAGATCAGCACCTCGCGGACGACGCTCTCAGCGATCCGTCGGACGGCGCTGCAACGACGTCGCCCCCACCCCGGAGAACTTTCATGACCGAACCCAGCGACCTCGTCACCGGCGACCTCTGCGACCGCCACAAGAGCGATACCGATGGCGCGTTCCGCGTGCTGCCGCCGCATCTGCGCGAGTTCGGCGGCCGTGCGCGCTTCGCGGGCAGTGTCTCGACCGTGCAGTGCCTCGACGACAACACGCTCGTCAAGGCCGCGCTCGAAGCACCGGGCGTTGGCCGGGTGCTGGTCGTCGACGGCGGCGCCTCGCTGCGGCGGGCGCTGGTCGGCGGCAACATCGCCGCCTCGGCCGCGAAGAACGGCTGGGCCGGCATCGTCGTCGACGGCTGCGTGCGCGACAGCGTTGAGCTCGCCGCCTGCCTGATCGGCATCCGGGCGCTGGCGCTCAACCCGATGCCGACCGAGCGGCGCGGCCAGGGGCTGCGGGATGTCGTGGTCCACGTGCAGGGCGTGCGGATCGCTCCCGGCGAGTGGCTGGTCGCCGACGCGAACGGCATCGTCGTGATGCCGGCGCGGCCGGATGGCGGCGGCTGACCTCCAACCCGTTCGCCCCGAGCCTTTCACCGCCAGTTCGCCTGACCTCCCGCCGTTCGCCCTGAGCCTGTCGAAGGGCTCGTCGTACCTGCGGCTTGCCGCCTTGGGCCCGTACCGGGCTGTCGTACACGGACAGGGTTTCGACAAGCTCAGCCCGAACGGATGCCCGTTGTCCAAGATCAGCTCCCGACCCCCACCGTTCGCCCTGAGCCTGTCGAAGGGCTCGTCGCACCTGCGGGCCGTCGCCTCGAGCCCGTACCGGTTTGTCGACCGGGCTGTTGTATGCGGACAGGGCTTCAACAAGCTCAGCCCGAACGGATGCCCGTTGTCGAAGATCAGCTCCCGACCCCCGCGGTTCGCCCTGAGCCTGTCGACGGGCTCGTCGTACCTGCGGGCCGTCGCCTCGCGCCCGTACTGGCTTGTCGACCGGGCTGTTGTATGCGGACAGGGCTTCGACAAGCTCAGCGCGAACGGATGCCCGTTGTCCCAGATCAGCTCCCGACCCCCACCGTTCGCCCTGAGCCTGTCGAAGGGCTCGTCGTACCTGCGGGCCGTCGCCTCGAGCCGTACCGGCTTGTCGACCGGGCTGTCGTACGCGGCCAGGGCTTCGACAAGCTCAGCCCGAACGGATGCCCGTTGTCGAAGATCTGCTCAGCGCAGCACCTCGAGCGCCCTGTCCATCCCGCCCTCGGTGATCGCGATCGAGGCCTGTGCCGCCACCAACGGCTTGGCACGAAAAGCGATTGACAGGCCCGCCGCTTCCATCATCGGCAGGTCGTTCGCGCCGTCGCCCACCGCGATCGCCTGCGCCGGTGACGCGCCGAGCGCCGCGCACTGTTCGAGCAGGAAGCGTTTCTTTGCGGCGCCGTCGACGATGTCGCCCCACGGCTGATCGAGCACGCGACCGGTCAGCGCCCCGTCGACGACCTCGAGGGCGTTTGCACGGGCGTGGTCGATCGCCAGCCGCCGTCGCACCGGCTCGCTGAAGAACGTGAAGCCGCCCGAGACGAGCAGCGTTGTCAACCCCGCGCGGCGGCAGGCCGCGACGAAGCGCTCGACGCCTGGATTGAGGCGCAAGCGGTCGCGCAGCACCTCATGCAGCGCCGCCTCGGGCACCCCGCTCAGCAACGCCATCCGGAGCATCAAGCTCTCGCGAAAGTCGCTGATCTCGCCGCGCATCGCCGCCTCGGTGATCGCCGCGACCTCGGCCTTCTTGCCCGCCGCCGCCGCGATCTCGTCGATGCACTCGATCGAGATCAGCGTCGAATCCATGTCGAAGGCGACGAGGCGGTAGTCGGCCAGGCGGAGCGGCGGGGTAATGCCGCGCACGACGAGGCCAGGCGCGAACTCGCGGGGCTCGGGCGCGACGCTCATCCGACGCTCACGGTCACGAGCGTCATCGTGTCGTTGCCGAAGATGTCGATCACCTTCACCGCGACCTGGACCAGCCCCGCGCGCGCGTACGTGTGCGCGACGCTCGTCAGCTCGAGCGAACGGTCCTGCCGCGTGCGGAAGCTCTGCCATTCGTTCTCGAAGACGTAGGCGCCGGTCCACACGTCTTCCCATTCCACCCGTTCGCCCGGCACCGGCCCGACGGCGCTGCCCGGCATCGCCATCCCCTTCGGCCGCTTGACGATTTCCTTGCGCGAGCCGTAGTCGAAGTCGACCGCCCAGTAGTCGATCCAGTCGGTCCAGGCGGTCGTGAGCCTTTCGCGACTGACGACGCCCTGCTTCGATTTCGCGACCTTCCAGAGCTGCCCTGCGTCGCAAACCACCTGGCTCTTGCCATCGCGAAGGGCGGCAATCACCGCGTCCATCGCGCCCTGGGTGTAGTAGACCGAGAAATCGGTCAACTCGATCTGGAGGGTGCTTCGGTCCTTCGGGTCGCGGCGCACCGCCGCCTCGATGAACGCCATGTCGTGGAACACCACCTGGCCGCGTTCGACGGCGCGCTTGTCGAACACCTCGGGCGGGATCTGCTTCGGCGCGAGCTCGATGCCTTTGGCGCGCGCTTCGTCGAGCACCGCCGGGAAGAGTCCCATCTCGAACTCGAAGGCGAGCAGGTCGACCCGCGTGGCCGAACGCTTCCGGCATTCGGTGATCACTTCCTCGACGAACAGCCGCCCGACCGGCAGGTTGATCGGGCCGATCACGACCAGCCGGCCGTTGTGCGTGCCATGGAAGAAGCTGCCCGCGCCTTCGGGCAGCGGCTCGGCCTTGTACGCCCGCAGGATCAGCGCGCGGAACTCGCGCTCCTTTTGCGCCAGCGCGGCTTCTTTCTGCGATTCGTTCAGGCGCCCGCCGACGTTTAGATAAGCCTGGCGCTCGTAGCGGCCGAGGTTCAGCACCTCAAAGGCGCGGAAGGGTTTGCCTTCCTTCTGCAATTGCCGCTGCACGCCGATCAGGCGCTTGCGGGTCGTGTGGATGCCGACGCGCTGATGGATCGCCTCGACGAGCGGGTAGTCGCTGACCGTCTGGACGAAGATCGCGCCGTTGTCGTGGCGCGGCGTCGCGGTCACATCGATTTGCAGGGCGAGACGCCGGTCCTTCTGCAGCATTCGGTGGTGAATGTCGCGGATGCTGGCGAACCAGGCCATGCGCTCGTCGTGGATGTGGTGCGCCTCGTCGTTGAAGACCGCGAGCTCGTCGATTTCGCGGATCAGTTCGCCCAGGTCGGCGCGGTTGTCGGTCGTGCCGCGCGTCGGCCGCGGGCCGAAGGGTTGCAGGAAGTAGTCGGTGAGGTCGTCGTCGTCGAGCGTCGGGTCGGCGACGTCGCCGAGGTGGATCCGGTGCACGTTGGTCAGGAACAGATTGCCGGTGGGGCGGACGATCCGCACGTCGTCCTGCAGGTGCACGTCGAACTGGAAATCGTCGCGCCAGTCGCGGCCAGCGAAGCCGTTGTCGGGCAGGACCGGGTCCTGGAAGAAGATGCGCAGGCCGTCGAAATCGATGCGCAGGCGGTCGAGCACGATGATGTTCGGCGCGATCAGCAGCACGTTGCGGGCGAGCGCCGAATCGGCTTCATAGAGCCGATGGAAATAGCTCCAGGCAATCAGCAGCGACAGCACTTTGGTCTTGCCGGCGCCGGTCGCCATTTTCACGACGTAACGCGGCCACTGTTCGCCGAACATGTTGGCCGAAATTGCGCCCGAGGCATCGAAGCGGAGCAGATCGAACTTGTCGCGCGCCCGAGCCACGTCGTAGAGCCAGATGACCGATTCGACCGCCTCGCGTTGGGCGTAATACCAGCGGAAAGGTTCGGCGCTGCCGTCGGCCCGCATCTGGACGTGATCGGTCTCGAACCACCAGCGCAGCAGGGCGATCGACGTCGCCGAGGCGCCGGCGTAGCCACTTTCGCGCCAGGCCGCAACCTCGCTGCGGATTCGGGCGACAAGCGGCGGCAGCAGCTGTTCGTATGCGCCGGCCCGGAGCGCTTCTTCGGCGGGAAACCAGCGGTGCGCCGGGTCAAGGACGGCGTAGGGCGAGCGGGGGAAGCCGGGGTTCAAGGCCATCGCGCGGCAGTTTTGATGTGACGTGCGGCGACGGGCGCGTTTCGGCGAGCGCGGCCCGTCGTCACCGCTTCCCCGCCAGGGCTTCGTCGAGGGAGAGCGTCAGCCGCGGTGCGGCACGGCGCAGTTTCGCGTCTTCGGTGACGAGCCGGCTTCCGAGCTGTGTCGCGCAACGCAGGAAGCGCGCGTCGTAGGCGGACACCTTGAACCTGAGGGCGGTATCGAGCGCTTCGACGGCGCCCGCATGCAGAAGGTTCGGCCGCATCTGCAACTCGACCTCGGTCATCACCCGGAGCGCTTGCGCGGCGCTCAGCTCGCGCGCGCGCACGTAACGCGCCAGGACGTTGCTGACCTCGACCAGCGCGTGCGACTCGGTGCACCAGTCGCCGTCCTGCGCGTGAAGTGCACGCGCTGCGTCGTGCCACGGTGTGCTCGCGACAAACAGCGAAAAGACGACGTTCGAGTCGACGAGCCTCACCGCTGGCCGTCGACGACCGCGGTTTCGAACTCGTCGATATCGATCACACGCCCGCTCCGGAAACGGACGGGCGCAGGCAAGGGGCGGCGGACAGGGGCAGCATCGAGCCCGGATTCGATGAGGTGAACCACTTCGCGTGTCACGGAGCGATGGTTGTGTTCGGCGCGGGCCTTGAGGAGCGCGTGGAGGTGATCGGGAATGTTCCTGACAACGATGTTCGGCATGATTCGACTCCGGGACACCGACAGGATGCTATCAGTCTGCAAGCATCTTGTTGCCGATCACACGGTGGTCGTCACGGCGACCACCGCCTTCGGCACCCCCAACGAGCGCAGCACATCCCGGATCAGCTTCGCCCGATCCTTGGCCTCGGGGGTGTCGCGCTCGATCCGCAGCTTGTCGTTGCCGGCGAGCTTGATGTGGCGGTTCTTCTGCACCAGCTCGATGATGCGGATCGCTTCGACCGGTGGATTGGGGCGGAACGCGATCACCATCAACTTCGGTGCGGCGTCGATCTTGGTCACGCCGTAGGGCTTGGCGAGCACGCGCAGGCGGTGCACGTCGAAAAGCGTCTGGCCCTGCGGCGGCAGCTTGCCGAAGCGGTCGGTCACTTCCTCGAGCATGGCGTCGATCTGCTCCGAGGTGGTGGCTGAGGCAAGGCGTTTGTAAAGCGAGAGCCGGGTGTGGACGTCGCCGCAATAGGCGTCGGGGAGCAGCGCCGGGGCGTGCAGGTTGATCTCGGTCGCGGCCGAGAGCGGCGACAGCAGGTCGGGCTCTTCGCCGTTCTTCAGCGCCCGCACGGCTTCCGACAGCATGTCGTTGTAGAGCTGGAAGCCGACCTCCATCATGTTGCCGCTCTGGTTGTCGCCGAGCACCTCGCCGGCGCCGCGGATCTCGAGGTCGTGCATCGCCAGGTAGAAGCCCGAGCCGAGTTCTTCCATGCTCTGGATCGCGTCGAGCCGCTGGGCGGCCTGCTTGGTCAGGGTTTCGACGTCGGGCACCATCAGGTAGGCATAGGCTTGGTGATGCGAGCGGCCGACGCGGCCGCGCAGCTGGTGCAGCTGCGCCAGGCCGAATTTGTCGGCGCGTGCCATCACGATCGTGTTGGCGCTCGGCACGTCGATGCCGGTCTCGATGATCGTGCTGCACAGAAGCACGTTGTGGCGCTGGGCGACGAAATCGCGCATCACGCGCTCGAGTTCGCGCTCCGGCATCTGGCCGTGGGCGATCGCGATTCGCGCCTCGGGCACGAGCTCGGCGAGCTTGGCGTAGCGCGCCTGGATCGTGTCGACCTCGTTGTGCAGGAAATAGACCTGCCCGCCGCGCTTCAACTCGCGCAGGATCGCCTCGCGGATCGTGCCGCTGGTTTCCGTGCGGACAAAGGTCTTGATCGCGAGCCGGCGCTGCGGCGCGGTGGCGATCACGGAGAGGTCGCGCAGGCCTTCCAACGCCATTCCCAAGGTTCGCGGGATCGGCGTCGCGGTCAGCGTCAGCACGTCGACCTCGGCGCGCATCGCCTTGATCGCCTCCTTGTGGCGCACGCCGAAGCGGTGTTCTTCGTCGATCACGAGGAGGCCGAGGCGCTTGAACTTGACCTTCTCGCTGATGAGCGCGTGCGTGCCGACCACGATGTCGATGGTGCCGTCGGCCAGGCCCTCGAGCGTCGCCTTCACTTCCTTGGATGATCGGAAGCGCGAGATCTCGGCGACCTTGACCGGCCACTTGCCGAAGCGGTCGCCGATGGTCTGGTAGTGCTGCTCGGCGAGCAACGTGGTCGGCGCGAGGATCGCGACCTGCTTGCCGCCGGTCACCGCGATGAAGGCGGCGCGCAACGCCACCTCGGTCTTGCCGAAGCCGACGTCACCGCAGACCAGCCGGTCCATCGGTTGCGGCGAGATCATGTCCTGGATCACCGCGTGGATCGCCGCCTGCTGGTCGGGCGTTTCCTCGAAGCCGAAGCTGGTCGCGAAGGCCTCGTAATCGTGCGGCTGGAAGCGGAACGCAAAGCCCTCGCGCGCGGCGCGGCGGGCGTAGAGGTTCAGCAGCTCGGCGGCGGTGTCGCGCACTTGTTCGGCGGCTTTGCGCTTGGCTTTATCCCATTGGCCGGAGCCGAGGCGGTGGAGCGGCGCTTCTGCGGCGCCTACGCCGGTGTAGCGGGCGATCAGGTGCAGCTGCGCGACCGGCACGTACAAGGTCGCCTTGTCGGCGTATTCCAGGTGCAGGAATTCGCTTTCGCCGCCGTCCTGTCCGTTCGCGAGATCGATCGTCCTCAGGCCGACGTAGCGGCCGATGCCGTGGTTCGCGTGCACCACCGGATCGCCGACCTTCAGCTCGGAGAGGTCCTTGATCAGCGCGTTGACGTCGCTGGTGGCTTCCTGCTTGCGGCGTCGCCGCGCGGCCGGCGCGCTGGCGAAGAGCTCGGTCTCGGTGATGAATTCGATCGCGATCCGTTCTTCTGGCTCGTGCCAGAAGAAGCCTTGCGCGAGCGGCGCGACCGCGATCGCCAGGTGCTCGTCGTCAGTGAGGAATTCTTCGAGCGAGGCGCGGGTCGGCGGCTCGATTCGGCTGTCGCGCAGCAATTCGAGCAGGCTCTCGCGCCGGCCGTCGGTCTCGGCCACGATCAGCACGCGGTGCGGCGTCTGCTCGATGTGCTGCTTCAGCCGCTGCAGCGGCTCTTGCGCGCCGCGTTCGGTCGCGAGGTCGGGGAGCGGTTGGGCCCATGCGGAGCCGTCGCCGCGGCCCTCACCCCGGCCCTCTCCCGCAGGCGGGAGAGGGAGTTCGCCCGTCGGCTCGACTCCTCCGGCTTCCATGCCCACCGCCGAACCAGGCCGCTGGGCTCCGTCTGCCGCCAGCGAACCAGGCCGCTTCGCTCCACCTGCCGCCGGCGAACCAGACAGCTCCGCTTTCACGCCCGCCGGCGAACCAGGCAGCTCGGCTCCCTCTCCCGCGAGCGGGAGAGGGTTGGGGTGAGGGTGGCCGCCCCGCACCGAAAGCTGCCCATACCGATTGCAGCGGGTAAAAAACTCGTCGCCGGTGAGGAAGATCTCCTCCGGCGCCAAAAGCGGTCGCTCGCGATCGGCCCCCAGGAAGCGATGGCGCTCGCGGGTGTCGGCCCAGAAGCGCTTTAGCGCCGCATCGACCTCGCCGTGCAGCACGAGCGCGGCTTCCGCGCCGAGGTAATCGAAGATCGTCGCGGTCGAGTCGAAGAAGAGCGGTAGGTAGTACTCGATGCCGCCGCTCGCCAGGCCGGCGCCGATGTCCTTGTAGAGCCGCACCTTGCTCGGGTCGCCCTCGAGCTTCTCGCGCCAACGCGCCCGGAAGTTGGAACGCGCGTCTTCGTCCATCGGGAATTCGCGGCCCGGCAGCAGGCGCACTTCGGGGACGGGATAGAGGCTGCGCTGGGTGTCGGGGTCGAAGGTGCGGATCGAATCGACCTCGTCGTCGAACAAATCGACCCGATAGGGCACCGGCGAGCCCATCGGGAACAGGTCGATCAGCCCGCCGCGCACCGCGTACTCGCCCGGCGAAACGACCTGGCTGACATGCGCGTAGCCGGCGAGCGTGAGCTGTGCCTTGAGCCCGGCCTCGTCGAGCCGCGTCTTCTGCTTGAATTCAAAGGTGTAGGCGGCGAGAAAGCTGGGAGGCGCCAGGCGCACGAGCGCGGTCGTCGCCGGCAGCAGCACGACGTCGACATCTTTCGACTGCAGGATTCGCCAGAGCGTCGCGAGCCGCTCGGAGATCAGGTCCTGGTGCGGCGAGAAGGTGTCGTAGGGCAGCGTCTCCCAATCGGGGAAGACGGCGATGCGAAGTCCCGGCGCGAAGAACGGCAGCTCGGCCTCGAGCCGCTGGGTATCGGCGGGCTCGGCCGTAACGATCGCGGTGACGCGCCCCTCGGCGGCGCGTGCGGCGGCGAAGCGCGCCAGCAAGAGGGCGTCGGCCGAGCCCGGCGGGCGCAGCAAGGTGTAGCGTTTTCCGGAGGCGATCGTGGGGAGTTGCATCGTGGGAAGGCGGGCTCACAACAGCACCTTCCGAGCCGACCGATGCACGACGAAGGGCCCGCAGACACCCCGCGGAATCGCGGCGTAGCCGGCTTCGAAGGGCGGGCGCTGCGAGCTTCGAATTATAGAATTCGTAGGCTGATGACGTCGCCTCCGCCGCCCCACGCCTTGCCGCGCCTCCATGCGCTGATTCCCTGCGCCGGGGTCGGCGAGCGGGCCGGCACGACGCTGCCCAAGCAGTACGCGCTCGTCGCCGGTCGCAGCCCGCTGGCGCACACCGTCGACGCGGTCGCCCGCGTCGGGCGAATTCAGTCGGTGCTGGTCGTCGTCGCGGCGGGCGACAGCCAGCATGCATCGCACCTCGCCGGGACGCGGGCGGTCGCGGTGCCGCGCGGCGGCGCGACGCGCGCCGACAGCGTCCGCAACGGCCTGGATGCGCTGACCGAGCGGGGCGCCCGGCCGCACGACTGGGTCCTCGTGCACGACGCCGCGCGCTGCCTGGTTCGCACCGAGTGGATCGATGCGTTGATCGACGCCTGCCTAGACGACCCGGTCGGCGGCCTGCTCGCGCTGCCGCTCGCGGACACGCTGAAAACGGAGCGCGACGGCCGGGCCGTGGCGACGATCGACCGGGCCGGCAAATGGCAGGCGCAGACGCCGCAGATGTTCCGGCTCGGCCTGCTGCGCGAGGCGCTGGCGCGTGTCACCGAGGGCGTGACCGACGAGGCCGGCGCAGTCGAGGCGCTCGGGCACGCGCCGAAGCTGGTTCTCGGCGCGCTCGAGAACTTCAAAGTCACCTGGCCGGCCGACCTGGAACTCGCCGAGCGGCTGCTGCGAAGCCGCGCCGAGCAGATCGGTCTTCTCGCCGGCAAGCGCATCGTCATGCCGCCGCCCACCGTGCCCTGGGGCCGACCGGGACGCCGCTCGGGCGAGACGGCATGACGGCGGCCGCGCCCCGCATCAAGCCGCCGATCTGGCGCATTGGCGAGGGCTGGGACACGCACGCCCTGGTCGCCGGCCGAAGGCTCGTGCTCGGCGGCGTCGAGATTGCGCACAGCCACGGATTGATGGGTCACTCCGACGCCGACGCGCTTTGTCATGCGATCACCGACGCGTTGTTCGGCGCGGCGGCGCTCGGCGACATCGGATTTCATTTTCCCGATACGGATGCGCAATACCGCGGCGCGGACTCGCTGGCGCTGCTCGCGGAGGCCGGCCGCCGGGTGCGTGCGGCCGGCTGGCTGGTCGGCAACGTCGATACCACGATCGTCGCCCAGGCGCCGAAGATGGCGCCGCACATTCTGGCAATGCGGCAGCGCGTCGGTGGCGCGCTGCAGGTGCCGGTCGAGCAGGTCAGCGTGAAAGCCAAGACGGCCGAGAACATGGGACCGGTCGGACGCGGCGAAGCAATCGAGGCGCGGGCGATCTGTTTGCTTTGGCGAGGCTGAGCGGCGGGGCAACGAGCCCTTCGACAGGCTCAGGGCGAACGGCTGTGCAACGTCCGTTCGGGCGGAGCTTCTGGAAGCGTGTCTGAGGGCGAACGGCTGTGCATATGCGTTCGCGCTGAGTTTGTCGAAGCGCTGCTTGGGACGACGGGCCGTGTCGAATCCGTTCGGGCTGAGCTTGTCGAAGCCTGCTTCAAGGTGAACGGCTGTGCCATATCCGTTTGGCTGGGCTTGTCAAAGCCTTGCTCGCGGCGAACGGCTGTGACGAAGCTGTTCGGGCTGAGCTTGTCGAAGCCTGCGGGAAGGCGATTGGCTGTGCCATATCGGTTCGGGCAGAGCTTGTCGAAGCCTTGCTCGCGGCGAGCCGCTGTGCCGAACCCCCGGTCGGGCTGAGTTCGTCGAAGCCGTGCGTCATGGCCTTCAAGGCGCCTTCTTCAACCGAATGTGCGCCAGCAGGCCGCCGTCCGGTGCGTTCAGGATCTCGAACATGCCGCCCATGCGCTGCACCGCCTTGTCGACGATCGCGAGGCCGAGGCCGGCGCCGGTGGCGGCGGTGCGGGCGGCGTCGCCGCGAAAGAACGGCGTCGTCAGCTGCCCGATCTTCTGCGGATCGACGCCCGGGCCGAAATCGCGCACGCTGAGGATCACCCACGGCCCGGTGCGGGCGTAGCTCACGTGCACCCGCGCGATGCCGGTGTCGGACGATCGACCGTAGCGCAGCGCGTTCTCGAACAGGTTCTGCAGCACCCGGCCGAGCTCGATCTCGTCGGCCATCACGCGGGTGTCGATCGCCACCCGTGAGCTGATGCGGATCTGGCTCGCGTCGCGGAACACGCCGATCGCGTGGTCGACCATGCCCGACAGGTGCACCGGCGTCAGCTGGCTCTCGCCGGGACGCGCGTAGTCCATGAACTTGTCGATGATGGCGTCGAGCTGTTCGATGTCCTGCGCCATGTTTTGCTTGGCTTCTTCGTCGTGCACGCTCATCTCGGTCTCGAGCCGCAGGCGCGCCAGCGGCGTGCGCAGGTCGTGCGAGATGCCGGCCAGCATCACGGCGCGGTCCTGCTCGACCTTCGCCAGCTCGCGCGCCATCCGGTTGAAACCCATGTTCACTTGGCGGATCTCGCTGGTCAGCGTGTTCTCATCGAGACGCGAATCGAATTCGCCCTCGCGAATGCGGCTCGCGGCGAACGAGAGCTCCTTCAGCGGCTGGTTGATCAGCCGCGCGATTGCCGCCGAGCCGAGCAGCGTCGCGAGGAGTGCCAGGCCCACCCACAGCAACAGCGTGCTCCCCTGCATCGGCGCGGCGCGCGTCGGGTCGACCTGCAGCCAGTACGGGTCCTTCTCGATCGAAAAGCCCACCCAGAGGCCGGGCGAGCCGTTGACCGCGCTCGCCACCAGCGTGTCGGGCCCCAGTTCGGCCCTCAGCCGCCCGACGATGATGCGGCTGATACGGTCGGCTTCGTAGGGCTCCCAGCGGTCGCCCGGCTCGCGCGGCAGGAGCTTCACCGACTCCTGGCGCGAGATGCTCTTGACGAGTGCGATCCGGTTGATGTTGTCGCTCGCGAGCAGCGCGGTGCGCGTCAACTTCACGAGGCTCGCGATCTGCTCCGCCTGCTGCGTGGCGCGCGGTTCGACCTCGAGCGCGCGGAAGGTCTGCGTCCAGGCGAGCACCCCGCTCGCCAGCAACAGCGCGATCAAAAAGAAGGTGCGCCAGAAAAGGCTCAACGCGAGCCGCGGCTGACGGCGCCTCGCGGCGCTGCCTCCGGGCGTCAGCTGCTGCCGTCGGGCACGAACACGTAGCCGACGCCCCACACGGTCTGGATGTAGCGCGGTTGCGCCGGATCGGGTTCGATCATTTTGCGCAGACGCGAAATTTGAACGTCGAGGCTGCGGTCGAAAGGTTCGAATTCACGGCCGCGTGCGAGCTGCGCCAGTTTGTCGCGGGAGAGTGGCTGGCGCGGATGCCGCACGAGCGCCTTCAGCATCGAGAATTCGCCCGTGGTCAAGGCCATCTGCTCGCCTTCCTTCGAGAGCCGGCGCAGCGCCAGATCGAATTCGAAGGGGCCGAACGTGACGGTCTGCGCCTCGAGCGCCGGCGCGCCCGGCGCCTCGCGCGCCGGCCGGCGTCGCAGCACCGCGTGAATGCGCGCCAGCAGCTCGCGGGGGTTGAAGGGTTTGGGCAGGTAATCGTCGGCGCCGACCTCGAGCCCGACGATCCGGTCGACGTCCTCCACCTTGGCGGTGAGCATGATGATCGGCGTCAAGTCGTTCGCGGCGCGCAGCCGGCGGCAGATCGAAAGGCCGTCCTCGCCGGGCAGCATCAGGTCGAGCACGATCAGGTTCACCGTCTCGCGGGTCATCACGCGGTTCAGCGCCTTGGAATCCTCGGCGAGAAGCACCTCGAACCCCTCTTGCGTGAGGTAGCGGCGCAGCAGGTCGCGGATGCGGGCATCGTCGTCGACGACGACCACCCGATCCGGGCGCGGGTTGGCGGCTGCGGTGGTCATGGCGAGCTCCGGTCCAAATGTAACAGCGGGGATTGTCGCGGCCGCAGCCGGCTCCGCGGGGCGGTTTGACGAGCTGTAACAACTGCGATGCGGCGGCATCGTCGGTCGGTCGCCCGAGGCTTGTCACGCGTTGAAGCTCCTTGCGCCGGCGTGAAGGCAGGTGCGCCCCTGGACGAGGAACCGACCATGATCTGCTTGCGTTCGAATTCCCCCGCGCGTGTCTCGAGCGCCGTGAACGGCGGCCTGCCGCATGCGCCCGCGCGGGCCGCCGCCGGCTCGTGCGCGAGGGCGGCGCTCGCCCTCGGTGCGTCTTGGACCGCAGCGCCGGCCCAGGCCGTCGCGCCGCCTCAGGCACTGGTTCATCTCCAGAGCACTGCGACGCTCGAGGTCGCCAAAGACCTGATGACGGTCGCCTTCGGCACCACGCGGGAAGGGTCGGACGCGGCGAGCGTGCAGACCCAGCTCAAGCAGGCGCTCGACGCCGCGCTCGCCGAAGCCCGGCGCGCCGCACGGCCCGGCCAGGTCGAGGTGCAGACCGGCAACTTCGCGCTCGTGCCGCGTTACGGCAGCAAGGGCGGCATCAGCGGCTGGCAAGGCAGCACCGAGCTGATCGTCGAAGGCCGCGATATGGCGGCGATCGGTCAGCTCGCCGGGCGCATCACGACGCTGTCGATCGCGCGGGTCGGCTACGGACTGTCGCGTGAACTGCGTGAGCGCGCGGAAAGCGAGGTCGCCGGGCAGGCGATCGCGCGCTACCGCGCCAAGGCTGCCGACTACGCCAGGCAGTTCGGCTATTCCGGCTTCATGCTGCAGGAGGTGCGCGTCTCGAGTGTCGATGCCACCCCTCCGGTCGTCCGCCCGATGATGCGCTCCCTGGCGGCGGCGGCCGCCGCCCCGGAAGAAGCCTTGCCGATCGAAGCCGGCAAGGGCTCGATCAGCATCACGGTCGACGGCACGGTGCAGATGACGCGATGAACGTGGCGGTCGTCCGCGACTTCGTTCCGGCCGCGCCGTTCGGGTGAGGGCGTTCGCCGGCCGCCGTTCCAAGTCGCGACGCCGCGGGCGCCAACGATCCACCGCGGTCCCACGTCCCGCGAAACGTTGACTTAGCATGCCCCGGCACCACCTGCCGAGGCCCGCCATGACCGAACCGCGCCTGCACCACGTCTCCTGCCTCGGAACTGCCGGCCTGCACCGGATGGCGTATTGGGAATGGGGCGACGCGGCGAATCCCCGCGTGCTCGTGTGTGTGCACGGCCTGTCCCGACAGGGGCGCGATTTCGACGCCCTCGCGCGGGCCATGCAGCGCGAGTACCGCGTGGTCTGCCCAGATGTCGTCGGCCGCGGCCGCTCCGACCGGCTCGGCGATCCGCGTGGATACCAGGTCCCGGCGTATGTCGCCGACATGGTCACGCTGGTCGCCCGCTTGAACGTCGCCGCGGTCGACTGGGTCGGCACGTCGATGGGCGGCCTGATCGGCCTCGGGCTCGCTTCGTTGAAGAACTCGCCGGTCGCACGCCTGGTGCTGAACGATGTCGGCCCGCGGATCGAACACGCCTCGCTGGTCCGGATCGGCAGCTATCTCGGCCAGCCGCTCCGCTGGTCGACGGTCGACGAGGCGGCCGATTACCTCGCCACGATCTCGGCCGGTTTCGGCCCGCACACGCGCGAGGCCTGGCACGCCCTGACGCTGCCGATGCTCAAATCCGTGGACGGCGGCTACGTCTTGCACTACGACCCCGCGATCGCGCAGCCGTTCAAGGCGATCACGCCGGAACAGGCGAGCGCCGGCGAAGCGCTGACCTGGGCGGCTTATGACGCGATTCGCTGCCCGACCTTGCTGCTGCGCGGGGCGGCGTCCGATCTGCTGTCGCCCGACACCGCCGCGGCGATGACCCGCCGCGGGCCGAAGGCACGTCTGGTGACCTTCGCCGGCGTCGGCCACGCACCCACGCTCGTTGCCGACGACCAGATCGCCGCGGTGCGCGAGTTCCTCCTCGCGCCTGATCCCCCGCCATGACGGTCGCCGCCGAAGCCCAGGCGCCGATCGTCCGTCTGCTCGACGAGCCGCCGCCGGCGCCGAACGCGGCGTTCGCGCCGGGCGACGATACCGACGCCACGCGCGGCCGCGCCCGCGCCTTCGCCGAGCCGCTCCTCGCCGGCCGTCGGCTCGCGACCGGCGAGGACGCGCTGGCGCACGCCGACGGCCTTGCCGCCATCCTGCACGGCATCGGCGCTTCGCCGGCGCTGCAGGCAGCGGCTTACCTCGTCTACGCCGGCGACTTCCTGCAGCGGCCCGACGAAGTGATCGCCAAGGCGTTCGGCGAATCGCACGCCGGCCTCGTGTCGCACACCCGCCGGCTGGTGCAGCTCGAGCGGGCGGCGCGTGGCGCCCGCGCCGGCGTGCAAGGCAGGGCGCAGCAGGTCGAGCGCGTGCGTCGCATGCTGCTCGCGTTTTCACGCGACTTGCGCGTCGTGCTGCTGCGGCTCGCGTCGCGGCTGCAAACGCTGCGCTTCGTCGCCGCGTCCAGGGCCCCGTATCCGGCCGAAGCGCTCGGCGAGACGTTGCACGTGTACGCGCCGCTTGCGAACCGGCTCGGCATTTGGCAGATCAAGTGGGAGCTCGAGGATCTGGCGTTTCGCTTCCTCGACCCGACCGAGTACCACCGGGTCGCTCGGCTGCTCGACGAGCGGCGCGTCGCGCGCGAGGCCGGCGTCGAGGCGTTTCGGCGCCAGCTCGCCGACGACCTCGCCGCGCACGGCCTGGCTGCCGAGGTGCACGGCCGGCCGAAGCACATCTACAGCATCTGGAAGAAGATGCAGGCCAAGCGGCTCGACTTCGCCGAGGTGCTCGACCTGCGCGCGGTGCGCGTGATCGTCGATGACGCAGCCGCCTGCTACCGCGTGCTCGGCCGGGTGCACGAGCGCTACCGCCTAGTCGCCGGCGAGTTCGACGACTACATCGAGCGGCCCAAGCCGAACGGCTACCGCTCGCTGCACACGGTGGTCGAGGACGCGGCGGGGCGGGCCGTCGAGGTGCAGATCCGCACCCGGGCGATGCACGAGCACGCCGAGCAGGGCGTCGCCGCGCACTGGGCCTACAAGGATGCCGGCGCCAAGGGGTATGCCGGCGCCGGCGCGGGTGCGGCGCAGCAGCACGCCGAGGTGGCCGAAGCGCGCAAGGCGGTGCTGCGCCAGCTGCTCGAATGGGAACGCGAGGCGGCCGAGCCGGATGCCCCGGCGGTCGGCGCCGAACCCGCTGCCGGCCCCCGCCCGTCGGCCCGTGGGCGCGTCGGTGGCGCCGCGGCGGCGCTCGATTCCGCCGGCGCCGTCGCTGCCCGGATCTACGTCTTCACGCCCGAGGCCGAGGTGGTCGAATTGTCGGCGGGCGCGACGCCGGTCGATTTCGCCTACGCCGTGCACACCGACCTCGGCCACCGTTGCCGCGGCGCGCGGGTCGACGGCGCCATCGTGCCGCTCGGCACGCCACTGCGCAGCGGCCAGACGGTCCAGATCGTCGCGGCGAAGGAGGGCGGCCCGTCGCTCGACTGGCTGAACGCCGACCTCGGCCTGCTGACGAGCCACCGCGCTCGCGCCAAGGTCCGGGCCTGGTTCAACCACAAGGCGCAACGCGAGACGATCCAGCGCGGGCGCGAGGCGGTCGAGCGCTTGCTGCAGCGCGAGGGCCGCACCGCGGTTCGTCACGACGAATTGGCCGCCCGGCTCGGTTTTGGCAACGCCGACGCGCTGTTCGAGATCGTCGGCAAGGACGAGTTGTCGCTGCGCACGATCGAGACCCTGCTGCGGCCGCCGGCGCCACCCCCGAGCGCCGACGCGCAGATCGCGAATCGCCGGTTCGGCGCCGACGCACCGGCGCCCAAGGGCGGGGTGCTGGTCGTCGGCGTCGAGTCGCTGATGACGCACCTCGCGCGCTGCTGCCGGCCGGCGCCGCCCGACCGGATCGGCGGCTACGTGACGCGCAGCCGGGGTGTCGCGGTGCACCGCGCGAGCTGCACCGATTTCGCCCGCATGACCGAGCGGGCGCCGGAGCGGGTGATTCCGGTCGAGTGGGGCGCACCCGCCGGCCACGGAACCGCTGCGTATCCGGTCGACGTGAGCATCGAGGCGGCCGATCGCCAGGGCCTGTTGCGCGACATCTCCGAGCTGTTCGCGAAAGGGCGGATGAACGTGGTCGGCGTCCAGAGCCAGTCGGTCAAGGACACTGCCAAAAGCGCGGCCGGCGGCACCGCCTGGATGACCTTCACCGTGGAGGTTGCCGACGCGACGCGGCTCGCGCGGGTTCTCGACGAGATGTGCCGGGTGCCCGGCGTGCGGGCGGCCCGCCGCAAGTGAGCCGCTGCCTGTCGTCTATACTTTTGGCCTTCGCAGGCGCGTAGCTCAGCTGGTTAGAGCACCACCTTGACATGGTGGGGGTCGTTGGTTCGAGTCCAATCGCGCCTACCAATTTCGGTAGAAAGGTCGAACATCAGCCGTGATGCCCTTGCGGGCGACCGGGCGCCGACCGGTCCGTTCCGAGGCGTGCGCATCCTTCTCGTCGATGACGACGCGGAGACGCTCGACCTTTTCGCCAGCCTGCTCGAGAGCGAGGGCGCTATCGTTCGGGCCGAGACCAGCGGCGCGAAGGCGCTCGAAGCGAGCGCGCAGGAGCCCTTCGAGCTGATCGTCTCGGACGTCGGCATGCCGCTGATGGACGGCTACGAGCTGATCGCCGCTTTGCGCGCTCGACCCGCCACCGCGCGGATTCCGGCGATCGCACTGACCGGTTTTGGCCGGCCCCACGACGTGACACGGGCATTGGCGGCGGGCTTCGCCGGTCACCTCGACAAGCCGGTCGATCTCGACCGAATGCGGCGACTGGTCGCTGAACTGCTGGCGAAGGACCGCGCCTGACGCGCGGTTCGCGCCGAGCCCTACCGCACCGGTTCGTTCGGTGTTCTTTCGCCGGGCTCCGTTTCCCGCCCGGTCGGCTCGCCGGCGCCTACGTCAGACGTGCGCCGGTTCGCCGCTCGAGCGTCTGGCCCCCGCCGCGGCGATCGCCGCCGCGTCGCTGCGCGCGCGCTGGCGCTGCTCGGCAGCCGGCAACTGCAGCATCCCGCGGTATTTGGTGACGGTGCGGCGCGTGATCTTGACGCCCTGGCGGCCGAGCCGGCGCGCGATCTCGCCGTCGCTGAGCGCCGCAGCGCCGGACTCGTCGTCGATCATTTCGCGCACCAACTCGCGGATCGCGACACCCGAGGCGGCGCCGCCGCTCGCCAGTGCCATCGGCCGCGAGAAGAACGACTTCAGTTCGATCACGCCGGCGGGCGTCGCCATGTATTTGTTGTTGGTGACGCGGCAGACGGTCGATTCGTGCACCCCGACCTCGGCGGCAATCTCGGCGAGCGCGAGCGGCTTCATCGCCAACGGCCCGTGTTCGAAGTAACCGTACTGCCGCTTCAGGATCGAGCGCGAAACCGCGAGGATCGTCGAGAAGCGCTGCTCTATGTTGCGCACCGCCCAGCGCGCTTCCTGCAAGTGACCGGCAAGCTCGTGGTTGGCAGCCGGGCGTTGGCGTTGGAACAGTTCGCACACCGTGCGGTTGAGCTGCAGGTTCGGCACGGCTGCGGCGTTCAGCTGCACGTCCCAGCGGCCGCGCGTCTTGCGCACCACGACGTCGGGAACGACGTAGTGGACACGCCGGCAGTCGAAACGCCGTGCCGGGTGCGGGTCGAGTCGGCGAATCATCGCGCACGCCCGTTCGACAGCGCCGAGCGGCTGGCCGAGCGCACGCGCGATGGCCGCTGTATCGCGCCGGGCGAGCTTTTCGAGGTGCTGGTCGATGATCGCCGGCGCCAGAAGGTCGCCCTCGGCCGCGGCGGGACCGAGTTGCAGGCGCAAGCACTCGCCGACGCTGCGCGCCGCCACGCCGGCGGGCTCGAGCGATTGCACCAGGCGCAGCGCGGTGCTCATCTCGGTCGCGTCGGCCGGGGGCTTGCCGCCGACCACGAGCGCGATCTCGTCGAGCGCGGTGCGGAGGTAGCCGTCGTCGTCGAGCGACTCGACGATCGCGTGCACCAGCGTCTGGTCGCGAAGGGAAAGACGCAGGGTGCGCGCCTGGCTGCGCAGGTGGGCGCGGATGTCGATTTCGTCGACCATCAGGTCGAGCATGCTGCCGCCGCCGTCACGGGCACCGTCGCGGACCCCGTTCGCGTTCTGCAGCCACGGATCGAAATCGGCTTCGCGTTCGAGCGGCGCGCTGGCGACTTCGGCATCCGATGCCGTCGATTCGTTCTCGGGGGGGTCATCCTGGGCCGCGGCCGACCAGCTGTCCGGCGGCGTCGCGAGTGGTGCCTCGATCGGCGTCTCCAGGTCGAGGAAAGGATTCTTGGCGGCGATCTCGTGCAGTTCCTGTTCGTAGTCGAGCGAGGACAACTGCAGCAGTCGCACCGCCAGCCGAAGGCGGGCGGTGAGACCCTGGGAGACGCGTGGTTCGAGCTTCAGCGATGGAGTCATGCCGTTTCGAGGCAACCGGCGTTCCCGGAAATATTTGCCGGCTCCATGCGATGCAAGCGGGCCGAACCGGCTTGGCGATAGCCGCTAGTGGCGTCAGCGGAGCTCGCCAAAGCCCGACGCCGAATCCACGCCCTCGACGTCGCCGCGCGCCGGCACGGTGGCGTACTCACGCAGGCGGTTGTAGAGCGTCTTCAGGCTGACGCCGAGCGCAGTCGCGGTGCGCTCCTTGTGGCGGCCGTAGTGCTCGAGCGTCGCCAGGGTGACGACGCGCTCGATCTCGGCCAGCGAGGTTCCGATCTCGACCCGAATCATCGGTGCTCCGTCGAGGGGCACAGAGGTCGGCGGCCGGCCGGGCAGGCACGGGTCGTCGATCATTTCCTCGTGCGCCATGACGTAGGCACGTTGCACGATGTTGCGCAGCTCGCGCACGTTGCCGGGCCAGCGGTAGGCGCCGAGCCGGTCGAGCGCGGACCGCGTGAAGCGCTTGGCGGCGCCTTCGCGGCGGCCGATGTCGTCGAGGAAATGGGTTGCGATCGCCGCGATGTCGTCCGGCCGTTCGCGCAGCGGCGGCAAGTGGATGGGAAAGACGTTCAGCCGGTAGAGCAGGTCCTCGCGCAGCCGGCCGGTCGAGACCGCTTCCATCGGGTCGCGATTCGAGGCGGCGACGATGCGGACATCGGCATCGCGGACCTGCATCGAGCCGACCCGCAGGAAGGTGCCGCTCTCGAGCACGCGCAGAAGCTTGACCTGCAGGTCGGGCGGCATTTCGGTGATTTCGTCGAGGAACAGCGTCCCGCCGTCCGCCCGCTCGAAAAAGCCGAGGTGCTGGCGTTCGGCGCCGGTGAAACTGCCTTTCTCGTGGCCGAAGATCTCGCTTTCGATCAGATTGGGCGAGATCGCACCGCAGTTGACGGCGAGGAACGGCTTGGCGCGGCGCCGGCTCAAATCGTGTACGGTGCGGGCGACCAGTTCCTTGCCGGTGCCGCTTTCGCCGGTGGCGAACACCGTGACCGCGGTGCCGGCCACCCGCACGATCTGCTCGTACACCCGCCGCATCGGCGCCGAACGGCCCCAGAGCAGGCCGAAGTGGCCGTTGCATTCGAGGGCCTCGAACAGCCCCGCGGCATCCGCGCGCAGCGTCGATGGCTTCCGGGCGCGGGCGAGCACGCTGCGCAGCTGCTGCAGGCTGAGCGGCTTGGTGAGGTAATCGGCCGCGCCCATCCGGAGCGCCTGCACCGAGGTCTCGACGCTGGCGTGGCCGGTGATCAGCACGACTTCGGACGCCGGCAGCGCTTTTATCTCGTCGACCAGTTCGATGCCGCTGCCGTCCGAGAGCACGAGATCGAGCAGAACGATATCGGGCCGTTGCATCGCGATGCGCCGCCGTGCGTCCCGCAGCGATCCGGCCGTGGCGACGCTGAAGCCCTCGGCCGCGATCAGGGCGGCCATCATCTCGGCGGAGTCCTTCTCGTCGTCGACGACCAACGCGTGCGGCATGTAGGCGGTTTCCTCGGGTGCCGCCGCGGCCAGCCGCCCGCGGCGTCGGGGCGGCGGCGCGCTGCGCATCTGGGCGGGAACCCCGCTCGGGGCCTTGCCCGAGGTTGGCGACAATCATATGCCGCCGTGCAATGGGTTCCGAACCGGCGCCCGGGAGCCCCGTCGAGCCGCGTGGCCGCTTCGAGGGGGCGCCTCAGACGGCGCCGACCGGCGGAATCCCGAGCACCAGCCGGTAAGTGGTGCCGCCGGCGCTCCGGTCGGCGCTGATCTGTCCGCCGTGCGCCCGGGCCGTTTGTCGAGCGAGCTCCCATCGGAGCGGCCAGTCGGCGGTCGGCGGCGCCGCACGGAAGGCTGCGCCAGATGCGCCTGCGGCTTCGACCGAGATCGCGACCTCGCTCCGGCCGACGCCGACGTCGACCCGAAGCACCGATCGATCTCCCGCCTCCCGAACCGTCGCTTCGAGCAGGATCGTGAGCGTTTCGCGGATCCGCTCCGTGTCGTAGTGGCCGAGGCAGCTGCCGGGAAAGAGAAAGGCGCAGAAGTTGTGGGGGCGTGCCGCGTTCCACGCCGCCGTTTCCTGCCGGCAGGCATCGACGAGGTCGTCGTTCGGCAGGTCGTCCAGACACAGCGTGCGGTCGCCGGCGCGCGACGCGTTGCGGCGCGATCGATCCAGAGCCTCGCGCAGTCGCGTGACCTGGCGTTCGACGATGTCGGCCGTGTCGCGGCCGGTCTGGCGGTGAACGAACGCCGCGAGGCGGATGGCGTTCAGGCAGCCGCGCATCTCGTGGTCCTGCCCACGCAGCACGGCCCGGTTCTGGCGCAGGCGCTCGGCATGGAAGGCGGTGGCCGCCGCCGCGGCGGCGCGGTCGATCGCGGCGTGCAGGTTGGCCGGCGGCGGATCGCCGACCGTGCCGTCGAGGGCGGCGCGGCCTCGCGGCTCGTCGCCGGCCGGACCGGTCGCCAACGCCCCCGCGTCGAGCTCGACCCGTTCCGGAGCGCAGGTCTCGGCCGGCGCGGCGCGCATGGCGGCGTATTCGCCGAGCAGGGCGGCGACCGTGCCGTCCTCGCGCGCCCGAAAGCTGCCGTGGCGCGGTCCGAGCAGCGCCAGCGCGCCGTCCCGGCCATCGGCCTCGGCGAGGAGGCCCTCGGCGAGCGTTGATGCAATCGGGTCGATCGCGGGTGCCGACATCATCTCGGGCGTGGCCGAAGCGCGCGGGTGCCGCGATGCCGAGATCCGCAAGGCCACTTCATCGCGAAGGGACGCCGCTTGCTCGGGGCAGGAATTTCGATCGCAAATGATCATGGCGAGGCGCTCGGTCGAACCAAAAACATCGGTCGATGCGGTTGAACGCAACTACGGCAAACGGCGCACCTGCCGCATCGAAACTAGGGGCTTCCCGGCGCGATCGCATTTACGTACAGTGAATCGCATGCACCTATCGAAACGCGTGGCCCGTCTAGCAACTGCGATGCTGCTGCCGGCGCTCGCCGCCTGCACGCCCGCGGTGCTCGATCCGCGCGGACCGGTCGGGGCGGCCAATCGCACGTTGCTGTTCGATGCGCTCGCCATCATGCTGGTGATCGTCGTCCCGGTGATCGTCGCCACCTTGTGCGTCGCCTGGTGGTTTCGCGCCGGCAACGCGCGTGCCCGTTACCGCCCGACCTGGGCCTTCTCGGGGCAGATCGAAATGGTCGTCTGGGCCATTCCGCTGATGACGATCTTGCTTTTAGGCGGGGTGGCGTGGATCGGCGCGCACCGTCTCGATCCGGCGGTCCCGCTCGAGGGCGGCTCCTCGCCGCCGCTCGAAATCCAGGTGGTATCGCTCGACTGGAAGTGGCTCTTCATCTATCCGAAGCAAGGCGTGGCGAGCGTCAACCGGCTCGTCGTTCCGGCCGGCTCGTCGGTGCACTTTCTGTTGACTTCGTCGAGCGTCATGAACACCTTCTTCGTTCCACAGCTCGGCAGCATGATCTACACGATGAACGGCATGGAAACGCAGCTGCATCTGCGCGCCGATCAGCCCGGGACCCTGCGCGGTATCTCGGGCCACTACAGCGGCGCGGGCTTCGCCGACATGCATTTCGACGTCGAGGCGTTGCCCGCGGCCGAGTTCGCCAATTGGGCGGCGAGCGCGAAGGCGAGCGGCCCGGTGCTCGATGCCGACACGTATACAGCGCTCGCAAAGCAGTCGATGAATGTCGCCCCTATGAATTATTCGTCGGTCGATCCGATGTTGTTCGCGGCGATCGTCGCTCAGCGTGTTCCGCCCGGTCCGGGGCCGGCGGCTTCGGCCGGCATGCAAGTGGTTCAGTCGTCGGGGAGCCGATAGAACATGTCATCCGCATTGTTCGGCAAGCTCACCTGGGCCGCGATCCCGTTCTCCCAACCCCTGCCGATGATCGCCTCGGCAGTGGTCGGCGCGGTGCTGCTGGGCATCATCATATGGGTCATCGTCAAAGGCCATCTGCCCTATATCTGGTCCGAATGGCTGACGAGCGTCGACCACAAGCGCATCGGCGTGATGTACCTGATCCTGGCGCTGGTGATGCTGCTGCGCGGCTTTTCCGACGCGATCATGATGCGCACCCAGCAGGCGCTGGCGTTGAACGCACCCGGATTCCTGCCGCCCGAGCACTACGACCAGATCTTCTCGGCGCACGGCACGGTGATGATCTTTTTCGTCGCCATGCCGTTCGTGATCGGGCTCATGAATTTCGTCGTCCCGTTGCAACTCGGTGCGCGCGATGTCGCCTTTCCCACGTTGAACTCGGTCGGCTTCTGGCTGACGGCCAGCGGGGCGCTGCTGGTCAATGTGTCGCTGGTGGTCGGTAATTTCGCGCGGACCGGTTGGCTGCCCTATCCGCCGCTCTCGGTGTTGACGTATTCCCCCGGTGTCGGCGTCGATTACTACCTCTGGTCGCTGCAGATATCGGGTTTCGGAACATTGATCGCGGGGATCAACATCGTCACGACGATACTGAAAGTTCGCGCCCCGGGAATGACCTACATGCGGATGCCGATGTTCACCTGGACTGCGCTCGCGTCGTCCCTGCTGATCGTCGCGGCATTCCCGATCCTGACCGCGACCTACGCGATGCTGCTGCTCGAGCGTTACATGGGCTTCCACTTCTTCGGCAACGAGGGTGGCGGCGACCCCATGCTGTTCATGAACCTGATTTGGGCGTGGGGTCACCCGGAGGTCTACATCCTGGTCCTGCCGGCCTTCGGCATCTATTCCGAAGTCGTCTCCACGTTCTCGCGCAAGCCGCTGTTCGGTTACCGTTCCATGGTGATGGCGACGATGGCGATATGCATCATCGCGTTCACGGTCTGGCTGCACCACTTCTTCACGATGGGCGCGGGGGCCGACGTGAATGCGGTTTTCGGCATTGCCACGATGATCATCGCGGTGCCGACGGGTGTAAAGATCTTCAGCTGGTTGTTCACGATGTACGGCGGGCGCATCGTGTACGACACGCCCATGCTGTGGTCGATCGGCTTCATGGTGACCTTCACGATCGGTGGCATGACCGGCGTGTTGCTCGCGGTGCCGCCCGCCGACTTCATGCTGCACAACAGCCTGTTTCTGGTCGCTCACTTTCACAACGTCATCATCGGCGGTGTCCTGTTCGGCGCTTTCGCCGGCTACACCTACTGGTTCCCGAAAGCGGTCGGCTTCCGGCTTCACGAAGGGCTCGGCAAGGCGGCGTTCTGGTGCTGGATCATCGGCTTCTATCTTGCCTTCATGCCGCTCTACGCCTTGGGGCTGATGGGAATGACGCGGCGGCTCCAGCACTATGATGTGCCGGAATGGCGGCCGTGGCTGCTGGTGGCGGAGGCTGGTGCCGTGTTGATCTTCGCCGGCATCGTGCTGCTCGCGGTGCAGCTCTACGTCAGCATCAAGCAGCGGGTTGCCCTGCGGGACACGACCGGCGACCCCTGGAATGGTCGTTCACTCGAATGGTCCACGGCGTCGCCGCCGCCGGTTTTCAATTTTGCCGTGCTGCCGAACGTCGAAGGCGAGGATGCCTACTGGTCCATCAAGGAGAAGGCGCGCGAGCAGACGACGCTCGGCCCGGAGCCCAAATACGTCGCGATCGAAGTCCCCCGCAACAGTCCCACGGGCTTTGTTTGCGCGTTCTTCGCGACCTTCGTCGGCTTCGCGTTGATCTGGCAGATCTGGTGGATTGTGATTGTCGGTTTGGTCGGCGCCTATGCGACCTTCGTCGCATTCGCCTGGCGCGACAGTCCGGAGCACAAGATTCCTGCTGACCACGTCGCGGCGCTCGACCGCCGCAACCGCCAGGAGCGCGCCGCGGCGCTGCGCCACCGGCTCCAGGGAGCTGCGTCATGAGCGCCGCGACTGCAGCGCTGCCGGCGGGCGGCGATAGCACGCGTCACGCGCACGCGAAGTCGGTCTCCGAGGGCGACGACAGCGACTCGAAGCGAATCGTCGTCGCCTACGGGTTTTGGATCTTCCTGATCAGCGACATCATCATGTTCTCGGCGTTCTTCGCCGCTTACGCGGTGATGACCGGCCACACCGATGGCGGCCCGACCGGCAAGCAGTTGTTCGACCTGCGCAGTCTCGCTATCGAGACCGCGTGCCTGTTGACCTCGACCCTCGCCTGCGCCATCGCCGGGGAGGGTGCCAAAGCGCGGCGCGTCGGGTTGTTCCAGGGCTTCATGGCGCTGACCTTTTTGCTCGGCGGGAGCTTCCTCGTGCTCGAGCTGCAGGAATTCGCGAGTTTGGTCGGGCGTGGCGCCGGGCCTGGCAGGAGCGCCTTCCTGTCGACGTTTTTTGCGCTCGTCGGTTGCCACGGGGTCCACGTGACGATCGGCTTGCTCTGGCTCCTGACCATGATGGCGCAGGCCGCTGCCAAGGGGTTCCGCGACGACATCTTGCGGCGCATCCTCTGTTTCAGCCTTTTCTGGCACACGCTCGACATCATTTGGGTCGCGCTGTTCGGGCTGGTCTACCTGGTGCAGATGGCGACATGAGCAACGCGATTCCGAACGACGGCAACCAGCGGTCCGATCTCGCACCGGGCGACTCGCAGGGCGAGGGCTCGGATCTCCGGTCGGGCATCGGCCGCTATCTGATCGGCTATGCGCTGGCGGTCGGCCTGACGGTGGTGTCCTTCCTGGTCGCCAAGACGACGCTGGTCTGGACGCCGAGCATCCCGATCGCGATCTCGGTGCTTGCCGTTGCGCAGATGGGCGTGCACCTGGTGTTCTTCATCCACCTGACCACCGGTCCCGACAACGTCAACAACGCGATGGCGTTGGCTTTCGGGCTCTTGATCGTGATGCTGCTCGTGTTCGGCTCGCTCTGGATCATGGACCACCTTGACCACAACCACCACGCGATGCCGATGGACCAGCTGGCGCCGATGCAGCGTTGAGGCGACGCCCTGTCGTCGGCGCTCGTGCTTCAACGCCGCCGATAGATCGCCGCACCGTACGCGCCGAGACGATCGTCCAGGTCGAAGGCGACGCTGGCGATGACGAGATCGCATTCGCTCGGCACCGCGATGGCACGCGGCTCGGGCGCGAGGTTCAGGAACGTCAACGTTCGCGGCGACGCGGCGCAGACGAGCCCCGTTCGGGCATCCGCACTGAACTTCACGGCGGATCGCTCGCGCGGCCCCAACTCGCCGGAGCGCTTCAGCGCAATCAGCGTGCGGTAGTAGGCGAGCACCCCGCGGCCGTCGTCGCTTTCGGTGCGCTGCCAGACCAACTTCGAGGCGAGGAAGGTCGTGCGGTCGTGCGGCTCGGGCGAGGGACGGTCGCCGAAGTCGTACGCGGCGCGGCGCCCGACGCGCACCGCCTCGACCAGCGCCGGATCGCCGAAGTCCTCGAAGAAAAGGAACGGCGCGGTTTCGCCGTATTCCTCGCCCATGAAAAGCATCGGCACGAACGGGCTCGCCATCACCGCCGTGATGCCGAGCAGCGCCATCGCCCGGCCGTGGGTCGCGATCATCCTATCGCCGAACGGCCGGTTGCCGACCTGGTCGTGGTTTTGGATGTAGACCACCTGCTCCGTGGCCCGCATTTCGCCAGGGTCGCTGCCAACCTTGCACCCCCGGTACACGTCGAAGCGGGTGCCGTCGAGCACGAACCCCTTGCTCAGCGCCGTGAGCACGTCGGCGAAGCTGCCGAAATTCGCGCAATGCCGGTCGCGCTCGCCGGTCAGGAACGCGACGAGGGCGTGGTTCAGGTCGTCGCTCCACTGCGAATCGAAGCGGAAGCCGCGCGGCGACGTGACGAGCTTGTCGTTGCGCAGGTGCTCGGCGATCATCAGCACGTGCCGGCCTTCGGTGCGGCCGATGGCATGCGCGAGGTCGCTGAACTCCCGCAGCAGGTGCACCGGCGTCGTGTCGAACATCATCGCGACGGCGTCCATGCGAAAGCCGTCGAAGCCGATGTCCTGGAGCCAATAACGCAGGTTCTCAAGGAAGAATGCGCGCACCCCGGCGCTGAAATCGCCGTCGAGGTTGACCGCCGCACCCCAGGGCGTGGCCGCCGGTTGGGTGTAGCGCGCCAGGACGGCGCTGTAGTTGCCCTCCGGCCCGAAGTGGTTGTGGACGATGTCGAGCAGGACCGCGAAGCCGAACGCATGGGCGGCTTCGATGAAACCCGCCAGATCGTCGTAGCTGCCGTACGGCGCGTGCAGTGCGAACGGGTAGGTGCCGTCGTAGCCCCAACCGCGCTCCCCGGGGAAGGCGGCGATCGGCAGCAGCTCGATCACGGTAATGCCGAGCGTGTGCAGGTACGGCAGCTTGGCCATGGCTGCGGCCAGCGTGCCTTCGGGCGTGAACGTTCCGAGGTGCAGCTCGTAGATGATCGCGTCCGCGACCGCCACGCCGCGCCAGCCGTCGCGCCGCGCCCGCCGCGGCGCCACGAGCATCGAGTCGCCGTGCACGCCGTCCGGCTGGCGGCGCGAAGCCGGGTCGGGGCAGGTTCTGCCGTCGGCTTCGAAACGGTAACGGGTGCCGGCGGGCAAGGCGTCGAGCGCGATCGACCAGTGGCCGGACGCGTCGGCCTGCATCGGTCGCGCCGCGGCCTCGCTGCTCAACCGCAGGGCGACCGATCGCCGCTCCGGCGCGAAGACGCGGAAGCAGGATCGCCCGGCGGCATCGACGAAGGGTCCGATCGGGGGCATCACAGCGATGGACGTCGGCATCGGCATCGGCGGAGCGTAGCAACCGCTGCGCCCGGAAGGCTCGTCTGCTCGCGTCGGTGCACGCCGGCGCGCGGCCGCCACTCTCCGTCTGCCGGAGCCGGCGGCGGCATTCCGCTCGGGCGGCGGGCGACGTCTACGTGAGCAGGCGCAGTCTGCCGAGCCGATCGCCTTCGATCACCCGTGAGATGCCCTGCTGCTGATGCAGCGGCTTCTGACCTGGCTCGGCATTGGCGTGTTGCTCGGGCGGCGCCTGGGCCGTTTCCCCGAGACGATGGTGTTCGTGGCCTCGGAGGCTTTGGCCGGAGCACGCTTCAAGCGTGGCCTCGACCGTGCCTGCCGGGGCGTGGCGCGCACCAGCGCCGCATCCGCACTCGGCCTGTTATGGGGTGCGATCGCAGCCAAGCGACGCCGATGTCCTATCTCGGTGCCGATGGCCGTCAACAGGTGCCGATCGGCGCCGGCGGCTGGGGTGGACTGGAGACCGTTCGGCAATTACCTCGTCGCCTACACGTTGCCGCGTTGATCCGGCGACGCCATCTCGGAATCTTCGTAGCGGTCACCGAAATCGAACATGTCGTCGTGCTGCGTTCCGTCGTAGTACTGAAATTCCCACCAGTTGTGGTCGAGATCTTCGAGATAGAACGACAAGACGCCGTGCTGCTTGACCACGTCTGCGATCTGGCCGATCTTGTACCTGGTCTTCAGTTCATGGGCGGCGTTCCAGATTCGCGTCACGTCGGCGGCGCTGGCGACGTCGATGCCCCAGTGGTTGTCCACCGTGGCCGGGTGCAACAACGTGCCGACTTCCAGGCAGATGATGTGGAAGCGCATTCCGCAACGGATCGCCAGGGACGGCTTGGCATGACGCACGCACTCGAAGCCGAGAAACTCCTCGTAGAAGGTTCGCGACTCCTTCAAGTTGTAGCATTCGAGCGTCCCGTGCGACAGGTACTCGGGTTTGACGACCGAGTCGGCGTTGCTCCATGGCGCGAGCGCATCGTTGATTCTCATGCTTCCTCCGTTCAGGCGGTTTGTTGACGAGCGATATCCCGTTCGGTGACGAACGAGTCGGCGAAGAACTCGCTTTCCGGTAAACCGCCCGATTGCACGAACAGTTCGGCCGCTGAATCGACCATCGTCGGTGACCCGCAGGCATAGACCTGAAAGCCCGACAGATCCGGGTGGTCGGCGAGAACAGCATGCTGGACGTAGCCGGTACGGCCGGTCCAGGCGTCGTCCGCCGACGGCCGCGAAAGCACTGGCACGTGAGTGAGCCGCCCCGTGCCGACCCAGCTTTCGACGAGCTCGCTCATGTACAGATCCGACTTGGTCCGGCCGCCCCAGTACAGCGCCAGAGGCCGGTCGCTGCCTTTGGCGATTAGGTAGGTGATGATCGATTTGATCGGCGCGAAGCCCGTGCCGGTGGCCACCAGGATGATCGGCTTGACGCTTTTCTCCCGCACGAAGAAGGTGCCGAGCGGCGCGCTCAGACGCATCAACATGCCTTCTTTCAGCGTCGAGAAGATCTGATCGGTGAACGCACCTCCCGCCATCCGGCGTATGTGAAGTTCGAGATCGATGACCCCTTCGGAAGACGGACTCGTTGCGATCGAGTAGCTCCGCCTGCGGCCGTCGGGCAGCTCGAAGTCGATGTACTGGCCGGCGGCGAACATCAGGTTTTCGTTCATTGGCAGACGCAGCTCGACGATTGCAACGTCGTCTGCCGCCTGGCGCACGCGTTTGACCCGGCACGGCATGCGCTTCGGCTTGGTCTGGTCGAAAACGAGTTCTTCGACAGCGATGACCAGATCCGTTTCCGGCTTGGCTTTGCAGAGCAACGCGAAGCCCAGCGCCTTCTGCTCGTCGGTGAGGTACGACCCATGGGCGCCGCCATGGTCGACCCGGCCCTCGACGATCGTGCCCCGGCATGTCTTGCAGTTGCCAGCGCGGCAGCTGTAGGGCATGTTGAAGCCGGCCTGAAGGCCGGCATCGAGAACCGTGGCGCCCTGCCCGACGACGTACGAATGGCCGCTCGGAACGAGCGTGACGCGAAAGTCCATGCAAACCTCACTCATCTCAACCGGTGAATATGGCGCCGCTGGGACTTGGAGCGAGCCAACCGGATTCATCGATTCTTATAGTTTCATCGCGCCATGCAAGCGCTGTTTTCGGCAATGTGTGTTCCGCCGGTGGGACAAAATAGCGGGTCCCCCCCTGGCCCGGCGCAGGGTCATACGGCGCGTCGCTGGCGACCCGGTGCCGGGCCGAGTCGCCATCAGCCCATTGAGCAGGTCGCTGCATGAACCCCGAGTTGATTCGCGGCATGGCCGTGTTCGCCACGGTGGCGAAACTGAAGAGCGTCTCCAAGGCCGCAGCGGCACTGCAGATGCCGAAGTCCACCGTATCGCGACGCGTCGCGGCACTGGAAGGCGCGCTCGGCTTGAAGCTTCTCAAAAGAACCGCGCGCAAGATTGAACTGACCGACGAGGGGGTCGATTACTTCGCCCGATGCCAACGCATCATGGAGGCCGCCGAGACGGCGCACGACGAGATCCGTGGGAATCACCTGCAGGTGAGCGGACCGGTGCGCGCCGCGATGACGCCTGACTTCGCGTTGCGATTGGTCGACGGGTTACCGGACTTCAATCGTGCCTACCCGCGGCTGACCCTGCAGATCGAGCTCACCACGCGCCGGGTCGACCCTGCGGCCGAGAACTTCGATCTTGCTGTCCATATCGGCGACCCGCCCAGTTCGGGGCTGACGGCCCACCGTTTGGGTCAGGTCGAGCGCTTCCTTTATGCATCGCCTGCTTACCTGAGCGAAAGGAAAACGCCGACCCGTCCGGAGGAGCTAGCCTCGCATGCATGCCTCCTCGAAACGCTTCACGGCGCCGAGCCGGAGTGGCAGTGGACGTTGTTTCGAGATTCCGTCCCGACCCGGGTGCAGATCCATGGAGCGCTGATCATCAGCAGCGTCGGCTTGATCCGGATGTTGGCCGTCCGTGGTGCCGGGATCGCATTGCTGCCGGAAGCGTTTTGCAGCGACGACGTGCTGGCCGGCCGGCTCGTGCGCGTGGTCGACGGTTGGGGTACCCGACCGGTGACGATCTACGCGCTGACCGCGAGCCGCCTGCTTCCGGCCAAGACGCGCGCCTTCATCGCCTTCCTCAAGGAGCGAACGCGCAGCACCCGACCGCTCGGGCCTGCGCCTTCGGAGCCTGGCCATTGAATCGCGGCGATGCCTCACTGGAACGTGAAGGCGCGGATTTGACTTCGTCGATCGGGTTCAGCGGATTTAACCGGTGCGCCACTCGGCCGGCGTCGCGAACCCCTTGTTCAACAGGGCGACCAACCGGTGGATGCGCCAGGCGCCGTCGATGAACAGATAGTCGGGGCAGAGGCCCTCGTCCTGGAAATGCAGGCGCTTCAACACCTCGGCGCTGCGCCAGTTCTCCGGCCGGTAGGCGGCCTGAATCCGATGGAGATTGATCCGCGGCGAAAACATCTCGCCGATCGCGCAGCGCAGTGCTTCGGTCATCAGTGCCTGCCCCTCGCACTCGCGGTCGAGCGCATAGCCGAGGTTGCAACTGTGGAATGCACCGCGCACGACATTCGAGAAGTGCACCGAGCCGATCACCCGTGCAGGATCGCCGATCGGCTGCAGCAGGTAGCGAAAACCGGTGCCTTGGGCGAAATCAGTCATCGCCTCGCGCAGCCGGGCGGTTTGCGAGGCGACGCCATCGACGCTGCGGCTGACCGGCGGCTCCCAGGGCGAGAGGTGCTCGCGATTGCGGTCGTGGAAGTCGGCGACCGCCGCGGCCAGCGCCTCGTCAGCGGCGACCAAGCGCAAGCGCGCGGTCAAGAGCTGCACGGCGGGAAGGGCCGGGTCGCCTTCGGTCATGGCGGCGTGAAGACGGCGGCCTGCCGCTCGGCAAGCGCCGGCGCGCCGGCCGCTGCGACACCGTCGCCACTCGTTACCAAGTTCTGATCGACAGCCGCACCGAGACCCGCACCCGCACCGAACTCCCGCGCTAGCCGCAGCGCCGACGGACCGAAGGCGTAGGCGTCCATTCCGAGGCTGCCGTAGGTGGCGCTGGCATGCAGCCGCAGCGGCGCGGCCTCGCGCCCGCCGGCTCCCGCGGCGACGAACCAGGGCAGCAGGTGCTCCTCGGTCGGATGCATGTCGACGGCGTGCGGGGCGCGGCGGCGGTAGTCGAGCAGCGCGGGCCAGTCGCGCGCCGCGGCGGCATGTCGCAGCCAGGCGCGGAACTGCGCGCTCTCCGCGACATCGGGGCGCTCTGGTATCGAACGCAGACCGTCGAAAACGATGCGCCGGAGGTTGTGGGTGATGCTGCCCGTGCCGAGTACCAGCACCCCCTCCCCGGCGAGCGGCGCGAGCGCGGCGCCGAGCGCGAACTGCGTGGCCGGCGGCGCGTCAGCGACGAACGCGAGCGGCAGCACCGGCACGTCGGCGTTCGGATAGAGGAAGCGGAGGGCGGTCCAGATGCCGTGGTCGAGGCCGCCTTCGCCGAGACGCCGCACCGGCAGGCCGGCGCCCGCGAGCAGCGCCTGCACGCGCACGGCGAGCGCCGGCGCGCCGGCCGCGTCGTAGCGCATCTGCGAGAGGCGCGCGTCGAAGCCACCGAAATCGTACACCGCGACGTGCTGCGGCCCAGCGAGCAGCACCGGCATGCGGGCGGTGGTGTGGGCCGAGACCGCGAGGATCGCCCGCGGCCGGCCGAAGACCCTGTCGATCGCCGGCCCGAGCCGTTGCATGAACGCGCCGGCTGCGCCGGGCTCGAGCGCGATCATCGGTAAGCCGTGGGAGACGAACAGTGGCGCCAGCGGGCTGGAAGCGATGGCGTCGCTTTCGGCTTCTGGGAAAGCGCTCGCCCTCATGCGGGTTTCGACAAGGTCGCGTGACTTTGCGTGCGAAGGCTGCCGCGTATCGAGGGGCTGTGCAGCATGGTTGGCGGATTGTGCGCCGAGCTTCGATGCGACCTTGCGGGTGGTCCGTGAGGGGCGAACTTCGCCGCACTCGGTTAAGTTCGGGCGATGACCGATCCGATCGTTTCCGGCAACCCGGCCGGGGGTGTGCCGCCCGCATCCACCCGTGCCTCCGTGCCCCCTCCGATGCCGGCCGTGGCAGCGTCGCCCTGGCGGCTCGCCGCGCGCCAGACGCTGCGCGACTTTCGCGCCGGCGAACTGCGCCTGCTCGCGGTGGCGGTCGTGCTGGCGGTGGCGGCTTTGACCGCGGTCGGCTTCTTCGCCGATCGCATCAACGGCGGCCTGGCGCGCGACGCGCGGCAGTTGCTCGGCGGCGACGCGCTGGTCGCATCCGACCAGCCGGCGCCCGCGAGCTTCGAGGCGAAGGCGCGGGCGCTTGGCCTCGCCACGGCGACGACCGCCACCTTCCCCAGCATGGGCCGTGCGCCCGATGCGCAGGGCGGCGCGGCACGCCTGGTCGCGGTCAAAGCGGTGAGCGACGCCTATCCGCTGCGCGGCCACGTCGGCATCGCTTCGGCGCCGGGCGGCACCGAGCGGTCGGCGACGACCGCCCCGGCACGCGGCACGGTATGGATCGATCCCCCACTTTTCGACGCACTGCGTCTGAAGCCGGGCGATGCGCTCCTGCTCGGCGACACGAGCCTGCGCATCGCCGCGACGATCGTCAACGAGCCCGACCGTGGCACCGGCATGCTCTCGTTCGCGCCGCGCGTGCTGCTGAACGCCGCCGACCTGCCGTCGACCGGCCTGGTGCAGCCGGCGAGCCGGATCACCTACCGGTTCGCGGTCGCCGCGACCGGCGCCGACGAGCGCCCGGTGCGCGCCTTCACGGACTGGGCCGAGGCCGAGATCAAGCAGGCCAAGCTGCATGGCATGCGCGTCGAATCGCTCGCGACCGGCCGTCCTGAGATGCGCCAGACGCTCGACCGCGCCGGCCGCTTCCTTAATTTGGTCGCGCTGTTGGCCGCGCTGCTTGCCGCCGTGGCGGTGGCCATCGCTTCGCGCGAGTTCGCCAGCCGCCACCTCGACGACTGCGCGATGCTGCGCGTGCTCGGCCTGCCGCAGCGCACGATCGCCTGGCAGTACGCCATCGAGTTCGGCGCGGTCGGTCTGGCGGCAAGCCTGGTCGGCGTGATCGCCGGCTTTGGCGTCCACTACGGCTTCGTGCTGCTGCTCGCCGGGCTGGTCGATTCGAACCTGCCGCCGCCAGGCCCCGCGCCCGCGTGGTTCGGCATCGGCGTCGGCCTGACGCTGCTGCTCGGTTTCGGCCTGCCGCCAGTGCTGCAACTCGCGCGCGTGCCGCCGCTGCGGGTGATCCGGCGTGATGTCGGCGCGCTGAAGCCGGCCTCGCTTGCGGTGCTCGGCGCGGGTGGGCTGGGCTTTGCCGGCCTGCTGCTCGCGGTGGCGAGCGACCTGAAGCTCGGGCTGATCGCCGTCGGCGGTTTCGCGGCGGCCGGCGCGGCGTTCGGGCTGCTTTCGTGGGCGGCGGTCGTGCTGCTCAAGCGCGCGGTGCCGGAATCGCGTGCCCCGCGCTGGCTGATCCTCGCGACGCGGCAGATCGCCGCGCGGCCGGCATTCGCGGTGCTGCAGGTGTCGGCGCTCAGCGTCGGATTGCTCGCGCTGGTGCTGCTCGTCCTGCTGCGCACCGACCTGATCGCGAGCTGGCGGCAGGCCACCCCGCCCGACGCGCCGAATCGCTTCGTGATCAACGTGCAGCCGGATCAGGCGACGCCGTTCCGCCAGCGGCTCGAAGCGGCCGGCATCCGGCACTACGACTGGTACCCGATGATTCGCGGCCGCCTGGTCGAGATCAACGCCAAGCCGGTGACGCCGACGAGCTACACCGACGAACGCGCCCAGCGCCTCGTCGACCGCGAGTTCAACCTCAGCGATTCGGCCGAACTGCCGGCGCACAACCAGGTGGTCGCCGGCCGTTGGACTGCCGGCGAGGCGAACGCCGTCAGCGTCGAGGAGGGAATCGCCAAGACGCTCGGCCTGAAGCTCGGCGACCTGCTGCGCTTCGACGTCGGCGGGGTGCCGGCGGAGGGCCGCATCACGAGCCTGCGCAAGGTCGACTGGAGCTCGATGCGCGTCAACTTCTTCGTCATCTTCCCGACTGCGACGGCGCGCAACGTGCCGATCAGTTACATCGCCGCATACCGGGCCCCCGGCAGCGCTGCCGCCGGCTTCGACGACGCGCTCGCCCGCGACTTTCCGAACCTCACCGTGTTCGACGTCTCAGCGACGATCGCCCAGATTCAGCGGGTGCTCGATCAGGTGGTGGGTGCGGTCGAGTTCCTGTTCGGCTTCACGCTCCTCGCGGGGCTCGTCGTGCTGTTCGCGGCGATCACCGCGACGCGCGAGTCGCGCGCCCGCG
>CAXSGM010000002.1:0-147407 GCA_964236915.1 uncultured Rhizobacter sp.
GCTGGTCGGCGTGCCAGAGGCCGGCGATCGCGCCGCCGAGATCGGGGCGCAGTGCCAGGCGGAGCGCCCCGGCGCGGAGTTCGAAGGCGGACGGCGCGGCGACGGGCATGCGGTACATCCTACCCCCGCTGGCTGAAGGCGCGAGGGGTGAAGCGTTGGGCGGCTCGATGAGCGGAGCGGCCGGCGCCAAGCGCAGCAGAAGGTAGCGTGTGCCCGCAACCGGGTTGGCGTAGTACGGCGGCGTCTCTACGAAGCCGAGCTCGGCGTAGAGCCGCCGCGCCGACACCATCGACGCCAGCGTATCGAGGCGGACGCTCGCGCGGCCGAGGCGGCGCGCATCGCCGAGCAGCGCCTCGGCGATGCGGCGGCCCAGCCCGAGGCCGCGGTACGCCGGGCGGACGAAAAGGCGCTTCATTTCGGCGGCGTCGGCTGTATCGGCTGCGTCACCCTCGAACGCCTGGGGCAGCCGGCGGATCGCGCCGCAGCCGGCGAGCGCCCCGTCGACCCACGCCAGCCAGAGCGCGCCGTCCGGTGCCGCATACGCCCCCGGCAAGGCGGCGAGCTCCGCCTCGAAGCCCTGAAACGCGAGGTCGATGTCGAGCGCCGCCGCGTACTCGCGCAGCAGCGCCCGCACCGGCTCGATCGGCTCGCCAGCCGCGTGCTGGTGCAGTTCGATGCGCACCCGACCGTCGGCGGCCGGGTCGGTCGACGGCGGCGGTGACGACAGCGGCGTTGGCGGCGGCGTCATGCTTCGCAAGATAGCGCGAGCCGGAGGCCGGTGCTCGCACCCGCCGGCGCAGCGCCTCCCGGTCCGCCGGATCACTGAAACTGGCGCGGTGCCGGCCCGTCGCGGCCCGGCGAGCCGTCGGGGATTCGGTTCCGCTAAACTGCCGCCGCCCCATTCGGGCGACCGCCCCACCGAGCGCCGGACCCTCGCCGACCCGGCCGTCTGCCGACGCCGTTCCGGCAGACACGGGCTTGATCTCGAGTCCCGCGCCCATTCCGTTTCATGACTGAACCTCGTTCCCACGCCGCGTGCCGCCTGCTCGCGGTCGCGCTCGCCCTTGCCCTCGGGCTGTTCGGCCAGCCCGCCGGCGCGGCCGACGAGACGCCCGACGTCAACACGTTTTCGACGCCCGGTTACCCGACGGCGGCCCGCCAGGGCGGCATGCCGGCGCCGAACGGCGCGGGGGCGAACAGCGACGGCACCCGACCGATCCGCAACGGCGCCGCCGCCGATCCGCGCACCCGCGGCACTGCCGGCAACGGCAACGGCAACGACGACGACTCGACGCGGCGCAGCCTGCCGCCAGCGCCGAAGCCGAGCGAGTTCCAGCGCTTCGTCGAGGCCGCGACCGGCCGGCTGTTGCCGATCTTCGGCAGCAGTTTCTTCAACGATCCCGGCAACAACGGCACCCTGCCGATCGACAACGTGCCGGTCGGCGCCGACTACGTGGTCGGCCCCGGCGACGAGATCGTGATTCGTGCCTGGGGGGCGATCGATGTCGACTACCGCGCGACCGTCGACCGGAACGGCCTCCTCAACCTGCCGAAGGTCGGCAGTTTCAGCGTCTCGGGCGTCCGGGCGAGCGACCTCGAACGCCACCTGCGCACGCAGATCGGCCGGCTCTACACCAACTTCGACCTGAGCGCCTCGCTCGGCCAGCTGCGGGGCCTGCGCGTGTTCGTGGTCGGGCCGGCCCAGCGCCCGGGAGTGCTGACGCTCGCGAGCCAGTCGACGCTCCTGTCGGCGATCGTCGCCGCCGGCGGCCCGGCGCCGAACGGCTCGATGCGAAAGGTGCAGCTGCGCCGGGACGGTAAAGTGATCTCCGAACTCGACGTCTACGGCTTTTTGGTGCAGGGCGACAAGGCCAAGGACGTTCAGCTCGCGGCCGGCGACGTGGTTGTATTTCAGCCGGCCGGCGCCCGCGCGGCGGTGACCGGGGCGCTCGACACCCCTGCCATCTACGAACTGAAAGGCGCGCAGGAGCCGGTCGGTGACGTGCTGCGCTATGCCGGCGGCCTGCCGACCCTGGCGAACCCGAACCGGGCGCAGCTCGAACGCGTCGACACGGCGCAGCCCAAGGCCGCCCGTTTCGTCGAGGATTTCCGGCTCGATGCGGCGGGCCGCGCGCTGCCGCTTCGTGACGGCGACGTGCTGACGCTGCTGCCGATCTCGCCGCAGTTCGCCAACGCCGTGACCCTGCGCGGCCACGTCGCCCAGCCGCTCCGCTATCCGTACCGGCCGGGGATGCGGATCCGCGACCTGATTCCCGACGCCGAGGCGCTGGTGACGCCCGACTTCTACCGCCGCAAGAACGTGCTGGTCCAGGTGATCGAGGACGACGATGCACTGCTGCTGCGCGGCGATGGCCTGCCCGCGGCCACCTCCGGCCCGGCCCAGCGCGGCGCCGCCGCTTACCCGGGCGCGGCCCGCGCGGCACAGACGCCGAACGGCACCCGGGTGCCGACCGACGCGGCTGGCAACGGCGGCGCCTACGGCTCAGCCGCAGGTTCGTTGGATCCGGACGACGCCAGCGCCACGCTGAGCGCGTCCGAGCGGCTCCGCCGTGCACGCGACCGCACGCTGGTGAACGCGTCGCGCCGCGCCCCGATGCCATTGTTCGACGAGTTGAACTGGGACTACGCGGTGATCGAACGCCTCGACCCGCGCGACCTGACGACGCGGATCATCCCGTTCAACCTCGGCAAGGCGGTGCTGCAGGGCGACGAGGCGAACAACCTCGAACTGCGGGCGGGCGACGTGGTCACCGTCTACAGCCAGCGCGATATCCGGGTGCCGGTCGCGCGGCAGACGCGCCTGGTGTCGCTCGAGGGCGAGGTCAGCGCGCCGGGCGTCTACCAACTGCTACCGGGCGACACCCTGCAGAGCGTGATCACGCGCGCCGGGGGCTTCACGCCGCAAGCCTACCTGTACGGCATCGAGTTCGGCCGTGAGGAAACACGGGCGAAGCAGCGCGAGAACTTCGCCCAGGCGATCACCCGGCTCGAGGCGATCGCCGCGGTGCAGGCGGCGCGCGAAGCCGCGAACCGCCGCGACGACCCGACCACTACGACCGCGGTGAGCAGCGCCGCGACGCAGGCGCAGCTCTCGCGGCTGCGCAACATGCAGCCGAGCGGCCGCATCGCGCTCGAACTCTCGCCCGAGGTCGATTCGCTCGCCGGACTGCCCGCAGTGCCGCTCGAAGGCGGCGACCGGATCCTCGTGCCGCCGCGGCCCGGCTTCGTGACGGTCGCCGGCGCGGTCGTCAACAGCAACGCCTTCCTGTGGCGCCCCGGCCGCACTTCAGGCGACTACCTGCGGCTCGCCGGCGCCGACGAGGCCGCCGAACCGGCCAACATGTTCATCCTGCGCGCCGACGGCACCGTGCGGCATGCCGGCGACAACCGCGGCTTCTTCGGCCGCAACTCGCTGCAGAACGAGGTCATGCAGCCGGGCGACGCGTTGATCGTGCCGAGCCAGCTCGATTTCGAAAGCTGGGGCCGTGCGTTCGTGCGCAACCTGAAGGACTTCGCGCAGATCTTCACCGGGTTCGGCGTCGGCATCGCGGCGATCCATTCGCTTTGAGCCGGAACTCGCGATGAAAACCGACGCTCCCGACGCACATCGCCCGCTGCCGGTGGCGCTGCGCGACGCCGAGGACGACGGGCCGGCGGTCGACCTGCTGCTGCTCTTCACCTGGCTCGGCGACGGCAAGCGGCTGATCGCCAGCGTGACCCTCGCTGCGGCGCTGCTGGCGATCGCGATCGGCTTCCTGCTGCCGAAAATCTACACGGCGCAGGCGACGCTGCTCGCGCCCGGATCGCAGCAGCAAAGCGGCTCAGCGGCGGCGCTGGCGGCGCTGGGTTCGATCGGCGGCCTGGTCGGCGGCGCCTCCAAGTCGCCCGACGAGCTCTACGTCGCCCTGCTGAAAAGCGACAGCGTGCAGCGCGCGCTGGCCGAACGGTTCGATTTGAAAACGCGTTACGACGCGCCGACCTACGAAGCGCTGCGAAGGGCGATGCAGAACGCGATTCGGGTCGCTTCCGACAAGAAGAGCGGACTCATCACCGTCGATGTCGACGACCGCGACCCGGTGTTCGCGGCGCAGCTGGCGAACGCGCACCCCGGGGAAATCGCCAAGGTGCTCGGCCGGCTCGCGGTCTCGGAGGCGCAGTTGCGGCGCCTTTTCTTCGAGCGCCAGCTGACGGAGACCAAGGAGAACCTGGTGCGCGCCGAGCAGAACCTCCGGAATGTTCAGGAGAAGTCCGGCGTGATCGTGCTCGACAAGCAGACCGAGGCGCTGATCGCCGGCGCCGCGCAGGTCCGGGCGCAGATCACCGAGCGCGAGGTTCAGCTGAAGGTGCTGCGGACCTCGGCGACTGCCCAGAACCCCGACGTGCTGCGGCTCGGTTCCGAGCTGCGGGCGTTGCGCACCGAGCTCGCGCGGATGGAATCGAGCGGCAGCGGCAGCGGCAGCGGCCGGAGCGACGGCGGCACCGCGAGTGCGGTCGACATCCCGGTCGGCCGCCTTCCCGAAGCCGGCATCGAATACTTGCGCGCGCGGCGCGAGCTGCGGCTGCAGGAAACCCTGCTCGATGCGATGGTGCGCCAGTTCGAGGCCGCCAAGCTCGACGAAGCCAAAGAGGGGCCGGCGCTCCAGCAGGTCGACGTCGCGCTGCCGCCGGACCAGAAATCGAAGCCCTCGGTCCGGTTGATCGCACTCGCCGCGAGCGTCGCGGCCTTGCTGCTGTCGTCCGCCTGGGTCGTGCTCCGCCGCTACGGCGCGTGGTCGCGCGCCATGTACCCGGCCGAAGCGCCCGCCCGCCAGGCGCTGGCGCGGGCCTGGCGCTGGCGCGGCTGACCCGAAGCAGTTCTTTCGTCCGCAGCGGCGGCTCGGTCAGCCAGCGTACTTCAGAGCGTCAGCATGCCCTCGACCCGGCTCTCGCAACGGCCGCCGATCCACAGCTCGCCATCGATGCGCTCGATCACCACCCGGCCGGCCGCGCCCAACCGGGCCCCCTGCGCCGCGACATAGCACGGCGGCGCCACGCCGCTTTCGATCAGCCACTGGGCCAGGCTCGCGTTCAGGCTGCCGGTGACCGGATCCTCGTAACCTGCCGACTCGCCGATCAACGCGCGGACCTCGAACTGCGCGTCCCCACCGGGCGGATGGGCGCCGACGACGCCGACCTTCAGCCCGGCCAGCGCCGGCCAGTCCGGCTCGATCGCCAACACTTCGCCGGCCGAGCCCAGGCGAAGCGCACACCAGCCCGGGCCGTTGTCGACCCATTGATGGCCACGCACCCGGGCGACGCCGAGCCGCAGTGCGGCGACGAGGCGAGCGAGCAGCGCATCGTCGAGCGGGCCGACTCGCAGCCGCGGCGGGGCGGCGAAGGCCAGCCGCTCGGCGCCGCGCCGCACGCGCACCAGCCCGATCGCGCACTCCTGAACAACCTCGTGCGGCTGGCGCGGCGCGCCGCCCGCCTGCAGCCAGGCGTGGCAGCTGCCGAGCGTCGGATGGCCGGCGAACGGCAGCTCGCGCTGCGGCGTGAAGATCCGCACCCGGTAATCGGCGCCCGGGTCACGCGGCGGCAACAGGAAGGTCGTCTCGCTCAGCTGCGTCCAGCGCGCGAACGCGGCCATCTGCGCGGTGTCGAGCGCCTCGGCGGCGTGAACGACCGCCAGCGGGTTGCCGGTCAGCGGCCCCGAGGCGAACACATCGACTTGCGCGTAGCGGTAGGTGGGCATGGTCGAATGGTCGGCAGAAGAGGACCGGTGAGGCGGCTGGAAGAGTCGCCGCGGCTATGAATCGGCAGTTTCCAGCGCGCCACGCAGCGTCGCCGCGATCAGCGCGACGCCGCGATCGATCTCGGCCGGCGCGACCCTGGCGAACGAGAGCCGCAGCGTGTTCCGCTGCGGCGATTCGGCAAAAAAGGCCGCCCCGGGAACGAACGCGACGCCGCGGGCGATGGCATCGGGAAGAAGCGCCGCCGCGTCGACACCCTCGGCCAGTTCGACCCAGAAGAACATGCCGCCAGACGGCACGCGCCAGCGACAGCCGGACGGCAGATGGGCTTCGAGTGCCGCGGTCATCGCATCCCGCTGCGCCCGATAGCGAGCCCGCAGCGCCGGCAGGTGGCGCTGCAGCATCCCGTCCTTCACCGCCTCGTAAACGATGCGCTGGTTGAGGCCGGACGCGTGAAGATCGGCGCCCTGCTTGGCCTGCAGCAGCTTCGGAAAGACCCCCAGCGGCGCGACCAGATAGCCGAGCCGCAGCCCCGGCGCAAGCACCTTCGAGAAGGACCCGAGGTAAATCGATCCCTCAGGCCAATACGAGGCAAGCGGCGCCGGCGGCGGGGCGTCGTACCAGAGCTCGGCGTAGGGATCGTCCTCGACGATCGGCAGCCCGCATGCGGAAGCCGCCGAAACCAGCGCCACGCGCCGCGCCGCGCCGCTGCAGCGGCCGCTCGGATTTTGGAAGCTCGGGATCGCGTAAAGGCAGCGGGCGCCCGCTGCCGTATCCGCCAGCGCCTCGGGCAGCGGTCCCTCGTCGTCGCTCTCGACGGCGATGATCTCCGGCTCGTACGGCGCGAACGCCTGCAGCGCACCGACGTAGGTCGGCGATTCGACAGCGATGCCGCTGCCCGGATCGAGCAGCACCTTGCCGACCAGATCGAGCCCCTGTTGCGAGCCGGTCGTGACCAGCACCTGCGACGCGGCGACCGCGAGGCCGCGTTCGCCGCGCGAGGCGGCGATCCACTCGCGCAGCGGGCCGAAGCCTTCGCTCGCGGCGTACTGCAGCGCTTCGCGCGGCGCGTCGCGCAGAACTCGGGCGCTCGCCTCGCGCAGGGCGGCCACCGGAAAGCCCTCGGGCGCCGGCAGACCGCCGGCCAGCGAGATCACGCCGGGCTGCTCGGCGAGCTTCAGGATCTCACGGAGCACCGACGGATTCATCCGCTCGGCCCGGCGCGCGAGGCGCCAGGGAAGCAAAGCGGTCGGAAAAGGCGGCGCGGGCGACGGCGATGTCATCGGAAAGTTCCGGAAGCAGAGCGAGGCGTGACGACAGGCCGGGCCAGATCGGCGCGCGGGCCGGCCGGCATGCGTTTGCCGACGAAGACGATGGCGATGATGGCGAGGGCGAACAGCACGGTCACGGGGTCGAGCCGCTCGCCGAGCACCGGCACCGCGAACAGCAGCGCGAGAAACGGCTGCAGCAGCTGCACCTGGCTGACGCGCAGCGTGCCGCCGAGCGCGAGGCCGCGATACCAGGCGAAGAAGCCAAGCCACATTGAGAACAGGGTGACGTAGGCGAAGCCGCCCCACGCGGCGCCGCGGACCGGGGCGATCGGCCAGACGACCAGCGTCACCGGCAAGGTCAGCGGCAAGCTGATCACCAGCACCCAGCAGATCACCTGCTCGCCCGGCAGATCGGCCGCGACGCGCGCCCCGGCGATGTAGCCGACCGCGGTGCTCCCGATCGCCAGCATGAGCAGCGCATCGCCGCTCGACAACGCGCCGCCGCCGCGCCAAGCCGCGAACGCGAGCACCAGGGCGCAGCCGAGCGAGGCGCAGATCCAGAAGCCGGCCGACGCGCGTTGCCGGAACCAGAGCGCCGCGCCGACCGCGGTCGCCATCGGAATCAGGCCGCTGACGACCGCCGCGTGCATCGCGTCGACCCGGCGCAGGGCGAGCGCCAGGAACAGCGGAAAACCAACGACCGTCCCGAGCGCCGACACCGCGAGTGCACCGACGTGCCGGCGCTGCAAACGGGGCGCCCCGCTGAACCGCAGCCAGCCGATGCTGAGCAGGCCGGCGAACGCCGCCCGACCCGCGGTCACGAAGAGCGGCGGCAGCTGCGGATCGGACGCCGGACCGACCGCGAGCCGCGTCATCGGCAAGGTCAGCGAAAAGATCACGACGCCGAGCAGGCCGAACCAGAGGCCGAGCGATTCGGCGCGGATCGGCTGACGGGCGGCGGTCGACGGCATGGGCAAGTCTAGGCCCGGAGCGGCAAGGCGCACGGCCCGCCGGCCGCGCCCGCACCAGACGGATACACTTCGGGCCGCACAATGCTGGTGCGGTGCTGGCGGAATCGACGCCCGTGCGGTATCCGCGGCACTGGCTGACGACACGCTCGACATGGCTCCCGGACAGACGAGATCGGTTCGACCGGAACGGGCCCGTCTTCTGCTTGAGCCCGCGCTTATCGTGCTCGGCGCGCGCTTTGCATGCCGCCTCACCCCCCGACGACGCTGATGCTGATACTCTGGACCTCTTTGCACGATGCCCCGTTCCACAGGGTGATTCGCTGCGCCGGCGGCGTGCGCCGTCCGGGGCGCGACGCCGCCTCCCCGCGCACCACGGTCGGTGGTTACGGACCGCACCGGTGACGGCCTTGCTCTTGCGTCCATACGACAATCGTGGCCGCATGCGCGGCGAACTCTTCGATTCGACGATTCCTTTCGGCGAGCCCGAGCTCCTCCGGGCGAGCTCGTACGAGCGCTACCTCGACGAGCTGTCGGCCGGCCCCGGTACCGAGGCGGGCGCCTCGCAACGAACCGGCCTCAGCCCGTCGCTGCGCGCCGACCTCGGCGGGTTCGAGGCGCTCGACGGTCTCGGTCGCTCGGACACGGTCGAGGTGGTCGCCGCCTGCATCCGCCACTCGTCGCGGGTCGCGATCCACCTGCGCTGCGGTGGGCACATGCTTCCGTTGACGATTTTTCCCCAGGAACGCCTGGCGCACTGCCCTACGGGAGGCGACGAATGGCTCGAGCGCCATCTGGCGACGCTCGAGGTGCTGCACATCGAGCCCGCGACGCTCCGTCCGCCGGGCGACGCGGTCGAGGCGCTGGTCGATACGCTCGGCCTGTACCTGCCGCTGGCTCCGCTGCTCTGGAAGCTGGCGCTGCACGGCCCGCGCCGCGAGTTGCTGCCGCAGATCGCCGGGCCCGCTGTCTACCGCGCCTCGCCGGCGATCGACATCGCGCATGTGCCGGTCGCCGGTGCGGCGCGCGAGGCGGTGACGCGGCTGCGGCGTGAAGCAGTGCCGCTCACGACGATGGCGACCTGGCGCACCCTGAACCGGGAACGTGCCGCGCGGCTCCTGAACGCACTCTATCTGCACGGCGGGCTGATCGTCAGCCGTTCGCATCCGCAGGCCGGACGCTAGGCCGCCTTACCGGGCGATTGAGGGTTCAGGGCGCCGCGCCGAGCGCTTCCCAGCGCTCGAGCGCGGCCATCAGCTCGGCATCGATCGCCGCATGCCGCACCTGCGCGGCGGTGGCGCGCGCCGGCTCGTCGCGGTAGGCGTTCGGGCCCGACAGGAACGCGGACAACGCGGCCTGCTCGGCTTCGAGCGCGTCGATTCGCGCCGGCAGCGCCTCGAGTTCGCGCTGCTCCTTGAAGCCGAGCTTGCGAGCGCGGGCCGGCGGGGCCGCGCTCGCCCGTGTCGACACGGGCGCCGTCGCCGCCGCGGCCGGCGATGCAGGCGTCCGAGGGGCGCTCGGCCGGCGCTCCATCGGCGCCTGGGGCGCGCGTGCCGCCGCACCCGCACGGCCACGCTGCAGCAACCAGTCCTCGTAGCCGCCTTCGTACTCGCGCCAGCGCCCCGGCTCGGCTTCGCCCTCGAAAACAATCGTGCTGGTCACGACGTTGTCGAGAAAGCGCCGGTCGTGGCTGACCAAAAACACCGTGCCGCGGTAGGTCTGCAGCAGTTCCTCCAGCAGTTCCAGCGTGTCGATGTCGAGGTCGTTGGTCGGCTCGTCGAGCACCAGCACGTTGGCGGGCAGCGCGAAGAGCCGGGCCAGCAACACGCGGTTGCGCTCGCCGCCGGAGAGGGTTCGCACGGGCGAGCGGGCGCGTTCCGGAGCGAACAGGAAATCGCCGAGGTAGCTCATCACGTGCTTCTTCTGGCCGCCGACCTCGACCCACTCGCTGCCCGGGCTGATCGTGTCGGCGAGCGTCGCGTCGAGGTCGAGCGTGCTGCGCATCTGGTCGAAATAGGCGACCTGCAACTGAGTGCCGCGGCGGATCTCGCCGCTCGTGGGTTGGAGTTCGCCGAGGATCAGCTTCAGGAGCGTCGTCTTGCCGGCGCCGTTCGGGCCGATCAGGCCGACCTTGTCGCCGCGCAGGATCGTGGCGCTGAAGTCGCGCACGATGACCTTGGGCCCGAAGTCGAGCGAAACGTCGCGCAGTTCGGCGACGATTTTTCCGCTCGGCGTGCCCGCATCCACTTCGAGCCGCACCTGGCCGAGCGAATCGCGCCGGGCGCGCCGCTCGTCGCGCAGCGCGGTGAGCCGCTGCACCCGGGCGACGCTGCGCGTGCGCCGCGCCTCGACGCCCTTCCTGATCCAGACCTCCTCTTGCGCCAGCAGCTTGTCGGCACGCGCGCTCGCCAGGGCCTCGGCGGCGAGCTGCTCGTCCTTCAGCCGCTCGTAGGCGCTGAAGTTACCGGGGTAGCTGCGCAACGTGCCGCGGTCGAGCTCGACGATCCGCGTCGCCACGCCGTCGAGAAAGGCGCGGTCGTGGGTGATCAGCATCACGCTGCCGGCGAAGTTGCGCAGCAGCTCCTCCAGCCAGGCGATCGAGTCGAGGTCGAGGTGGTTGGTCGGCTCGTCGAGCAGCAGCACGTCGGGCACCGCGACCAGCGCCTGGGCGAGGGCGACGCGCTTCTTGCGGCCTCCGGAGAGCGCGTCGATCACGGCGTCGCCTTCGAGGTGCAAACGGGCGAGCGTGGTGTCGACCCGCTGCTCCCAGTTCCAGGCGTCGAGCGCTTCGATGCGCGTCTGCAGCGCGTCGAGATCGGTGTCCTCGGCATGCTCTTCGTAGGCCTGGCGCAGCGCGCGCGCCTCGGCGATGCCTTCGCTGACCGCGTCGAACACCGTCGTGCCGGCGGCGAACACCGGCTCCTGCGGCACGTAGCGGATGCGCAGCCCCTGCGTCATCTGCAACAGGCCGTCGTCGAGCCGTTCGAGGCCGGCGATGATTTTCAGCAGCGACGATTTGCCGGCGCCGTTGCGGCCGATCAGGCCGAGCCGCTCGCCGCGGTCGAGGGAAAAGCCGGCGCCGTCGAGCAGGGCGACGTGACCGTAGGCGAGGTGGGCGTTCGAGATCGAGAGAAGGGCCATGCGCCATTTTCGCCGCTGGCTCCGTGCCGCTGCGTTGAAGCGGGCTTCGAGCGATCATTCAGCGGTGGCTTCGACCCCCGACGTTCACGGCGGTCTCGTCGACGCAATCCGCCGACGGCTCCGGCTCCGCTTCGTCTACAACGGCCGGGCCCGGCTCGTCGAACCGCAGTGCTATGGCCGCGGCAGCCGCGGCACGCTGCTGCTGCGCGGCCACCAGCTCGCCGGCGGCAGCCAGCGCGAGCCGCTGTTCGACGTCGCCAAGATCACCGCGCTGAGCGTGCTCGACGAGACCTTCGACCGCCCCGGCCCGAACTTCAAGCGCGACGACTCGGCGATGATGACGATCTTCGCGCAGCTCGACGACCCGGGGCCCTGACGAGCCAGGCCGCGAGCCGACGCCTCCGCTGCGCGGGCGGTCGACGCCGTACGATGCGGCGATGGCCGTCCCTCCGTTCGCTGCCGCGGCGCTGTCGATCGAACAGCTGCTCGAAGCCGCGATCGGCGCGGCCAACGCTGGCCGGGCAGCCGCGGCACGCGAACTGTGCCGGCGCGCCGCGGTCGCGTTCCCGCCGCATCCAGCGCTGCTGCAACTCCAGGCGACGCTCGCCCTCGAGGACGGTGACCTGGCCGCCGCACGGCAGGCGGTCGAAGCGAGCCTGACGCTCCGGCCGGCGCATCGGCCCACGCGGGCACTCGCGGCGGAAGTGGCACGCGCCGACAGCGACACGGCACGAGCGCAGCAGCACCTGATGCAGCTCGTGATGCTCGCGCCGACCGACGCCGAAGCCTGGTTCCAGCTCGCGCTGGTCTGCCACGACCGCCAAGACCTCGGCGCTGCCGAGGCCGCGCTGGGCCGGGTCCTGGCGCTGGCGCCGGGCCGCGCCGATGCGGCGGTCAATCTGGGAATCGTGCTGCAAGAAGCCGGACGGACCGACGCCGCAATGCGCGCATTTGGACGCGCCTACGGCCTGCGCGAGGACACCTTCGGCCGCATCGCGCATGCGCTCGCGGCAGGCCCCCGGGGCACCCTCTGGCTGTCGCTCGACGACTTGCGCACGGCTTTGCGCGACGCAGCGACTGCGCTTTGAACGGGCAAGCCGCAACGGCCGCTGCGGCCGCTGCGGTCGACCCGTTCCGCCGGCGTACCGTCAACCGATGGCTTTGCGTCGGTAGTGCTTGCGGTAGACGCCGGGCCCCGCCATCACCTCGGCCGACAGCGCCTCGTAGCGCTCGACCTGCGCCGCATCCATCGGCTCGCAGACGAGCTCGGTCGGTTCGCGTCGAACCGGGTAGCACTGCGCAATCGGTGTCCCGCGGGAAAGCACGCCGCAAAAATCCGGATCGGTCCACAGCGCCGGAAAGTTGATCCCGATTGCGTGGAAGCGGTCCGCGTCGACGAGCCCGCTGAGAAGCCGAAACGGCAGGTCCTCGCGATTGACCGGATGCACCACCATCAGCGACCAGCCCGCCTCGAGCTCGATCGTCCAGAAGCTCGTGAACTTGAGCGCCGAGCGGCCGGCGTGCGCCAACGGCGAGCCGGTGAGCTGCTCGGGCACGTGAAAGCTGAGCGGCGCGCGCGGGTGGCTGTGCGCGGCCGGTTCGGGGACGGACCAGTCCCAGCTGAAGCGACCGCGCTCGACCCGCACGTCGCATGCGAGCGGCAGGACGAACCCGTGCGCCATCGCGTCGACGAACGGCGGGCACTGCTTCAGCGTGCGGATTTCGCGGCCGTGCACCGCCGAAGGCTGCCGCGGCGGCATCTCGCGCAGCCACGCCGGCAGGGCGCCGCGCGCCGGTACCGGTCGCGGCAACCAGTCGATCAGCGCCGGGTCGCAGCGAAAGCGGATCTGCATCCTGGCGCTTCTGATCGGTCGTCGATTTCCAGGGGCTGAGGGGACTATCGCACCCGCCCTTCGCGCCACGCGCCGACCAGCTTGTCGTAAGCGATCGTCTCGCCCTTCGGCTTCTCGTTGGCCAGCTTCTTCCACGGCGCGCTCGTGTCGCTCAGCCACTTGGACGGATCCGACTTCGGATTGAGCTTCGGCGCGCAATGCGCCATGCCGGCGCGCTCGAGGCGACCCATCACCTGATCCATCTCGCTCGCGAGGTTGTCCATCGCAGCCTGCGGCGTCTTCTCGCCGGTGACCGCGACCGCGACGTTCTTCCACCAGAGTTGCGCGAGCTTCGGATAGTCGGGAACGTTGTTGCCGGTCGGCGTCCACGCCACGCGCGCCGGGCTGCGGTAGAACTCGATCAGCCCGCCGTACTTTGCCGCGTTCTTGGTGAAATAGTCGGAGCGGATGTCGCTGTCGCGAATGAAGGTCAGTCCGACGATCGACTTCTTCAGCGACGTGGTCTTGGCCGTCACGAATTGCGCATAGAGCCAGGCCGCCGCCGCGCGGTTCGGGTCGTTGGACTTCAGAAAGGTCCACGAGCCGACGTCCTGGTAGCCGTTCTGCATGCCCTGCTTCCAGTACGGGCCGTTCGGTCCCGGCGCCATGCGCCACTTCGGCGTGCCGTCGGCGTTCACGACCGGCAGGCCGGCCTTGATCATGTCGGCGGTGAAGGCGGTGTACCAGAAGATCTGCTGCGCGATCTGGCCTTGCGCCGGCACCGGGCCGGATTCGCCGAAGGTCATGCCGGTGGCTTCCTTCGGCGCGTACTTCTTCATCCAGTCGATGTACTTGGTGAGCGCATACACCGCGGCCGGCGAATTGGTCGCGCCGCCCCGCTCGACGGATGCGCCGACCGGCGTGCACTTGTCGGGCGCGACGCGAATGCCCCATTCGTCGACCGGCATGCCGTTCGGGATGCCCTTGTCGGCCGCGCCGGCCATCGAGAGCCAGGCGTCGGTGAAGCGCCAGCCGAGCGAGGGATCCTTCTTGCCGTAGTCCATGTGGCCGTAGATCGGCTTGCCGTCGACCTGCTTCACGTCGTCGGTGAAGAACGCCGCGATGTCTTCGTAGGCGCTCCAGTTGAGCGGCACGCCGAGTTCGTAGCCGTACTTCGCTTTGAACCGGTCCTGCAGGTCCTTGCGCGCGAACAGGTCGGCGCGGAACCAGTACAGATTCGCGAATTGCTGGTCGGGCAGCTGGTACATCTTGCCGTCGGGCGCGGTCGTGAAGCTCGTGCCGATGAAGTCCTTCAGGTCCAGACCCGGGTTCGTGTACTCCTTCCACGGACCCGCCATCTGATCGGTGAGCGCAAGTGCGGTGCCATAGCGGTAGTGCGTGCCGATGTGGTCGGAGTCGTTGATCCAGCCGTCGTAGATCGACTTGCCCGACTGCATCGAAGTCTGCAGTTTCTCGACCACGTCGCCTTCCTGGATGATGTCGTGCTTGACCTTGATGCCGGTGATTTCCTCGAAAGCTTTCGCGAGCGTCTTCGATTCGTACTCGTGCGTGGTCAGCGTCTCGGAGACGACCGAGATCTCCTTGACGCCTTTGGCCTGCAGCTTGTTCGCGGCCTCGATGAACCATTTCATCTCGGCCATCTGTTGATCTTTGGTCAGCGTCGAAGGCTGGAACTCGTTGTCGACCCACTTCCTGGCCTCGGCCTCGCCGGCCCAGGCGGCGTGATGGGCAAGGGCGGCCGCAGCCAAAGCCAGTGCGGTGTAGTGCAATTTCATGATTTTGTCTCCTCGTACTCGTGCACCCCGTTTGCAGTTCTCTCGACCCCGGCCCCGGGGTGACGTCGGGCCGAATTTCGCTTTGTTCTATTCGCGAGCGCCGCTCAGCCGCGGCGCATGATCCAGATCAGCACGCCGAGCGACAGCACGCTCGCGATCCAGATGCTCGGCTCGGCGCTGAGCGAAAACCACGCGACGAACCTGCCCGCCAAGCCGACGAACGCGAGGTGGATCCACGCCGCCGCCATCAGGCCGATGAAAAGCCGGTCGCCGCGCGTGGTGGCGATCGGCAGGAAGCCGCGGCGCTCGACCGTCGGCGAGCGCAGCTCCCAGAGCGTCATGCCGGCAAGCATCAAGCCGATGCAGACGAAGAACGCCGCGACCGGCGGCGTCCAGGCCATCCAGGCAAACATCCGTGCTTCTCCTTCAGACCCGACCCATCGCGAACCCTTTGGCGATGTAGTGCCGCACGAACCAGATCACGATCGCCCCGGGAATGATCGTCAGGGTGCCGGCCGCGGCGAGCACGGCCCAATCCATCCCCGAGGCGCTCACCGTGCGGGTCATGGTGGCGACGATCGGCTTGGCGTTGACGCTCGTCAAGGTTCGCGCGAGCAGCAGCTCGACCCACGAAAACATGAAGCAGAAGAACGCCGCGACACCGACCCCGGCCTTGATCAACGGCAGGAAGATCGACACGAAGAAGCGCGGAAAGCTGTAGCCATCGATGTACGCCGTCTCGTCGATCTCGCGCGGGATGCCGCTCATGAAGCCCTCGAGGATCCAGACCGCGAGCGGCACGTTGAAGACGAGGTGCGCCAACGCGACGGCCAGGTGCGTATCCATCAGCCCGAGCGTCGTGTAGAGCTGAAAGAACGGCAGCAGGAACACCGCCGGCGGCGTCATTCGGTTGGTGAGGAGCCAGAAGAACAGGTGCTTGTCGCCGAGAAAGCTGTAGCGCGAAAACGCATACGCCGCCGGCAAGGCCACCGCGAGCGAGATCACGGTGTTCATGCCGACATAGATCAGGCTGTTGATGTAGCCCGAATACCAGGACGGATCGGTCAGGATGACTTTGTAGTTCGCGAAGGTCGGGTGGTGCGGCCAAAGTGAAAAAGCCGACAGAATTTCCTCGTTGGTTCGAAAGCTCATGTTGACCATCCAGTAGATGGGCAAGAGCGCGAAGATCAGGTAGGCGACCAGCAGCAAACTGCGCTTTTGGAAACGGCCGTCGTTCATTGCGGCGTCTCCGGATCGGCAGTGCCGACGCGCAGCATCCAGTTGTAGAGGATGAAGCAGAGCAGCAGGATGATCAAAAAATAGATGAGCGAAAACGCCGCTGCCGGGCCGACATCGAATTGGCCGACCGCTTTCTGGGTCAGGAATTGCGACAAAAAAGTCGTCGAATTGCCGGGGCCGCCGCCCGTCAGCACGAAGGGCTCGGTATAGATCATGAAGCTGTCCATGAAGCGCAGCAACACCGCGATCATCAACACGCCGCGCATCTTCGGCAACTGGATGTAGCGAAATACCGCGAACTTGGAAGCGCCGTCGATTCGCGCCGCCTGGTAGTACGCGTCGGGGATCGAGCGCAGGCCGGCATAACCGAGCAGCGCGACCAGCGGCGTCCAGTGCCAGACGTCCATCAAGAGCACCGTGAGCCAGGCATGCGTCGCGTTGCCCGTGTAGTCGTAGGCGATGCCGAGCCGCTGCAGCGCGGCGCCGAGCAAGCCGATGTCGGTACGGCTGTAGATCTGCCAGATCGTGCCGACGACGTTCCACGGAATCAGCAGCGAGAGCGCAATGATGACCAGGACCGCAGACGCCTTCCAGCCGCTCGCGGGCATTGCCAGCGCGAGCAGGACGCCGAGTGGAATTTCGACCAGAAGCACGGCGAGCGAAAACGTGATCTGGCGCAGCAGGGCGCCGTGCAGCTCCTCATCGCGCATCACGTTCGCGAACCATTCGGTGCCGACGAAGACGCGCCGCTCCGGCGAGATGATGTCCTGCACCGAGTAGTTGACGACCGTCATCAACGGCAGGATCGCGGAGAACGCGACGCACACCAAGACCGGCAGCACGAACCACCAGGCGCGCTGATAGACCGGCTTAGTCATGCCGGGCCCCCGTGGCTGTCGGAGCCGGCTGGGCGTCGGGACCGCGCACCAGTCGCTGATCGGGTCCGTAGAAGCAGGTATGCGCGTTCAGGACGCTGAACCAGACGGTCTCGCCGGGTTGCGGCACGGCCTGCTCGGGCGCGAGCCTGGCACGCAGGAGCTCCGCCCCCGAGCGTCCGGCGACGAGCCAGTAGGTGCCGATGTCCTGCGCCCGCTCGATCGTCACCGGCAGCGCACCGGCGCTGCCCGCCGCGACCGGCGCGACGTACTCGGGCCGCACGCCGAGCTGGAAGGCGCCGGCGGGCACGCCGTCCGGAGCGGTGCCGAATGCCAGCCCGGCGACCTCGAGACGGCCGCCTTCGACCCGCGCGGGCAGGAAGTTCATCCCCGGCGAGCCGATGAAGTGGCCGACGAAGGTGTGCTGCGGCCGTTCGAACAGCGCCTCCGCCGAACCGAGCTGCACCGCCCGGCCGCGCGTCATCACGACGACCTCGTCGGCGAACGTCAGCGCCTCGACCTGGTCGTGGGTGACGTAGATCAGCGTGAGCTTCAGCTCGTGGTGGATCTGCTTGAGCTTGCGCCGCAGCTGCCACTTGAGGTGCGGGTCGATCACGGTCAGCGGCTCGTCGAACAGCACCGCCGAGACGTCTTCCCGCACGAGCCCGCGGCCGAGCGAAATCTTCTGCTTCACGTCGGCCGAGAGATGGGCGGCGCGCTGATCGAGCTGCCGCGAGAGATCGAGCATCTCGGCAATCTGTCCGACGCGCGCCCGGATGCGGTCGGGTGCGACGCCGCGGTTCTTGAGCGGAAATGCGAGGTTTTGGGAGACGGTCATGGTGTCGTATATCACCGGGAACTGGAACACCTGCGCGATGTTGCGTTGCTGCGGCGTCAGCCTGGTTACGTCGCGCCCGGCGAATTTGACGGTGCCGTGCGACGGTTGCACGAGGCCCGAGACGATGTTCAGCATCGTCGTCTTGCCGCACCCTGAAGGGCCGAGCAACGCATAAGCGCCGCCATCGCGAAAATCCATCGCGAGCGGCAGCAGGGCGTAGTCCTCGTCGCCCCGCGGGTTCTGCCGGTAAGCATGCGCGAGGTCGAGTTCGATGCGCGCCATGGATCAGGCCCTGGCGGCGCGCGGCGCGACGAGCAGTTCGCCGCCGGCGCCGAACAGGTACGCGCGCTCCGGGGCCAGCCACAGCGTCAGCGCGGCCCCGAGCTGAAAGATGTGCACGCCGGTCAACTGGGCCACGAGCTCGCCGGCGGCGGTGTCGACGTGAACGTAGGTGTCCGACCCTGAGATCTCCGTGAGCTCGACCCGGCCCGGCAACGCCACATCGCCCGGCCGCTGCACGACGTGGAGCGCACCGGCGCGCAGGCCGACCGTCAGGCGATCCGACACCCCGAGCCTGTCGGCGCTGGGCAGCTCGAGCGGCAGGGCGACGCCGCCGGGCAGCTTCACACCGCCGCCAGCGGCTTCGGCGGCGATCAGGTTCAGCGGCGGATCGCTGAACGCCCGTGCCACGCGAATCGACTTCGGCCGGTGGAACACCTCGGCGGTCGGACCGTACTGAAGCAGTTCTCCGGCGTCGAGCACGGCCGTGTGGCCGCCCAGCAAAAGCGCTTCGGTCGGCTCGGTGGTGGCATACACGACGGTCGAGTCGCCGCTCGCGAACAGACTTGCCAGTTCCTCGCGCAGGCCCTCGCGCAGCTTGTAGTCGAGGTTGACCAGCGGCTCGTCAAGCAGCATGAGCGGCGCCCCCTTGGCAAGCGCCCGGGCGAGCGCCACGCGCTGCTGCTGGCCGCCCGAAAGCTCGGCCGGCAGCCGCTGCAGGAACGGATCGATGTGGAGCTTTTCAGCAAGCTCGCGCACGCGCCGGGCGACGCCCGCGCGGTCCATCCCGCCGCGCAGCCGCAGCGGCGAAGCAATGTTCTCGGCGACGGTCATGGACGGATAGTTGATGAACTGCTGATAGACCATCGCGACTTGGCGCTCGCGCACCGGCACGCCGGTCACGTCGCGGCCGTCGGCGAGCACGCGACCGCGGGTCGGTGCGTCGAGCCCGGCCGCCAGCCGCAGCAACGAGGTCTTGCCGGCTTGCGTGGCACCCAACAGCACGGTGACGGCGTGCGGGGCAAAGGCGAGGTCGAGTGGGTAGAGATGGGTGCGCGGCCCGACCTGTTTCTCGATCCTGTCGAGGGTCAGCTCCACGGCGCCTCCTCCGGTGCCGGCGTTGCGGCGCTCGGCCCCGTGACGGCGTTCGCGTTCGCAGATGGACCGGTGTCAGCGTCGGCGTCGGGCCAGTGGGTGGCGCACCAGCGGTCGACCGTGGCACGCTCCTCCGGCGTCAAGTGCAAGCCGAGCTTGGTACGCCGCCAGAGCACGTCGTCACCCGAGCGCGCCCACTCATCGCGGTGCAGGTACGCGAGCTCGGCCGCGTGCAGTCCGGGCGCCACCTCGGGCCCGAGCTGCGGCAACGCGGGGCCAGGCGCGCTGAGCAGCCGGTCGATACGCGATCCGTAGAGCCGCACCCAGCGGCGGCGCAGCGCGCCCGGCAGGTCGGCCCAGCGCGCGGCGACCGCGGCGTCGAACCGCCGTGCATCGTCGAGCACGTCGGTCGAGGGCCGGTCCCGCGGGCCGATGAAAGCGCTCAAGTCACCGCCGGGCAGCAGGCTGCCGGCCGTCCAGGCGCCTCGCGCCAAGCCGAGCGGCCCTGCCAGCCGGTCGGCCGCTTCTTCAGCGAGGCGTCGGAAGGTCGTGATCTTGCCGCCCCACACGCTCAGAAGCGGTGCACCGCCTTCGGTTTCGAGCGCGAGCAAGTAGTCGCGGGTCACCGCCGCGGCGACGCCGCTGGATGCGTCGTCGAGCAGCGGACGCACGCCGGAGTAGCTCCAGACGACATCGGCTGGCGTCACCGGCGCGGCGAAATAGCGACTCGCCTGCGCGCAGAGGTAGCGGGTCTCGTCAAGACCGATTTGCGGGGCGCCGAGCGGACCGTGGTGGTCGACCTCGGTGGTGCCGATCAAGGTAAAGCGGCCTTCGTAAGGAATCGCGAAAACGATCCGCTTGTCGGGGCTCTGAAAGATGTAGGCGTGATCGTGCGAGAAAAGCTGGCGCACAACGATGTGGCTGCCCTTCACGAGCCGCAGCGAGCGCGACGGCGCATGCGCGGTTCGGGTAAGGAATTCTTCGGTCCACGGGCCGGCGGCATTGACCAGCGCACGCGCCTCGACCGTGACCGGAGCGCCATGCCGTGGCTCGAGCGTCGCTTTCCAGCCGGACGCGCTGCGGCGCACCTCGGCGCAGCGCGTTCGGGTCAGCACGATGGCACCGCGCTCGGCGGCATCGACGGCGCTCAACACGACGAGCCGGGCGTCGTCGACCCAGCCGTCGGAATAGACGAAACCCTTTGTGTACCTCGGTTTCAGCGCCGCGCCGGCCGGATGACGGCGCAGGTCGATCGTCCGCGAGCCGGGCAAAAGCCGGCGCTTGGCGAGATGGTCGTAGAGGAACAACCCGGCGCGGATCATCCAGGCCGGCCGCATCTCGGGCGCATGCGGCATCACGAAGCGCAGCGGCCACATGATGTGCGGCGCACTGCGCAACAGACCCTCGCGCTCGGCCAGCGCCTTCCGTACCAGCCCGAACTCGCGGTACTCGAGGTAGCGCAGGCCACCATGAATCAGCTTCGTCGATGCCGACGATGTGTGCTGGGCGAGATCGTCCTGCTCGCACAGCACGACCCGTACGCCGCGGCCGGCCAGATCTCGGGCGATGCCGGCGCCGTTGACGCCGCCCCCGACTACCAGGACGTCGCTTTGCAGCGGCGGTCCGGTCGGCGAGGTTTGCGACGGGGTGTCGTAGGAAGAGGAAGGCAAGCCGGGTCTCGAGATCGACACGCGAGGGCGCAACCCACGCGCCGTGTTCGCATATCGCCGTTCGTATTCGCGCTATTTCTTTCCGTTGTTTTCGTTTTAGGCGAGGCGCCGGCAAAGCACAAGCGGGAATGCCTCAGGGTGTTCCCGTGCGCTTTGCGATTTAAGCTGGACCGCCATGGCGCCTTTCACCCCGAACCTTCGCCAGTCCGGCGTGCTTGAGTCGGTGCGCGCCCACGGCGTCGCCCGGGTCGAGGCGCTGGCGGAGCGGTTCGGCGTCTCCCTGCAAACCGTGCGGCGCGACGTCAAGCTGCTTTCGGAGGCCGGGTTGCTCGCACGCTTTCACGGCGGCGTCCGCTTGCCCGGCTCGACCACCGAGAACATCGCCTATCGCCAGCGCCAGGGTTTGAACGACGCAGCCAAGCAGCGGATTGCGCGCGCCGTGGCCAGGGCGGTTCCGAACGGCTGCTCGATGATCATCAATATCGGCACCACGACCGAAGCCGTGGCCCGCGAGTTGCTGCAGCACCGCGGGCTGCGCGTGATCACTAACAACCTTAACGTGGCGGCGATCCTCGCCGACAGCCCGGGCTGTGAGGTCATCATCGCCGGCGGGCTGGTGCGCGGCGCCGACCGCGGCATCGTCGGCGAGGCCACGCTCGACTTCATGCGCCAGTTCCGCGTCGACATCGGCCTGGTCGGCATCTCGGCGATCGAAGCCGACGGCAGCTTGCGCGACTTCGATTTCCGCGAGGTCAAGGTAGCCCGCGCGATCCTCGATCAGTCGCGCGAGGTCTGGCTCGCCGCCGACCACAGCAAGTTCAACCGGCCGGCGATGGTCGAACTCGGGCGGCTCAACCAGGTCGACACGCTCTTCACCGACCAGCCACCCCCGGCCCCGTTTCCGGCGCTGCTGGCGGAGGCCGGCGTGCAGTGCGTGGTCGCACCCAACCCTGCGCAGGGAGACTCCGTCCCATGAACCACATCCTCGCGCTCGATCAGGGCACATCGAGTTCGCGCAGCATCGTGTTCGACCGTGCCGGCCGCATCGTCGCGATGGCGCAGCGCGAGTTCGCGCAGAGCTATCCGCGGCCGGGCTGGGTCGAGCATGACCCCGAGGCGATCTGGGAAAGCCAGCTGGCGACCGCGCGCGAGGCGCTCGCCAAGGTCGGCCTCGCGGCGCGGGACCTGGCCGGCCTCGGCATCACCAACCAGCGCGAGACCACCCTCGTCTGGGAGCGCCGCAGCGGGCGGCCGATCCACCCGGCGATCGTCTGGCAGGACCGCCGCGCCGAGCCGGCGTGCGTGGCGCTACGCGAACGCGGCCTCGAGCCCCTTGTTCAGGCGAAAACCGGGTTGCGGATCGATGCTTATTTTTCCGGCACCAAACTCCAATGGATCCTCGACCGTGTGCCCGGCGCGCGTGCCGCGGCCGAGCGCGGCGAGCTCGCCTTCGGCACGGTCGACAGCTGGCTCGTCTGGAAGCTGACCGGTGGCCGGGTGCATGCGACCGACGTCACCAACGCCTCCCGCACGCTGCTCTTCGACATTCACAAGAACGCCTGGGACGACGAACTGCTGGCCGCGCTCGGCGTGCCGGCCGGGTTGCTGCCCGAAGTGCACCCCTCGTCGCACCGCTACGGCCTGACCGACGCCGAATGGCTCGGTGCGCCGGTCACGATCGCCGGCATCGCCGGCGATCAGCAGAGCGCCCTCTTCGGCCAGACCTGTTTTCGCGCCGGGATGGTGAAGAACACCTACGGCACCGGCTGCTTCATGCTGATGCACACGGGCAGCGCCTTTCCGACTTCGACCAACGGCCTTATCACGACGAGCGCGGCGCAGATCGATGCAACGCCCCGCTTCGCGCTCGAGGGCAGCGTCTTCATCGGCGGCGCGGTCGTGCAGTGGCTGCGCGACGGCCTGAAGGCGATCGAGGCGAGCGCCGAGGTTCAGGCGCTCGCCGCAAGCGTGCCCGACGCCGGCGGGGTGATGTTCGTGCCGGCTTTCACCGGCCTCGGCGCACCGTACTGGCAGGCCGAGGCGCGTGGCGCGATCGTCGGGCTGACGCGCGGCTCGAGCGTGGCTCACATCGCCCGCGCCGCACTCGAAAGCATCGCGTTCCAGAGCGCCGCCCTACTGCAGGCGATGACCCGCGAGGCGACGGCCGACGGCGGCGCCGGGCCGGTGCAGGAGCTGCGGGTCGACGGCGGCGCGGCCGTCAACGACCTCCTGATGCAGTTCCAGGCCGACCTGCTCGGCATCCCGGTGGTTCGGCCACAGGTGATCGAAACGACGGCGCTGGGCGCCGCCTATCTTGCCGGCTTGGCAACCGGCGTCTGGCAGACCGAGGACGAACTCGCGACGCACTGGCAGGTCGAGCGCCGCTTCGAGCCGACGCTCTCGCGCGAGCGTGCCGAAGAGCAGATGGCGGCCTGGGAGCGCGCCGTGCGGCAGGCGGTGGCGCGCTGAGTTGCATCACCGGCCTCGCGCGACGCGAGGCCGTCGCCTATGGCATCACCTTAAGGTGGGAGCCACCGACTTGTCGAACAGCGGCGAGCGCGGACCCGGCAAAACTCCGTTGTATTGGGGTGTGCCCAGCAGGCGCTGATCGGCGATCACGGCGTACCTGAACGCGGCATCGCTGGCAGTGTTGATGATCTGGTTGACGACGGCCGTCACCAGCAACGCGATGAGCCCGCTCTGCGCCTGCTGCTGCTCGGCCGAAGACGCGACCGCCTTGCCTTGCCAGAGCTGTTCACCGGTGCGCAGGTCGACGATTCGACCCTCGACCTCGACCCGTGTGTCGCTCGTGATCACAGCGTAGGACGTGCCGTAGCGCTTGATGCGCAAATAGACGGCGGCATCGGCGCCGAAGTAATCGCGCAACTTCGCCGGCGTCACCTCGTGTGCTTCCTGGGCGCCCGTGACGCCGTTCTCGCGAAACGTTTCGTCGACCAGCGTCACCGGCAAAACGTAGTAGCCGGCTTCGGCCAACGGCCGCGTCGATTGCGACCACACACCGGCGGTCGCGTTGACTTCGGGCGAATCGTTCAGCGGCGGCAGCACAAGAAGTGACGCGGGTCGGGCCTTGATGAATGCGGTGTAGTCGTGTGGCGCCGGCCGGGTCGCGCAGCCGGCCATCAGCGATGCCACCAGGATGATCATCGCCGTGCGAATCTGACAAAGCTTCATGCGCCCTTTCCCTTTTCTGTCGGGGCAGCGGCGGAACCGTCGAGCCGCTTTAGCAATTGATCGATATAGGTCGCCGATTCCGGAAACTGCGTTTTTTCCGCCTCCCACGAGGCACGCGCCGCGGAGAAGTTTCCAATCTGCAGATGAAGGAGGCCGAGGTGCGCGCGGAAACCCGGCGGCAACGTGCGGTTCGAGCCCACGGATTGCTCGGCATGGTTCTGCATCACGCGGATTTGCTCCTCGGGTGTCGAACCCTTCCGGGCCAGCGTCTCGTACTGCTGGCGCGGGAAATCGCCCCAGCTGTAGAGCGGCGCCGGGCCCCTCTGCGCGCAACCGACGAGGCTCGCCAGCACAAGGCTGGCAACGAACGCGGTGCGCTTCGGGAGGGTGGCGATCGAGCGCTGCATCACCGGCCCCAGTGCCCGGCGTCGCGGCCGAGGACGACGTGGTCGACCGCCTCGCGCATCGCCAGATCGAGAACCTTGCCGTTCAGTGTCGAGTCGTAGCTTGCCGTACCACCGAAGCCCAGAACCTCCCGTTCGGAGAGGGCGTATTCGCCCGCACCGCGCGCGGAGTACACGACCTGCGAGCTGAGCGTATCGACAATGTTCAGCGTCACCTTTGCGTAGGCAATCTGTGATTTGCCGCGACCGAGAATGCCGAACAACTGGCGATCGCCAACGTCCTTTCGACCGAACTCCGTCACGTCGCCGGTCACGACATAGGCCGCACCCCGTAGCTGCTGCTGCACGCCTTGCAACCTGGCTTCCTGTTGGGTCTCTGCCAGGTTGTCGCGGTCCATGACCGCGAAGCGTTGCGACTGTTGCAGATGCGCGATGAGCGTCGTCTTCGCTTGGCTGCCGAGCCGGTCGACGCCATCCGAGAAAACGCCGCGCAGATAGCTGGAACGATTGTCGAAGCGGCCAACCGATATCGGCACGACAGCGCCGGCATAGGGCACAGCGGCCGAAGCGACTTTATCGACCGGCAGCGTGCGTGATGTCTCGGTGGCGCAACCTGCCGCCAAGGCGACTGCCAATGCGGCGGCACCGATGGTCATTCGATGGGTCATGGAGATCCTGATCAAAAGAGAGAGGCGCCGCGGCAGCGGACACCGGCGAAGCGCGCGGAGTGTAGGCACCAATTTCGAATCTAGAGTCAAACGCGCGTCATCGAATCGGTCACATCTCACATCTCACGTTTCCCATACACCGCCGGCACCTCAATGCCCCCGGGCCAACAGGGCTTGCACTTCGTCGCTGAAGCGCTCGGCACCGAACGTGTTCAGGTGGGTCGAGTCGCCGAACCAGGCGTTGTCGCGCCACTCGATCGCATGGCCGAGCAGGTGAAAGTTCGGGTGCCGGGCCGCAAGCTGGTCGAGGTAGGCCTGGAAGTCGTCGACCACGCCCGGCTTCAGCCGGTCGTAAGTGGCGCGGTTCAGCGGGACCGCAACGAAATCGACCCGTGTGCCGTGCGTGGCGTAGTTGTCGAGCAGCCGGTCCATGTAGGCGTTCAGAACGGGAGACGGCACGAACGTGTGGATGTCGGCCTCGTCGGCCAGGTCGGCAGACCCGTTGTCGCGGCCGTAGCCGTGCTGCCCCAGGCTGCTGCGCGTGCGCTCGAGCACGGCCCGGTTCGCGCCCATGCGGCCGACCACGAGGTGATTCGCGATGTAGCTCGTGTAGTAAGAGGGAAACGAGACGGCGTGCAGCGCGTTTTCCAGAACGGCCTCCCAATCGCCGAACTTCGCCGCGCCGTAGAAGGTCGTGTCACCGTAGCGGCGCGAGAGCCGGCGAACTTCTTCCATCTGGTCGAACGAGAGCCAGCCGAACAGTGCGGTGCGGTCCCAAAAGTAAGGCGGTTTCATGAACAGCTGGGGCGAGATGTTCAGCAGCACGCGGCGCGGTGCCGAACCGCATGCCAGGATCTTTTGCGAGAAGTAATAGACCTCGAGCGGCGTCGAGCCGCCGAACGACAGATTGACGGTCTCCGGCCCGAGCCGCGACGGGATCAGGCCGGCTGCCGGGCGCGAGTCGCCCTGGATCACGAGCGACGGCCGTTGGCACTGCGCGAGCAGCTGACGACGCGCCTCGCCCATCGCGTACTCCTGCGGCATGAAGCCGATGGGCAGCCACGCAGCCGCCAACCAGAACACGCCGACCACGGCGGCGGCGGTCGCCCCCAGCGCCAGAAAGAAGCGGCGGTATGTCGGTTCCATGGCGTCGACGGGCCCCGGCTCAGAACTGGAAGTACAAAAACTCGCTCTTCGCGCCGATCAGCAACAGCCCGGCCGCCGCCATCGCGCCGATCGCCGCGCCGGCACGCGGGCTGAAGCCGAGCCGCAGGGCCGCGAGCCGGTCGACGAACCGGGGACGCGTGCCGGGAATCGCCTCGGGCATCGTGCCGGCCGGTGTCTGGGCTGCCTGCTTCGCTTTGTCGGCGGACCCGGTGATCCCGCAAATCGTCTGAGAGTTCGGCGTGAACCAGACCAGCAGATAAGCGCCGATCAGCGCGACGAGTGTCGTCAGCGAGATGCTTTGGCCGGCCGCGCCTCCGGGCGAACTCATCAACCCATGGCCCGTAAGCCATTGCACGAGCGCACTCGACTTCAGCGTCGGCAGCCAGTCGGGCACACGCAGCGATGACTGCAGATAGCCGCTGCCGTGCAGCCCGACCATGCCACCGAGGATGCGCAATGCGTCGGCGCTCGACGCAGCGCGGAAGAAAACCTGCCCGACCAGCACCGCGAGGTAGGTCGCAGCGCCGCACGCCAGGACGACCGCATACGAACGCCGCGCGTTCGCAGGCGTCGCCGGGCCGAACGTGCGCCAAGTGTGGTTGACGATCAGGTAGCCCGCGTGCAGCAAGCCGAAAACCAGGAACTGCGAGCCCGCACCGTGCCAGACGCCGGCGAGCCCCATCGTCACCGCGACCGGCACCACGACCGTGTACAGGAACGGCGCCGGCCTGGCGAGGGCTTTGCGGGTGATGGGCCGGCCCTGCGCGGCGAGCCGGCGCGTCGCGCGCACCGCGATCGGGTTGAAGAGGTACATCGTCAGGTAGCGCGTCAGCGTCATGTGCCAGCGCGCCCAGAAGTCGATGATGTTGGTCGCGCGGTAGGGCGAATTGAAGTTCAGCGGAAAGCGCACGTTGAACATCCGCGCAATCCCGATCGCCATGTCGGAATAGCCGGAGAAGTCGAAGTACAGCTGAATCGAATAGCAGAGCACCGCGCTCCAGGCACCCGCCGCGGTCAGGGTGCCAGCGTTCGTGAAGCCGGCGTTCGCGGTGGCCGAGAAGGTGTCGGCAATCCACACCTTTTTCAGCATCCCGATCGTGAACAGGCTGAAGCCACGCGCGAAGTTGTCGGGGTCGAAGCGGTAGGTCGTCGCGGCGGCGAATTGCGGCATCACCTCCTTGTGGTGAAGGATCGGCCCGGCGATCAGGTGCGGGAAGAAGGTCACGAAGAGCACGTAATTCAACGCGCTCGAGTCTTTGACCGCGCCGTCCCGGGTGTCGAGCAGGAAGCCGATCTGCGTGAAAGTGAAGAATGAGATGCCGAGCGGCAGCAGCACCGGTGACATCCACGGCTCGGGAATGGTCCCGAGCTCGGTCAACCAACTGAAAAAGGCGAACGCGTACTTGTAGTAGCCGAGCGCGACGAGGTTGGTCGCGACCGCGACCGCGAGCAGGGCGCTGCGCGCCCGGCCGGGTTTGGTCCGCATCAGCGCCAGGCCGGCGCTGTAGTTGAAAACGATCGAGATCAGCAGCAGCACGGCGAAAGGTGCATACCACCAGATATAGAACGCAAACGACGCAAAAGCCAGGCAGACGCGCGCCGTGGTCTTGCCGGCCCGCGACGCCGCGAAGAAGCCGATCAGGGCGACCGGCAGGAACAGCAGGACGAACGAGAACGAGTTGAACAGCATCGTTGCGCCCCGCGGCCGCTCAGCCGGCCTTGGCCTGGATCAGCGCGACCATGTCGCCGACGTCTTTCAGCGTCTCGATCTCGTCGGTGCGGATCTTGATGCCGAAATGGGTTTCGATCGAGACGATCAGGCTGATGTGCGTCACCGAATCCCATCCTTCGATGTCCTCGGCGGTGGTGTCGGGTGTCAGCGCGATCGACTCGTCGCCGATCACATCCTGGAAGATCTCGTTCAAGCGGGTGTAGATATCGGCTTGCTGCACATCAGGCTCCCTTAAGTTTCGGTGGTCGTCATCGGCACCGGGTACGGCGTGAAGACGGCGACTTCGCGCGTCCAGTGCTCGCCCGTCTCGTCGGCCGGCTCGAAGCCGAGCCTGGCGTAGTGATCACGCACCATGCCGTTCTTCGCCGACGGCAGGTAGCGGCCGATCACGCGGGCGGCGCCCAGGCGGGCGGCCTCGCGCATCACGAGGTTCAGCGTCGCTTCTTCGACCGAGCGCCCGAGCACGCGGCAGCTCATCAGCCAGGTGTCGAGCTCGAGTTCGTCGCGGCCGGGCTTCGACCGCCCGATCACGACCGCGATGAGGCCGTTGTCGCCGAAGCGGTCTTTCAGCCGCAACTGCAGCGTCAGGACACGCGGGTCGTCGAGCAGCGCGCGGATCTCGTCGTCGGTGGTGCGCCGGGTCGTCAGGTTGAACTGGTTGGTCTTGTTGACGAGTTGCACGACCCGCTGCAGTCCGACCGTGTCGAAGCGCTGCCAGACGAGGTCCATCTCGAGGCTCCGCAGGTAGCCGGCAAGGTCGGTCGTGGTCGCCTTGCTGCGCTCGCGTTCGGCGTTGGCCTGGTACTGCGCCGAGCGGGCGAGATCTTCCCCGGTGATCGCGGTGGTTTCGAACCAGCCGCCGTCGGCCACGCAGCGTGCATACAGCGAGACATCGGCGGGCAACTCGGGCACCGCGACCTGCGGGCATTCGGCCCGCACGATGTTGCGCTCGAACGGGTTGTCGTCGACGAAGACGAGGCTGTCGAGCCCGAGCTTGAGCGTCGCCGCGATCTTGCGCAGGTTGCTCGCCTTGTCGTTCCAGTCGGCAACGAAGCAGGCGATGTCAGAACGCTGCAGCAGCATGTCGGGATGGCCGCCGAACGGCAGCAGGGCATTCGCCTCGTCGTTCTTCGAGCAGACCGCCAGCACGACGCCGCGGCGCGAGAGTTCGTGCGCGTAACGCTGCAGCGCCAGATGCGCCTCGCCCGCGGCGCTGCCCTGCCCGAGCACGATGCCTTCGAGGCCATCGTCGCCGATCACGCCGCCCCAGAGCGTGTTGTCGAGGTCGAGCACCAGGCATTTCGACGCGCGCCCCTGCTGCGCGGCGAGCAGCCGCGCGACATGGTCGCCGTAGAGCGGACCCGCGGAGGCGCGAATCTCGTGCTTGGCCTTGTTCCAGTAGACCGGGTCGTGCCAGGCCGCCAAGCCGTGCGCTTCGACCAGCGCGTCGATCGAGAGCAGGTCGACGCCATCGGCATCGGCCGCCGCGCGCAGTCCAAGCGTGATCCGGCGCAACAGGTTCGCCTTCGAGCCGGGGAGGCGGTGCTCGTTGTGGCCGAGCAGCGGCAGGAACACCGGCACGGGTGTCTGCTGCAAAACACGGCAGGCGTAGCGGGCGCGGGCCATGCGCCAGAGTTCGATGCAGTGCTCGACGGCGCGCTCGACCGCAGCGTCGGCCTCGGCGGCCGAAGCCGCGGGGTCCAGGTCGCCGACGAGCTGCCGCGCATCGAGCGCGAGCAACACGCAGGTGGGCGCAAAAGCGTCGAGCGGCGATCGAGGGTCGGAGAGAGCCTGCAGCACCTGGCCGTAGTCCGGGGTCCAGGTGCGCACGTGCAAGCCGCGACGCAGGCCGCCGACCCGGATGCCGGGCAGCAGGTGGTCGACCGTCGACGACCCGAGCACCGCGAGCCGCACCGGCTGGGTCGCCAACCCGTCCGGCGGCTGGTCGCCGGCCGTGCCGCGCAACGCGCGGTCGAGCACCAGCGTCATCGTGAAATCGAGCCGGTGGCCGGCAAGTCCGACCAGCGCCTGCCAGGCGACGGCGCCTTCGCGCGCGCGCCCCCGCAAGGCCTCGCTCCAGCCGGGGTGCTCGGGCAACCAGTAGAGACCGTCGGTGTTCATCCTCGCAGGGCCGTACGCGGCGGTCGTTCGATGGCGAGCGAAGATAACGGATGGCGTGCCACATTCGAACGCCGTGCGCCGAGCCGACGCCAACTTGTGCGCGCCGCGGGCGGCCGCGTGCGCCGCCGCGCCCGGGCGCTGGGTGCGTTCAGGCCGGCGCGGCCCGAAGCGCCTCGAGCGCGTCGATGAACATGCCGGCGACGTCGAACCCGGTCTGCTGCATGATTTCCTGGAAACCGGTCGGGCTGGTGACGTTGACCTCGGTCAGGCACGCGCCGATCACGTCGAGACCGACCAGCAGCAACCCCCGCGCGGCGAGCACCGGGCCGAGCGTCTCGGCGATCTCGCGGTCGCGCGCTGTCAGCGGGCGGGCGACGCCTTTGCCGCCGACCGCGAGGTTGCCGCGAATCTCGCTGCCCTGCGGGATGCGCGCGAGTGCGTACGGCACGGGCTTGCCACCGATCAGGAGGATGCGCTTGTCGCCATCGACGATCTCCGGCAGGTACCGCTGCAGCATCACGGTTTCGGCGCCGGCGCGGTTCAGCGTCTCGACGATGCTGCCGAGGTTCAGGCCGTCGGGGCCAACGCGAAAGATGCCCATCCCGCCCATGCCGTCGAGCGGCTTAAGAATGATGTCGCGCTGCTCGGCATGGAAGCGCCGTGCCTCGGCTTCGCTGCGGGTCACGAGGGTCGGGGCGATGAATTGCGGAAATTCGAGGATCGCGAGCTTCTCCGGGTGGTCGCGCAACGCTTGCGGGCTGTTGACGACCTTCGCACCCTCGCGCTCGGCCTGTCCGAGCAGGTGGGTCGCGTAGAAGTACTCGCTGTCGAAGGGCGGATCCTTGCGCATCACGACCGTGTCGAACGCGGCGAGCGCGACGACTTCGCGCTCGCCCTCGGCCCGGAACCAGTCGGTCTTGTCGACACCGCTCTGCCCCGTCAACGTGAAACGCCGCACCGGCGCCGAGACGCGGCCGCCGCGCTGCCAGAGCAGATCTTCGGGCTCGCAGGCGGCGAGCGCATGGCCGCGGCGCTCGGCCTCGCGCAGCATCGCGAAGGTCGAGTCCTTGTAGGTCTTGAAGGTCTCGAGACGGTCGGCGACGAACAGCAGTTTCATCGGCGCGCTTTCAGATCAGCACCTTGGTGCCGAGCTCGACGACGCGGTTCGGCGGGAGGCTGAGAAAGTCGGCAGCCGACGCGGCGTTGCGGTGCATGTTGGCGTAGAGCTTCTCGCGCCACGGCATCATGCCGCCGCCCAGGGTCGGCACGATCGTCGCCCGCGACAGGAAGTACGAGGTGGTCATCGGGTCGAGCTCGATGCCCTGCTCGGCGAGCAGCTTCAGCGCCGCCGGCACGTCGACCTCGTCCTTGAAGCCGAAGTTGACTGCCACCTCCCAGCAGTCCTGGCAGAGTGGCCGGGCGCTCGTCCGCTCCGCCAGCGGCACCCAGGGCACTTCGTGGGGATGGACCGTGACGAACAGGTTCTGCGCATGCAGGACGTGGTTGTGCTTCAGGTTGTGGAGCAGTGCCGTCGGCGTGAGGTCGGCGACCGCGCTCAGGAACACCGCGGTGCCGGGCGCGCGCATTGGCCTGTCGGCCAGCACGCTCGTTAGAAAGGGCTGCAGCTCGATCGCATCGGCCCGCAGGCTCGTCGACAGGAGCTCGCGGCCGCTCGCCCAGGTGACCATGCCGGTGAAGATCAGGAGGCCGATCACCAGGGGGAACCATCCGCCCTGGAACAGCTTCAGGAGGTTCGCGGAGAAGAACATCACGTCGATCACGAAGAAGAAACCGGTCGCGAGCAGCGCCGGGACCAAGGCGTACTTCCAGCGAAAGCGCAGCACGAAGAACGTCAGCACGGTCGTGATCAGCATCGTGCCGGTGACCGCAATGCCGTAGGCCGCGCCGAGCGCCGTCGAGGAGCCGAAGCCGATCACCGCGGCGATCACCGACACCACGAGCGCCGTGTTGATCGCCGGCACGTAGATCTGCCCGACCTCGCGCACCGAGGTGTGCGTGATCCGCATCCGCGGCAGGTACCCGAGTTGCATCGCCTGCTTGGTCATCGAAAACGCACCCGAGATCACCGCCTGCGAGGCGATGACCGCGGCCGCCGTCGCGAGCACGACCATCGGCAGCAGGCCCCAACCCGGGACCATCCGGAAGAACGGGTTTTCAATCGCCGCCGGGTGCTGCAGCAAGAGCGCGCCCTGCCCCAGGTAGTTCAGCGTCAACGCCGGCAGTACCAGGGCGAACCACGAGGAGCGCACCGGGCCGGCGCCGAAATGGCCCATGTCGGCGTAGAGCGCCTCGGCACCGGTCAATGCCAGGACGACCGACCCGAGCGCGACGAACGCGAGCCAGTGATGGTTCAAAGCGAAGCGAATGCCGGCACGCGGATCGAGCGCCGCGAGGACCGCCGGCGCCTCGACCAGCTGGACCACGCCGAGCACGGCGAGCACGAGGAACCAGACGATCATCACCGGACCGAACAGGGCACCGATGCCCGCGGTGCCGCGCTTTTGCAGCATGAAGAGCACGATCAGCACAGCGACCGATATCTCGACGACCCACGGCGTCAGCGCCGGCGTCGCGAGCTTGAGGCCTTCGACGGCGCCCAGCACCGAGATCGCCGGCGTGATCACGCCGTCGCCATAGAAGAGGGCGGCACCGAACACGCCGCACAAGAGGAGCACACGGCGCAGCTTCGGTTTGTCGTCGACCGACGAAGCGGCGAGCGCGAGCAGCGCCATGACGCCGCCCTCGCCATGGTTATCGGCGCGCATGATGAGCGTGACGTACTTCAACGTCACGACGATCATCAGCGACCAAAAGATCAGGGAAACGATGCCGAGCACGTTGCCCGGGTTCAGGGCAAGGCCGTTCTCCCCCGCGAAGACCGTGCCCATGACGTACAGCGGGCTGGTGCCGATGTCGCCGTAGACGACGCCCAGCGCGCCGAGGGTCAGGGCACCGACGTTCGATTCTCTCGATTTGCCAATCACACCCGAACTCCGCGGCCGGGCGCGAAGCGTCTGTCGACGAAGCCGTTGATTCTGCGCTCGCGCCGCGACGGACTTCACGCGTGCCGTTCAACCCACCGGCGTGGCGACCGTGGCGTCTACTCGTAGACCTCGGCGTTCGGGTCGGTGGCCTCGAGCTCGTAGCTCGCGGCGACCATCGCCAGCCTGGCGATCACGCCGTACATGTAGAAGCGGTTTGGCGCGCTCGCTCCCGGCTTGGCGCCCGCTTTCGGCAGTTGATGCGGCTCGGCGAAGGCCAGCGGCACGAAATCCGCGCCGGGTGCGTTGAGGTTCTCGTCGGCGTTGCGCTCGGCATTCACGCGGTAGAAGCCGCCGACGACGTAGCGGTCGATCATGTAGACCACCGGTTCGGCCACCGCGTCGTTGACGCGCTCGTTCGTCGGCACGCCTTCCTGCAGGAAGATGCTCTGAACGGGCGCACCGCCGGCGGCGGCTCTGATCGCCAGGCGCGCCAGGCGCGCCGGATCCGCCAGGTCCTTCGGATCGCGGACCGTCATGGCGCGCGGACCGTCGCTGCCGGTATCGGCTTTGGCGATCAGGAACGGCCTCTCGGGGATGCCGTACTCCTTGTACTTGCGCCGCACTTTCGCCAGCAGCGCCTCGGCCTGCGTCGCCACCGCGTCGAGCCCGGTGCCGGCCTCGAGGTCGACCTCGCCGACGCGGACCGACATCGGGTTGATCAACCAGGGATCCATCCCGAGAAGCTTCGCGAACTTCTTGGCGACCTCTTCGTAAGCATGGAAGTGATTCGATTTTCGCCGCACGCCCCAGCCGGCGTGCAGCGGCGGCAGCAGGTACTGCTCGTGCAGGCCTTCGAGCGCCCGCGGAACTCCGGCGGAGAGGTCGTCGTTCAGGAGAATCGTGCAGGGATCGAAGTTTTTGAGTCCGAGGCGCCCGCGATAGCGCAACAAGGGCTCGACCGTCAGCGTGCTGCCGTCGGGAAGGGCGATGTCGGTCGGCCCCATGATCGCTTCGTCGAGCGTCCCGAGCCGGACGTTCAGGCCGGCCGCCTCGAAGATCTGCACCAGGCGCTGGATGTTCGCGAGGTAGGACGGATCGGCACTTCGCCGCTCGGGGATCAGCAGCAGGTTCTTGGCCTCCGGACAGATCTTCTCGATCGCCGCCATCGCCGCCTGCACGGCGAGCGGCAGCATTTCCACGGTCAAGTGGTTGAAGCCCCCGGGGAACAGGTGGGTCCCGACCGGCGCCAGCTTGAAGCCGGCGTTGCGCACGTCGACCGCGGTGTAGAACGGCGGGGTGTGCTCCATCCACTCGAGCCGAAACCAGCGCTCGATGGCCGGCAGCGACTCGAGGACGCGTTGCTCGAGTTCGTTGATCGGGCCGTTAAGCGCGGTGACGAGGTGCGGAACCATGGTTTGGATTCGTTTTGGAAGAGCCAGCGGACCGCAGGTCCGGCGAGACGACGCGCGCACTGCGATCCGCGAAGCCTCAATCTTAGAGAGGCCGCTCAGCGTCTCGACTGGCCGAAGCCACCGGACGACGCCGTCACGGCGTCGGAAAACCACGCGCCCTGGCGCTTCCGCGTCGCCATGAAAAAGGGCCGCACGCGGCGGCCCTTTCTCGGTTCAGCGGGCAAGCCGCCGGTGCCAATTTCAGTTGTGGTACGCGGTCTCGCCGTGCGCCGTGATATCGAGGCCTTCGCGCTCGTCTTCTTCGCTGACCCGCAGGCCGACGACCTTGTCGACGATGAAGTAAGCGACGAACGACACCACGCCCGACCAGACCAGCGTCACCAGCACGGCCTTCAGCTGGATCCAGAACTGGGTGCCGATCGGGTTCGAGGTGACGGCGCCGGTGACCCAGTCGCCGACGAAGCCCGGGCCGCCGAGCGCCTGCGTGTTGAAGACGCCGGTCAGGAGCGCCCCGACGATGCCGCCGACGCCGTGGACGCCGAACACGTCGAGCGAATCGTCGGCGCCGAGCAGCTTCTTCAGGCCGTTGACGCCCCACAGGCAGGCGAAGCCGGCAACGAAGCCGATCACCATCGCCGCGAGCAGGCCGACATTGCCGCAGGCCGGCGTGATCGCGACGAGGCCTGCAACCGCCCCCGACGCCGCACCCAGCATCGAGGCCTTGCCGCGCATCATCGCTTCGCCGATGCACCAGGCCAGCACCGCCGCGGCGGTCGCCGAGAAGGTGTTGACGAAGGCGAGCACCGCGGTGCCGTTGGCCTCGAGCGCCGAGCCGGCGTTGAAGCCGAACCAGCCGACCCAGAGCAGCGACGCACCGACCATCGTCAAGGTCAGCGAGTGTGGCGTGAACGACTCGCGGCCGTAACCGATTCGCTTGCCGACCATGACCGCGCCGACCAGACCGGCCACCGCGGCGTTGATGTGCACCACCGTGCCGCCGGCGAAATCGAGCGCGCCCCATTGCCACAGCAGGCCGCCCTTTGCCGTCTGGGCGTCGACCACGTCCTTGGTCGCGAACGCATCCGGACCCGGCCAGAACCAGACCATGTGCGCGATCGGCAGGTAGCTGAAGGTGAACCACAGCGCCATGAAGCACAGCACCGCGGAGAACTTCATCCGCTCGGCGAACGCGCCGACGATCAGGCAGCAGGTGATCGCCGCGAAGGTCGCCTGGAACGCGATGTACAGCAGCTCCGGCAGCACCACGCCCTTGCTGAAGGTCGCCGCGGTCGCGAACGTGCCGTCGGCCGGGTTGAACATGCCCTTCATGAAGAGCCGGTCGAAGCCGCCGATGAACGCGTTGCCTTCGGTGAACGCCAGGCTGTAGCCATAGAGGCACCAGAGGATGACGATCATCGAGAAGGTGACCATCACCTGCATCAGCACCGACAGCATGTTCTTGCTGCGGACCAGGCCGCCGTAGAACAGCGCCAGGCCGGGGATCGACATCATGATGACGAAGGCGGTCGCCACCACCATCCAGGCGACGTCGCCCTTGTTCGGCACAGGCGCCGAGGCGCCGGAGGCTGGCGCCGCAGCCGCGGCGGCCCCGGCGTTGGCGGCCGAAGCGGCGGTCGCCATGGCGGCCGGGGACGGCCGACCCGCGAAGGCGTCGGGCGACGCGGCCGAGGCGGCCGGATCGGGCGCGGTGGCCGAGGCGGTATCGGCGGCGGCCGAGGCCGGCTGCGCCGACGAGACGCCGGCAAAGCTCACCGCGGCAGCGCCGAGGAGCAAGGAAGCAATGAATTTTTTCATGGGAGGCATCGGGTGAACGTCGGGGTCGAGATCGTCAAAGCGCGTCCTTGCCGGTCTCGCCGGTCCGGATCCGCACGACCTGCTCGAGCGTCGTGACGAACACCTTGCCGTCGCCGATCTTGCCGGTGCGCGCTGCGCCTTCGACCGCTTCGATGACCCGCTCGACGATCGCCTCGTCGACGGCGGCCTCGATCTTCACCTTGGGCAGGAAATCGACCACGTACTCCGCGCCGCGGTACAGCTCGGTGTGGCCCTTCTGGCGGCCGAAGCCCTTGACTTCGGTCACCGTGATGCCCTGGACGCCGATCGCGCTCAGAGCTTCACGGACTTCGTCGAGCTTGAAGGGCTTGACGATCGCGGTCACCATCTTCATGGTCGAACCTTTCTGGTGGAGGAGATGACGCCGCGAGCGGTCCTCGGAGGGCCGGGCGGCTCGGGATCACATGCTCTTGGAGATCGACGCGATGAAGCGCGCCTTGTTGATGTCGCCGTAGAAGCCCTGCTTGTTCGCGCCGACGATCCCCGCCGCAGCGGCGAAGCCTGAACCGAGGTCGTACGTCGCGCCGAGCTTGTAATCCCAGTAGCCCGGGATGCCGCCGTCACGCAGGCCCGTCGCATAGCGCGTGTAGCCGAGGTGGCCGTTGAACGTCACTTTGTCGATGACCGGAACGTTCGCGGTGAAGTCGACGTAACTGGTGCCGCGACCGCGCGGCCGATCGATCGGGGTCGGGCTCGCCTTCTGCAGGCCGTACCCGTAACCGAAGTAATCCTTGGACACGGTGCCCGAGTACTTCAGCGTGTAGTAGCTGTACGTGAGGGCGCCGTACAGCTCGGTCACGTCGAAACGGGTGCCGTGCGGGTAGTAGTACTGCAGGATGCCCACGTCGTAAGCGAGGTCCTTGATGATCTCGCCCTTGTAGCCGCCGTAGAAGTCCATCTCGATGTGGGCGTTGGTGCCCGACTCCGAGATCCAGCCGATGCTCGAATTCCAGTTGCCGATGTAGAAGCCGTCCTTCGTGTAATCGAAGCCGCCCTGGATCGCCGGGCTCAAGCCGCGCGACGGGCTGACGTTGCCCTGGTCCTGGCCACGGAACTTGTAGTTGCTGGTCACCGCGACGTTCGCGGTCAATGGGGAAGCCGGCGCGGCCGCTTCCTGGGCCTGGGTCGACGCTGCCGCCAGCATCGACGCGGCTGCGATCAGCAAGATTGACTTGGTCATCTACGGGGCTCCGGATGGGTTTTTGCACTGAGGCGGCACCGTTTTGCACGATGTGTGCCAGCAGGGCCGCCCCACAGGCCGTCGATTGCCGAGCTTTCTCGCCGGGTCGGGCACCATCAAGATGCAAACGGGCGCAACGCACCAAACATGTGCAATCCCCCGTAAGAGGTGTCCGGTCCGTCCGAAGGCGGCGGCTGCCGGCCTGTGAAGCCGGAACACTCAGCGGGTCGCCACCTTCGCCCTCACAACGATGTCGCTCGCCGTGATCCACAGCCGGGCGCTGGACGCCCTGGATGCGCCCGAAGTGCGGGTCGAGGTGCACCTCGCCAACGGCCTGCCGAGCTTCACCCTGGTCGGCCTCGCCGACACCGAGGTCAAGGAGGCGCGCGAGCGCGTGCGGGCCGCGATCCTGAGCAGTGGCCTGAGTTTTCCCACGGCCAAGCGTGTCACCGTCAATCTGGCGCCGGCCGACCTACCGAAGGAGTCCGGCCGCTTCGACCTGCCGATCGCGCTCGGCATCCTCGCCGCCAGCGGGCAGCTCGACACCGCCCGCCTCGAGCACCACGAGTTCGCTGGCGAGCTGTCGCTCGGGGGTGCGCTGCGGCCGGTGCGCGGTGCCCTCGCGATGGCTTTGGCGGCCCGGCGGGCGCCACCGGATGGCGACCCCGCCGAGCGACGTGCGCTCGTGCTGCCCGAACCGAGCGCGCGCGAAGCCGCGCTGGTCACGGGCCTCGAAGTGCACGGCGCGGCGCATCTGCTGGAGGTGGTCGCCGCCTTCGCGGTGCCCGGCGACGTGCCCGCGCCTCCGCTGGCGCGCGCCCGGCCGTTCGAGCGCGGCGCGGTGCCGCCGCTGCCGGACCTGCGCGACGTGAAGGGGCAGACCGGCGCCAAGCGCGCGCTCGAGGTCGCCGCCGCCGGCGGCCACAGCATCCTGATGGTCGGCTCGCCGGGCACCGGCAAATCGATGCTCGCCCATCGTTTCGCGGCGCTCCTGCCGCCGCTCAGCGAGCACGAAGCGCTCGAGTCGGCCGCCCTGCTCGGGTTGCGACACGGCTTCGACCCGACCGCCTGGGGCTGCCGGGCGACGCGTGCGCCGCACCACACGGCTTCGTCCGCCGCGCTGGTCGGCGGCGGCTCGCCGCCGCGTCCGGGCGAGATCTCGCTCGCGCATCACGGCGTGCTCTTTCTCGACGAGCTGCCCGAGTGGAAGCGCAGCGCACTCGAGGCGCTGCGCGAGCCGCTCGAGACCGGCCGCGTGCTGATCTCGCGCGCCGCGCGGCAGACAGAGTTCCCGGCGCGCTTCCAGCTGATCGCGGCGATGAACCCCTGCCCCTGTGGTTACCTCGGCCACGCGCAACGCGCCTGCCGCTGCACGCCGGAGGCCATCGCCCGCTACCAGGGCCGCTTGAGCGGCCCGCTGCTCGACCGGATCGACCTGCAGATCGAGGTGCCGGCCGTCGCCCCGGCGGTGCTGGCGACGGCCGCCGACGGCGAACCGAGTGCGACGATCGCGGCGCGCGTCGTGGTCGCGCGGGGCCGGGCGCTCGGCCGGCAGGGCGGCGTCAATGCCGCACTCGCCGGCGACGCGCTCGACGTGCACACGGCGCTCGACGACCGCGGCATGCGCCTCCTGCAGGCGGCCGCCGAGCAACTCGGCTGGTCGTCGCGCGGCTTCCACCGCGTGCTGCGCGTCGCCCGAACGATCGCCGATCTGGACGGCGCCGACGCGATCGGCACGGCGCATCTGGCCGAAGCCATTCAGTACCGGCGGGTCGTCGGCCTCGCGTGAGCACCGCGCGAGGCCACGCACGGTTCGAGGCTTCCAAGCTCAAGGCCGGCGCACCGGCTCCGATAGAACCGACGACGGGCGGCCGGTGGCCGGTAGCCGGTGGCCGCCCGCATGACGCTCACTTTCACTCCGACGACAACGCCGAAACCCCACGATGACGACCCGACACTCCGCCGCACCCAAGCCGCCTCGCCTCGGGCTCCGCGCGATGCTGACGACCTTCACCGCCGTCGCCGTCAGCGCCACCACCATCGTCGGCGCGACCTCGCTCTGGAGCGCGCACCAGGCCGGCAACGCCGCCACCCGGAGCTTCGTCGCCAAGGACGTCACGGCCGACATCCTGCCGCCGCCCCTGTACCTGATCGAGATGCGACTCGTGCTGTCGCAGGCGGTCGAGGGCACGTTGCCGCTCGACAAAGTGCGCGAAGAGGTCGAGCGGCTCGAGCGCGAGTACCTGGCGCGCGTCGCTTACTGGCGCGCCAACCGGCCGTACGGGCTCGAAGGCCGGTTGCTCGGCGCCCAGCATGAAGCCGGCATCGCCTTCATCGCGGCCGCCGGCAAGGTCGTCGGCGCGCTGGCGCGGCAGGCCGGCCCAGCGACGCTGCAGGCCAGCCTCGCCGCCGCGCATGCGGCCTACCTGGCGCATCGCGCGGGCGTCGACGCCACGGTCAAGGAATCGACCGCGTTCGCCGACACCGCGACCGCCGAGTTCGAGGCGACCGCCACTGCGCTGCTGCGCACGCAATGGGCGCTGCTGGTGCTGGCGGCGCTCGGCCTGACCGCCTTCGGCCTCTGGATCCGCCGCGCCGTCTGGGCGGCCGTGGGAGGCGAGCCGGCGGTCGCGGCGGCGATCGCCCGCTCGGTGGCCCGAGGCGACTTGGCAGTGGCCATCCCGGTGGCACCCGGCGACCGTCACAGCATCATGGCGGCACTCGGACTGATGGGCGAAGCCCTCGGCGGCATCGTCAGCCAGGTGCGCTCGAGCAGCGACAGCATCGCCACCGGATCGCACCAGATCGCCCAAGGCAACGGCGAGCTGAGCACCCGCACCGAACAGCAGGCCGCCGCGCTCGAGCAGACCGCCACCTCGATGGCACAACTCGATGCGCGAGTCCGGGAAACGGCCAGCAACGCGCACGAGGCCAACCACCTCGCGCTCGAGGCCAGCCGCGCCGCCATCGCCGGCGGCAAGGTCGTCGGTCAGGTCGTCGACACGATGCGCGGCATCAACGACAGCGCGAGGAAGATCGCCGACATCATCGGCCTGATCGACGGCATCGCTTTCCGCACCAACATCCTCGCGTTGAACGCGGCGGTGGAGGCGGCGCGCGCCGGCGAGCAGGGGCGCGGCTTCGCGGTCGTGGCCGGCGAAGTGCGCGCGCTCGCCGGGCGCAGCGCCGAGGCCGCCAGGGAGATCAAGGGGCTGATCGGCTCGAGTGTCGAGCGGGTCGAGCACGGCACGGCGCTGGTCGACCGGGCCGGCGCCACGATGCGCGATGTCGTCGGTTCGATCGAGCGGGTGACGACCATCGTCGGCGCCATCAGCAGCGCCAGCGACGCACAGCGCAGTGGCGTCGCGCAGGTCGGCGAAGCGGTCGGTCAGATGGACCGGACGACGCAGCAGAACGCCGCGCTGGTCGAGGAGAGCGCCGCGGCGGCCGAGAGCTTGCGCGACCAGGCCCGGCAGCTGGTCGACGCCGTGGCCGTGTTCCGGCTGGCGTAGACGGCGGTGCTCGTTCGGGCCCCGTTCGCGGCGCGGCGTTTGGGCGGCAGACGGGGTGGGCCGCCCTGAAATTAAGCCGCGGTGGCAGACGCCTGCCTTGTACCTTTCACAGGCAGCGCTTCCGACGAACTGCACAATGATGCACGCCAATTACGTTCCAGGGGGATAGATGGGCGTCACCTCTGACCTTCTACCCTCCCAGGTCATCGAAACAGAAGCGCAGCTCCGTGCGCTTTTAGGTGAACCCGCCGAGTTGACCTGCGCCAAGATCAGCAATCGGCTGAATGCGCAGACTCGACTGTTCATCGAGCGCTCACCTTTCGTTTGCGTCGCCACGAGCGATTCCGGGGGCAACTGTGACCTGAGCCCTCGCGGCGATCCTGCCGGGTTCGTGCAAATCCTCGACGACCGCACGCTGCTCCTCCCGGAGCGGCCCGGGAACAGGCTGGCGGATTCTCTGCGCAACATTCTTGCGAATCCGCACCTCGGCCTGCTCTTCATCGTGCCGGGTACGACCGACACCTTTCGCGTCAATGGCCGCGCGACGATCACGACCGACAAAGGGTTGCTCTCTCCTTGTCGTGTCGAAGGCAAGTTGCCGTTGCTTGGCATCCTGGTCGACATCGACGCGGCTTACACGCAGTGCTCAAAGGCGCTGCTGCGCTCGCACCTATGGGATTCGGAGCGCTTTGTCGAACCCGGCAGCATGCCCACGGGCGGTCAGGTCCACCGTGCCATCCAGGGCGAGGCGTTCGACGCGGAGCGGTACGACAGCGAGCGCGAGGAACGCTATCGCCGCCGCGTCGGATTTTATTGAGCAAAGATCGCGGCGCTGATTGAGGCGCCGCCGCCGCTCAAGCCTTCATGAACCCGAGGTTCCGCGGGAAGTTGCGCAGGTTCGGGAACACGGTGTCGAGCTGTGCGTCGCTGGCGCCGAACCAACGGCCGAGCGTGGCGCCGAGCGTGTCGACCGACACCTGCGGGATGAAGTTGTTGTCGCTCGAATCGGCCGCCTTCTGAATGAACTGCGGGAAGCGCCCGTAGATCTCGCCGCCGCCGACGGCGCCGCCGCTGACGAAGTGGTGCGCGCCCCAGCCGTGGTCGGTGCCGTCGCCGTTGCTGGTCAGCGTGCGGCCGAAGTCCGATGCGGTGAAGAGCGTGACGTTGCTGCGCATGTCGCCGCCCGGCAGCGCCGCGAGCGCGGTATCGAAATAGCCGAGAGCGTGCGAGATGCGCGCCAAAAGGTCGGCCTGGTTCGGGTTCTGCGAATCGTGGGTGTCGAAGCCGCCGATCGAGACGAAGAACACCTGGCGCCTGGCCCCCAGACCGCTCCGCGCGCCGATCATCCGCGCGACCGTCTGCAGCTGCTGCGCGAGCGAATTGGTCTGCGAGTTGTTGGTCGACGGCTGCACGTAGTTGCCCGGCGCCGTGACGCTCGAGGCGTTGTAAGCGGTCTGGAAAGTCGCCTGCGCGTCGACCGAGCGCTTCACGATCGCGCCGTATTCGTTCGCGAACAGGTGCTGGTTCTGCGCCGTGACGATGTTCTTGAGCGTCGCCGACGCCGTGTTCGAGCCGAAGAGCGTGCCGGAAAGACCGCCGATCTGCGTCGCGCCGCCGGAGCCGGCCTGGTACTGGAACACGACGTCGCCGGCCGAGAACACCGCGTTGCCCGACACCGAGATGCTGGTGAACACGGTGTTGGCGTTGCTCGACGCCACGATGTCGCCGAGGTGCCCGCCCCAGCCGACCTTGACGCCCTCCGGCCCGAGCGCCTGCCAGGTCGACTGCTGGTCGTTGTGCGAACCCAGCGCCTTGGGCCGCGGCAGCACATTGGCCACGTAGTCGGCGCGCGAGAGCGGCACGACCAGCGGCCCGGCGTTGGCGATCACCGCCAGCCGGCCGGCGCCGAAGAGCGTTTGCGCCTCCGGCATGCTCGGGTGCAGCGCGAAGGTGAGCGCGCTGTTCTCGGTCGATCCGGTGATCCCGCCGGTGAATTTCGGCACGATGGCGCGCACGCCGCCGAGCCGGTCGGGCGAGGCGAGCGCCGCGTTCGCGACCGGCGCGGTGCCGGGCGCCTTCAGTGCGATCGATTCGGGCGCCGCCGAACGCAGCCGCGTGTACTCGTCGAACGAGAGCCGGTCGGTGCGCAGCACCATGTTCGACGCGTCGTTGCCGCCGTAGAGGAAGAGGCAGACGATCGCCTTGTAGTCGGCGGTCTGCGCCGCGGCGGTGTTCAGCGCCGCGAGGTTGAGCGCGAACGGCGCGGCGGCGGCGCCGACCGAGCCCGACACCACCGAGGCGGTGCGGAGGAAGCGGCGGCGCGAGGCGTCGAGGCGCGAGGTTTTGAGCAGCATCGGGATTCCTTGGTGTCTTTACTTCTGGACGAGGTAATCGGGCGCGGCCATCGACAAGAACACCGCGAGGTAGACCCGGTCGAGCCTGGCCGCGTCGATCGCCGCCTGGTTCGCCGCGATTGGCGGCGGCGAGCTCGCCGCCGGCCCCGGCGCCGCGGGCGTCGGGACGAACAGGTAGCAGGCCTTGCCGGTGCCGACGAGCGGATCGGTCTCGAAGTAGGTGTTGCTGCACTGACCCGCGCCGCTCACCGTCTTCTCGATGAAGGTGGTGCCGGCGCCGTAGCGCACCGTGCCGCTGCCGGCGACCGTGAACGCACCGCCCTCGTCGGCGAGCTTGGTCAGCGTGCCGCCGGTGGTCGAAGTCACCGCGACCACCGGCGCCGGAATCGTCCGGCTCGCGACCGCCGCGACGATCTGCGCCCGGAGCGCATCCGGCAGCGCCCCGGCGAAGAGCAGCAGGTTCATCCGCTCGACGAGCTGATCGGGCTGCTCGGCGAGCGCCAGCTCGGCGCTGTAGTTCTGCTGGATGTCGCGATTGGTGTCGACCTGCACCAGGCTCCGCATGTAGTTCATGTAGCCGGCCACCGAGACATCGTGGACGATCTGCAGCTCCGGGGCGACGAGGCCGGCGGCGGCGATCGACGCGCTCGACGGCACGTAGCCGGGCCGAAAAAAGTTGAAGACCGTCGGCGCGAAGAGCACCGTCTGGTTCAGCCGGCTGGCCGGGTCGTCGGTGTTGCCAATGCCCTGAAAGCGGCCGCTGGTCGATTTGGCGTTGAACGCGCGCATGAAGTTCGCGAGCCGCACCACCGGTTCGCGCACCTTGCCGTAGGCGCTCGAGGTGCTCGCGCTGCGCGCCTCGGGGTCGAGCAGGATTGCTTTCCAGACCGCTTTCATGTCGCCGCGCTTGCCGCTGCCGTTGTCGGCGAACGCTGCCGCGACGCGGGCGACGTACTGCGGGCTCGGATTGGAGGTGACGAGCCGCTGGATCAGCTGCTTGCCGATGAAGGGGCCGACGTTCGGGTGATTGAACAGCGTGTCGAGGGCGATCTTCAGGTCGCCGGTCGTGTCGGCCGTCGCCAGGGTCTGCGCGGGAATGGTGACGCCGAGAAAGCTCTTCGCGGTGATCGAGTGAAAATCGGTGTTCGCCGCGTAGTGCGTGTAGTCCTGCATCGGCCGCCAGTCGCGCTCGACGTTCGCGTCGTTGCCGAAAAAGCGCCGGTTGCTGCGGTCGGTGGTCATGGGGCCCGCATACCAGCTCCAGCCGGTGAATACCTGCGAGAGCCCGTACAGGTCGTCGGAGGTGTAGGCCGGGATCGACTTGCCCGTCGCGTCGGCCTGCAGCGTGCCGTCGGCATTCAACCTCCACTCGCCGATGGTGAAGAGCTGGCTGATCTCGCGCGCGAAGTTCAGATCGGGAACGCGGCCGGTCGCCGGGTCTTCCTTCTGGTTCTTCAGATGCGAGAGGTAAACGCCCATCATCGGGTGCAGCGCCACCGCCTCGATCAGGTCGCGAAAGTTGCCGAACGCCTTGGCGCCGAGCATGTCGTAGTACGAGGCGACGCCGCGCGGCTGGTTGCGCAAGGTCGCGTCGGTGAACGAGATGACGAAGATCTCGGAGAGCGCGAGCGCGGCGCGCTGGCGCAGCTGGTCGTCGCCGGCGACCGCCTGCGTCCAGTACGAATCGAAGAAGTTGGTCTGGCTGATCGAGCCACCGGTCGCGGCGAGGTCGGCCGCCGCCAGGTTCATGTAATCGCGGTGCAGCGCCTGCGGCTTGGCGAACTGCTCGTCGATCCAGGCCGCATAGCTCATCGATTGCAGGCGCTGGATGTCGGCGCTGGTCGGGCCGTAGGTCGCCTGAACGAGGAAGCGGGCCGCCGCTGCCGCGCTGTTGCTAGGAGCGGTCGGAGCCGCGGCCGTCGGCGTGCCGCCGCTGTCGGCGGCGCTACCTGTACCGGGGCCGGAACTTGTACTTGTACCTGTACCTGTTTCTGTACCGGCCGCGACATCGGTGCCGCCGCTGCTGCTCGCGCTGCCGCCACCGCCACAGGCTGCGAGTGCGGCGAGCAGGGCGGCCGCAGCCGCGGCGACGGCACTGCGGGCAACGCGCCGATGGGGGCCCGGCTTGGGGCCTTCAAGGTCGAACAACTGAGGGTTAAGCACTTTCGCTCCCGCTGCGAACCTTTGGCGGTTCGAGCGGAATCGACGCAGTCGCTGTGCCGAGCGGAAAGCCGACGGAGCGCGTCGGCCGGCCCGGGCGTTCGTGATGGGATTGGCGGTTCAGCCGGCGGCGACCTGCCACCACGGCGACGCGATCGGTTCGCTTTGCGAGCGGATGCGACGGCGCGTAAGTGAATGCGTCTCTCGCGATGTATCAGCCGGCATCTGGCCGCTGGGCCTGCGGGCGGCGCTTCCCGGGAGCTGATTAGCAAGCTGCCTCAGCGGCTTTGAAGTCGCCTTTCCGGGTACGCAGCCGTTTAGCTTGTTTCGAAGTGAGCACCGACCGAAATTATTGAGGCAGCTTGCCAATCAAGTCGGATGACACGCGTCGATGAACGCGCTTCGTTGAAACGACGACGGCGCGACAGCGGGGAGCCGTCGCGCCGCAGCGCACGAAAATCGACCGGCCGCGGCCGACGGCGGCCGCAGGCCGTCAGCTCTCAGCGTCAGCCGAAGAAGCCGAGGTTGCGCTTGGTGGCGTCGAAATTCGCGAGGTTCGGGAAGATCGAGAGGGTGTCGGTCGCCGAGACGCCGAACCAGGCGGCGAGCGTCGCCCCGAGCTGGTCGACCGATGTCGTCGGCAAAAGGCTGCCGTTGCCGATCTGATCGGCGCTGGCGTCGAAGTTGTTGTTCGCGGCGTTCTTGAGCGCGAGGGTGGGGAACCTGCCGTACAGGTCGCCGCCGTTGACCGCGCCGCCCATCACGAAGTGGTGACCGCCCCAGCCGTGGTCGGTGCCGTCGCCGTTGCTCGTGAAGGTGCGGCCGAAATCGCTCGCGGTGAAGGTGGTGACGAGATTGCGCGCGGCGAGATTGCCGAGCGTCGTGTCGAAGTAGGCGAGGCCCTGCGCCAGCTGCGCCATCAGCACCGCCTGGTTGCGGTTCTGGAAGTCGTGGGTGTCGAAACCGCCAAGGCTGACGAAGAACACCTGGCGTTTGGCGCCGGTCGCGCCGCGCATCCCGGCTTCGATCAGCCGGGCGACGACCTGGAACTGCTGCGCCAGGGCGTTCGCCGCGGCGGCGCCGGTCAGCGGGTTCGCGTACTGGAGCTTCGGGTCGGTCGCCTGGTTGTAGCTGCCGGACGCGGGCGCCGTGCCGAAGAGCGGGTCGCTCGCCACCTTCAACGCGGTCTTCAGCACCTGTTCGGCGCTCACCGCCCGGCCGGCGACCGCGGCGAGGTCGGCGTCGAACGGATGCGCGCTGCGGCTCGTCGTGGCGATCTTCTGCAGCGCGGCACCGACATCGGCCGAGCCGTACACCTTGCCGCTCGCGTCGACCCCGAGCGGCACCGCGCCGTTCGTGCCGACGCCGTACTGGCGCACGACGTTGCCGTCGACCCAGACCGAGTTGCCGGCGGCCGAGATCGCGGTGAAGAGCGGCTGGCTGTTCCCCGCGGCGATCATGTCGCCGATGCGGCCGCCCCAGCCGCGGGTCGCGCCCTCCGGCGCCAGCGCCTGCCAGGTGTTCTGCTGGTCGTTGTGCGAAAAAAGCCGCAGCGGCACGGCGTAGCTGCCACTCGCGTACTGCGCCTTGCTGGTCGGCTGCACCAGCGGGCCGATGTTCGGGATGATCGCCAGCCGCTTGTCGACGCCGAAGAGCTGCTGCAGCGAACCGAGCAGCGGGTGGAGGGCGAAGCTGCGGCCCTGGGCGTTCGTCGGCACGATCGGCAGCACGCCGCCGAGTCGGGCCGGCGACCCGGCGGCCGCGGCGGCGCTGGGCGCGGTGCCGGGCGCGAGCAGCGCGATCGGGTCGGGCGCCTGCGTGCGGGTGGCGGTGTAGGCGGCCCACGACGCGGCGTCGGTCGGCAGCACCATGTTGAACGCGTCGTTGCCGCCGTAGAGGAACACGCAGACGATCGCGCGGTAGTCACTGGCCGATTGGGCGGCGGCCGACCCGGCGGCCATCAGGTTCAGCGCCAGCGGCGCGGCGCTGCCGGCCAGCGCGCTCAAGGCGGCGCTGCGGCGCAGGAAGTGGCGGCGGGCGGCGTGGTGATGGACGTTCATCGATCGACTCATTTCTGCGTCAGGAATTCGGGCGACGCGAGCGTCATCAGCAGTGCGGCGTTGACCCGCGCCCGCTTGGCCGCATCGACGGCCGCCAGGTTGCTGCCCGTGGCGTTCAGCGCCGGAATCGCGATCTTCGCGATCGCGGCCGCGATCTGTGCCTTGAGATCGGTGCCGGCCAGCCCGTAGAGCAGCTTGTCGGTGACCGACGCGACCAGCAGGTCGGGCGTCGCGGCCAGCGCCGTCTGGGTCGACCAGTCGCGCTGCAGGTCGCGCCGGTTGAAGGTCGTCGTGCCGATCGTGCCGTTGTACTGCCCGACGCCGCTCGAGAGGTTGTCCCGCATGCAGTTGACCCACCCCGAGACGCTGGTCTCGTTGACCAGCTGCATCTCGGGCGCGACCAGGCCGGCGGCCGCGGTCGCGGTGCCCGGCGGCACGTAGCCCGGCCGGAAGAAGTTGAAGACCGACGGCGCCCGCAGCGGCGTCTGGCCGAGCGAAGTCGCGACCGAATCGGTGTTGCCGATCTTGAAGTTGCCGGTGTCGGAGGTGTGCGGAAAGGCCCGCAGATAGGCCGAGAGCCGCAACACCGGTTCGCGCAGCTTGCCTTGGGTGCCCGACTGCACACGCGCTTCAGGATGCAGCAAGATCGCCTTGACCACCGCCTTCAGATCACCGCCGTTCTTCAAGAACGCTTCGGTGACATCGCCGACATAGCCGGGCGTCGGGTTGCTGGTGACGAGGCGCTGGATCAGCTGCTTCGAGATGAAGGGCGCGGTGTTCGGATGCGCGGCCAGCGCGTCGAGGGCGATCTTCAAGTCGCCGGCCGGGTTCGCCGCGGTCGCGGCCGGAATCGTCGTGCCGAGGAAGCTCTTCACCTCGGTGCTGTGGTACTGCGCGTACGCCACCATCGGCTTGATGTAGCGGTCAGGGTCGGAGACGCCGCCAGTCGAGCCGTTCAGGAAGCACCCGGCGTTGAGCGCGCCGCAGGCCCAGCTGTAGCCGGTGTAGACGCGCGCCAGACCGGCCACGTCGTTCGGGCCGTAGCTCTCGACCGGCTGACCGTTCGCGAGCACCGGCGTACCGTCCCGGTTCAATTGCACCAAGCCGACCGAGAACAGCTGCATCGACTCGCGCGCGAAGTTCTGGTCGGGAACGCGGCCGGTCGTCGCATCGGCCTTCTGGTTCTTCAGCCACGACAGGTAGAGACCCATCATCGGGTGCAGCGCCACCGATTCGAGCAGCTGACGGTAGCTGCCGAAGCTCTTGTCGCCGAGCATGTCGAGCCAGTCGGCCATGGCGCGCGGCTGGTTGCCGACGTTGCCGTCGACCGCCGAGACGACGAAGATCTCGGAGAGCGCAAACGCCACTCGCAGGCGGAGCTGGTCCGGGCCGTTGACCGCCTGGTCCCAGAACGCTTCCCAGACGGGGTCCTGACCGGCGGTCACGGCGGGGGTCACGGCCTGGATCGCAGCGTTCGCAGCTTCCCAGTGCGCCCGGTGCGAGGTGGCCGGAAGCGTGAACTGGCGGTCGATCCAGGCTGAGTAGCCGAGCGCGACGAGGGCGTCGACCTCGGCATCCGTCGGGCCGAAGGTCGCCTGCGTCAGGAAGCGGGCGGCCTCGGCGCGCGTCGGCGCCGGCGCCGGCGCCGGCGCGCTACCTTTGGCGAGTTGGGCCGTGGCCGTACCGTCGGCCGGCGCAGCCATCGAGGTGGACCCCGTGGCGCTCGGGTCGGCACCGCCGCCACCGCACGCGGTCAGCACTGCGCTCCCGCATACCGCGCCCCAGAGCGCACGGCGCGACCTGCTGCGAATCAATATCGTCGTCACGGCGGTTCCCTGTCGATGCACTCGGCCAGCGATCATCCGCTTGTCCGACCTGTCGATGTGGCGCGTACTTACCCGTAGAGTTACGTCTCTTACGGGCGCAAGTCAGTCCAGCAGCGACGCCAAAGCGCGGCGCGCCACCGCGATGTCCAGTTGCTGCCGGCCGGCCCAATCGGCCAGCTGGTCGTCGCCGATCCGGCCGACGTTGAAATAGCGCGCCTCGGGGTGCGCGAGGTAGAAGCCGGCGACGCTCGCCGCTGGCGTCATCGCCAGGCTCTCGGTGAGCCCCATGCCGATCTCCTCGGCCGCGAGCACGCGGAACAGGTCGCTCTTGACGAGGTGGTCCGGGCACGCCGGATAGCCGGGCGCCGGGCGGATGCCGCGGTAGCGCTCGGCGATCAACTCCGCGTTCGTCAGCCGCTCGTCGGCCGCGTACCCCCACCAGTCGGTGCGCACCCGCTGGTGCAGGCGCTCGGCGAAGGCTTCGGCGAGGCGGTCGGCGAGCGCCTTGAAGAGAATCGCGCCGTAGTCGTCGAGCTCGGCATGGAACTGCTGCTCGCGCTTCGCGGCACCCAGGCCTGCGGTGACGGCGAAGAGGCCGATGTGGTCGACGCAGCCCGACCCCTTGGGCGCGATGAAGTCGGCGAGGCAGCGGTTCGGCCGGCGCACGCCGTCGACCACCGGCCGTTCGCTTTGCACGCGCAAGCCGCGCCAGGTCATCAGCACCTCGCGGCATGTCGCGTCGCGGTAGATCTCGATGTCGTCGCTGCCGACGCTCGCCGCGGGGAACAGGCCGACGACGCCGTTGGCCGTCAGCCAGCGGCCGTCGACGATCCGCTTCAGCATGCGCTGGCCGTCATCGAAGACGCGGCGCGCCGCATCGCCGACGACCGGGTCGTCGAGGATCGCCGGGAATTTGCCGGCCAGGTCCCAGGTCTGGAAGAAGGGCGCCCAGTCGATGCAGGCCGCGATCTCGGCGAGATCCTGGTTTTTCAGCACCCGCCGGCCGAGGAACTTCGGCGGCGGTGCGCTCGGCGCCGACCAGTCGAGCGGCGTCTTGTTGGCGCGCGCGCCCTCGAGCGACACCAGCGGCACGGTCTTGCGGTTCGCGTACTGGCGGCGCACGCGTTCCTGGTCGGCCTTCAGTTCGGCAACGGTCGCGGCGGCGCGCGTGTCGCTCAGCAGATCGGCGCAGACGCCGACCGCGCGGCTCGCGTCGGGCACGTAAACCACCGGCCCGTCGTAATGCGGCGCGATCTTGACGGCGGTGTGGACCCGGCTCGTCGTCGCCCCGCCGATCAGGAGCGGGACCTTGTTGGCGCGGAAATGCGGATCGCGCTGCATTTCGGCGGCGACGTGCTGCATCTCCTCGAGGCTCGGCGTGATGAGGCCCGAGAGCCCGACGATGTCGGCGCCTTCTTCACGCGCCTTCGCGAGGATGTCGCGGCACGCGACCATCACGCCCATGTTCACGACCTCGAAGTTGTTGCACTGGAGGACGACGGTGACGATGTTCTTGCCGATGTCGTGCACATCGCCCTTGACGGTCGCGATCACGATCTTGCCCTTGGCCTTGGCCTCGCCGCCGGCGTCGACCAGACGGCGCTTTTCTTCCTCGATGTACGGCAGCAGGTGGGCGACCGCCTGCTTCATGACGCGCGCCGATTTCACGACCTGCGGCAGGAACATCTTGCCCTGGCCGAACAGGTCGCCGACGACGTTCATGCCGTCCATCAGCGGGCCTTCGATCACGTGCAGCGGCCGGCCGCCGGCGGCGAGCGTCGCCTGGTAGGCCTCCTCCGTGTCCGTGTCGATGAACTCCGAGATGCCGTGGACCAGGGCGTGCGCCAGCCGCTCGGCGACCGGGCGCGGTGCCTCGGCCGTGCCGCGCCAGGCCAGCTTGGCCGAATCGTCCTTGGCGCGGCCTTTGGCGCCCTCGGCGACTTCGATCAGGCGCTCGGCGGCGTCGGTGCGGCGGTTCAGCACCACGTCCTCGACGCGCTCGCGCAGCTCGGGCTCGAGATCGTCGTAGACACCGACCATGCCGGCGTTGACGATCCCCATGTCCATCCCGGCGGCGATCGCGTGGTAGAGGAACACGGTGTGGATCGCTTCCCGCACCGGGTCGTTGCCGCGAAAGCTGAACGAGACGTTCGAGACGCCGCCCGAGACTTTGGCGCCCGGCAGCTCGCGCTTGATCCAGCGCACCGCGTCGATGAAGTCGACGGCGTAGTTGGCGTGCTCCTCGATGCCGGTCGCGATCGCGAAGATGTTCGGGTCGAAGACGATGTCCTCGGGCGGGAAGCCGAGCTCGTCGACGAGGATCCGGTAGGCGCGGGCGCAGATCTCGGTCTTGCGGGCGAAGGTGTCGGCCTGGCCCTGCTCGTCGAACGCCATCACGACCGCCGCGGCGCCGTAGCGCCGCACGAGCGTCGCCTGCCGGCGAAACGCGTCCTCGCCTTCTTTCATCGAGATCGAGTTGACGATGCCCTTGCCCTGGATGCATTGCAAACCCGCCTCGATCACCTCCCACTTCGACGAGTCGACCATGATCGGCACGCGCGCGATCTCGGGTTCACCGGCGACGAGGTTCAGGAAGCGCACCATCGCCGCCTTCGAGTCGAGCATCGCCTCGTCCATGTTGACGTCGAGGATCTGCGCGCCGTTTTCGACCTGCTGGCGTGCGACCGAGAGCGCCGCCTCGAAGTCGCCGGCCAGGATCATCCGGGCGAAAGCTTTGGAGCCGGTGACGTTGGTGCGCTCGCCGACGTTGACGAAGAGCGTGCCTTCGCCGATCAGCACCGGCTCGAGGCCGGAAAGCTTCATCGGCGGGATGGCGGGTCGCGTCGCGCCGCCTTCGGGGGGCGGGGTCGCGGTCGGGGAAGGATCGGGCGTCGGCAGGGTCATCGCTGGGTCTGGTTCGGCAACAGCCTGTTCGGCAACGGCCCGCGACGCACTCACCGCGGACCGTTTTCGGGTCGGGCGAGCGCGGTTCGATCCGGCGCTGGAAGATCAGCGCCGGGCCCGAGCCTGGCGACCGCGTGGCGCGGTCCTCGCAACGCTCCTCGGGCCATGCCGCCGGCTGTCGGCAGCCGGCGGCACCAAGTCAATCGTGCAATTCGAACCGCTTTTCGATGCGCTCGACGCGCTCGCTCAACCGGTCCAGGCTGACCTGCTGGCGCGCGTGTTCTTCGTAGCCGTGCACGTCCGACCGGCGCAAGTCGAGGATCGCCGCGTCGTGGCTGCGCAGACGTTCGTTGATCTGCTCGACCACCGTCTTGACGAGGCCGAGCTCGCTGCGCAAGGCGCGCAGATGCTCGAGAATGAGATTCGCGACGTTGTCGGTCATGGCCTGAAGTTTATCAAGCCGCCTCGAGCGCCAGTTCGCCGAACAGCGCCCCGCGGCGTCCGTGCCGTGGTGCATACCGGCCGACCCGCTCGGCGATCGCCGCGATGTGCGCCGGCGTGGTGCCGCAGCAGCCGCCGGCGATGTTCAGGAAGCCGGCGGCAGCGAACTCCTCGACCAGCCGGCCGGTGACTTCGGGCGTCTCGTCGAAGCCGGTGTCGCTCATCGGATTCGGCAGCCCGGCGTTCGGGTAGCAGCTGACAAAGGTATCGCCGGCGATCCGCGCCAGCTCCTCGATGTAGGGCCGCATCAGCGCCGCGCCCAGCGCGCAGTTCAGGCCGATCGCGAGCGGCTTCGCATGCCGCACGCTGTGCCAGAAGGCGCCGACCGTCTGGCCGGAGAGGATGCGACCGGAAGCGTCGGTCACGGTGCCGGAGACGATCACCGGCAATCGCTCGCCGGTCTCCTCCATCAGCTCGTCGAGCGCGAAGATCGCGGCCTTGGCATTCAGGGTGTCGAAGATCGTTTCGACGAGGAACAGGTCGCAGCCGCCTTCGAGCAGGCCGCTCGCCTGTTCGCGGTAGGCGGCGCGCAGCTCGTCGAAGGTGATGTTGCGCGCCGCCGGGTCGGCGACATCGGGGCTGATGCTCGCGGTCTTCGGCGTCGGGCCGATCGCGCCGGCAACGAAGCGCGGCTTCTCGGGCGTCGCAAAGCGGTCGCAGGCGGCGCGCGCGAGTTGGGCGGCGGCGACGTTCATCTCGCGCGCCAGGTGCCCGAGGCCGTAGTCGTCCTGCGCCACCGAGGTTGCGCCGAAGGTGTTGGTTTCGACGATGTCGGCGCCGGCCGCGAGGTACTGCGCGTGGATCTCGGCGATCACCTCTGGCTTGGTGAGCACCAACAGGTCGTTGTTGCCTTTCAAGTCCTTCGGATGAGCGGCGAAGCGCGCGCCGCGATAGTCGGCCTCGCCGAGGCTGTAGCGCTGGATCATCGTGCCCATCGCGCCGTCGAGCACGGCAATGCGGCGGGCGAGGATTGCCGGCAGGTCGGCGCCACGGGTGTAATGCGTTTGCTTCATGATCACGTCGTACCCACGGGCCTCAGGGAGTGAAAGCGCTCGGGGGCCATGTCCGGAGCGCTAAACAAAGATAAAGCGGCATCTCAGCGTGCGAACCCGAGCACCCGCTGCTCCCGCACCTCCGGCTTGACCCGGTGCTCGGCCTCGAGTTGCGACAGGAATTCGTCCGGCTCGAAGGGCTCGCCGAGCACGTCGATCTGGCGCTTGACCGCGGCGAAGTCACCGGGGGTCAGCGCGGAGAGCCGCGCCAGCCGGCCGGACCGTTCGACCGTCAGTGCCGTGGCATCGCCCCCCAGCGCCTCGGCGGCGAACATCCGCTCGCGTTGTGCGGCGTCGAGCGGCTTGAAGCGAATCTTGAAAGTAAAGCGCCGGAGCGCCGCGTCGTCGAGATCGAGGAACAGGTTGGTCGTGCAGATGAAAACGCCTGCGAAGCGCTCCATGCCCTGCAGCATCTCGTTGACCTCGCTGACCTCGTAGTTGCGCTCGGCCATCTTGCGGCTGCGCAGGAAGCTGTCGGCCTCGTCGAGGAGCAGCACCGCCTTTTCCTCTTCGGCTTCGGTGAACATCTTCGCCATGTTCTGCTCGGTCTCGCCGACGTACTTGGCGAAGATGTCGCTCGCCTGACGCACCAGCAGCGGCCGCTGCAGCGCCTCGGCGATGTGCTCGGCCAGCGCGGTCTTGCCGGTTCCGGGCGGCCCGTGAAAGCAGAGCGTGCCGACACCCCGGCGCCGCAGCGCCTCGACGACCTTGGGGATCGGAAAGCGCGACTCGGTGTTGACGAGCGAGAGGTCGTAGCGCGTGACCACCTGGCGCGCCGCGCGCCCGCTCGCGGCGGTGCCGAGTGCCTTGTCGGCGTTGCCGAGCTGCCGCTCGATCAGCGTCTGAACATTCGCGTGCTCGCCGAGCGCCGGATCGAGCGCGAGCCGGGCGAACTTGACCGCGGTGCGGATCTGCGCCGGCGTCAGGCCGCGGCGTTCGGCGAGCTTGGCCGCGAAACCGGCGTCGACCGCGACGCCGTCGAGCGCCCGGCCGATCACGGCCTCGCGCGCGCCCGGCGGCGGGCTCTTGAGCTCGAGGTGGTACTGGAAGCGGCGCCGAAACGCCGGGTCGATCTGCTCGATGCGATTCGTCACCCAGATGACCGGCACCGGGTTGGTCTCGAGGATCTGGTTGACCCAGGCCTTGCCGCTGACGCTGCCGTTGACCGCGCCGCCGTCGGCCGCGTCGAGCCGGGCGATCAGCGCTGAGGCGTCGGTCGAGATCGGCGGAAACACGTCTTCCACCTCGTCGAACAACAAGGCGACGTTGACGCTGCCCTTCAGGAACACCTGGCTGATCTGCAACGAGCGATAGCGGTCGCGGCCCGAGAGCGAATTGCCGTCGCGGTCGGCGTACTCGACCTCGTACAGCTCGAGCCCCGCGGCCTGCGCCGCCACTTTCGCGAGCTCGGTCTTGCCGGTGCCGGGCGGCCCGTAGAGCAGCACGTTGACGCCGGGTTCCTTTCGCGCGACGGCGTTTTGCAGCAGCGCCGTCATCATTTTCCGGTCGATGCCGACGAAATCGAAGTCGTCGACCGTCAACGCGCTTCGCGTCGCCGGGCGGGTGAACACCGCCATCAGGTCGGACGGCCCGGCGTATTTCCGCATCAGCACCGGCGGCAACTGCTCGCTGACCTTCATCAGGTCGGCCAGGTCGGTGATGTTGTGCTCGGAGATCAGGTTTTCGACCATCCCGATCCGCTCGAGCCGCGAGCCGGCGCGCAGCGCCTCGGCCACATCGGTCGCACTGACGCCGGCGACGCTCGCGATCGCGGCGTAGGCCTCCTGCGCATTCGCCACCTTGAACTCGACGAGCAAGCCCCGCAGGTCGCGCTGGTAACGTGCCAGGGTGCCGTAGAGCAGCAGCGCGCGCTCGGCCGGGTTCAGCTGCAGCAGCCCGGCGAGCGAATCGATGTTCTTCTCGACGAGGGTCGACTTGCGCGCCGGGCTCCGCGCCAGCCATTCGGCGGTCGCGCCGAGAACCGCGAGCAGGTCTTTCGGCGCGTCCTTGATGTACTCGTCGATGTAGAAGAAGAGCGTGCCTTCCTCGTAGGCGCCGCGCCAGGCCCCGTGGCGGGCGAGGAAGGCCTCGTCGTCGAGCGCCTCGTGGCCGCGCCAGTGCTCGTTGCCACGACAGCGGCGGTTCAGGAAATCGCGGAGCCGCGCCAGCACCGGCGGCGGCCAGACCAGGTGCTTGCCGGTGAGCGAGAGCAAACTGTTCCAGTCGCGCCGAAGGTTGAAGCGGCCGGTATGCCGCATGGTCAACGTCAGCACGAAATGCGAGCACATGCGGTCGAGCAACGGAGCCTCCCGCAGGCCCGGCGACAGCAGCATTCGTCCACCCGCCGGGTTCTCGACCATCGCAGCTCCTTGGCAGACGATTTCGGCGCCTGATCTTGGCGTAGAGAACGAAGCCGATCAAGCGCCGGCAGTCCAGGGGGCTGACGACGCTCGGGACGCCGCCGTACCGCCCGCACTTTCCGCATGCGCGCAGCTTGCGATGATCAGTGCAGCACGACCGGCTGTTGCATCAACGGGGTGAAGCGCTCCAGGAAAGCATCGACATCCTCCTCGGACGGGCCGGCCTCGATCAAGGCGTCGACCCCCGCCTGGAAGTGCGCCGCCATGGCGCCCTGAAGGTAGATCTCCCTGCCCGCGAACTTGTCGACGATCTGGTAGCCGCCGCGTCCGGTGGGCGCCGTGAGCATGCGCATGCCGTCCGGCGCCGCCTCGTCGACCTCGAAGCGCACGACGACGTAGCTCTCGGAGTTGTAGAGCATTTGCATGGTCGATTCCTGCACGGTCGGTCCTCGTCTCGAAGCGGCTCGTTCGCCGTCGGTTAGAGATGACCGCGATACCGGCAATTTTCAAGCCATCGGTTCCCGGGTCGAAACCCGCCGCCCGAAACGCGGCGGCCGCCGGCCGGCTTCCGGCGCCGCCTCAGTGCGCCTCGACCGCCTCCACCAGCCGCAGCTCGTAGGGCTCGTCGCCCGGGCCGGACTGCTGCGAGGCGGCGGCCGGGAGGTAGCCGCGGGCCGGGTCGAGCCAGGCTTGAACGCTGATGTCGTGCGCGTGGCGGGATTCGCGCACGAACTTGACCGTCTCGACGGTCCCCGAGCGCAGCTCGAACGGCTCGGCGCCGACAGCGCGAAACGTCCAGACGGCGATGTCGGCGCGTGCGCCGGTGACGAACATCGTGATGCGGCCGCCGGGACGCGCCAGCGCCGGCTCGGCCGCGACGATCGCCGCGAGCTGCACCATCCAGCTCAACCGGTCCTGGGCGCCGGGGCGAAGCATGAATTCCTCGCCGCTGCCGGAGTAGCTGAGCTTTTTCGCGCCGCGTTGGAAGTTGGCGGCCTGCGCCGCACGGCGGATCCGCTGGTCGACGAAACGCTGCGGCGCGAGGCCGTCGGCATCGAAGCCGCCACTGCTGGCCTGTTGCAGGATCGCGAGCCCGAGGTAGCGGAAGTCGAGTTTCAGGTCGTAGTGGCTGCCGTCGGTGCGCCAATCGATACGGCCGATGCCGGATAGGCCGCCACGCCGCACGTCGTAGCGCAACAGCACCGAAGGCGGCATGCGCGTGCGGTAATGCGGGACCGGCTCGGTTTCGGGATCGGGCTCGGGCTCGGGTCCGCTCGCGGTCGGCTCGCCGGGGGTGGCGACGGCGATGAGCGCCGCGCCGGGCACGAAGCGCACCGGTCGTGCGCGCGCCGGCGCGGCGTCGGTGTCGATCGTCGACGGCGCGTCCGGGGCTCGATCCTCGACCGCCTCGAGCGCGACAGCGGCGTCGGAAGCGTTAGAAGCGTCAGCACGACCTGGGACGGCCAGCGGGGGCCGGGGCTCGGGCCAGGGCAGTGGCGCGTCAGGCCGCTTGACCGGCACGGGCACGGGCACGGGCACGGTCGACCTGCCCAATCGCGTCGGCGCAGCCGCCTGCCCGGTCGGCGGACGACGCGGCACATGCGCCGGCGCGGGCCGGCCCGTGCGATCGGATCCGGCCGCCACGCGGGCCGGCCGAACGCCGTCGCCCGGGTCCGACACGGGGGGCGCGGCTTGCGGCCGGATCGACGCCGCGGCCGCGTCGGCCGTCGGCCCGGCCGCGACGATCCGCACGGTCAATGCATGCCCGGCCGGGTGCTGCTGCACCTCGGACTCGCGTCCCGCGCCGCCCCAGCGCTCGAGCACCACGGCGTGCACGCCGAGCACGAGCGCCAGCACCATGCCGGCCGCGCGGCGCCGCCGGCCCTCGGACCGGTCGGCATCCGCCGCCTCAGCTCTCGTCCCGCCCACGGCCACCTCCGTTGCGCGCCGGTGTCACTATGCCACCCTGTCGACCCCGCCATTCGCGGGCCCCTCCTATTGACGTTATCGTGCCGCCGTGCGGTTCGCCGCAGCACCGGAGTCTCGCCATGACTGACTTTTCCGCCTTCACCAAACTCGTGCCGGGCTTCGACTTCATGCAGGGCCTGGCGAAGAACGCGAACGCCGCGCTGCCCGGACTCGGCCAATGGGTCGCGCCGACGCTCGACCCCGCCGAGCTCGACAAACGCATCGGCGAGTTGCGCACCGTGCAGTTCTGGCTCGAGCAGAACGTCCGCATGGTCGACGCGACGATCCGCGGGCTCGAGGTGCAGCGGATGACGCTCTCGACGCTGCAAACCTTGAACGTCCGCACCGACGACCTGCGCAACGCGCTGAAGATTCCGGTGTCGCCGCCGGACGCAACCGCACCCGCGGCCGCGACGGGTGCCGCGCCGGCCACCGCCCCCGTCGATCCCCTGCAATGGTGGGGTGCGCTCACCCAGCAGTTCGCGACCTTGGCCGCGAGTGCGATCAAGGACTCGGGCGCCGGCGCCCTGTCCGAGACAGCGGGCCGCAAGGGCGCCGCCAAGAAGACCGCCGGGACGACGAAGGATGCGACCGGCCGCAATCCCGGCGGTTGAGCGTGCCGCCCTTCCGCCGTTGCCGGCGCCCGGCGTCGTCCGGCACGCGTTAGCGCCGCCACCCTGCCGCCCTGCGTGCTGCCGATGAACCGCTTCCTGCATGCGCACGCCACCCATCCGGACTGGCGGATCGCCCTTGCGCTCGCCGGCGCCCAGATCGATGCCCAGCGCGCCAAGCGCCCCGCGGCGGCCGCGCCGACCCTCGGCTGGGTCTACCTGACCGAGGCCTACGCGGCGGACGCCGTACGGCTCGTCGCGGAGCTCGGTCAGCGCTGGCCGGGCGTTGAATGGGTCGGGGCGAGCGGCGTCGGCATCGCGGCGACCGGCGTCGAGTACTTCGACGAACCGGCGCTCGCGCTGATGCTGAGCGAGCTCCCGGCGGCGCAATTCAAGGTGTTCTCGGGGGCGCGTCCGCTCGGCGGCTTCGGCACCCACACCGCGCTCGTCCACGCCGACCCGACCACGCCCGAACTCGCCGCGCTGATCGAGGAGATGAGCCGGCGCACGGCGAGCGGCTATCTGTTCGGCGGCCTGGCGTCGGGCCACGAGACGAGGGTGCAGATCGCCGGCGGCGTGTTGCGCGGCGGCCTCTCGGGACTCGCGTTCGACCGGCGCGTCGGCATCGTGTCGCGCGTCACCCAGGGTTGCCGGCCGATCGGTGCGGCGCGTGCGGTGACCGCGGCGGAGCGCAACGTCGTGCTCACGCTCGATGGCGCGCCGGCGCTCGACTGCCTGCTTCAGGACGCCGGCGTCGCGGGCGGCGACCTGCGGGCGGCGCTGCCGAAGCTGCGCCAGGTGCTGGTGGGCCTCGGCGACCCCGGCGCCGCCGCGCCGGACGGCGCTTCGGCCGGCACGCCCGGCCGGGTCGGCTTCGATGGCGCCGGCAGCCGGCATGCCTTCGGGATCGACGTGCGGGTCCGTCATCTGGTCGGGCTCGACCCGGCGCGCCGCGCGATCGCCATCGCCGACCGGGCCGAACCCGGCGCGCAACTCGCGTTCTGCGTTCGCCACGCCGAGGCGGCACGCCGCGACCTGGTGCGGATCTGCGCCGAGTTGCGCGAGGAGGTCGAGCCGGAAGCGCTGACGCCCGCGGCCGCGCTCGCCTGGAAGGACGCCCTGCGCGAGCCCGGCGGGGCAGCCGGCACGGGCGACGGACCGACGACCCCCGGCATCGCCGGCGCGATCTACGTCAGTTGCGCCGGCCGCGGCGGGCCCCATTTCGGCGCCCCCTCGGCCGAAATGGCGATCGTTCGCCACGCCCTCGGCGACGTGCCGCTCGTCGGCTTTTTTGCCGGCGGCGAGATCGCCCACCATCACCTCTACGGCTACACCGGCGTGCTCACGCTGTTCACGAGCGCCGCGGCATGGCGCTGAGCGTGGCGTCGCGCCGGACTGTGAGCCGGGCGGGGCGGGCTCAGGGCGAGGCGTCCCGCACCTCGGGCCAGAAGCAGCATGCCGTCCAGGCCCAGCTGACCGCCTCGCCGACGACGCGCTTGGCGCTGTCGCTGCGGGTCCACCAGCGCCCGGCCGAAGGATCGCCGTCGCGGTCCGCGAGGATGCCGACCTCGGTCGCCGGACCGAACGCCAGCCGGTAGTTCAGACGGCTGCGGCGCGCATGCACGTCGCTGGTGAAGACATCCAGCGCGGCCAGCCGCGGGCCCGCGTGTTCGGCCCAGCGGCGCACCGCGAGCGCGCTTTGAAACGTCCGGTCGAGGGCCGAATCGGGCGCCGGCACGGCGACGACCGGGATCGTCAGGCCGCCCTCGGTCCTGAGAATATCGGCGGCGCGTACCGCGAAACTGCCCCAGCCCTGCCGGTCCATCCAAGCCTCGATCGGGCCGCCGCTGGTCAGCACCCGCTCGTAGTGCCCGGCGCGCGCCACGGCCGCGGCGCGGCGCAGCGCTGGCGGATCGACCCAGCCTTCGACGACGAGCGTGCGTGCGCCGCGCCCGTCGGTCCCGCGCGCGGGGTCGATCGGGGCCAGGAAGCGGTAGGCCGAGAGCGCCACCGCGAGGACCGCCCCGACGCCGAGCGCGAGCAACAGCAGCCCGCCCTGCCACGTCGGCACCCAGATTGCGCGGCGCCGGGCGAGCGCGAAGCGGCGCGGCGCGGGCTTCGGCCGGGCGCGTCCCGGCTGCGCCTGCTGCGGCCTCAAATGCAGCGTCCGCCGTCGATCTCGAGGCCGACGCCGGTGATCAGCGAGGCCGCGTCGCTGCAAAGAAAGGCTGCGGCATGGCCGAGGTCCGCGGGCGTCGAGAACCGGCCGAGCGGGATCGTCGCCAGGAACTTGGCCCGCATCTCGGGCGTGTCCTCGCCCATGAAGGTCGCGAGAAGCGGGGTTTCGCCGGCGACCGGGTTGAGCGCGACGACGCGGATCCCGAACGGTGCGAGCTCGACCGCCATCGAACGCGTCGCCGTGATGACCCAGCCCTTGCTCGCGTTGTACCAGGTGAGTCCAGGCCGCGGGCTGACGCCGGCGGTGCTGGCGATGTTCAGGATCACGCCGCGGCCCCGGGCCTTGAAGCGCGGCACGACGGCCTTCGCGGCCAAGTAGATCGCCCGCATGTTGACGCCGACGATGCGCTCGAAGTCGTCGTCGCCCACCTCCTCGAGCGGCGTCGGGCGATGCGAGACGCCGGCGTTGTTGACCAGGATGTCCAGCGCACCGAAGCGTTGCTCGGCCGCGTCGAGCAACGCGGCCACGTCGGCCGGCGAGGTCACGTCGACCCGCAGGCTGGCCGCATTCGTGCCGAGCGCGGCGGCGACCCGCGCTGCGCCGGCGCCGTCACGGTCGGCGATCAGCACTTTCGCGCCCTCGGCGACGAAGCGCGCGGCGATGCCGGCGCCGAAGCCGGACGCGCCGCCGGTGACCACGGCCACTTTGGCGTCGAGTCGGTTCATGTCGATCTCGGTGAAGTCGGCATCGCCAGCTCAGCCATGCCGAATCGCCACGGTCTTCAGCGTCGAGAAGCCGTAGAGCGCCTCGATGCCCTTTTCCCGGCCGTGGCCCGAGTGGCCGATGCCGCCGAAGGGCAGCTCGACGCCGCCGCCGGCGCCGTAGTTGTTGATGAACACCTGGCCGCACTTCAGGCCGCGTGCCATCCGCAGCTGGCGGCCGCCGTCGCACGTCCAGACGCCCGCGACCAGGCCGTACGCCGTGCCGTTGGCGATCGCCAGCGCCTCCGCCTCGCCGTCGAACGGAATCAGCACCTGCACCGGCCCGAAGATCTCCTGCTGGGCGAGCACGTGCCCGGGCGGCACCGCGTCGAGAAGCGTCGGCCGGACCCAGCAGCCGCCCGGCGGCAGACCGGCGGGCAGCGTGGCCTGTGCGGCGACGCCCAAGCCGTCGTCGCGGGCCAAGGCGAGGAAGTGCTCGACGCTGCGCTGCTGGCGCTTCGAGATCAGCGGGCCGATGTCGGGATCGTCGAGCGCCGGACCGATGCGCAGCGCCCGGTAGCGCTCAGCCATCCGCTTGCGCACCTCCGCAATCACCGGCCGCTCGACCAGGATCCGCGACCCGGCCGAACACGTCTGCCCGGCGTTCTGCAATCCGCCGTTGACGAGGAACGGCAGCGCCGCGTCGAGGTCGGCATCGGCGAACACGATCTGCGGGCTCTTGCCGCCGAGCTCGAGCGTGACCGGCACGAGGTTCTGCGCCGCCGCCGCCTGGATCGCGCGCCCGGTCGCGACCGAGCCGGTGAACGACAGATGCCGCACGCGCGGATGCGCCGCCAACGCCGCGCCGGCCTCGGCGCCGAGACCGGTCACGACGTTCAGCGCCCCCGGCGGCAGGCCGGCTTTTTCGAGGATGCGGGCGAACGCGAGCACCGTCAGGCAGGCCTCCTCGGCGGGCTTCAGCACGCAGGCGTTGCCCATCGCCAGGGCCGCGCCGACGCTCCGCCCGACGATCTGCATCGGGTAATTCCAGGGCACGATGTGGCCGGTGACGCCGTGCGGCTCGCGCAGGGTGAACGCGGTGTAGCCGTCCAGATAGGGCAGCGTCTGGCCGTGCAGCTTGTCGGCGGCGCCGCCGTAGAACTCGAGGTAGCGCGCCAGCGCCAGCGCGTCGGCGCGACCCTGCGACAAGGGCTTGCCGACATCGAGGGCCTCGAGCCACGCGAGCGACTCGACCTCTTCGAGCACGTGGCGGCTGGCGGCGGCGAGCAGCCGGCCGCGTTCGGTAGCGGTCAGCCGGCCCCACTCCCCGGCAAGTGCGGCTTCGGCCGCTGCCACTGCCGCGTCGATGTCGGCCGCGTCGCCGCGTGCGATCGGCGCCAGATCGCTGCCGTCGGATGGATTCGTCACCATCAGCGTGGCGGCGCTCGCGGCGGGCCGCCAACGCCCGGCGACGAGCAGCTGATCGGTGTCGAAGGGCAGGTTCGGCGGCATGACGGACTCGGCAAGGGCTCGATGAGACAGGACGCCAGCGCCTCCGGGGTCGCTTCGTCCCCCGGCGAAGGGATGAAGTGCGCGGCATGCGCCGTCATCATTTTTACCGGCTTCGCGGTGCAAGCCATAGGAAAGAGCCATGACACAGGCGATTGTTCATCTGCGGCAGCGCTGGGCCGGCACGGTTGTCATCGCGTTGGCCTGCAGCTTCGGGGCGGGCCCGGATACGGCTCGAGCCGTGAACGAAACCACGCGCCAGGTGGCCACTCCGGACCACAAAGCGCGACCCGCAGTGGAGCGCGCTCCGTGAGCGGCGACCACCCGCGCGGGCGGAGCGCACCAGGGCGGCCCGATGACCGCGTGCCGGTCGCCGTCCGCCCACTGAGAGGCCGACCGAGCGGCCACTGAACGGCCCCGCCCCCGAGCGGCCATCGCGCCGCCCGCCGAGCTGTCGAAGATTCCCGCCCGGGAAGCGACGGCCGCGCGAACGGCCCTCGAACCGCCCTTCGACGGCCCTTCGATCGCCCGCCGACCGGGCGCCTCGACAGGCTATCGTCCGCCGCCAAGCACGCCGTACGGCGCTGCATCCGGCGTGCCGATGGTTTTCTTGCTGCTGAAACGCTTCGCGACCTCCGTGCTGACGCTCGTCGCGGCATCGATCCTCGTGTTCGCGATCCAGGGGCTTCTTCCCGGCAACGCCGCGCAGGTGATGCTGGGCGAATCGGCGACGCCCGAGGCGGTCGAGGCGCTCTCGCACCAGCTCGGCCTCGACCGGCCCGCGGTCGTTCGCTACGCCCAGTGGATCGGCGGCCTCGCGACCGGCGAGCTCGGCACCAGCGTCGCGTACGACACGCCGATCGGCACGCTCATCGCCGAGCGGCTCGCGGTGACGGTACCGCTCGCCCTGATGGCGATGCTGCTGACCACGGTGCTCGCGCTCGGCTTCGGCCTCTACGCAGCCGCACGCCACCGCACCTTCGCCGATGCCGGCGTGATGGCGGCGAGCCAGCTCGGCATCGCCGTGCCGAATTTCTGGTTCGCGATTCTGCTGATCCTGTTCTTCGCGGTGCGGCTGCACTGGTTTTCGGCCGGCGGGTTCCCGGGGTGGTCGGAGGAACCCGGGCTGGCGTTCAAGGCGCTGGTGCTGCCCGCGGTGGCGCTCGCCGTCGTGCAGGCGGCGATCCTCGCGCGCATCACGCGCGCGGCGGTGCTCGACGTGCTGCGCGAGGATTTCGTTCGCACCGCGCGCGCCAAGGGGCTGAGCCGCGGCCAGGTGCTGCGCCGCCATGTGCTCCGCAACGCCCTCGTGCCGGTGCTGACCGTCATGGGGCTGCAGTTCGCAAACCTGCTGACCGGAACCGTCGTCGTCGAGAACGTGTTCGCCCTGCCCGGGCTCGGCCGGCTCGTGTTCCAGGCGATCGCCAACCGCGACCTGCGCATCGTGCAGGATGTGGTGCTGCTGCTCGCGGCAATGGTGATCGGCATCAACTTCGTCGTCGACCTGCTGTATGCGGTGATCGATCCGCGGCTCCGGCCGCGGCCGCGATGAGGCGCGCGCCTGCCGGCAGAACCCGCGCCGGGCTCGTGCTCGGCGGCACGCTCGTCGCGCTGCTCGTCGCCACGGCGCTGCTGTCGTTCGTCTGGACCCCCTGGCCACCGGCCGAGATCGACGTGCCGCACAAGCTCGCCGCGCCGTCGGCCGCGCACTGGCTGGGCACGGACGGGCTGGGTCGCGATGTTGCCTCCCTCCTGATCGCGGGCAGCCGCAATTCGCTCGCCGCCGGGGTGATCGCGGTCGGCATCGGGCTCGGGTTCGGCGTCAGCGTCGGGTTGGCCGCCGCGGCGCGGCGCGGCTGGGTCGAGGAAGCGGCGATGCGCGCCGCCGATTTCGCGTTCGCCTTCCCGGCGTTGCTCTCGGCGATCGTGCTGACCGCCGTGTGGGGCCCGGGGCTCGTGACCGCGGTGGTCGCGATCGGGATCTTCAACATTCCGGTCTTCGCCCGCATCACCCGCGCCGCCGCCGTCCAACTCTGGTCGCGCGATTTCGTGCTGGCCGCACGTGCCGCCGGCAAGGGCCCCTGGGCGATCACCCTCGACCATGTACTGCCGAACCTCGCCTCGGCGGTGGTCGTGCAGGCGACGATCCAGTTCGCGGTGGCGGTGCTCGCGGAGGCGGCGCTCAGCTACCTCGGACTCGGCACCCAGCCGCCGACGCCGAGTTGGGGGCGCATGTTGAACGACGGCCAGAACCTGATGTACCAGGCGCCATGGCTCGCTGTCTGGCCGGGACTGGCAATCGTGTTCTCCGTGCTTGGTTTGAACCTGCTCGGCGATGGCCTGCGCGATCTAATGGACCCGCGAGCGAACGGGCGCAGCTGACAGGCGCATTGACCAGGCACGGTAACCACTAGTTACAAATGGTCGCGTTAAACCCTTAAGGGTTGTCCCGAACGCCGCTATGCTGGTGTGCAATTGGTCACGAATCTGGCCGGTCGGTCGCGGTGACCGTATCACCGCTGCACGAGAGCTGCCGCATGAAGTACCTCAGACAACTCGGTTTTGCCGCCGCCCTCGTCGGGCTGCACGCTGCCGCCTCGGCCGCAACATATGGCGCTCTGACCGGCACCGGGTTCACGACCGAAACCGGGAGCTCCGTCAACCAGTACCTGATGCCGATCGCGCCGGCCGGATCGAGCATTTCGAGCTTTTCGGTGCTGAGCACAGCGGCGGGTTTCTCGCCGACCGGCACGCTGACCTTCGCGAGCCCCGTCACCTCGTACACCTTCCTCTGGGGCTCCCCTGACTCGTTCAATCGCGTCAGCGACGGCGTGATGTCGGTGAACGGTTCGGCGGTCAGCAGCGGTACTGGCAACAACGCCGAATCGCTGCCCTACACCTTCACGGACGCCGCCGGCTTTAGCAGTCTGACCTTTAGCTCCGGCGGGGTTGCGTTCGAAGTGGCCGCCGTGTCGCCGGTGCCCGAGCCGGCGAGCGTCGCGCTGCTGTTCGGCGGCCTCGGCGCCATCCTGTTGGTGGCCCGCCGGCGCAGCCGCTGACCCCTGCGCGCCGGCGCTTTCGGGCGGCCGGCGTGGCGAATGGCACAGCGTGCCCCTGCGCCTTTCGCCACGGACCGACAATAGCCGGTGGCATCTTCCGTGCTCCCGGCGCGCGCCGCGGGCACGCCTGCGACGGTCGACGAACATCCATTGCTCGAGGTCCGCGGCTTGCGGGTCGCGCTTGCCGCCGCGCGCGGCGAGGTCGAGGCCCTGCGCGGCATCGACCTTCGCCTCGGTCGTGGTGAAACCCTTGGCCTGATCGGCGAGAGCGGCAGTGGCAAATCGCTGACCGCGTTGGCGTTGATGGGCCTCCTGCCGCCCTCGGCACGCGTCTCCGGCAGCATCGTGTTCGACGGCGCCGAACTGATCGGGCGGCCCGACGCCGCGCTCTGCCGGCTGCGCGGCGACCGGATCGGCATGGTCTTCCAGGAGCCGATGACCGCGCTCAACCCGCTGCACACCGTCGGCACGCAGATCGGCGAACCGCTGCGCCTGCACCGTGGCCTCGGTCGCACCGAAGCACGGCGTGCCGCGCTGGCCCTCCTCGAGCGCGTGCGCATGCCGCGTGCCGCCGACCGCCTCGACGCCTATCCGCACCAGCTCTCCGGCGGCCAGCGGCAGCGCGTCGGCATCGCGATCGCGCTCGCCTGCGGTCCCGACCTGCTGATCGCCGACGAACCGACCACCGCGCTCGACGTGACGATCCAGCGCGAGGTCCTCGATCTGATCGGCGAACTCGTGCGCGAGACCGGCATGGCGCTGCTGCTCATCAGCCATGACCTCGGCGTGATGGCGCGTGTCGTCGCGCGGATCGGCGTGATGTACGGCGGCACCTTGGTCGAGGCCGGGCCGACCGCCGAGGTCGCCGCACGCCGCGCCCATCCCTACACCCGGGGGCTCTACGCCGCGCGGCCGCGCATCGGCGCGCGCGCACCGGACGGCTCGAAGCCGCGGCTCGCGACGATTCCCGGCCGCGTTCCGGAACTCGCCGACCTGCCGGCCGGTTGCCCCTTCGCTTCGCGCTGCGCGTGGGTGGTCGACGCCTGCAGGATCGCGCTACCGCCGGCGTTGCCGGTCGGGCCGAATCACACCGCACGCTGCATTCGGGTGGAGGAAATCGACGCCCTCGAGGCCGAGGCCCGTGAGGCCGACGCGCTCGCGGCTGCACCGTGAGCGAGCCGGCGCCGCTGCTGTCGGTCACCGACCTCGCGGTGCGCTACCGCCTGCCGCGCAGCGCGCCGTTCCGCCCGGCGCCCTTCGTCGATGCGCTGCTCGGCGTCAGTCTGACGCTGCGCGCCGGTCGCAGCCTGGGCATCGTCGGCGAGTCGGGCTCGGGAAAATCGACGCTCGCGCGCTGCGCCATGGCGCTCGAGCCGCCGAGCCGCGGCAAGGTGCTGTGGCAAGGCCGCGACCCTTGGGCGCTCGCGCCCGTGGCGCTGCGGGCGGCGCGCCGCGACGTCCAGATGGTGTTCCAGGATCCGTACGGCTCGCTCGATCCGCGCCAGCGCGTCGGCAAGATCGTCGCCGAGCCGCTCCCGCGGGCCGAGCGCACGGATGCCGCCGCGGTGCGCCGCCGCATCGCCGAAACCCTCGAAGCAGTGGGCCTCGGCGCCGGCGACGCCGAGAAGCACCCGCACGCGTTCTCCGGTGGCCAGCGCCAGCGAATCGCGATCGCGCGGGCGCTGATCACCCGGCCGAAGCTGATCGTCGCCGACGAGCCGGTCTCGGCGCTCGACGTCTCGGTGCAAGCGCAAGTGCTGAACCTCTTCGTCGACCTGCAGCGCGAGTTCGGCGTCACCTACCTCTTCATCAGCCACGACCTGGCGGTGATCGATCACGTGTGCGACGAGGTCGCGGTGATGCAGGCCGGCCGGATCGTCGAGCACGGCCCGACCGACGCGGTGCTGCAGCGGCCGGCGCATGCGTACACCCGCGCGCTGCTCGCGGCTGTCCCCGCTGCCGCGGGGCCGGCGTTTGCGCCGGTCGGCTGAAACCGGGTCCGCGTTTCGCTAGAGTGCCCGCTTTGGTGGCGCAATCGGCGCTTCCGCCGCTGCTGTCCGCTCGTTCCCTCGGGAGTCCTTCGAATGAAATCGCCGTCCCACCGCGTCGCGGCCCTGACCTGGCTGGCGCTGGCCACCGCCGCGCTCGCTCCTTTGGCCGCAGCGCAGTCGAAGAAAGACACCGCGGTGCTCGGCATGATCCTCGAGCCGGCGCCTGGCCTGGATCCCACGACCGCGTCGGCCGCGGCGATCGGCGAAGTCGTGCACTACAACGTCCTGGAGGGCCTGACCAAGATCAATATGGACGGCAGCGTGACGCCGCTCCTCGCCGAAAAGTGGACGGTCGACCCCGACGGCCGCGTCTATACCTTCGCGTTGAAAAAGGGCGTGAAATTTAGCGACGGCGAGGCCTTCGACGCGACCGACGTAAAGTTCAGCTTCGAGCGCGCCAAGGCGGCGGGCTCGACCAACAAGGACAAGAAGGCGGTGTTCGACAACATCGCCCGCATCGAGACGCCCGATCCGAAAACCGTGATCGTGGTGCTGAACCAGCCCGACGGCAACTTCCTGTTCCGCATGGGCCAGAACACCGCTGTGATCCTCGATCCGAAGAGCGCCGCCGGCACCGCCACCCGGCCGGTCGGCACCGGACCGTACAAGCTCGACGCCTGGGCCAAGGGATCGTCGATCACGCTTTCCAAGAACGATGCGTATCGCAACCCCGCGGCGATCAAGCTGAAGAAGGTGACGTTCCGCTTCATCAACGACCCGGCGGCGGAGGTCGCAGCGCTGCTCGCCGGCGACATCGACGGCATGCCGCGCTTCGGCTCGTTGCCGAGCCTGAACCAGTTTCGTAACGACCCACGTTTCGCGGTGACGCCGGGCGGCACCGAGTGCAAGACGATCGTCGCGATCAACAACAAGAAGAAGCCCTTCGACGACGTGCGGGTGCGACGCGCGCTCGCCGCGGCGATCGACCGCAAGGCCGTGATCGACGGCTCGTCCGAAGGCTACGGCAAGCCGATTGGCAGCCACATGGTGCCGACCGACGCTGGCTATGTCGACCTGACCGGGATCAATCCCTACAACCCGGAAAAGGCCAGGGCGCTGCTGAAAGAAGCCGGCGTCGCGACGCCGCTGAACGTGACGCTGACCCTGCCGCCGCCGCCCTACGCGCGCCAGGGAGGCGAGATCGTCGCGGCACAGCTCGCGAAGGTCGGCATCGTCGCCAGGATCGAGAACGTCGAGTGGGCGCAGTGGCTCTCGGGCGCGTTCAAGGGCAACTTCGACCTGACGCTGATCTGCCACGCCGAGCCGCTCGACTTCGATCGCTACGCCGATGCGAGCTACTACTGGGGCTACAACTCGAAGGCCTACAACGATTTGTTCGCAAACTACAACGCGACGATCGACGCCAAGGCGCGACTGAAGCTGCTCGGCGACATCCAGCGCCAGCTCGCCACCGATTCGGTGAATGTCTACCTCTATCAGCTGCCGCAGTTCGCGGTCGGCAATGCGCATCTGAAGGGAATGTGGAGCAGCTCGCCAATCTTCGCGAACGACCTTGGGGCGTTGAGTTGGCAGTGAAGGAAGGAGCGCCGTCGACGGCATCATCATCACGACCTCCGATCCCCGGCGCGACCGCATGCGCCGCCCACACGGCGCGGCGCCCATGCTGAAAGCCGCCGCTGTCCGCTTCGCGAAAAAAGCCGGCCGCTTCCGGGACTGGAACCCTGGGGAACGCCGCACGCTTCGCGCCGAGCCGGTCGTCTTCCGCGGCGACATCCCGTCGATGGCGGGGCAGGAGTTCAACCAATACCGACTGGTCCTGGAACACCGGCCGCCGCTGATCACCGAGGCGGCCGGGGTCGTGTACACCGCGCGCGGCATGGCCTGGATCGATGGCGTCCTGGAACGCCGGTTCAGCTTCCAGGAAGTCGGCCTGCGGCACATCCTCGAGGGGCCGGGCGCCCCTCGCCGCGTCTACCCTGCGGCCAGCATCCTCCAGTCGCAGACGCCGTGCACCTACGGCGACTGGGTCTCGGAGCATCTGGCCGCGCTGGCCCTCGCGGTCACGAACGCAAAGATCGTCGAGCCGCTTCTGCTGCCGGGGTGGTGGTTCGCCAAACCGTACGTGCAACGCGACCTCGCCACCCTCGGCATCCGCGCCGAGCCGGTCGACGCCACGGTGCGCATCGCGCAGGCGCAGGTCGTCAACAAGACCCGGCACGGCCACTACTGGATTCGGGACGAGGTGGACGCGGTGGTGGCGGCGATGCACATCGAACGCCGACCCTGCGAGCCTGGCTCGGCCCTGTACCTGTCGCGCAAGGGCGAGAAGGGCGAGGGCCCGAAGCGGACGATCAACAACGACCTCACCGAAGCCGCGATGGAACGCGCGGGGGTGAAGGTCGTGCGCACGGTAGGCCTGGACCGCGCCGCCTACATCGCGCTCGCGGGCAACGCCGAGACGGTGTTCGCGGACCACGGAAGCGCCTCGTACAACATGATGTATTGGCAAAGCCGGCGTTTCGTCGAGCTGTTCGCGCCGGACTACTGGGAGTCGGCGTTTCTGTTTCTTGCCGACTGTCTCGGGATCCATGACTACCATCTTTTGAAAATCGACCCGCAGGGCACGGTCGAGCCGCTCGCGGCGCGGATCGAGGCGCTGCGGGCCGAACCTTTGGCGCCGATCGGCTGAGGGCCTTCGGCGCCTGGCGCGGTGGCAGTCCGCGTCGGTAGGACCAAGGGAGCCGTTTGCAGGGAACGACCGAATGACCGCCCTTCACGATCTGAGCGCTCTCGAACTGTCGGCGGCTTATCGCCACCGGCGGCTTTCACCGCTCGAGGTCGCGCGGGACGTGCTCGCCCGCATCGACGCATGGGAGCCGCACCTGCAAGCGACCTACGCGCTCGACGCCGAGGCAGCGCTCGCACAAGCCCGCGCCGCCGAGGCCCGCTGGCACGCCGACGCGCCGCTCGGTGCGCTCGACGGCGTGCCGGTCACGATCAAGGAGAACATCGCGACCCGCGGCGTGCCGGTGCCGCTCGGCAGCGCCGCGACCGTGCTGCAGCCGGCCGAGCGCGACGCCCCGCCCGCGGCGCGCCTGCGCGAGGCCGGCGCGGTGATCCTCGCCAAGACCACGATGCCCGACTTCGGCATGCTGTCGTCGGGCCTGTCGAGCTTTCATCCGTTGACGCGCAACCCGTGGGACCTGGCGCTGAACCCGGGCGGCAGCAGCGCCGGCGCCGCGGCCGCGTGCGCGGCGGGCTACGGGCCAATCCACATCGGCACCGACATCGGCGGCTCGATCCGGCTGCCGGCCGGCTGGTGCGGCGTTTTCGGATTCAAGCCGAGCTTCGGCCGGGTACCGGTTTTTCCACCCTACGCCGGCCGGGTGGCGGGGCCGATGACCCGGAGCGTGCAAGACGCAGCCCTGGCGATGGGAACGCTCGTGCTCCCGGACCCGCGCGACACGATGAGCCTGCCCTACCAGCCGCTCGACTGGTGCGACCTCGACCGCGATCCTGCGAACCTGCGCCTGGGCCTCTGGCTCGACGTCGGCTGGGGCACGCTGCTCGATCCGGACGTGCGCCAGGCGGTCGAAACCGCGGCGCGGGCGTTCGAAGCCGCCGGCGCCACGGTCGTGCCGGTCGCGCCGTTCATGACCCGGGCAATGATCGAAGGCCTCGACGACTTCTGGCGCACCCGCTCCTGGCTCGACATGACGGCGATGCCGGAAGCACGCAGCGCCGCCGTGCTGCCCTACATCGCCGCTTGGGCCCGGGGCGGCGCCGGCTTCTCGGGCGAACGCGTGTTCCGCGGCTTCTCGATGATGGCGGCGATGCGCGAGGCCGCCGTCGCTGCCTGCGCGCCCTTCGACGCGGTGCTCTCGCCGACCGCCCCGATGGCCGCTTTCGCCGCCGAATTGGCCAGTCCGGGCAACGACCCGGCGCGGCCCTTCGAGCACATCGGCTACACGGTCGCCTTCAACATGAGCGAGCAGCCGGCCGCGAGCATCGACTGCGGCGCGACCGCGGGCGGCCTGCCCATCGGCCTGCAGATCATCGGCAAGCGCCACGACGATCTCAGCGTGCTGCGGGTCGCGCGTGTCTGGGAACGGCTGCGCCCGCCGCCGCGGCCGTGGCCAGAACCGCCGGCAACTGGCGCCGCCGCGAGCGCGGCGGCGGCGCCGCAACACGGCCCCGCCGCCCGGTGAACGCCGGCCGCCCATTCGTCACGCTGCCCTCTCCCACCCGGCAGGGGCGCCGCTGCGGCACGAGAACCCTCTCCCGCGGGGCGGGAGACGGCAGGGTGAGGGCGGGACGTGCGTAAGCGCGAGCCGCTGTCGACCGCACCATGAACGACCCGCGCGGCAATCCGGTCTCGACCCGCTCGGCCGAGGCGCTCGCGGCGAGCGAGCAGGCGCTCTGGCGGCTGCTGTCGTTCTACGGCGCGCCGCTCGACGACCTGCAGGCCGCGCGCGAGGCCGACCCCGGCTGGGCGCTGCCGCGGCTGCTGCACGCCGGCTACCTGCTCAGTCTGACCGAGCCCGCGCTCGTCGGCGAGGCCCGCGAGCTGCTCGAAGGCGCCGCCCCGTTGCTGGTGCATGCCGACGATCGCGAGCGCGCCCATGCCGCCGCGCTGCAGACGCTCGCCGCCGGCGACTGGCACGGCGCCTGCCGCGCCTGGGAAGCGTTGCTGCTGCAGCACCCGCGCGACATCCTCGCCCTGCAGTGGGCACATCTTTTCGATTTCTACCGCGGCGACGCGGCGAACCTGCGCCACCGGGTGGCCCGCGTGCTGCCCGAATGGGACGAAGCCGACCCGCTTTTCCCCTACCTGCTCGGCCAGTACGCGTTCGGTCTCGAGGAATGCCAGCTCTACGCCGCGGCCGAAGCGACCGGCCGGCGCGCGCTCGCCGGCGGCGCCCGTGTGCCGTGGGCGATCCATGCCGTCGCGCACGTGATGGAAATGCAGGGCCGGCACCGCGAAGGCGGCGCCTGGATGGCCGACTGGCGGCATCACTGGACCGACGGCAACGGCTTCGCCGGCCACCTCGGCTGGCACCAGGCGCTCTTCGCGCTCGAGACGCTCGACCACGCCGAGGCGCTCCGCCTCTTCGATGCGCACCTCGCGCCGGTGCCGGAACAGATCACGCTGCAGCGCCTCGACGCGGCCTCGCTCCTCTGGCGCCTGCAGCTGCTGGGCGCGGACGTGGGTGGCCGCTGGCAGCCGCTGATCCGCGACTGGGATTTCGGCGACCACGCGGCCGGCACCTACCCGTTCAACGAACTGCACGCGCTGCTCGCGCTGCTCGGGAACGGCGAGCACACCCGCGCCGCGGCGTGGATCGGGGCGGTCGAAGCGCGCGTCGCCCGAAGCGTCGGCTCGAACGCCGAAGTCGCCCGCGAGGTCGGCCTGCCGCTGATGCGCGGCACGCTCGCCTTCGCCGAGGGCCGCTTCGACGCCGCGGTCGCGACGCTCTACCCGGTGCGCGCGATCGCCAGCCGCTTCGGCGGCAGCCACGCCCAGCGCGACCTGATCGACCAGACGCTGCTCGCCGCGGCGGTTCGCGCCCGCGACCCGGCTGCCGGCCGCGCGCTGGTGAACGAACGCCGGCTCGCCAAGCCGGACACCCCGCTGACCGCGCATTGGGCCGAACGGCTCGGGCGGCGTCGGCCGACGGGCTGAAAAGCGTTGGCGACGCGTGCCCCGCTCGTCACCGGCATCCTGTTCGCGCTCGGCGCCGGCCTCACCTGGGGCCTGGTCTTCATCGGTCCGCTGCTGCTGCCCGAGTACCCCGCGACGCTGCAATCGTTCGGGCGCTACCTCGCGTTCGGGCTGATCGCGTTGCCGCTCGGCTGGCTCGACCGGCGGGCGCTGCGCCAGCTGACGCCGGCCGACTGGCGGGTGGCGCTCGGGCTCGCGCTGATCGGCAACGTCGTCTACTACTTGCTGCTCGCCAGCGCGATCCGGCGCGCCGGGGGCCCGCTGCCGACGCTCGTGATCGGCACCCTCCCGGTCGTGATCGCAATCGCCGCGCGCCGGCTGCGGCAGCGCGTCGACGCTCGCGCCGCCGGCCCGTCGTGGCGCCGCCTGGCGCCCTCGCTCGGCGCGATCGCGCTCGGCATCGCGCTGGTCAACCATGCGGAATGGCGGCGCCTCGAGGCCGCGGGCAGCACCGATCTGCCGCGCTACGCTGGCGGCGCGCTGCTCGCCGCCGGCGCGGTGGTCTGCTGGACCTGGTATCCGATCCGCAACGGCGTATGGCTGCGCGCCCACCCCGGCCACAGCCCGCGCGCCTGGGCGACCGCGCAGGGTCTGGCGACGCTGCCGCTCGCCTTCGTCGGCTACGCCGCCACCTGGGCCTGGGAGGTCGCCGGGCCGGTCGCGACGGGCGGCGCGGCGCCTGCAGCCTCCTCCTTCCCGATGCCCTTCGGCCCGCGCCCGGCGGCCTTCGTGCTGTCGATGGTCACGATCGGGCTCCTGGCCTCGTGGCTCGGCACCCTCTGCTGGAACGAAGCGAGCCAGCGGCTGCCGGCGACGCTCGCCGGCCAGTTGATCGTGTTCGAGACGCTCGCCGCGCTCGCCTACGCTTTCGCACTGCGCGGCGCCTGGCCGCCGCCGGCGACGCTTGCCGGCGCCGCGCTGCTGATCGCTGGCGTCGCCTGGGCCGCGCGGAGCGAAGCGCGCCCGGCGTGAGAAAGTCGCACGCCCGCGGGCGCTTTCAGTCGATGTACGGCGCGTCGGGCAGCTCGTTGGGGTTCACCGCGCCCGGCGCGAGCGCGAAATGCGCGACCAGCAACCCGTCCACCGCCTCGATCGCCCGCGCCAGGCCCTCCTCGAAGCGGCCGCTTGCGAAGGCCCCGCCCATCGTGCCGGCGATCTGCTGCCAGCGCGCCGGCTCGACCCGACGCGCGAGCCCGCGGTCGGCAACGATCTCGATCGCCCGCTCGGCGAGCAGCAGATAGATCAGCACGCCGTTGTCATGCTCGGTGTCCCAGACCCGCAGCTTGCCGAACATCGCGATCGCGCGTTCGCGTGGCGGCGCGCCGCGCCAGAGGTAGCCGAGCGGCAGGCCGGCCTCGATGCAGACGCGGATCTCGCCGCTGTGACGCCGCTCGCTGGCGGCCACCCCCGCCTCGATCCGCGCGAGCGCGTCGGCGCCGAGCAGGCGAGCGGCATCGCGCGCGTCGAGCCGACGGTGCTGCAGGAGCCGGACGAAGCGGTTCGTGGGTGCGGCCATCACCAGCTGCCCGAGGCGCCGCCGCCGCCGAAATCGCCGCCGCCCCCGGAGCGGAAACCGCCGCCGCCGCCCCCGCCGCCGAAGCCGCCACCGCCGCCCCAGATCACCGGGCCGGCGCCGAAGCCGCCGAGGCGCCCGGCGCCGAGCCCGACCACCCCGACCATGAACAGCGCCACCAGCCCGGCGCCGGCGGCGAGCAACGCGCTCGCGGTCAGCCACCAGGCAATGGCGCCAGCCGCGCCGCCCGTCACGAGCGCCCCGAGCTTGCGGCCGAACACGCCGGTCAGCACGGCGCCGGCGATCGGCACACCGACGAACAGGAACATGGCGAGATCGCCGAGATCGAAGCCGCCACGCGAACCCGCAGGCCGCGCCGTACCGCGCGTGTCGGCATCGGGCGCGGGCAGCGCCTCGCCGGCGATCGCCCGGTCGAGCCGGTCGAGCGCGGCGCTCAGGCCGGCCGCGTAGTCGCCGCGCTGGAACGCCGGCTTGATCTGGTCGGCGATGATCCGGCCGGCGAGCACGTCGGGGATCGCGCCTTCGAGCGCCTTCGCGACCTCGATCGCGACCCGCCGGTCGTTCTTCGCGACGACGATCACCAGCCCGTCGCCGACATCGCGCCGGCCGAGCTTCCACGTATCGGCGACCCGTTGGCCGTAGCTCGCGATGTCCTCCGGCTGGGTCGTCGGGACGATCAGCACGACGATCTGCGTGCCGCGCTGGGTCTCGATCAGCGCCAGCTTCTGGATCAGCGCGGTGGTCGCGGCGGCGTCGAGCGTGCCGGTCGGGTCGATCACCCGGCCATCGAGCGCCGGCACCACCAACACGCCCGATGCGCCGGCCGTCGGTTGCGCGAGCGCCGCGCCCGGCGCAAGGCCGAAGGTGAACGCCAGGGCGACGATCCAGCCGGCAAACCAGCTACCACCGTGCCCGGCCGTGCCTGCGCGCCGCCGCGCTGCCGGCAACGCGTGGCCGCCCCCCGCCGGGACGACCCGTCCGGCGGCGCTCAGGTGCATTGCGCCGGTGCCGCCGAGCGCACCCCATCCGTCACCGCGAACCGGACGCCGCCGGCCGGCTGAAATCGACGCTCGGCGGCACCGCGATCTGCGCCTCGTTGGCGACCGTGAAGTTGGGTTTGGGCTTGTAGCCGAAGACCATCGCGGTCAGGTTGTTCGGAAAACTCCGCGCCAGCACGTTGTACTGTTCCACCGTCTTGATGTAGCGGTTGCGCGCCACGGTGATCCGGTTTTCGGTGCCCTCGAGCGTGACGCGCAGGTCCTGGAACGCCTGGTTCGCCTTCAGCTGCGGGTACTGTTCGGCGACGACCATCAGCCGCGAAAGCGCGCCGGTCAACTCGCCCTGCGCCTTCTGGAAGCGGTCGAAGGCGGCGGGGTCGTTGACGAGTTCGGGCGTCGCCTGGATCGAGGTCGCCCGCGAGCGCGCCTCGATCACCTTGGTCAGCGTCTCCTGCTCGAAATTCGCCTCGCCCTTGACGGTCGCGACGATGTTCGGGATCAAGTCGGCGCGCCGCTGGTACTGGTTCAGCACCTCGGACCAGGCCGCCTTCGATTGTTCGTCGAGCGTCTGGAAGTTGTTGTAGCCGCAACCCGAAAGCGCGAACGCCGAGACGAACGCAAAGCCGACGGCCAGCGCCCGCGCCCAGCGCTCGGCAGCGGAAGCGGCGGGAAGCGGCGACATCGAAAGGGCAAGGCTCATCGGGAACGTCCTCGGGGTGCAAAGGCGGGCGATCCTAACCCGCGCAAACTGTGAGCTGAAGGGTTGTTGACATTGCTTTAGACAGGCTTGCCCTGCTTGCCCGACATCCTGTACGAGCGCGACGAAGAAGGAGGTTCCAAAAATTGGCGGCGGCGTCTATTTTGCGAGGAGTCGTCGAGCAGACCCGACATTCGCAGCAGCGGCATCGGGGCCGCTACGGCCGTCGCCGCATGACCGCCGACGTTCGCCATGCGCAGGGCCGCGCGGTCGGCGAGAAGCGCGTCGCGCTGATGCGCGAAGTCGGCTGGGCGATGAGCGAGACGATGCCGCAGGCGTCGACAGCGCGTGCCCTCGACGTTGCGCTCAGCTGGCGCAATCCCGAGCCGGCTTGCTGCACCATTCGGACCGCCGGTCGCGATATCCGGGAAAGGAACTATGGGAAGCGGGGGCGGGCCGGGACCGACGCGCCGGCAGGGCAATTGCTGGGGGAACGTCGCTCGGCGTTGTAATGGCCGGCGTACTCGGCGATTCGCCAGCCGCAGCGCAAGGCCGTCGACGAAGGCGGACGTAGCCTAGACTGCCGCGACGGGTAAGAGCGAGGGCGACAGCAGGAGGGGCGGTGCCTCGCCCTGGCGAAAAGGGAGGTCATCATGAAGGTAAGTCTGATTGGTGCGGGAAAGATGGGCTTGCCGATGGCACGTCATTTCACGGCCGGGGGGCACGCCGTGACTGTCTTCGACAGCGCCAGCGCCGCGCAAGCATCCGCCCGTGACGCGGGCTTCCTCCTGGCCCCGACGCTGTCCGCCGCGGTGGCGTCGGCCGACATCATCGTCTCGTCGCTGCCACACGATCAGGCCCTGCTGGCGGTCGCACCCCAAGTCGCCGCAAGCGCGCCGCCCGACGCTGTGTACGTCGATACCAGCACTGTCTCCCTGCAAGCGAGCGCGGCTGCGGCCGCTGCGTGCGCCGAGCGCGGCATCGCCCACGTGCGCGCCACCGTTTCGGGCAACAACAAGATGGCTGAACTGGCGCAGCTGACGGTGCTCGCGTCAGGCCCCAGGCCTGCATACGACCGAGTCGAGCCGCTGCTGCGCTTGCTGGGCCCCTCCCAGTTCTATCTCGGCGACGCCGAGCAAGCGCGCCTCATGAAACTCGTCATCAACCTGATGATCGCCGCCACCTCCGGCATGCTGGCCGAAGCACTGATCCTCGGCGAGAAAGGCGGGCTCGGCTGGAAGCAGATGTGGGACGTGATTGGCGCGAGCGCGATCGGCGCGCCGATCGTCAAAGCCAAAGCAGTGCAGCTCCGCGAGCGCGATTACACGCCCACCTTCACGGTCGAGCAGATGCAAAAGGACGTGGGATTGATTCTCCAGGCCGGCGCGCAGTTGGAGGTGCCCCTGGCGCTGACCGCCAGCATCGGTCAGATGCTTCGCGCCGCCACCGCCCAAGGCGACGCGGCACTCGACTACGCCGCGGTCATCCGCGCGCAGGCGCGTCTGTCTGGCCTGTCACCGACTGCCGACTGACGATCCACCCCTGAATGATCGAAGGCAGTCCACTCCGTTCGTAGGCAGATCAGCTTCGCCGAATCCGGCAACTCAGGCGGATTACAGCGTGACCACGACGACGAATACACCTGTTCCGGTTTTCGAACTGCGGGGGATCAGCAAGCGATTCACCGGAGTGCAGGCACTCGCCGACGTGTCGTTCGAGCTTTATGCCGGCGAAGTTCACATGCTTCTCGGAGAAAACGGAGCCGGCAAGTCGACGTTGATGAAAGTGATGTGCGGCGCCTACGCTGCTGACGAGGGTGAATTTCTGCACCACGGGCAACCGGTTGCGATCCACGGGCCGGCCGACGCGCAGCGCCTGGGAATCGCGGTGATCTTCCAGGAGTTCACCCTGGTGCCCTACCTCAGTGTCGCGCAGAACATCTTTCTCGGCCGCGAACCGCGGGGCCGGATCCCCGGCACCGTCGACCATGCGGGCATGCGCCGAGAAGCGCGCGCGATCATGGATCAACTCGGCATGATGCTCGACGCCGACACGATCGTCGCAACGCTGGGTGTCGCCCAGCAACAGATGGTGGAAATCGCCAAGGCGCTGTCGCAAAAGGCCAGCATCGTGGTGCTCGACGAGCCGACCGCAGCACTCTCCGACAACGAGACCGAGAAGCTTTTCGCGATGATCGAGAAGCTCAAAGCGAGCGGCGTCGCGATGGTCTACATCAGCCACCGAATGGCGGAGGTCTTCTCGATGGGCGACCGCATCACGATCCTGCGCGACGGCAGGAAGGTCGGATTCCGGATGCCCGGCGAAACCACGCCCGATGAGCTCGTGAGCCTGATGGTCGGGCGCAAGATCGACATGTCCTACGCACGCGAGCATTGCACGCAGCCGGGCGACGTTGCACTGCGAATGATCGGCGTGACGGCGCGCAACGGGATCCACGACGTGAATCTGGAAATCCGCGCCGGCGAAATCGTCGGCCTCGCAGGACTCGTGGGCTCGGGGCGCACCGAAGTCGCTCGGGTCATTTTCGGTGCCGACCCGATCGAGAGCGGCAAGATCGAGATCTTCGGCGAAGAACAGGACGGCGGGCCGACGCGGGCCCGACGCCTCGGCGTGGCGCTGATTCCGGAGAGCCGCAAGTCGCAAGGCTTGGCGCTGATTCGCTCGGTGGGAGAAAACCTGCTCCTCGCCAGCTTGCAGCGGATGTTCCCGACGGGTTGGTTCTCTGCCGCAAAAGCGAGCGAACGGGCCCGCGAGTTGATTGCCCGACTGCGCATCGCCACGCCCGGACCGAATCAACGGGTTCAGCTCCTCTCCGGCGGCAACCAGCAGAAGGTCGTCATCGGTAAATGGCTCAATTGCAACTCTCGCCTTTTCCTATTCGATGAACCGACGCGCGGCATCGACGTGGGCGCCAAGTCGGAGATCTTTGCGTTGATCGACAGCCTGGTAAAGCAAGGCGCTGCGGTCTTGATGATTTCGTCCGAAATGTCGGAGATCGTCAAGGTATGCGATCGGGCCTATGTGATGCGCGATGGTCGGGTAGCAGGCCAACTGAGCCGCGAGGCGATGAACGAGGAGTCGATCCTGACACTGGGAATGCACCATGCAGCATGAGATGCCGGTCAATGGCGCTTTCGACGGCGGCTTCGACAGCATCTTGTCGCGGCTGCGCCAGGCCGGCAGCGCCAGCGGCGCGCTGTTGATGGTGATCGTGCTCGGCGTCGTTTTCTCGCTGACGACCGACAACTTCACCGACGCGGCGAATCTGACCAATGTCTGCGTGCAGTCGACGATCCTTCTGCTGATTGCGCTGCCCATGACCCTGATCATCATGACCGAGGGGCTCGACTTGTCGATCGGCGCGGTTCTGACGCTGGCAAACGTCGTGCTGGCCATCGTCGCGGTCAGGACCGGCGGCGTCACCATGGCATTTCTCGCAGCGCTCGGAGTCGGTGCAATCTTTGGATTGATCAACGGGCTTCTCGTGGCGCGACTCGGAATCCCTCCTTTCGTCGCCACGCTGGGCACCCTGGGCGCGGCGCAGGGATTGGCACTCGTGGTCACGGATGGACAGAGTGTGGTCGGCGTTCCTGCGACGGTGCAAGCCTTCTATGGTGGGCACGTTCTCGGCGTGCCGACGCCGATCGTCATCGCGTTCGCGGCCTATGCGGCTTTCCATGCCCTCCTGTACCACACCCGCTTTGGCACCTACATCTTCGCGCTCGGCGGCAACCGCGAAGCATTGACGCTCGCCGGTGTTCGGACGCGGCTCTACCTGGTCAGCGTCTATGTGATCGGCGGCTTGATGGCCGGCGTCGCGGCATTGCTTTTGACGGCCCGCATCAGCTCCGGTCACCCGACAGCGGCCATCGGCATGGAGTTCGATGCCATCGCGGCAGTTGCGGTCGGCGGCACTTCCTTCGAAAAAGGCAAAGGCTGGTTGCTGGGGACGCTGATCGGCGTGCTTGCCGTCGGCGTGTTGCGCAACGGGTTGAACCTGATGGGTGTCACATCGGCGGTGCAGGTGTCGGCGATCGGCCTGCTGGTCATCTTCGCGTTGATGATCGACGCATTCCGAGGCCGGAATTCGTGAGCTCTCTCCCCAAGCCCACATCGACGAGCGACCCGATCGTCCTCTCGCGCGCAAGTGCCCCGTCCGGCATCGGCAAAGCGTGGCGGCAAATCCCGGACCCGGTCCGCAGCGTGCTGCTCAGGTTGCTGGCGCTCTTCTTGTTGGGCGCAATGCTGAGCCTTGCCAGCGGCGCGTTCCTGACGGCGCCGAACCTCCTGAACGTGTTGCGCCAGGCGGCGCTCCTGTTCCTCCTGGCATCCGGACTCACACTCGTGATCCTGACCGCGGGCCTCGACCTGTCGGTCGGCGCCAACGTGGCGATCAGCGCCTGTCTCGCCGCGACGCTGATGAAGGCCACCGGATCGATCGCGCTCCCGGTATTCGCAGGCCTGGGGTGCGGGTTGGCCGTCGGCCTGATCAACGGTCTGCTGATCACGCAGCTCCGCATTCCGCCCTTCATTGCGACCTACGGGATGTTGTGGATCCTCCACGGCATCACCTACTGGTTCATGAAGGGCGAAACGATCCATGGCTTTCCGCCGGGTTTTCGCGCCATTGGAAGCGGCCATTGGCTCGGCATATCGATCCCCGTGTACCTGATGGTCGCTTTCCTCATCGCCGGGATCCTGTTTGCCCAGCGCAGCCGTTGGGGCCAGGAGATCTACGCGGTTGGCGCAAATCCCGAGGCCGCGCGGCTCTCCGGCGTGCCCGTGAAAAGCCGCCTGGTGCTCGTCTACGCGGTGAGCGGTGCGATGGCCGGCTTGGCCAGCCTGATCTTCCTCGCGCGGCTGAACTCAGCCGAAGGTGACATCGGCGAGTCTTTGACCCTGCCGGCGATCGCCGCGGTCCTGATCGGCGGAACGTCGCTCTTCGGCGGCGTCGGATCGATGTTCGGCACCTTGATCGGCGCAATGATTCTGACCGTCGTGCTGAATGGCATGAACCTGCTGGCGATCAGCGCGAACTGGCAGCCGCTGGTGACCGGTGTGATCGTCGTGCTGGCCGTATTTCTCGACAACCTGACCCGCAAAGGAGACAAAAGATGAACATGACCTCGACCCCTGGTGGCGCGCGCCTCGCTCGGCTCGCAACGTTTGCTGCTCTGGCCGCAGCCACAACGCTGAGCCATGCCGATGGCGAGAAGATCGCCGTCTTCACGAAGAACCAGACCAACCCGTTTTTCCAGGCCGTCCGACTCGGCGCCGACTCGGCCGCCAAGCAGATGAACGCAAAAGTCACGCACTATGTGCCGACAAAGCCCGACAGCATTCCGGAGCAGATGAGTCAGGTCGAGGACGTGATCGTCAAGAAGCCCGACGCCATCGTCTTTACGCCCGTCGACTACAAGGCAATGGTCCCGGCCGTGCAAAAGATCAACGCCGCGAAGATTCCGGTGGTCAACGTCACCGATCGCAGCGAGGCCGGCGACTTTATCTCCTACGTCGGCGCGAGCGACTACTCACTCGGGTTGGAAACCGGCAAGTACCTGATCAAGGCGCTCGGCGGCAAAGGAAACATCGTCGTACTCGAAGGCGTGAAGGGTTCACTCACCAACACCGACCGCGTGAGGGGTTTCAACGACGCAGCCAAGGCCGCCCCCGGCGTGAAGATCCTTGCTTCGCAGCCCGCGAACTACCAGCGACTTGCGGCGCTGCAGGTCATGGAGAACCTCATGCAGTCGTACCCGCAGATCGATGGTGTCTTTGCGGCCAACGACGCCATGGCCGCCGGCGCGATCGAAGCCCTCGAAGGCGCCAACCGCAAGGCAGCCGTCGTCGGCATCAACGGCACGAAGGAAGCGATCGACGCGATCAAGGCGGGCAACATGCTTGCCTCGGGCGACTACAACGGCTTCCTGCAGGGCTGCATCTCGACCCTTACGGCCATCCGCCAGTTGCGCAAGCTGCCCGTCAACAAGGAGGTGATCTTCCCGGCGATGGTCATCGACAAGTCCAACCTCAAGGCTTGGGATGTTCCCGCGGAGAGCCGGACGTGCCCGACTTGGGACGAAGCGGTAAAGAGGTAAGCCGACCATCGAACCGGGAGCGCCATCGTGATCTTCGTATTCCACCTCATCGACCGACCCGATGCCGGGCCGCTTCGAAACGAGATGCGGCCACTCCACAAGGATCATCTCGGCGCAGTGGCCGACCGTATCGCGTTCGCCGGGCCGCTGCTGTCCGACGACGGCAAAACGATGCTCGGCAGCTTGCTGGCGATCGACTTCGATTCGCGGGAAGCAGCCGAAGCGTGGCAAGCGGCCGAGCCTTTCACCCAGGCCGGCTTGTATGCGAGCGTGTCGGTGTTGCCGTTCCAGAACCTTTGGCCGCAGAAGGCCGGCTTTCCTCCTGCCTGAACCATCGTTCCCACGACTGTGCGGAACGATCGATCGGCATCTTCGAATCGGGGGTGAACCATGAAGGTCGCAGTTGCGGGAATGGGATGGTGGGGCAAGCAGATCGTTCGTTCGCTGCAGCCGAGCGCGAGGTTTCAGGTCGTTGCGGCGATGGATCCGTTCCAGACCCCGGAGACGGACGCGTTCGTCGAAGATCATGGGATCGCATTCGCGAAGGACCTCGACACGATCCTGGCTCGAGGCGACGTCGAAGGTGTGATTCTCGCGACGCCGCATTCGTTGCACGAGGAGCAGGTGCTCGCTGTGCTTGCGGCCAGCAAGGAGGTCTTCTGCGAGAAGCCGTTGGCAATGAGCAGCGTCGGTGCAAAGCGCATGCTCGACGCCGCCGCGCGCCACGGCAAGGTCCTCGGCATCGGTCACGAACGCCGCTTCGAGCCGGCGATCGCCGAAATGATGCGGATGGTCAGGCAGGGTGAACTGGGACGGCTCCTGCATGTCGAAGCCAACGTCAGCCACGACCTGTTTCGTAAGCTCGATCCGTCGAACTGGCGGTTGGACCAGAAGGATGCGCCGGCCGGAATGATGACGGCGGTCGGCATCCACCTCACCGACATCTTCATCGCCCTCGCCGGCCCGGCCGAGAGCGTACGCTGCGTGACCGATTCCATGATCTTCGCGCCGCCCGCGCAGGACTACATGTCCGCAACGATCACGTTTCGCTCCGGCGTCCGCGGGACGGCCACCTTGATTTCCGTCACCCCGTTTCATGGCCGGCTCGCGGTGTTCGGCGACAAAGGCTGGGTCGAACTCGTCTCGGAGGGGAACGTCGACGAGGGCCTGCCGACGATCCTCACGCACCGTAGCAAGACGGCCGCGCCGTGGCAGCGGCGGGTCTACCCGGCGACGGAGGCGGTGCTTGCGAACTTCGAATCCTGGTGCGATGCAGTCGAGAAGGGAACGCCCTACCCGTTCAGCCCCGAGGAACTGCTGGAGAACATCAAGCTGTTCGAAGCGATCGTCCAGTCCGGCAGGAATGACGGCGCAAGGGTCGTTCTGGAGCAAAGCGCCGGCTGACAAGCCTCGGCGGCCTCGTCACGATTTTTGTTTGCAAGGCCCGGCGTGCGCTGCACCGTCGTCGACGATTCGGCGCAGCTCCTCCGGCTGACCTTCGCTACTCCGTCGGCAGAAACCCCTCGATCGACAGGTAGCGCTCACCGGTGTCGTAGTTGAAGCCGAGCACGGTCGACCCGGCGGCGAGCTCGGGCAGCTTCTGGGCGATGGCCGCCAGCGTCGCGCCCGACGAAATACCCACGAGCATCCCCTCCTCGCGCGCCGAGCGGCGCGCCATCTCGCGCGCCGCCTCGGCCTCGACCTGGATCACGCCGTCGAGCAGATCGACCTCGAGGTTCTTCGGGACGAAGCCGGCGCCGATGCCCTGGATCGGGTGCGGGCTCGGCTTGCCGCCGCTGATCACCGGCGAGGCTGCGGGTTCGACCGCGAACACCTGGAGCTTCGGCCACATCGCCTTCAGAACCCGCGCGCAGCCCGTGATGTGGCCGCCGGTGCCGACGCCGGTGACGAGCGCATCGACGCCGCTCGGAAAATCCGCGGCGATCTCCTCGGCGGTGGTGCGCATGTGGACCTCGATGTTGGCCGGGTTCTCGAACTGCTGCGGCATCCAGCCGCCCGGCGTCGCCTGCAGCAGCTCGGTGGCCCTGGCGATCGCGCCGTTCATGCCCTTCTCCCGCGGGGTCAGCTCGAAACGTGCGCCGTACGCCAGCATCAGCCGGCGCCGTTCGACGCTCATGCTCTCGGGCATCACCAGGATCAGCCGGTAACCCTTCACGGCGGCCACCATCGCGAGGCCGACGCCGGTGTTGCCGGAGGTCGGCTCGATGATCGTGCCGCCCGGTCGCAACGCGCCCGACGCCACTGCCGCCTCGACCATCGCCAGCGCGATCCGGTCCTTGATCGAACCGCCGGGGTTGGCGCGCTCGCACTTGACGTAGACGCTGTGGTTCGGACCAAACAGCCGGTTGATGCGGACATGCGGCGTGTTGCCGACCGTGTGCAGGATGTCGTTGACCAGCATCGCGCGCTCCTGGCGGTGGTGGGAGCCGGCGAGCCTATCAAAACGATCGCCGACAATTCGGCCGATGCCCGACGCCCCGCTTCGCAACGACATCTTCCTGCGCGCCTGCCTGGGCGAACCGACACCGTACACGCCCGTCTGGCTGATGCGCCAGGCCGGCCGCTACCTCCCCGAATACCGGGCGACGCGGGCCCGCGTCGGCAGTTTCATGGGCCTGGCGACCGACCCGGGGCACGCCACCGAGGTGACGCTGCAGCCGCTCGAGCGCTACCCACTCGACGCGGCGATCCTCTTCAGCGACATCCTGACCGTGCCCGACGCGATGGGCCTGGGCCTGGCGTTCGCCGACGGCGAGGGGCCGCGTTTCGCGCATCCGATCCGCGCCGAATCCGACGTCGCCCGACTCGCCGTGCCCGATCTCGAGCGCCTGCGCTATGTGTTCGACGCGGTCGCCGCGATCCGCCGCGCGCTCGACGGCCGGGTGCCGCTGATCGGTTTTGCGGGCAGCCCCTGGACGCTCGCGTGCTACATGGTCGAGGGTGGCGGGTCGGACGACCACCTGCGCGTCAAGACCCTGCTTTACAGCCGCCCCGATTTGTTGCACCGCATCCTGGCGATCAACGCCGACGCGGTTGCGGCGTACCTGAACGCCCAGATCGAGGCAGGCGCGCAGGCGGTGATGGTGTTCGACAGCTGGGGCGGCGTGCTTGCCGACGGCGCGTTCGAGTCGTTCAGCCTCGCCTACACCCGCCGCGTGCTCGCGCAGCTGACCCGGGAACACGCCGGCCGGCGCGTGCCGCGAATCGTCTTCACCAAGGGTGGCAACCCCTGGCTCGAGGCGATCGCCGCAGCCGGGGCGGATGTCGTCGGCCTCGACTGGACGACCGGCCTGGGCGCCGCGCGCGCACGCCTCGGCGCCCGCGTCGCCCTGCAAGGCAACCTCGACCCGAGCGTGTTGTTCGCGCCGCCCGAGGCGATCCGCATCGAGGTCGAACGCACACTCGACGCCCTGCCCGAACCCGACGGCCACGTGTTCAATCTCGGCCACGGCATCCACCGACTGACGCCGCCAGAAAGCGTCGCGGCGCTGGTCGAGGCGGTGCACCGTCACTCGGCGCGACCGGTCGAACGCGCCGCGAAAGTGCCGCGAAAAGCGTTTGGGGCTTGACTTATCAACAAAAAACGGTTTTAGGGGGTCGACAGGAGAGCCGCAACGCTCATTCGGAGACTCCGCCACCAAATCGCGCTAAGTCCTTGATTTCATTACAGCGCCCGCAATGCCACGAAAGCGGGCAACCTAGCGCAAACGCGCGTCAACGCAAGGCTTTTGGCAATTGGCTCGAAGTTCTCAACAAAGTTATCCACAGAAACCTTGAAGATCGCCCCGGGCTTATAGAAATCATGGACTTACGCCACGGACCTCGACGCGCCCTGAGCTCTGGATGCGGCTGAGCACAGCGCCGGAATGACCGCTCGGACGGTCCGGGTCGCAGTCGAGGCTCCCCAGCACACCGGCCTGATCGGCCCGCTCGACTACACCGCTGAGGCCGATCTCCTCCCCGGCACGTTGGTGCAAGTGCCGTTCGGCGCGCGGCGGGTCAGCGGGATCGTCTGGGACGCATCGAGCCCGGGCGCGCCCGAGACGGCGTCGGCAGAACCGTTGCGGATCGCCTTACGACCCGTCGCCAGCGTGCTCGGCGCGTTGCCACCGTTCAGCGAACCCTGGCGCCGCTTGCTCGATTTCGCCGCCGGCTATTACCAGCGTAGCGTCGGCGAGCTCGCCTTGTCGGTGCTGCCGCCGGAGCTCCGGCGGCTCGACGATGCCCCGCTCGGCCGCCGCGTTGCCGCAGTCCGCCGCCGCTTCGAGTCCGCGGCGGAGCCGGCCGCCGCAGCGACGATCCCACCACCGCCGCCGACGCCGGACCAGGCGATCGTGCTTGCGCAGCTGCGGCGTCTTTGCGCCGAGCCCGTCCCGTCGACCGTGCTGCTGCACGGGGTGACCGGCAGCGGCAAGACCGAGGTCTACCTGGGGCTGGCCGCCGATGCGCTCGGCGCCGGGCGGCAAGCGCTGGTGCTGGTCCCCGAGATCAACCTCACGCCGCAGCTCGAAGCGCGGTTCGGCGCGCGCTTTCCGGCGCACCGCATCGTCGCCCTGCACAGCGGGTTGACGGCGGCGCAGCGGCTCGCGAGCTGGCTCGCCGCCCATCTCGGCCTCGCCGACCTGGTGCTCGGCACGCGACTCGCGGTGTTCGCGTCGCTGCCGCGGCTCGGCGCGATCGTCGTCGACGAGGAGCACGATCCCTCGTACAAGCAGCAGGACGGCGCGCGCTACTCGGCGCGCGACCTGGCGGTCTACCGCGGCCGGCTCGAGCGGGTGCCGGTCGTGCTCGGCTCGGCGACACCGTCGCTCGAGACCTGGCAGCGCGCCGCCGAAGGCCGCTACGTGCGGCTCGACCTGCCGGCACGTGTCGGCGGCGGCGCCTTGCCGGCGCTGCGCACGGTCGACATGGCGCGCGAACCGCGCGACGCAGTGCTCGCGGCGCCCTTGCTCGCGGCGCTGCGCGAGCGGCTCGCGCGGGGCGAACAAAGCCTTGTGTTCCTGAACCGCCGCGGCTATGCGCCGGTGCTGCAATGCGGCGATTGCGGGTGGAAGAGCGGCTGCCCGCATTGCAGTGCCTGGCGCGTCTTCCACAAGCTCGACCGCACGCTCCGCTGCCACCATTGCGGTGCGAGCGAGCGCGTGCCGCCTGCCTGCCCGGAGTGCGGCAACCTCGACATCGCGCCCGTCGGGCGCGGCACCGAGCGGCTGGAGGAGCAACTCCAGACCCTGCTGCAGCACTCCGACGGCCGCCCGGCGCGCATCGCCCGGATCGATGCCGACAGCACCCGGCGCAAGGGCGCACTCGAAGCGCAGCTCGGCGCGGTGCATGCCGGCGAGGTCGACGTGCTGGTCGGCACGCAGATGGTGACCAAGGGCCACGATTTCCGCCGGGTCACGCTGGTCGCGGCGGTGAACCCGGACAGCGCGCTCTTCAACAGCGATTTCCGTGCACCAGAGCGTCTGTTCGCGATGCTGCTCCAGGCCGGCGGCCGGGCCGGACGCGACGCCGCGCAGTCCGCACGCGCCGAGCTCTGGGTGCAGAGCTGGACGCCGGCGCATCCGCTCTACCGCGCGCTCGCCGGGCACGACTTCGCCGCCTTCGCTGCGGCGCAACTCGCCGAACGGCGGATGGCCGGCCTGCCGCCGTTCTCGCATCTGGCGATGTTGCGCGCCGACGCCAAAACGCCCGCGGCGGCGCGCGCCTTCCTCGAAGCGGCCGCGACGCTGGCCCCGGCGCTCGACCCGGCCGCGCAGATCACCGTCTACCCGGCGGTGCCGACGACGATCGCGCGCATCGCGGATGTCGAACGGATGCAGATGCTGGTCGAATCCGCCTCGCGGACGGCGCTGCAGCGCTTCCTCGGACGCTGGCTGCCGGCGCTGCACGGGTTGCGCCGGGAACGCACGGCGCCTGACGAGCGCATCGTGCGCTGGGCGGTCGACGTCGACCCGGCAACGATTTGAATCCGGCCAAAGCGTGCGCTCGTCTCCGATATCGGTGATGCGCGCCTCCAGGCGCTTTTTAAAGTCGCAAGCTCGCTGTCACGCGGTCGGGCGACCGTTCAAATCACACGGTTCGCAGTGCCGCCGCCGGAGCGCACAGAACCGGTTTGGCTGCACACCCTCCTTTCGGGAGGACTGAACCGCCGTTCGCGCCGCGGGCTTTTTTCTTGTCCGCCTTCGGCCGCCCTCTCGGCTGCCCGCGACGTGCTCGGCGGCGCCGACCGCCTGCCTTGCCGCATAAACTTCAAGCTGGTTCGCTGCAGGCAGCGTGAGGAAATCGACATGGGTGCATCCGACGGGTTCAGTTCGGCGTTCGTCTCCACTGCCGAGATCGGCCACTACATCGACGGACGTCCCGTCGTCGGCGATTCGGGTCGACGCCAGCCGGTGTGGAACCCGTCCACCGGCGAGATCGCGCGCCAGGTCGCGCTCGCCTCGGTCGACGAAGTCAATCGCGCGGTCGCCGCGGCGCAGGCGGCAGCCCACGGGTGGGCCGACACGCCGCCTATCCGCCGCGCGCGCATCCTGTTCCGCTTCCTCGAACTCCTGAACCAGCAGCGCGACACCCTCGCCGCGATGATCACCGCCGAGCACGGCAAGGTGTTCAGCGACGCCCAGGGCGAGGTCACGCGCGGCATCGACATCGTCGAGTTCGCCTGCGGCATCCCGCAATTGCTAAAAGGCGACTTCACCGACCAGGTCTCGACCGGCATCGACAACTGGACGCTGCGCCAGCCGCTCGGCGTCGTCGCCGGGATCACGCCGTTCAACTTCCCCGTCATGGTGCCGATGTGGATGTTCCCGGTCGCGATCGCCTGCGGGAACAGCTTCGTGCTCAAACCCAGCGAGCGCGACCCGTCGCCCTCGCTGTTGATGGCCGAGCTGCTCACCCGCGCCGGCCTGCCGCCGGGCGTCTTCAACGTCGTGCAGGGCGACAAGACCGCGGTCGACACGCTCCTGACGCACGCCGACGTGAAGGCGCTGTCGTTCGTCGGCTCGACGCCGATCGCCCAGTACATCTACGAAACCGGCGCGCGGTCGGCCAAGCGCGTGCAGGCGCTCGGCGGCGCCAAGAACCACATGGTCGTGATGCCGGACGCCGACATCGAGCAGGCCGTCGACGCGCTGATCGGCGCGGCCTACGGCTCGGCCGGTGAGCGCTGCATGGCGATCTCGGTCGCGGTGCTCGTCGGCGACGTGGCCGACCGGATCGTGCCGAAGCTCGCCGAGCGGGCGCGGGCGCTGAAGATCAAGAACGGCATGGAGCTCGATGCCGAGATGGGCCCGGTCATCACCCGTCAGGCGCTCGAGCGCATCGAGAGCTACGTCGGGATCGGCGTCGAGGAAGGGGCGACGCTGGTCGTCGATGGCCGCGGCCACAAGGTCGCCGGCCACGCGAACGGCTTCTTCACCGGCGGCACCCTGTTCGACCACACGACGCCCGAGATGCGCATCTACCGCGAAGAAATCTTCGGGCCGGTGCTGGTGTGCATCCGCGTGCCCGACCTGAAAGCCGCGGTCGAACTGATCAACGCCCACGAGTTCGGCAACGGCGTGGCCTGCTTCACGAGCGACGGCAACGTCGCGCGCGAGTTCGCGCGGCGCATCCAGGTCGGGATGGTCGGCATCAACGTGCCGATTCCGGTGCCGATGGCCTGGCATGGCTTCGGCGGCTGGAAGCGCTCGCTCTTCGGCGACATGCATGCCTACGGCGAAGAAGGCGTGCGCTTCTACACGAAGCAGAAGTCGGTGATGCAGCGCTGGCCCTCGACGATCGGCAAAGGCGCCGAGTTCGCGATGCCGACGGCGAAGTAGGCGGCCGGCGCCGGGACGGCACGCGTTCAAGCCGCCGGCCGGAAGGTCGATATCGAGGGTGCCGTTCACCCTCGGCGGCATGGCCACGCCACGCCGCAGCTTCGTGCCATCGCTCAGCCTCCGCAATCCCGACGATTTCCGCGCCGCGGTGAACGCGCTGGCCCGCGAGAAACGGCTCGGGCGGATCGCCACGCTCCAGCTGGGCGTGGGCCACGCCGTGATCGGCGCCAGCTTTTTCGGCCTGGGCCTGCCCGTCCTGGGCCTGGTCAATCTCGGTTCGGTGCTGATCTTCGCGGGGGCCTACTTCGCGACCGCCACGGGTCGGGGCGAACTCGCGAAGTTGATCTGCGCGGTCGAGATGATCGCGCACGCCTATTTCGCCAGCCGCTGGGTCGGCCTGGATGCCGGCTTTCAGTGCTATCTGCTGCTGCTCGCGCCGGCGATCTGCACGCAGGGAAGCCTCCGCGGCAGCGCCAAGGCCGCGCTGATCGGCGTCCTGATGGCGGTCTACATCGGCATCGACTGCGCGGTGCGGCCGTTCGCCCCGCATGTCGTGCTCGCGCCGGCGGTGCTCGATCTCTTCCGCCACTGCAACACGGTCGCGCTCATCTACGGCCTGGCCTTCGAGATGCACTGGTACGCGTACACCGCGGTCGCGGCCGAGCGCCAGCTGAACCGGCTGGCGACCCTCGACCCGCTCACCGGACTCGGCAACCGCCGCCACCTCGATGGGGTGGCGGCGCATTTGACGCGCAGCGCGGCCGGCCATGCCGACGGTTTCAGCGTCGTCGCGCTCGACATCGACCATTTCAAGCGTGTCAACGACAAGCACGGACATGCGGTTGGCGACGAGGTGCTGAAGGCCGTGGCCGCGGCGCTGAGCGCCGAAACCCGTCACCGAGACCATGCGGTGCGCCTCGGCGGCGAGGAGTTCGTGCTGGTGCTGCCGGCCACCGGCCACCAAGTCGCCCTCGGCGTCGCTGAGCGGCTCGCCGACAGCATCCGTCGGGTCGCGGTCGGACCGCTGCCCGGCGGCGCGGTCACGGCGACGCTCGGGGTCGCCGTCTGGCGCCGCGAGGAATCGTTCGACGGCTGCCTGCGGCGTGCCGACGAAGCGCTCTACCGCGGCAAGTCGAGCGGTCGGGACCGGGTGGTGCTGGCGGCCTGAACGGCCGTGCCGGAGGTCCGTCCGGCGTCACAGCCGGTCGTTCGCGCCGCTCGCCGGCTGCCACTTCAGGAGCCGCCGCTCGCCCCAGCCGACGACCGCGTCGAGCAACAGCGCGAACGCCGTCAGGACGAGAATGCCGGCCATCACGGTGTTGATGTCGAAGGCGCCCTCGGCCTGCAGGATCAGGTAGCCCACGCCGCGCGAGGAGCCGAGGTACTCGCCGACCACCGCGCCGACGAATGCCAGTCCGACGGAGGTGTGCAGCGAGCTGAAGACCCAGCTGGTCGCGCTCGGCAGGTAGACGTGGCGCAGCAGCTGGCGCTGCGAGGCGCCGAGCATGCGCACGTTCGCGAGCACGACCGGGCTCACCTCCTTCACGCCCTGGTAGACGTTGAAGAACACGATGAAGAAGACGAGCGTGATGCCGAGCGCGACCTTCGACGCCATCCCGAGCCCGAACCACACGGCGAAGATCGGCGCCAGAATCACCCGCGGCATGCTGTTCGCGGCCTTGATGTAGGGGTCGGTGATCGCCGCGGCGGTGGGGCTCAGCGCGAGCCAGAGGCCCGCCCCGAGGCCGAGAAGCGTGCCGAGAACGAACGCCAGCGCGGTCTCGGTCAGCGTGACGGCGAGGTGCTCGTAGATGTCACCGGTCACGAAGAACCAGGCGCCGATCCGCGCGAAGATCTTCAGCGGCTCGCCGAAGAAGAACGCCGCCTGGCGGTCATTCTCGAAAACGAAGAGCGGAACCAGGCCGGGCGTGGTCAGCAGGTGCCAGACGAGGAAGATCGTGACGAGCAGCGCGAGCTGCCCGAGCCGGAGGCGGGCGGAGGTCATCGTCGTCACGTGAATTGCGCTCCCTCTCGCGCCAGCGGAAGAAGGAGCGGGTAAGTTGTTCGAGAGGGCTCACCCCTGGAGAGCCGCACTGCCCCCTCTCCCGCTGGCGGGAGGGGGTTGGGGTGAGGGCCGCGCGCAGAGGCAAAACGACCGAGTCGCACGAATCCCTTCATACCCGGATCAAGCCTCGAGCTGCTGCCGATAACCGACGAGCACTTCCTCGCGCAGCACATCCCAGATCGCACGGTGCAACTCGACGAAGCGCGGCAGCGAGCGCACCTCGGCCACGTCGCGCGGGCGCGGCAGATCGATCCGGAATTCGCCGATCGGCCGCGAGCCGGGGCCGGCGCCGAGGCAGACGACCCGGTCGCTCATCGCGATCGCCTCGTCGAGGTCGTGCGTGATGAAAAGCACCGCCTTGCGCTTCTCGAGCCAGATGCCGAGCAGCTCGTTTTCCATCAGCTGGCGGGTCTGGATGTCGAGCGCCGAGAAGGGCTCGTCCATCAGGATGATGTCGGGATCGAGCACCAGCGTCTGGGCGAGGGCGACGCGCTTGCGCATCCCGCCCGAGAGCTGATGCGGGTAGCGGTCGCCGAAACGGCCCAGGCCGACGCGCTTCAGCCAGGCCTCGGCGCGCGGGCGGGCGTCGGCGGCGCCCCGGAATTCGAGCCCCGCGGAAACGTTAGCGAGCGCCGTGCGCCACGGCATCAGGCTCTCAGCCTGGAACATGTAGCCGGCGCGCCGGTTGAGGCCCCGGAGCGGCTCGCCGAACACCTGCACCGCCCCGGCGCTCGGCGCCAGCAGGCCGGCGGCGACATTCAGCAGCGTGCTCTTGCCGCAGCCGGTCGGCCCGACGACGGCGACGAACTCGCCGTCGCCAACTTTGAGCGTCACGTCGCGGACCGCGGTGTAGCGCTCGCCCGGTCGGTGGGCGTCGGCGAAGCTGCAGGTGACGCCCTGCAGATGCAAAGCAGGGGAGGACGACGCGGCGGACATGGCGCTCGGCAGAGAAAAAGGGCGTCGTCGACTGTACCAATGCGGCTCTGCCGCCCCACGACACTGGAAAACGCTGACAGGCGCCGGCGTAGTCGTGGCGGACGATTGGAACCAGCCTGCCGACGCGTCGAACGACTCGCCTCACCCTCATGAAACTCGTCACTTTCGACCTGGCCGAGGGCGGTCGCCACATCGGCGCGCTGACCGATGACGCGCAACATTGCGTCGATCTGACGGCTTCTTCGGCCGCGCCTGCCTTCGCGAGCATGCTGGCGCTGATCGACGGTGGCGACGCGGCGCTCGACGAAGCGCGCAGCGCCCTCCGAAGCGCTTCGGTCGTCCGCGCACTCGCCGACGTTCGGCTCGCGGCGCCGCTGCCGCGCCCGCGGCAGATGCGCGACTTCATGTGCTTCGAAAAGCACGTCCGCCAGGCTTGGGCCAATTTTCACCTCGTCGGCGGGCCGGCGGATGGCGAGCGCGACCCGGCGAAAGTGAGCATCGCCCCGATCTGGTACGAGGAGCCGATCTACTACAAGTGCAACCGGCTCTCGGTCGTCGGGACGGACACCGATGTCGTCAAGCCGGCGTATGCGGACATCATCGATTACGAGCTCGAGTTCGCTGCCATCCTCGGCAGGGGCGGAAAGAACATCCGCAAGGACGAAGCGCTCGGCCACATCTTCGGCTACTGCATCTTCAACGACCTGAGCGCGCGCGATCAGCAGGTACGCGAAATGAAAGGCGGCCTGGGGCCGACGAAAGGCAAGGATTTCGACGGTGGCAATGTCCTCGGCCCCTGGCTCGTGACCACCGACGAGATTCCCGACCCCTACCGTCTCACGATGGTTGCGCGTGTCAACGGCCAGGAGTGGTCCCGGGGCAGCAGCAGCGAAATCCATCACCGCTTCGAGGATGTGCTCGCGCACGTGTCGCGCGACGAAACCCTGCACCCCGGCGAGCTGTTCGGCTGCGGGACGGTCGGGAACGGCTGCGGCCTCGAGCTGGGGCGCTTTCTGCAGGATGGCGACGTCGTGGAGCTGGAAGTCGACGGCCTCGGCGTGCTCAGGAACCGGATTGTTTTCGGCAGCGAGCGTTAGGCGAAGCGCCGACGGCGGCGCTCGAGTCGATCAACAAGGAAGGGACATCCCATGGTTTGGAGAGTGAGACGCGTGGTCACCGGTCACGACGCGAACGGCAAGTCGACCTTTCTGGTCGACGAGCTGGCCGGCAACATCAAGGAAATGGAGTCGATGCCGGGCGTGGCCCTGACGGATCTGTGGGAGACGACCACATCGCCGGCCGACAACACCGGCCGCGAAGACGCGGTCGCCCGCCCGGTGCGACTCGAGCCGCCGCAGGCCGGCAGCATCCTCCGCATCGTCGAATTCCCGCCCGACACGCAGTGGCGCGGCGCCGATGCGAGCCGGGCCTTCCAGTCGATCGGCGCCGGCCACGCACCGGACAGCGGCTCCGACGATCCGATGCGGCACAAGACCAGCACGATCGACTACATCATCGTGATGAAGGGCGAGATCTTCGCCATCCTCGACAGCGGCGAGACGCTGCTCAAGGCCGGAGACGTGCTGGTGCAGCGCGGCACGGTGCACTCCTGGAGCGTTCGCGGCACCGAGCCGGCGGTCGTCGCGGCGGTGCTGATCAGCGCCGAGCCCCATCCTTGACTCCGGCGTACCGGGCGCGGCCGACCGGTACCCAAAGCGAGGCTGAGGTTTCAACTCCGCGACAGTTTGGCGTTCGCCCGCTTGACGAAGTCGTTCGTGTACACCGCACCGAGGTCGAACTTCGCGGCGGCGATCTCGGCATCGATGCTCGCCAGCGCGCGCCGCGCCGTCTCGGCGCCGGCCTCTGGAAACGTGCCGTCGGGCGAGAGCGCGCCCTTGGCGGCGAGAAAGGCGTCGACGTAGACGGCGCGGTCGCCGAGCAGGTAGCTCTCGGGCACCGCCTTGATGATGTCGCTCGCGCCGGCCTGCTGGATCCAGCGGTCGGCGCGGACGATTGCGTTGGTGACCGCCTGCACGGTCAGCGGGTTCTTGTCGATGAAGCTTTGCGCCGCGTACATGCAGGCCGCCGGCATCGGGCCGCCGAACACCCGGTCGGCTTCGGCGACGAGCCGGGTGTCGCTGATGATCTTCAGGTCGTTGCTGCGCACCAGGAGCGTGATCACCGGGTCGAGGTTGCTGATGGCGTCGATCTGGCCGGCGCGCATCGCCGCGACCGCGCCGCTGCCGGCACCGACGCCGATGATCGCCACGTCGTTCGGCTTCAACCCGGCCTTGGCGAGCACGAAGTTGGCGAGCACCTGGGTCGACGAACCTGGCGCGGTCACGCCGAGCTTCTTGCCTTTCAGGTCGGGGATGGCGCGGTAGCCGGGCAGCGTCTTCGGATTGATGCCGAGCACGATCTGCGGCGCCCGGCCCTCGAGCACGAAGGCGCGCAGCCGCTGGCCCTTCAGCTGCATGTTGAGCGTGTGCTCGAAGGCGCCCGAAACGATGTCGGCGCTGCCGCCGACCAGGGCCTGCAGCGCGCGCGAGCCGCCGGCGAAATCGGCGACGGTCACGTCGAGGCCCTCGGCCTTGAAGTAGCCCTGGGTTTCGGCGATCGTGAGCGGCAGGTAGTAGAGGAGGTTCTTGCCGCCCACGGCGATCGTCAGCTTCGGCTTCTCCGGGGCTTCGGCGGCCACGGCGCCGCGCGCGCGAAGGAGCAGCGTGCCAGGCACGCCGACCGCGGCGGCCAGACCGGCGGCGCGGTGGATGAAACAACGGCGCTGCATCGAGATCGACTCCGAAAGGGGCGAGGGAATCGATGAATCTACCCGGCCCGGGGACGACCGACCAGCGGGGAAACCACCCGCCGGCAGCCTGCAGAAAGGCGCCCGAAGCCGGTCGTCGAGACATTTCCGAACGAGCGCAAACCGAGCGCCAACCTAGCCGCGAACCTAGCCGAGAATTGGCCTGCGAAGGCCGCCGCGGCCCGGCCCGTAGAATCGTTTCGGATGCAGTCGACCTCCTTGCGCGCGGCCTGCCGGAACCGCCCGCGGCCGGTCGGACGGCTGCGGCGCGCGGCCGGGCTGCTGCTCGGCGGGGTTATTGCGGCCGGCGCCACGCTCGCCGCGCCGCCGCCGACGCTGCCTGCGGCCTCCGCGCCGGGCGCGCCGCTGTCGCTCTCGGCGCGCAAGGTCTACGAACAGGCACGCGCCGGGCTGCTGCAGATCCGCACCGTGCTGAAGGGCCGGGCGAGCCAGACCTCCGTCGGCTCGGGCTTTCTCGTCTCCCCCGAGGGCCACATCCTGACGAATTTCCACGTCGTGGCCGAAGCGGCGTTGAAGCCGGAGCGCCACGACCTCGTCTACGTGACCGCCGACGGCCGTGAGGCGCCGCTCCGCATCCTGCAGATCGACGTGCTGCACGACCTGGCGTTGCTCAAGGCGGCCGATGGCCCCGTCAGCGGCGCGCCGCCCGGCGGCTTGGACGCCCTGCGGTTCCGCCCGGCCGGCGAAGCCCTGGCGCAAGGCGAACGCATCTACTCGCTCGGCAACCCGCTAGACGTCGGCTTCGCGGTCACCGAGGGCACCTACAACGGCCCGGTGCAGCGCAGCTTCTACCCGCAGATATTTTTCGGCGGCGCGCTCAGTGCCGGCATGAGCGGTGGCCCGGCGCTGGACGACGCCGGCCGGGTGGTCGGCATCAACGTCGCGCGGCGGGTCGATGGCGAACAGGTCAGCTTCCTGGTGCCGGCGAGCTTCGGGATGGCGCTGCTCGACGCCGGCCGCCGCGCCGCGCCGCTCACGACGCCCGCCTATCCGATCGTCACCGCCCAGCTCCTGCAGCACCAGCAGACGCTCACCGATCGCTTCATCGCCCAGGGTTGGAAGACCGACACCCATTCCCGCTACACCGTGCCGGTACCGAGCGATCGCTTCATGCGCTGCTGGGGCACGAGCGAACCGGCGCGCCACGGCGGCCTCGAGCTCGAGCGCTCCGATTGCGTGATGGACACGCGGATCTTCGTCGGCGACTACACCACCGGCGCAATCGGCGTGCGCCACGAGAGCTACGACGGCAGCCGGCTCGGCACGCTGCGCTTCACCGCCCGTTACGCCGCGAGCTTTCGCAACGAGAGCTTCCAGCGCCTCCGCGACGACGACCAGACCAAGCCGCAGTGCCGGGAGGACGACGTCGAGCAGGGCGGTCTGCCGCTGCGCGCGGTCGTGTGCCTGCGCGCCTACCGAAAGCTGCCGGGTCTCTACGATCTCTCGGTGCTGGTCGCCACACTCGACCAGAACCAGGCCGGCGTGCAGGGCCGCTTGGATGCGCAGGGCCTGAGCTTCGCGAACGCCCAGCGGCTTGCCAAGCACTACCTTGGAGCCTACGGGTGGACGCACTAGACGTCGAGCCGAAACCATCCAGGCTGCCGCCCGTGCACACGCCCGCGCCCCCGGGCGAAGCGCCGATCGACAGCCGCGCCGCCGCGTCCTTCGGCCCGGCGCCGCTTCCCGGCAGCGTGCCGATCTTCTCCGCCCCGCACGGCGGAGGTGCCGCGCCGCTGGCCCAGATCGACATCGTCGACCGCGACGGCCTGCCGCGCCAGTCGCTCACGGTGCGCCTCTGGCCGGTGACGGTCGGCCGCGCGCTCGACAACGACCTGGTGGTCGGCGACCCGCACGTCGCGCCGCACCATCTGCAAATCGATGCCGACCCCTCGGGCGGTGTCGAACTGACGCTCGGGGCCACGCGCAACGGCGTCAAGTTCGGCCGCCGCCAGCTCGTCGGCGGCAGCCGGACCGTGGTCGCCGGCAACGGCACCGAGCCGATCTGCCTGGCGCTCGGGCGCTCCCACCTTCGACTGCGACTGGCCGCGCAGCCGGTCGCCGACGAGCTGCCGCTCATGGCCACGACCGCCGCAAGCCGGTCGGCGCTGCTCGCGCTCGCGGCGCTCGTGCTCGCCGACCTGTTGTTCACGACCTGGCTCGAGACCGACCGCGAGAGCTTCGCCCGCGGCGCCGCCGTGGCGCTGCTCGCCGGTATCGGCGGCGCCGCGCTCTGGTGCGGCGCCTGGGCGCTGCTCTCGAAGACCTTCTCCCGCCAGGCCCACTTTGGCTGGCACCTGTGCGTGTTCCTGATGGCGAGCGTCGCCTGGGTCGGCGTCACGCTTTTGCCGAAGCTCGCGGCGTTCGCGTTTTCCTGGCCGTGGGCGAGCGACTTCGATTTCCTCGGCCAGATCGCGGTCGTCGCCGGCGCGTTCTACTTCCACCTGCTCGGGGTGGAGCCGGCGCGGCCGCGCCAGTTGCGCGCGGTCGCCATCGCCGCCGGCCTGGCCGGCGTCCTGATCGCCTGCTGGTACAACTTGCAGCGCGGCGACCAGCTCGGCGACGAGCTCTACATGAGCCATCTCTTTCCACCGGCGCTGCGCCTCGCCCGGCCGGTGCCCATCGAGCGCCTGATCGACCGGCTCGGGACGCTGAAGGAACCGCTCGACCGCAAGGCCAGGGAGCCTGGCCATGCCGACGAGAGCGCCGGCCCGGCCGACGACGAGGGAGGCCGAGGGAACAATGAGAAATGACCTGCCCCCGCTGCAGCCGACCGTGGACGACGACGCGCCCGGGGTCGGTGCCGCCGTCGTGATCGAGCCGGCCGAGCCCGAACCCGCGGTGCTGCCGGCCGACGCGCTGCTGACCGCGGCGCTGCCGGCGCTGAAGCGCACAGTGCTGGTGACCGGCGGCGGCCGCGGTATCGGCGCCGCCACCGCCTGGCTCGCGGCCGAGCGCGGCTGGGCGGTCGCGATCGGCTATCGGCACGACGGCGCCGCGGCGCAGGTGCTGGCCGACCGCATCCTCGAGATCGGCGGCACGGCGCTCGCGCTCCAGGCCGACGTGGCCGACGAAACACAGGTTGCCGCGCTGTTCGCGACCATCGACGCGGCGCTGCCGCCGCTCGGCGCGCTGGTCAACAACGCCGGCATCGTTGACCGGCAGGCGCGCGTCGAGGCGATCGGCGCGGCGCGGCTGCAACGCATCTTCGCGGTCAACGTGTTCGGCAGCTTCCTCTGCGCCAAGGAAGCGGTGCGGCGGATGTCGACCCGCCACGGCGGCACCGGCGGGGCGATCGTCAACGTCTCGTCGGCCGCCGTGCGGCACGGCTCGCCCGACATCTACGTCGACTACGCGGCGAGCAAGGGCGCGATCGAGGTGTTCACGCTCGGCCTGGCGCGCGAAGTGGTGGCCGAGGGGATTCGCGTCAACGGCGTGCGCCCCGGGATCATCGACACCGAGATCCACGCCTCCGGCGGCCTCGCCGAGCGCGCCCGCGAGATGGCGCCGCTGCTGCCGCTGCGGCGCGCCGGCACGCCGGAGGAGGTCGCCGAGGCCATCCTCTGGCTGATGTCGGAGAGCGCGAGCTACACGATCGGCTCGTTCATCGACGTCGCCGGCGGGCGCTGACCGCAGCGGTCGGCGGTCGGCGGTCAGGAGTCGGCGGTCGGTCCTGGCGCTATTTCGGCGCCGGCCGGCGCTCGCTTGCGGCGCGGACGCTTGCTGCCGGTGGCGGGCGCCGGCGCCGGCGCCGCGCTCTTCTTCGCCGGCCGGTCGCTGCGCGGCGGCCTTCCGGGCTGGACGCGCGCGGCGAGCTCGAGCAGCCGCGCCGCGGTGCGGGCGAGGGCCTCGTCGTCGAACTGGGCGAGCGACAGCGCATCGCAGAGGCGCGAGAGCAGCTCCATCTGCGCGGCGATCGCGTCGATCTGCGAGGGCCGGGTCGTGACGTTCGCGATGGCGTCGGCATAGGCGCGGGTGACCTCCTCGAACACCGCCCGGCCGGCGTCGCCGGCGCGTCCGAGCGCGCCGTCGATCAGCCGCTCGACCAACAGCGCCTCGGCCTGCCAGACCGCCTCCCAGACGCTCGCCGACGCCGCGAACCCCTGCGCCGCGGCGCGCCGCGACTGCTGCGCGAGTTCGACCGCCGCGCTCCTCGTCGCCGGGCTCGGCCACTCGGTCAGGGCGTCGAGCGCGAGCCGGTTCAGCGCGTGCACCGGGCTGAAATCGCTGCTGCCCGGATCGCCCTCGGCGCTCTGATAGGCGGCGATCGCCTTCTGGAGGCAGGCGGTCATCTCGCGTGCGGCGGCGTCCATCGCGTGCTCGCCGAGGTGTCCGGAGAGGAGCCGCCGCGCCTGCAGGTTCGCCTTGCGCTTCCAGACACCGCCGCGCAGGGCGGCCCGTTCGGAGTGCGGCGCCGGCACGCCCGGCAGGGCGTCGAGCGTCGTCGGGATGTGGGTCGCGACCAGCGCGTCGAGGCCGTCGAGCCGCTTCAACGCCATGTCGATCAGGTCCTCGGCGGTGTGGCGCGCGCCCTCGTCGCCTCCGCGCGGGTGCGCCTGGCCGAGCTCGAGCTGCGCACGCTGGTCGCCGAGGTGCGCCTCGACGCTCGCGAGCTTCTCGATGTCGTGGATCGGCACCAGGCCGAACTTGTCGACCGACTGCACCGCGGCGAGCAGGCAGTCGCGCGCCCGCTCGAGCTGGCCGAGCTCGAACCAGGTACGGCCGAGTGCCGACTGCAGCTGCGGCAGGGTCTGCCAGGCGGGCGGGCAGCGGCGCTCGAGCAGCGTCGCGATCGCCTCGACCTGCGCCTTCAGCTCGGCCGCCGAGAGGTTTTCGCGCAGCCGGGCGAGGTCGGCGCGGCTGCGCGCCAGATCGTCGAGCAGCTCCTCGGGCGAGGCCGCCATGCCCTCGCTCGCCGCGCTGGCTGCGCCCGGCAGGCGCGGCTCGGCGAGCCAGCCGGGCTCGCCGTAAGCCTGGAACGCACCCCAGGTGATGTCGGCCGGATAGGCCTGGAATGCGGCACGGCGCGCCTCGAACACCGCCTCGCCGAAGGGGCGCCGGCGCAGCAGCAGCGCCGCGTAGAAGGTCTCGGCGAAGAGCCGCGCCGAAGCGTCGCCGACCGCCCAGCCGGCGACGACGACACAGCGCACGCCGACTTCGATGAGCTCGCGGGCGATGCTGGCGGCCAGCAGGTTGGCGCCCCCGCCCCCGCCCGCGACGCCGATCTGCCCGAGGTGGCAGCAGTTGAGAAACACCAGCTCAGGCACGCTTTCCATCGCCGCGATTTCGGCCGCGGTGATGAGGAGGCCGCCCGACAGCAGCACGCCGCTGCGCGGTCGTCCGTCGGCGTGGGGCAGGTCGAACACGCCGTGCGCCGACACGTGCAGCAGCCGCCAGGGCCGGCCGAACAGCCGGTTCAGCACCGCGCTCGCCGTCTGCGCCTCGCCGATCACCGACTCGACGAGGTAGCCGGTCGCGGCGAGCACGCGCGCGGTCGACTCGGCCTCGGCCTGGGCGCCCGGCAGGGCCGGCGGGGCCGCGCTCGGCCGGCCGCCGATCGACGGAAAGGCGTCGGTGAAGCCGGCGACCGAGGGGTTGCCGATCACCAGCGCCCGGCGCTCGACGCCCTGGTGCACCTGCGGCCGCCAGACCGAGGTCGCGAGCTGGCGGACGACCGCGGTGCGCAGCGCGAGCGGCAGCTTCTCGTCGCCGAGCCGGTCGGGATCGTCGGCCAGCATCAGCTCCCACGGCAGATTGGCGGCGTAGGCATCGACGACCAGCACCACGCGGTCGAGCTGGCGCGCCGCGTCCTTGAAGTCGTGCGGCACCATGAGCTGGAACAGCATCCGCCCGAGGTCCTCGCTCCAGGCCGGGTTGGCGATCTGCTGGGCCACGAGCTGCTCGACCAACCCGGGCTGGCGCTGCAGCGCGAGCGACTCGGCCCGCGCCCGCTGGCCGACGTAGGTGAAGCGCAGCCGCTCGGCGATCGGCGTCGCGGCCGATCCGGCCAGCCGTCGGGCGCCCCCTTCGGCGCGCGCCACGCCATCGTCGTCGAGCCGGTCGGCGTCGACGATGATGAGGCGCGGCCAGTAGCTGGCGTTGTGGTCGTCCGAGAGCCGCTGGCGCACGCCCTCGCCCTGTTCGAGCGCGTTCCGGCAGACCAGCAGCGTGCCGTGCCGCTTCGCCTGCGCGGCAAGCGGCCGCGCCAGCTCGCGCAGCGCGTACACAGCGCTAATCGCGGTGTTGAGGTAGATCTCGACGATCTCGAGCCGGGCGATCCGGATGTCGAGCCGGGTGGTCTCGAAGAACTTGGTGTTGGCCTCCAGCACGCCCCGCACCAGCGCCTCCACCGAGGCGGCGACCGTCAGGTTGGCCGAGGAGTTGTAGCCCACCAGGAGCGTCGAGAGCGGCAGCTCGCGCGGTGCCTTGCCGAGCACGTCGATCACCTGCAACAGGTAGCGCAGCACGCCGGCCCGCACCGCCTCGGCCAGATCCGACGGGCTGAGCGGCCGGTCGTACGAGCCGAGCCCGGTGACGACCGCGCCCGAGAGGCTGCCGCGCTGGCGCTCGAGCTCGTTCGGCACGCGCAGCACGATGGTGGCGCTGCCGCGCTCGCCGGCGTAGAGGCCGAGGTTGTTGCGCTGTGTGAGATCGCCGCCCAGCAACTCGCGGTCGATCAGCAGTTCGGCGCCGGAGATCGCGTCACGCTCGTAGTGGCCGACCAGGATCGGCGTCGCGACGAAGCGCAGGTCCATCGCCCTGACCGCCACCTCGAGCCGGCGCTTCGGCCGCGGCGGCACGCGGTTGCGCGCCGAGCCGCCCATCAGGCCGCGCTGCAACGCGTCCGGGTCGTCGGCGGTCGGCGGGCCGGCGTCGTACACGACCGGCGCCGGGGCCTCGATCGTCCGCACTGCCGGCGGCGTGGTCGGCAGACGCGAGGTCGCCCCCGCGCTCAGCAACTCCACGAGCGCCGGAAAGTGCTCCGCGGTCGCCGTCAGGTCGCCATGCGCGGCCGGCAGGTAAAAGTAGCGGCCGATGCCGCCGATCCGCCCCGAGGCCCAGGTCACCGTGCCGTCGCCGTGCGGCGTGCCGACGAGCTTCAGCCGCAACCTGCCGTCGGCGTCGGCCTGCGCGCGAATGCCGCACGGCGTGTTCGGCGCGATCCCGAACACGTAGACGCTCTTGGCGTCCCAGCCGGCGGGCAGCGCGGGCGTGGCACGCCCATCGGCACGCCACAGCCAGCTCGCCTGGTCGAGCACGTCCTGCCCGGGCGTGCCGGCGTGATGGTCGCCGAACCAGAAGTCGGTGACCTGGGCTTTCAGCGCGGTCCAGGTCGGCGCGGCCTGGAAGTCGTGCGGGTCGCCGCCGCCCTCCTGACCCTCGAACTGCTCGACGAAACCGGGCTTCGGCAGCAGCTGCAGCGCACCGCGGAAGCCGGCGACGATGTCGAGCACCTGCTGCATGTCGTGCCGCAGGTCGAGCCGCACGAGGGTGCGCAGCGTGTCGCCCTTGCCCAGCAGGTTGCCGACCATCGAGTGCGCGCCCTGGTGCGGCGTGCCGAGCATCACCAGCCGCGCGCCGTCGCGCGCCATCAGCGCGTCCATCACCGGCCGGCGCTTGACGATCGCGGCGCGCACGACCAGCCCGCCCATGCTGTGGGCGAGAAGCCGGATCGGCTGCGTCGTCTCCTTCAGCAGCCGGTCGAGGAACTCGCCGAGGCGCTCGGCGAGCACGTCGAGCGGCTGGCGCCAGTCGTACGCGAAGGGCTCGACACGGTGGCTGTCGGCGAGGTGCGCGCAAAGCTTGCCGTAGAACATGGCGAAGAGCGCGACGGCTTCGACCGCCGGCGTGCCCCAGGCGATCTTCGCCAGGCCGCCGGCCGCGATGTCGACCGCGTCGAACCAGACCCGCTCGCCGCCCGAGATTTCCAGGTGCGAACCCATGATCCCGGGCAGCACGACGACTACCGGGCGGTCGAGCGCGCCGACGCCACGCCGTGCCACCGCGGCCGCCAGCGCGGCCTCGAACTCGTCGGCCGAGGGGATCGAACGGTAGGCCTCGAGCCGAGCCGGATCCGGCGCGGTGAGCCAGTCGCGCAGCGCGGCGCGGGTGTCGACGTTGGCGAAATAGCGGAAGTGGGAGACATCGGCGCCGCGGTCGAACAGCACCCGGGCGTCGGCGCGCGGGGCGATGCCGGCGAGCATCGAGGTGGTGTTGACGACGAGGTCGTTGTCCTCGTTTTCGAACAACAGGAAATCGGTCAGCACCACGCCGAGGCGGCGCAGCAGCGTGCCGCCCTGGATGTCGCCGGCGATCACCGCCATCGCCAAGCCGGGACGGATCGGCGCGTCGCGCAGCAGCCGGGCCATCGGCGAGTCGGGCAGCATCGCCTCGATGCCGGGCACGAGGTGCGGGTCGGTGCGGTGCTTCGCGATCTCGACGACGACGCGCTTGAACGCCGAATACCAGCGACTCGCGAAGAAGAACGGCACCAGGCCGATCAGCCCGAGCAGGCTCGAGAGGAAGAAATCGAAGTTGCCGCTCGCGAGCAGCGTGCCGTTCGCGGGGCTGGCGGTGCGCAGGTAACGCTCGACCTTCAACTGGCGCTCGCGCAGCACGCCGGCGAGGGCGCGCAGCTGGGTGCGCTGCCCGGCATGCGCCGCCTCGAGCTCGCGGCGCACCCGCTCGGATTCGGCCGGATCGGGACTGCCGGTGCACGGGAAGGCGTAGGCGTAGCGGTCGATCAAAGCGTCGAAATCGCCAAGGCAGAGCAGATCGGCGACCAGACCGCCGCGCGAGTGGGACACGAGCGTCAGCGCTGCGCCGTGCGGTAGGGCGTTCGCCAGCGCGATCGCGTTCTCGATCGGGCTCTCGGAGAGCGTGCGGTGCTCGAAGGCGTAGATGCCGCCGGTAAAACGCGCGACGAGCTGCGCCCAGAGGTCGCGGTCGCCGCTGCGCAGGTCGCCGAAGCTGCCGAGGGTGTTGGAGCCGGTGCCGTGGACGAAGACGAGCATCGGGCGGTCGGGCGGCGGTGGCGAGGCGCCGGCATGGGCCCGATCCGTAGCGCCGGCCGGGCCGGACCCGGTAGATTCGGCAGTCGCCGACGCCGTATCGGTCCTACCGGCCGCACCGGTCGCGCCGGCGACGATCCAGTCGACCGGCTCGAGGTCGGACGGACGGCCGGTCGCGCCGACCCAGCGGTAAAGCCCCGGCGGCCGGTCGAGCCGCGCCTCGATCGCCGCCATCAGCGCCTGAGTGCCGAGCCACGAGACGCCGAGTTCGAGCGGATCCTTCACCTTCTTCAGCGCATCCGCGACGATCGCGTCGGGCGTGCTGCCGGCGCGGCAGGCGTAGACCTTGCCGATCAGGCCGCCGAGCGCTTCGCTGAAGCCGCGCTGCGGCGCGGCGCTCTCGGCGCGCAGTGCTTCCAGGTGGATCGAGCCGTCGGCGCCGATCCACTCGGGTCGCGTCTGGGCGAGCGCGTCGCGCAGTCGGCCGGCGCTGGTGACGAGGCTGGTGCCGTCGCCGAGCTCGAGCACCATCACCTCGTCGGGCCCGGCCGGATGCAGTTGCGGCGCGGCGCTGCCGACCTCCCGCGCCGCCGGGCCCGTGTCGTAGACCGCGACCGGCGCGAGGTAGCCGGGTGGCAGGAAGGGGTCGTCGCCCTGCGCCGCGGCACGGGTCGCCGGAACGAGCAAGGGCGGCAATTCGGGCGCGGCCGCACGGCCGATGAGCTGAATCGCGACGTTTCGCCGTGCTGTCGGCATCGTCTCCGTCTCCTCTTCGACGGCGATTCATGGCCGCCGTGTCGTGCCGCCGGTTGTAGCAGCACGCGGCGCGGTGGAAACACCTACGTTCGCATGACTCGGCATGGTCTTTGACGGCGTGGTCCGCACGGGTCTCAAGCTGCGACCGACCGACCGACCGGCCGACGCCGCTCGACGGACACGGGCCACACGGGGCGCCGCGGGGCCGTCCCTTCGAAGCCGGGCCTGGCGCGAACCTCTCCGAGACGCATCGCCTGTCGCTGCGAACTGCGCGCGCTGCGGTGACGTGACCGCGGTTCGACGTGTGCAGCGGGCGTCGGACCGGTCGGGCCGTGAGCGCCGCCCGTCAGCGCCTCACGGCGTCTCGGCGTCGAGCGGCCAATCGCGCAAGCCGCGTGCGGCTTCCACGCCGCCCGACGGGCCCCGGCGGTGGAGGCCGCGGGCGAGGTTGTGCGGATGGGCGGCCGCCTCGGCGATCGAGAGGACCGGCGCGAAGCAGGCGTCGCTGCCTTCGAGCAGCTCGCACCAGTGCGCGCGGGGATGCTTCGCGAAAAGCTCGGCGAAGCGCCGCTTCAGTTCCGGCCAGCCCGCGCGGTCGTACTGCGCCTTCGGGTCGACGTCGCCCAGACCGAGCTTCGTGAGCAGCAGCGCGTAGAACGGCGGCTCGAGCGCGCCGAGGGTGACGTGGCCGCCGTCCGCGCAGGCATAGACGTCATAGAACGGCGAGTCATGAAACGGCGAGGCCGCCGGACCGTCGAGCTGGCCGCTGTCGCGAATCCAGAACGCCAGCGTGCCGAGCATCGCCAGCACGTCGACGATCGCGCCGTCGACGACCCGCCCACGGCCGCTCTGGCGTGCCTCGAAAAGCGCGCACGCCATCCCGAAAGCCAGGCCGAGTGCGCCCGCCGCGTCGCCGACGACGGTCGGCGGCACGCGCGGCGGCACCCCGCGTTGCGCCGCGAGCGAGAGCAAGCCGCTCAACGCGACGTAGTTCAGATCGTGCCCCGCCGCCTGCGCCAGCGGTCCGGACTGGCCCCAGCCGGTCATGCGGCCGTAGACGAGCCGCGGATTGCGCGCCGCGCAGTCGGCCGGGCCGAGACCGAGCCGCTCCATCACGCCGGGCCGGTTGCCCTCGATCAGCGCGTGGGCCTCGGCGATGCGGTCGAGCGCTTCGGCGCGCGCGGCCGGCTGCTTCAGGTCGAGCGAGACGATCGTCTTGCCGCGGCGCAGCGGGTTGCCCGCGATGCCGCCGAAGCTCGTCATGAGCGACCCTTCATGCGGACGCGCGATCACCGTGACCTCGGCGCCCATGTCGGCCAACAGCCGCCCGGCGAACGGGCCCGGCCCGATGCCTTCGAATTCGACGACGCGCACGCCGGTCAGCGAGGGCGTCATGAAGCGAGCTTGCGCGCGATCAGGTCTTTCATGATTTCGGTCGTGCCGCCGTAGATGCGCTGGATGCGCGCGTCCGCGTAGAGCCGGGCGATCGGGTAGTCGGTCATGTAGCCATAACCGCCGAAGAGCTGCAGGCAGTCGTCGACGACCTTGCACTGCTGCTCGGTGCACCACCATTTGGCCATGTAGGCGGCCTCGTCGTCGAGCGTGCCGTCGAGGAGCCGCTGGATGCAGTCGTTGACGAAGGTGCGGACGACATGGGCGATGGTCGCGCATTCGGCGAGCTTGAAGCGCGTGTTCTGAAAATCGAACACCGACTGGCCGAAGGCTTTGCGCTGCTGGGTGTACTCGATCGTCAATTCGACGGCCCGCTCGATCACCGCGGCGGCCGGCACGCAGAGCAGCAGCCGCTCGAACGGCAGCTGGCTCATCAACTGGACGAAGCCCTCGCCCTCGCGCTCGCCGAGCAGCTGGTCGGCCGGAATGCGCACGCCGTCGAAAAACAGCTCGGCGGTGTCCGACGCATGCTGGCCGATCTTCTCGAGCGTGCGGCCGACGCGAAAGCCCGCCAGGTTCTCGGTCTCGAGCACGACCAGCGAGACGCCGCGGCTCCCGGCCTCGCCGGTGCGGACGGCGACGACCAGCAGGTTGGCGGTCGCGCCGTTGGTGATGAAGGTCTTGGCCCCGTCGATCACGTAATGCGTTCCGTCGCGCCGGGCGCGGGTTCGGAGCGCCTTGAGGTCGGAGCCGCAGCCGGGCTCGGTCAGCGCGATGCCGGCAAGGCGCTCGCCGCTCGCGAGCTGCGGGAGCCAGCGCGCCTTTTGCGCCTCGGTGCCGTAATCGAGCAGGTAGTGCGCGGCGATGGTGTGGACCGCAGTGCTGCCCGGCACCTCGGCGGCCGCCAATTCATCCTGCACGACCAGCTGGTAGGCGAGCGACGCGCCCGCGCCGCCCCAGCGCTCGTCGAGTTCGGGCAGCAAAAAACCGAGTTCGCCGAACGGCCGCCACACCTCGCGGGGGATCTGCCCCTGCCGGCGCCAGCCGTCGAGCCGCGGTGCCAGCTCGGCCGCGACGTAGCGGCGCACCTGCTCGCGAAACGCGTCGATGTCCGCATCCATCCAGCGATGGCGGTAGAGCTGCGGCAGCATCGGTCGGTTCTCCTCGCGAGCCGCGCTCGACTTCTCTCAGATGCCGGTCAGGCCGCCGCTGCACATCAGCGTCTGGCCGCTGATGTAGTCGGATTCGGGGATGCAGAGCAGGTAGACCGCGCCGGCCGCCTCCTCCGGCGTGCCGCCCCGGCCAAGCGGGATGCTGCGCTCGAGCGTCGCCATCAGCTCGGGGTTGACGCCGACCTTGATCTCCCGGCCCTCGATGGTCGCGGTCGATTCGCCGGCCGCGCTGCTCGTCAGCCGGGTCTTGATGAAGCCGTAGGCGACGCAGTTGACGGTGACATTCAGGCGCCCCCATTCCTTCGCGAGCGTCTGCGTCAGCCCGACGATGCCGGCCTTGGCCGCCGCATAGTTGCTCTGCCCGGCGTTGCCGAACAGGCCCGCGACCGACGAGATGTTGACCACCTTGCGCACCACCCGGCGGCCGGCCTCGGCGTCGGCCTTGGTGAGCGCGCGAATCACGGGCTGGGCCGCGCGGAGGATCCGGAACGGCGCGGTCAGGTGCACGTCGACCATCGCGTACCACTGGTCGTCGCCCATCTTCTGGATCACGCTGTCCCAGGTGTAGCCGGCGTTGTTGACGAGGATGTCGAGGCCGCCGTATTCAGCGACCGCGGTGCCGACGAAGCGCTCGGCGAAATCCGGCGCGGTCACGCTGCCGAGGCAGGCGAGCGCCTGACCGCCCGCGGCGCGAATTTCCGCGACGGTCTGGTTCGCGGGTTCGGCGTCGAGGTCGTTGACGACGACGCGGGCACCTTCGGCGGCCAGCTTGGTGGCGATCGCGCGGCCGATGCCGCGCCCGGAGCCGGTCACAAGGGCGACCTTGCCTTCGAGCTTCGATGTCATGGGGGGTTCTCCTGCGGCTGCTCGATCGGGAATGCGATGACGGCCTCGCCAGCGATTCGCGCCTGGCCGTACTGGTTCGTGCTTTGCAGCTCGACCCGGACGCAGGGTTCGCCGTGCAGCTCGAGCTTCGCGACGACGCGGCCGGTGCAGCGGACCGCGTGGCCGAGATGCGTGATGCCGAGAAAGCGGGCGTCGAAGCGGCGCAACTGCGTCTGCGGCGCCCAACCGGTCAGCAGCCGGCCGAGCCAGGCCATGCCGAGCATGCCCTGCGCGAACACATCGGGCATGCCGGCGCGACGCGCGAAGTCGATGTCGATGTGGATCGGGTTGTGGTCGCCCGAGGCGCCGGCGAAGAGCGCGAGCGTCGTGCGGTCGACGGGCGGCAACTGCAACGCGGGCAGCTCGTCGCCGACTTGGATGGCGTCGTAGGAAGGGGGCATGGTGGTCGCGGTGGTCACGGCGGAGCGGCTTCCTTCGCGGGCGTCAATGCCGGCAGACGAGCACGGTGCGCAACTCGGCGACCGGCTCGTCTCGCTGGTTGGTGGCGTGCGAGGTCTTGACGACGAACTCGAGTGCGCCGTTCTTTTTCGCGTAGACGTCGGTGATGCTCGTGCGCACGGTCACGGTGTCGCCGGCGCAGACCGGGCGGTGGTACGTGAATCCTTGCTCGCCGTGCAGCAGCTTGGCGATCGGGATCCCCAAGGTTTCGAGCAGCGCCATCGAGACGCCGGAATCGAGCTCGGCGGCGAACAGGAAGGTCGGCGGCGCCGGGAGGTCCGGATAGCCGGCGGCGCGCGCCGCCTCGACGTCGCTGTAGACCGGATCGGTCGCGCCGACCGCCTTCGCGAAGAACTGCAGGCGGCGGCGCTCGATCGGCAGCACCGACGCCGGCAGCGCGTGGCCGATCCACTTCGTGTCGATCAAGGCGGCCTCCGCTCAGGTTCGTTCGTAGAGGGTGACGACGCAGGCGCCGCCGAGGCCGAGGTTGTGCTGCAGCGCGAGGCGGGCGCCCTCCACCTGCCGGCGCTCGGCGGTGCCGCGGAGTTGGTGCGTGAGCTCGTAGCACTGCGCCAGGCCGGTCGCGCCGAGCGGATGGCCCTTGCTCAGCAGGCCGCCCGAGGGGTTCGTCACCACCGCGCCGCCGTAGGTGTTGTCGCCCTCCTCGATGAAGCGCTCGGCGCCGCCCGGCGGGCAGAGGCCGAGCGCCTCGTAGCTGATCAACTCGTTCTGCGCGAAGCAGTCGTGCAGCTCGACGACGTCGAGGTCTTCCGGGCCGACGCCGGCGGCGGCGTAGACCTGCGCCGCGGCTTCCTTCGCCATGCCGACGCCGACCAGCTCGCGCATGTCGCCGCCGTTGAACGCGGCCGGACGGTCGGTGGTCATCGCCTGGGCGCGGATCCGCACGCCGGGCGCAAGGCCATGGCGCTGGGCGAACGCCGGCGAGCACAAGATCGCCGCCGCGGCGCCGCAGGTCGGCGGGCAGGCCATCAGGCGCGTCATCACGCCCGGCCACAAGCTCGGCGAGGCCATCACCTCGTCTTCGGTCACGACCGTGCGAAACACCGCCAGCGGATTGTTCGCCGCATGCCGGCTGGCCTTGGCCCGAACCTTCGCAAAGGTCTCGAGCTTGGTCCCGTACTCGTTCATGTGGGCCAGGCCGGCGCCGCCGAAATAGCGCAGCGCGAGCGGGATTTCGGCATGCCCGACGAGCGCCTCGGTGGTCGTGTCGAAGCGGTCGAACGGGCTCGGCCGATCCGGAAACACCGCGCCGAGCGCGCCCGGGTTCATCTGCTCGAAGCCGAGCGCGAGCACGCACTCGGCGGCGCCGCTCATCACCGCCTGGCGCCCCAGGAACAACGCGGTCGAGCCGGTCGAGCAGTTGTTGTTGACGTTGACGACCGGGATGCCGGTCATGCCGACGTCGTAAAGCGCCCGCTGCCCCGCGGTCGAGTCGCCGTAGACGTAGCCGACGTAAGCCTGCTCGACCTGCTCGTAGCCGATGCCGGCGTCGCGCAGCGCCTCGCCGACCGCGTGCGCGGCCATCGTCGGATACGGCTCGGCGGCGCCGGGCTTCTTGAAGGGAATCATGCCGATACCGGCCACCAGAACGTCCTGGGTCATCGTGGGTTCCTCGAAGCGTTGCAAAAAAAGGAGGGTCAGGCGACGTTGCGGTCGCGGCCGGCCCAATGCGGTTGGCGCAGCACCGTCTTCAGCACCTTGCCGGCGCCGGAGAGCGGCAGCGCGTCGACGAACTCGATGCTGCCCGGCGCCTTGTAGCCGGCGATCAGTGTCTTGCAGTGGGCGATCAAGTCCTCGGCGCTCGGCGTGCTGCCGGGCCGGCGCACGACGACCGCGTGGACCGCCTCGCCCCAGCGCTCGCTCGGGATGCCGATCACGGCGCAGCTGGCAACCGCCGCGTGCTGCGTCAGCGCGTTCTCGACCTCGGCCGAATAGACGTTCTCGCCGCCCGTCTTGATCATGTCCTTGAGGCGGTCGACCACGGAGATGAAGCCGTCCTCGTCCATGCGGCCGCCGTCGCCGGTGTGCATCCAGCCGTCGCGCACCGCCGCCGCGGTCAGCTCGGGCTGGTTCCAGTAGCCCTGCATGACGTTCGGCCCGCGCACGATGATCTCGCCGACGGTGCCGCGCGGCACCTCGCGGCCCTCCGGATCGACGATCCGCACCTCGGTGCAGTAGGTCGCCCGGCCCGAGCTGCGGAGCTTGCCGAGCCGGCGGCCCTCGGGGGTGTGGTATTCGGGCGGCAGCACGGTCGCGACCGGCGCGAGCTCGGTCATGCCGAAGCCCTGGAAAACCTCGGCATTCGGGATCGCTGCCATCGCCCGAAGCAGCAGCGCCTCGGGCACGGCCGAGGCGCCGAAGAACATCGTGCGCAACGAGCTCAGGTCGCGGTGCGGACCCATCGACGGATGGTCGAGCAGCATTTGAAGCATGGTCGGCACGAGCATCAGGCTGGTCACCCGGTCGCGCTCGATCGCGTCGAGCACCTGCGCCGGGTGGAACACCGGGATGATCGAGTGCGCATTGCCCTCGACCCAATGCGGCAGCGCGAGCCCCATGTCGGCCAGATGGAACATCGGCGCCGCGTGCAGGAAGGTGCCGCCGGCGCGCGCCAGCCCTTCGGCCCGCAGCGTCAGGCCGACGATGCCCATGTTGGCGTGACTCAGCATCACGCCTTTCGGAAAGCCGGTCGTGCCGCCGGTGTAGAAGATGCCGGCCAGATCGGCGCCGTTGCGCAGCGCGTCCGGCACCGGGTCGGTCGCTGCCAGCAGCGCTTCGTACGCGTGCAGACCGGCGGGCGCCTCGTCATCGCCGCAATAGATCACCTCGCGGATCGGGGTCGCGCCGGACCGGATCTGCGCCAGCAGCGGCAGGAACGTCGCGTCGACGAGCAGGATCGTCGAGCCCGAATCCTCGAGCGAGTACCGGATCTCGGCCGCCGACCAGCGCACGTTGCACGGGTTCAGCACACCGCCGGCCCAGGGCACGCCCATCTGGTATTCGAGGTAGCGGTCGGAGTTGAGCGACAGCATCGCCACCCGGTCGCCGGGCGCGAGGCCGAGCTTTTGCAGCGCCCCGGCGAGCCGCGCGACCCGGTCGGTGAATTCGCGGAAGGTGTGCCGGCGCGCGCCGAAGCGCACGGCGATGCGATCGGGATGCTGCTGCACCGCCCGGTGCAGCGGCTGGGTCAGGTACATGGCGATGTCTCCTGGGACGAGCGTTCGGGTCCGCTTCTTTGGGTGGCAGCTCGGGTGGCCAACTGCGCTTGATGGCGATCGTAGGAACGGGCCGCCGGTTCCACCATTGCGCCTTGCCTCGATTCGATGGCAAAAGGCCTCATCCGGCGCTTTCGGCGCCCCGGCCTCGTCACCTCTCGCGCCGCTCCGGTCGCCGGGCCACACCGTTGGAGGTCAGTGTCGCGCGTCGGCCGCGATCACGCCAAGCGGCGGCTGCGCCGGCGGATTGCGGTGTTTCGCCAATCCAATGAGGTGAGGTGCCATCGCCCCGGCACGCCGCGATTTCTATGATCGAGCCCCAGCCCGGCGGCCGTCTCCTGCGGCAGCGCACGCGTCCTGCTCCGCCCACCGGCCTCGACGCATCCGGCATCCGGCATCCGCGAAGGCATTTCATGCAGCAAACCGTTTCGGACGGTGTCTCCCACGCGATCGACGCCCGGGGCATCGCCCGCATCGTCCTCGACCGACAGGCCCAGCACAACGCCCTGTCGGTCGGGGCCGGCGAAGCGCTCGCGCGCGCGATCGACGGCGTCCTCGACGCTTCGCCGCGCGTCGTGCTGCTTACCGGTCGCGGACCGATCTTCTGCGCCGGGGGCGACATCGCCGAGTTCCAGGCCCAGGCCGATCGCCTGGACGATCTCGTCGACCGCATCCTGCGCGTCCTGCATCCGGCGATCCTGCGCCTCGCCGGATCACCCGTGCCGGTCGTCGTGGCGATCAACGGCGCGGTCGGTGGCGCGGGCGTCGGCCTGGCACTTTGCGGCGATTTCGCGCTTGCGGCGGCGTCGATGAAGCTGCGCACGGGCTATGCCGCGATCGGCCTCTCGCCCGATCTCGGCGCGTCGTTCTTCATGACCCGGCGCGCCGGCACGATGCGGGCGCGCCAGCTTTTCATGACGAACGAAACGCTCGACGCGGCGGATTGCCTCCGGTGGGGCATCGTCGACGCCGTTATCCCGGACGACTCGCTCGAGGCGGACGCCGAACAGCTCTGCGCGCGCCTGGCGGCCGGCGCGCCCGGCGCGTTCGCCGCGATCAAGCGGCTCTGCGAGGAGGCGCCGCGTCACGCGCTAGCCGCCCACCTCGAGCTCGAAAAGTCGCTGCTCGAGGCGCGCGCCCGCAGCCGGGACGCGAAAGAGGGAATCGCCGCCTTCCTGGCACGCCGGCCGCCGAGCTTCGACGGCGGATGATCCAGTGGCCAAGCGTCGGAACCGTCACCTTCGCGATGGCGGCAGTCGGCCTGCAAGAGCACGGCGGATGACCCGGCCGCCGAGCGCCTGAACCGTCACGCCACGCTGCGGTCGCGGCCGGCCCAGTAGGGCTCCCGCAGCTTCGTCTTCAGGATCTTGCCGGCGCCCGAGAGCGGCAGCGCCTCGGTGAATTCGATGCTCCGCGGCGCCTTGTAGCCGGCGATCAGCGTCTTGCAGTGGGCGATCAGTTCGTCGGCGGTCGCTTCGGCGCCCGGCCGGCGCACGATGACCGCATGCACCGCCTCGCCCCATTGCTCGTCGGGGATGCCGATCACCGCGCAGCTCGCGACCGCCGGATGCTGCGCCAGCGCGTTCTCGACCTCGGCGGAAAAGACGTTCTCGCCGCCGGTCTTGATCATGTCCTTCAGCCGATCGACGACGTAGATGAAGCCGTCATCGTCCATGCGGGCACCGTCGCCGGTGTGCATCCAGCCGTCGCGCAGCGCCGCCGCCGTCAGCCCGGGCTGGTTCCAGTAGCCCTGCATGACGTTCGGCCCGCGCACGGCCACCTCGCCGACCGTGCCGCGCGGCACTTCGCGGCCGGCCTCGTCGACGATCCGGACTTCGGTGTTGAAGGTCGCGCGGCCGCCGGATCGGAGCTTGCCGGCGCGCCGGCCCTCGGCGGTATGGCACCACGCCGGGTTGATGGTCGCGACCGGCGAGAGCTCGGTCATGCCGTACGCCTGGATGAATTCGACCCCCGGCAGTGCCGCCATCGCGCGGTCGAGCACCGCTTCGGAGATGCTCGAGGCGCCGTAGACAATGCGCCGGAGACTGCGCAAGTCCGGCCTCTCGCGCAGCGCCGGCGAATCGACCAGCATCTGGATCATCGTCGGCACGAGCAGCACGTCGGTCACGGCGTCACGGGCGATCGCCTCGAGCACCGCCTCGGGCTTGAACGCCGGGATGATCGCGTGGGCGTTGCCGGCGAGGTACTGCGGGATCGAGATGCCGAAATCGGCCAGGTGGAACATCGGCGCAGCGTGCAGGTAGACACTTCCACGTGGCGAAATTCCCTCGCCGAGCATCGCCAGGCCGCACGCGACGAGGTTCGCGTGACTCAGCATCACGCCCTTGGGGAAGCCCGTGGTGCCGCCGGTGTAGAAGATGCCGGCGAGGTCATCGCCCTGCCGCAGCGCATCGGGCACAGGTCGGGCTCGGTCGAGCAGCGTTTCGTACGCATGCTGGCCGGGAGGCGCCTCGCTGTCGCCGCAGTAGATGATCTCGCGCAGCGTGCGCGACCCGCCACGTAATGGCTCGACCATCGCTCGAAAGGTCTCGTCGACGAGCAAAAGGGTCGAGCCGGAGTCCTCGAGCGAATAGAGGATTTCGGCCACCGACCAGCGCACGTTGCACGGGTTGAGCACGCCGCCGGCCCACGGCACTGCCAGCTGGTATTCGAGGTAGCGGTCGGAGTTGAGCGCCAGCATCGCGACCCGGTCGCCGGGCTGCAAACCGAGCTCCTGCAGCGCGCCGGCAAGCCGCGCGACCCGGTCGGCGAACTCCCGGAAGCTGCGTTGCCGCTCGCCGAAGCGCACGGCGATGCGATCGGGGAACTGCTGCACCGCGCGGTGCAGTCCCTGGGTCAGGTACATGGCGTGTCTCCGGTCCGACCCTTCGGGGCCGTGGTTCTGGCTGGGCTCGATCGGGCCCGCTCAACGCGGGCGCCTCGCGGCATGCGCCCGATCGCGTCTTGACCAAGCGCACGCTTTCGAGCGGCGATCGTACGAACACCCGGCCGTTTCCACCATTGCGCCTTGCCTCGATTCGATGGCAAAAGGCCTCAGCGCTACCGCCCATCCGCCACCTTCGCATGCCGCATCCGCCCGTCACGATTCCGATCGCCTTCGTCCGCGGCATGATGTCGGGCGTCGGCACCCGCGACCGGGATTCGGATGCGCTGCTGCGCGAGGCAGGGATAGCACCCGAGTTGCTGAACGAGCCGGGTGCGCGCATCGCCGCGGCGCAGTACGTGGCGCTGTTCCGCCTCCTGATCGAGCGCTTCGACGACGAATGCCTGGGTTTCCTCTCGCGGCCGCTCCGGCGCGGCAGCTTCGCCTTGATGACGCGCGCCGCGATCACGGCGCCGACGCTCGACCGCGCGCTCCGCCACATCGCGCACGTGCTGCGGCTGCTGCAGGACGACGTCATGCTCGTCCACGTCGCCGAAGGCACGCGCTCCGGCGTCGCCCTGCGGTTCGAACGCGAGGCGATCGGCCAGCGGCCGTTCTTGCACGAGTTGCTGCTGCGAACGTTCTGGCGGCTCCTCGCCTGGGTGGCCGGCGGCACCCTCCCGGTGGTGGGCTTCGACTTCGCGTTCGAGCGCCCGGCGCACGCCGGCGACTACGCCAAGGTGTTCCCCGCGACGCTGCATTTCGGCGCTGGGCGGTCGGCGTTCTGGTTCGAGGCGGCACGACTCGAACAGCCGGTGCGACGCGATGCCACCGAGCTGCACGCCTTTCTCGCCGAGGCCCAAGCGCAGATCATCGCGCCGCGGACCGGCGACGATCTCTGCAGCACGCGCGTCCGCCATCACCTTCAGTCGACACGGCCGGCGTGGCCCGATCTGACCGGCACGGCCCAGGCCCTGCACATGTCGGCCGCGACGCTGCAGCGCCACCTCGCGAAGGAAGGCACGTCGTTCCAGGCGTTGAAAGACGGGCTGCGCCGCGACGACGCGATCGCTCGGTTGAACACCCGGGCGCTGCCGCTCGCCGCGCTCGCCAGCGAGCTCGGCTTTGCCGACAGCGCCGCGTTCCAGCGCGCGTTCAAGGGGTGGACCGGCAGTCCGCCGGGTCGGTATCGGCGCAAGCGCTGATCCTGGCGTGGCACCGCCTCTCGTGATGGGCGGCTCGCCGGGATGCATCGGCGGTTGCTCGCTGCGCATCGCCGAACCCTTCGCGCCGGCCGGCGACCGTTCGCCCTTGCGGCGCGTCGATCCGTCGCACCGGCGGGCTCGACGGTCCGGCTTCTTCCTACGATGCCGGCAATCCGTTACCCGGGAGGCAGCACGATGCTCGAAGTTCGATCGCTCCAAAAGCGCTACGGCGCTCGCACGGCGGTTGCCGAGGTCTCGTTCGAAGCGCCGTCCGGCGAGGTGCTGGGCCTGCTCGGGCCGAACGGCGCGGGCAAGTCGACGATTGTCGGCATGATCGCCGGGCTGACCGTACCCGACGCCGGCGAGGTGCGCGTCGGCGGCGCGACGCTCGCCGCCGATGCCTTCGGCTACAAGCGCCGGATCGGCCTCGTCCCGCAGTATCTGGCGCTTTTCGAGGATCTGTCGGCCGTCGACAACGTCGGGCTGTTCGGCGCGCTCTACGGTCTGCCGAAGACGCGGCTGAAAGCCCGGGCGCGCGACGTGCTCGGCATGGTCGGGCTCGCGGATCGCGCGAAAGAAAAGCCGGCGACCTTCAGCGGCGGGATGAAACGGCGCCTCCACATCGCCTGCGCGCTGGTCCACGACCCCGACCTGCTGCTGCTCGACGAGCCGACCGCCGGCGTCGATCCGCAGAGCCGGAACGCCATTTTCGAGAACCTCGAGGCGCTGAAGCGGGCCGGCAAGGCGCTGGTCTACACGACGCACTACATGGAGGAGGTCGAGCGGCTCGCCGACCGCGTCGTGATCGTCGACCACGGGCGCGTGGTCGCGAACGGCACGCTCGCCGAGCTCTATCGAACGCTGCCGGCCCCCGAGACGCTCGAAGTCGACATCGACGGCGCGCTCGCGCCGGACGCGCTCGCCGGCCTCGCGGGCCGCGAAGGCGTGCGCACGATCGAGCTCGCGCCGGGACGCGTCACCGTCGCGACCGACGACCTCGCCCGCGCCACGCCAGCGCTGCTCGCCGCGCTCGCCTCGGCTGCCGTCGGGGTGCGCCACCTCGGCTCCGGCCGCGCCGATCTCGAAGACGTGTTCCTGGCGCTCACCGGTCGGCAGCTTCGCGATTAAGGCCCGACGAAGCGCTGCGATCCGCCCCGCGGCCATCGCGGAGGTCGTCCGTCACGACGCCCCCGAAAAAAGCGCTCGAAACAACTCACCTCCGACCGGACCCGCCGCATGACCGCCTTCCTCGCCCTCGTCCGCAAGGACCTGAAGCTCTTCTTCTCGAACCGCCGCTCGCTCCTGATGGCGATCGTCGCGCCGATCGCAATCTCGGCGTTCTTCGGCGGCGTGTTCGGTGCCACCGGCCGTGACCGCCCGGCGCACGTTCCGATCGGCGTCACCGATCTCGACCACAGCGACGTGAGCCGCCGTCTGGTCGCCGCGCTGCACGCCGACCCGGCACTCGCCGTGACCGACGGCGCCACCGAGGCCAACGCGGCCGCCGTCCGCTCGGGCGGCCTGCGCGCCGCGCTCGTCCTTCCCGCCGGCTTCGGCGCCGGGGCTGCCCGGGCGCTGTTCGGCGGGCGGGGCGATAAGCCAGAGCTGGTTCTGACCTACGACCCGTCACAGGGCATGGCGCTCGCGATGGTCCGCGGGCTGGTCGCGCAGCACGTGTTCGAGGCCGTGGGCGGCTCGGTCCTCGGCGGCGCGACGCCGGTGTTCGCCGACCTGAAACGGCAGGCGCTGGCGAGCCCCCGGCTCGTGGGTGGGCGCCGCGACGAACTCGTCGCAATGTTCGACAGCTTCGAGAGGGTCGTCGCAGAAAACGGCGCCATGGCGGGGAACGCGGGTTCGCCCTCGCCGACCGCACCGAACGCGGCGGCCTCGGTCCCGGCGTCGACCGCGCCTGGGTTCGCCATGCCGTTCCGCGTCCGTGAAGTCGAGGCCGGGGCGCGGCCGGAGATCCGCTACAACGCCTACGCGCACGCATTCGCCGGCATGGGCGTGCAGTTCATCCTGTTGATGGGCGTCGACCTCGGCATCGGTCTCCTGGCGATGCGGCGGCTCGGGCTCTGGAAGCGGCTCCGCGCGGCGCCGCTGTCGCGCGCCAAGCTGCTCGGCAGCCGCGTCGCGAGCACCGCGCTGATCGCGACCATCGTGTTCGCGATCGTCTGGGCGGCGGCGATCCTCGGTTTCGGCGTGCGGATCGAGGGCAGCGCGCTCGGCTTCGTGCTGGTGCTCGTCGCCTTCGCGCTGCTGACCGGCAGCTTCGGCCTCCTCATCGCCGCGCTCGGCAAGACGCCCGAGGCGACCCGCGGCCTGGCGGTGCTCGTGACGCTGCTGCTGGTGATGCTCGGCGGCGCCTGGGTCCCGGCGTTCCTGTTCCCGGTCTGGCTGCAGCGGGCCTCGCTCGCGGTGCCGACGCGCTGGGCGGTCGACGGGCTCGACGCGATGACCTGGCGCGGCCTCGGCCTCGACGCCGCCGTGCTGCCGACGCTCGCGATGCTCGCCTTCGCCGCGGCGTTCACCGCGCTGGCGGTGTGGCGCTTCGACTGGGAGGAGTGAGGGCGAGGATATCGGCCGCCTGAGCGTCCACGCGGCGTCGGCTCGGGCGTCGAAGACAGGCGATGAATGGCCAGTCAGTGGCAGCGCGCCGACCTCACCCCAACCCTCTCCCGCCCGCGCGAGAGGGTTGGGCGTCGGCCTCGACACCCGGCCCCGGCAAAACCTCCGCCTCGATCGCACCGGCCAGCGGCTCGGTCTTTGCCAGCCGCCGCGTCAACTTGAGCAGCTCCATCAGCCGTCGGCGATCCGACGCGTCGCCTAAAAGGTTGGAATCGATCCTCGGCGTGACCTCGGGGTTGCGGCTTTTCAGCCGGACCGTGCCGGTGGAACGCGGCAGGACGAGGGCCGCCCAGATACGAAGCACACGTATCTTCGCGCCTCGCTCATCCAGATCCGGCTGCACGGAAGCCGAAAGCTGAAGATTCAGATCATCCTCGCCTGCCGCGGCCGCCTCGCTCGACTGGATCCAGAGAACACCGCTGCCGCCCGGCGGCACCGCGCCCGTCGAGGGCTTCAGCGTGAAGCCGAGGCTGTACATCGGCTGCTCCCGGAGACGTTCGCCCACAGGTAGATCGGCCACCACGTCGATGCCGAGTTCGCGCAGATGCCGCGCCGGACCGACTCCGGATCGCAAAAGGATCGCCGGACTGCCATACACACCGGCCGACAGAACAATCTCCCCGGCCTCGATCACCTCGCCGCCTACCAAATGCACCCGGGCCGCGCGCCGCCCCTCGAAGCCGACGCGATCCACCTGCGTGTCGGGTCGAATCGTCAGATTGGGTCGCGCTCGGACCTCGTCGGAAAGAAAAATAATCGCCGTGTTCATGCGCTTGCCATCGGCGACATTCTTCATTTCCGACCCGACGCCACCCTGGTGTTCGCAGTTGAAATCGTCGACCCGCGGATATCCAGCCGCCTCGCCTGCTTCGATAAAGGCGCGCACTGCCGGGGTCAACTCGTCCATGGTCGACTGGTGGATCGGCCACGGACCCGATCGCCCATGCCATTGGTCCTCCCCGGCCGACGTGCTTTCGAGCGACTTGTACCCGTCGAGAACCGTCGAAAACGTCCAACCCGTGAGACCGCGCTTGCGCCGCCGCGCGAAAGCGCTCGGCCGCGCGCGCCGGGCAATGCCGCCGTTGATCGTCGATCCGCCGCCGAGAACACGTCCCGCATACGCCGCGATGCTGTGCGCCGTGCGTCCCGGAACGCTTTGATAGCCCCAGGTGTGCGGCGGCTCGATGCCGATGCTCGCCGCATTCGTCAGATCCTCGGGAAAGCCATTCGGCGATAGCCGTGCCCTGCTTCCAATAAGAGAACCGCTCGCGACCGATCTTCGCTCAACCGGCTTGCCATGACGCATCGGGCCGACCCTCCGCCCACAATGACGACGTCGCAGTTGGGACGCGCATTTGCCATTTTCGACCTCCGTTTGAAGGGTTGATAATGAAAGTGAAGGCGGCAGCCTGGAAGCTCCGTCGACAAAGACTATCGCCCGGGCGCCATCGCCGCTTTCATCACTTCGGCCCATTCCGCGCCACCGCCATGGTCGTCGCTTTTCGCTTGCCCGCCGCCGCCACCTCCTCGCCGACGAGCGACTTTGCCGCCCCCGCCGGCCTGCGCCTGGCCGTGATCGGCGCCGGTCCGGTCGGTTTGACGCTTGCCCTGCATGCAGCCCGCTCGCTGCCGGATGCCGACGTCACGCTGTTCGACAGCCGGCCGGCCGAGCGGGACGTCTCGGGCGATGCGCGCACGCTCGCCCTGGCGTATGGCAGCGTCCAGCTCCTCGAGCGGCTCGGCGCCTGGCCGGCCGAGGCCGCCCAGCCGATCCTCGAGGTGCACGTGTCGCAGCAGCCGCCCTCCGGTTTGCCGTTTCTCGCCGGTCGCTTCGGCGAGCCGGCGCTGCGGATCCGCGCGGTCGACGAGCGGGTGCCGATGCTCGGCGCGGTGCTCGGCTACGGCCGGCTCACCGCCGCGCTGCAAGGCGCCTGGGTGGCCGCACAAGCCGCCGATGCGCGCCGCCTGCACAGCCGCTTCGGTCAACCGGTCGCGGCGCTGAAGTCGTTCGATCGCGGGGTCGAGGTCGACGCTGGCATCGCCGAGCGCTTCGATCTGGCCGTCGTCGCCGAGGGTGGCGTGTTCGCCGAGCAGGCGCGCAAGGCGCTGGTCCACGACTACCGGCAGACCGCCTGGGTCGGTCAGGTCGGCTTCGACGCCGCCCGCCCGCCGGAGAGCCGGAGCGTGGCGTTCGAGCGCTTTACGCGGCGTGGCCCCGCCGCCTTGCTGCCGCTGCCCGACGGCCGCGCCGGCCTCGTCTGGTGCGTGCCGACCGGTGACGATCCGGTCGCCGATCTCTCCGACGCGCAGCGCATCGCGGTGCTGAACGACCTGTTCCCGCGCGAAGTCGGCGCAATCGCGACGATCGGCCCGCTGAAACGCTTCGCGCTCGGCCTGAACGCCGAGCGAACCCTCGTCGAAGGGCGCACGGTTCGTATCGGCAACGCCGCGCAGACCTTGCACCCAGTCGCCGGTCAGGGCCTGAACCTCGGCCTCCGCGACGCCTTCGAGCTGGTCGATGCGCTCGGGCGCTCGGTCGACGTCGACGCGGTGCTGCGGCGGCTCGAGCGCCGGCGGGCGCCGGACCGCTGGGCAATGGTCGCGGCCACCGACTTCCTCGCCCGGAGCTTCACTTGGGCGCTGCCCGGCGCCGGGGCGGCGCGTGGATTCGGCATCGCCGCGCTGCAGGCGGCCGGGCCGCTCAAATCGCTACTGGCCCGGCGGATGATGTTCGGATCGCGCTGAGCACGACCGCCGCGGGGCGACGGTCGATCAAGTGATCACCGTCGGCGTGTCGCGCCCAGTCCGCTGGCGGATGCCGGCGAGCTGGTCGGCGAAGGCGATCAGCGGCGCCAGCGCCAGTTGCGTCTCGATGCCCTGGCGCGCCACATTTGGCTCGTAGCGCTCGAGGTAGACGCGCAGGGTCGCTCCCTCGGTCCCGGTGCCCGAGAGCCGGAACACGACGCGCGAGCCGTCGTCGAGGCCGACGCGGATGCCCTGCTGCGTGCTGACCGAGCCGTCGACCGGGTCGGTGTAGGCGAAGTCGTCCGCGGCGGCGAGCCGGAGGCCGGCGATCGTCTGCCCCGGCAACTTCGGCAAGGCCTCGCGCAACGCCGCGATCAGGCCGTTGGCGGCGCCACTGTCGACGCCCTCGTAATCGTGGCGCGAGTAGACATTGCGACCGTAGGTGGCCCAGTGCGCGCGCACGATCTGCTCGACCGATTCGCCGCGCGCCGCGACGATGTTGAGCCAGAACAGCACTGCCCAGATGCCGTCCTTCTCGCGCACATGGTTTGAGCCGGTGCCCGAGCTTTCCTCGCCGCACAGCGTCGCCAAGCCGGCATCTAGCAGGTTGCCGAAGAACTTCCAGCCGGTCGGCGTTTCAAAGTGGGCGATGCCGAGCTTTTCGGCGACGCGGTCGGCCGCGGCGCTCGTCGGCATCGAGCGGGCCACGCCAGCGAGGCCGGCCCGGTAGCCGGGGACCAGCGTTGCATTGGCGACGAGCACCGCGAGGCTGTCGCTGGGCGTCACGATGAAGTGCCTGCCGACGATCATGTTGCGATCGCCGTCGCCGTCGCTCGCTGCGCCGAAATCGGGCGCATCGGCAGCGAACATCCGCGCCACCAGCTCCTCGGCATAGACGGGGTTCGGGTCCGGATGGCCGCCGCCGAAGTCGGGCAGCGGCACGCCGTTGATCACGCTGCCGCCCGGCGCGCCGAGACGTTTCTCGAAAATCTCGATCGCGGTCGGCCCGGTGACGGCGTGCATCGCGTCGAAGCACATCCGGAAACGGCCCGAGCGCAGCATCGCGCCGATGCGATCGAAGTCGAACAGGGTCGCCAGCAGTTCGGCATGGTCGGCCACCGAATCGATCACCTCGACCTGCATCTCGCCGACCCGGCTCGCGCCGAGAATCGCGAGGTCGATGTCGGGCGCATCGACGGTCAACCAGCGCTCGATGGTCTGGGTCGCCGCGTAGATTGCCTCGGTGACCTTCTCCGGCGCCGGGCCGCCGTTGCCGATGTTGTACTTGATGCCGAAGTCGCCGGCCGGACCGCCTGGGTTGTGGCTCGCCGAGAGGATCAGCCCGCCGAAGCAGCGGTATTTGCGGATGACGCAGCTGACCGCCGGCGTCGACAGGATGCCGTGCTGCCCGACCAGGACACGACCCAGGCCATTGGCGGCGGCGATCTTCAGGATGATCTGGATCGCACGGTCGTTGAAATAGCGGCCGTCGCCGCCGACGACGAAGGTCTGGCCCCGGAAGCCGTCGAGCGCGTCGAACACCGACTGCACGAAGTTCTCGAGGTAGGGCGTATCTTCGAACACCGTGACCTTCTTGCGCAGCCCGGAGGTGCCGGGGCGCTGGCCGGCGATCGGTCGGGTGGGGACGGTGCGTGGTGTCATGGCGGCTCGGGAAGGTGCAGGCGACCCAGTCGATGCTATCCATTCACGGAGCGCGGGCTCAGGAGCGGCGCCGAAGCCACAGGTCGGCGATCACCGGGCGGTGCTCGGACGCGCCGCTGCCGCCGACGCGGCAATCGGCCACGCCGAGCTCCGGGCTGATCAGGATGTGGTCGATCCGCAGGAACGAAAAACCCGGCCGGAGCGCGTGTCCGTAGGTGTAGCCGTAGCCGCGCATCGCACTCGAGAAGGCATCGCGCAGGCCGACGCCGAGCAGCGTGCGGACGACCGGCGAAGGCTCGGACGCGTTCAGGTCGCCCGCGACCAGCAAAGGCCGCGGCATGGTTCTCAGCGCCCCGGCCAGAAGCCGCGCCTGCCAGAGCCGGTCGAGGCGGTTCTGCTCCCAATCCTCGGCCCCCTCCAAGCCGTTGTGGCGCGCAGCGTTGAGCCCGTCGCGCGGCGAATCGAAATGCGCGGTCACGACCGTCAGCGACACCTCGCCCAGAACGACCTGGCAGCGCACCGCCGTGCTCGCCGTGCGCGCTGCATCGAGCTCCAGCAGGACGCATCCCGCGAGCGGATAGCGACTTGCGACGATGTACTGCCCGGCCCGGAACACGTGCTCGAAACCGAACGGGCGCCCGTCGGGCCAGGCGACAGCCTCGCTCGCGAGGATCGGGCCCTGGTTGTCCTGCACGACGAGCAGGTCGGGGGCGTGCCCCGCCACCTCGCGCGTCAGCTGGTCGAAGCCGTCGGGGCGGAGCGTCGCCTTATAAGCCTTGATGTTGTAGGTCATGACGCGCAGCGGTAGTTCGCCGACATCGGGGCGGCCCCAGGAGAGGTCCATGCCGAGCGTCGCCGCGAGCCCGAGGCAGACGAGGCCGGCGGCGATCCAGCGCCACCCGAGCCAGCCCGAAACCCCGAGCGCCGCGACACCCGGTGCGAGCAGCACCGGGTAGGGCAGGTAACGCGATAGTTCGAGCCACCACGGGCCGACGCTTCGGGCCTGCTGCGCGACCGTGAGTGCCACCGAGGCGGCAAGCAATAGCGCGATGCCGATGCGGACACCACGACGGGCGGTGATCAGGAGCGGCAAGCGGAGGTTTGCTAAGCGGTTGACGGACGGACGATCGGGGGGAGCCAGCGCAGCGGCGCCCCCGGGCGCGGCAGCTTAGCGGATGCGGATGCGGACCGACGCACGGCGCTACCGAAGGATCGCTGGGATCATTGTGGCGGCGATGCGCCGCCGCCTATCATTTGGGCGCCCCGCCGGCGTCGATTCGTCGGCCTCGACTTTTTGGAACGCCCATGCAGCTCCGCCGCCCGCTTCTTTCGATCCTCGCCAGCGCGGCGCTGATCGCCGCCTGCAGCAACGCCTTCGCCGCCAAGACCCTCGTCTACTGCTCCGAAGGCAGCCCCGAGGGCTTCAACCCGCAGTACTACACGACCGGCACGACCTTCGATGCGGTCTCGGTGCCGATGTTCAACCGCCTGGTCGAATTCGAGACCGGAACGACAAACATCGTCCCAGGGCTCGCCGAGAGCTGGACGGTCTCGCCCGATGCCCTCACCTACACCTTCAAGCTGCGCAAGGGCGTCAAGTTCCACAGCTCGTCGAAGTTCACGCCGACGCGCGAGATGAACGCCGACGACGTGGTCTTCAGCTACAACCGCATGGCCGATCCGTCGATGCCGAAGACCACGCCGGGCACGACCTACGCCTACTTCGACGACATGGGCATGAAGGGAATAGTCGACCGCGTCGAGAAGGTCGACCCGATGACCGTGCGCTTCGTGCTGAAGAAGCCCGAGGCGCCGTTCATGGCCAATATGGCGATGGATTTCGCCTCGGTGCTCTCGGCCGAATACTTCGAGAAGATGAAGGCCGCCGGCACGCCCGACGTGCCCGACCGCGAGCCGATCGGCACCGGCCCGTTCCAGTTCGTCTCCTACCAGAAAGATGCCGTCGTCCGCTACAAGGCCTTCGACGGCTATTGGGGCGGCCGGCCGAAGATCGACAACCTCGTCTTCGCAATCACGACCGACGCCTCCGTGCGCTACGCCAAGCTGAAGACCGGCGAGTGCCACGTGATGGCGTTCCCGAAGCCGGCCGACATCGCGCTGATGAAGAACGAGCCGAACATCAAGGTCTTGCAAACCAACGGCCTGAACGTCGGCTACATCGCCTTTAACGTCGAAAAGAAACCTTTCGATTCGAAGGCGGTGCGCCAGGCGCTGAACATGGCGGTCAACAAGAAGGCGATCCTCGACACGGTATTCCAAGGCGCCGGCCAGGTCGCCAAAAACCCAATCCCGCCGACGCTCTGGTCGTACAACGACAAGGTGCAGGACTACCCGTACGACCCGGCCAAGGCCAAGGCCCTGCTCGCGCAGGCGGGCTACCCGAACGGCGTCGATGTCGACCTCTGGTACCTGCCGGTGACGCGGCCGTACAACCCCGACGGCAAGCGCATGGCCGAGCTGCTCCAGTCCGACTGGGAAAAAATTGGCGTCAGGGCCAAGCTCCTGACCTACGAATGGGGCGAGTACCGGAAGCGCAGCAAGACCGGCGAGCAGCACGCGATCATGTTCGGCTGGTCGGGCGACAACGGCGACCCGGACAACTTCTTCGTTCCGCTGCTCGGTTGCTCCGCCGTCGCCGGTGGCGGCAACATCGCGCGCTGGTGCCACAAGGACTTCGAAGATCTGGTGCAAAAGGCCAAGGGCGTGCCGAAGCAGGCCGACCGCGCCGCGCTCTACGACAAGGCCCAGGTGATCGTCAAGGAGGAAGCACCCTGGCTGACGATCGCCCACTCGGTGCGTTTCGACCCGGTGCGCAAGGAAGTCGTCGGCTACAAGATGGATGCCACCGCTCACCACTACTTCGATAAGGTGGACATGACGGGGCAATAGCCACCGTCCCGCCGCGCCGCAGCAGCGTTGTCGCGCCTAGGCGCGCGAACCTGCCAGACGGGAACGTCCCGAGCGGGCACGTCCGGACCCCGCCAGGCCGAGCAGCCCGACCAGCATCAGCGCCCAGGTTTCCTGCTCGGGCACGGCCGCGACGGTGCCGGTCAGCGAAAACGCCGCGTTGTACGGCCCGGCGCCGGTGATGTCGGTGCCCACGCGAAGCCAGTCAGGATCGAGGCCGTCGTTGCGGATCCAGCTCTGCAAATCTGGCGCGAACGCGGACGGGCCGCTCCCAGGATTCGGCGCCGACAGCCAGTAAAAGTCGCCCCCGGCGACCTGCACCTGGGGAACGAAGAAGTAGTGGTCGGCGGCGAGCGTCAGGGCGCTGCTGAAAGTGACGTCGAAGCGAACCTCCTGCCCCGAGATGGCGCCCTCACCCCCGGTGCGCTGGTTGGGCGCTTTGTTGATGCCGCTGAGTACCGAGTTCGAGGCGGTGAAAGAAGGGGTCAGCAGCGTCGTCACGAACGCGAGCTGGCCGGCGACGCCGCTCGCCCGCGAGTCGAAGGCGACATCGGCAGGCGACTGGGTTCGAGACGGTACGGCGGGCGTTCGCGCGGTGTTCGAATCGGACGCGAAGACACGGTAGATCTCGACGCTCACCGCGCCGATGTCGAGCAGCGTCGCGCCGGAGGTCAAGAGCCCCGTGAAGCTGGCGCCCGTCAGGCTCGTGGTCTGGGCGAGGACGAAGTCGTCGGCTGTTTCGACCCCGGTCTTGCCCCCCGAAGCCGGGCGCGACGCCGTCGCGATCACGCCATCGGGACTGCCGGTGCTGAAGGCATACGGGTCGGCACGAGCCGGCGATGCTGCAAGAATCGACACTGCAGTGGCGAGTAGGCCTAGACGAAAAGACGACATGGGGTTCCTTTTGGCGAACGCTTCGACCGGCGGGCGCGCCGCGCCGGCGCGCGATGACCGGCGGCCCGTCGATGGTCGGGACCGCATGATGGCGGCGCGACCCCTCGAACGCGGGGGATGCGCTTCGGTGCGGCGTGCTGCGCGCGCACGCCGCACCGAAGCGCCCCGTCGCTGATGTTCGCCTTTTTGCTGAAGCGCCTGGCGCTCGTCCTGCCGACCTTTTTCGGCATCACGGTGCTGGTGTTCGCGCTGATCCGGCTCTTGCCGGGCAATCCCGTCGAAGCGCTTTCGGGCGAACGCGGCATGGACCCGGCGCGTTACACGCGGCTGATGCACGAGTTCGGGCTCGACCGGCCGCTCCCGGTGCAGTACCTCGAATACGTCGGCCGGGCGCTGCGCGGGGACCTCGGCCTTTCGACGGTGACCCACGAATCGGTCTTCAATGAGTTCATCACGCGCTTCCCCGCGACGATCGAGCTTTCGCTCGTCGCCCTTCTGCTTGCGCTCGTGCTCGGCGTTCCGGCCGGCATCGTCGCGGCCGTGAAGCGCAACACCGTATGGGACTATTCGGTCATGGGAGCTTCCTTGACCGGCTTCTCGATGCCGATCTTCTGGTGGGGACTGCTGCTGATCCTCACCTTCTCGGTCTGGCTCGGCTGGACGCCGGTTTCCGGCCGCATCGGCATCGAATACGACATTCCGCCGCGCACCGGCTTCATGCTGATCGACAGCCTGCTCGCCGGCGACCCCGGCGCCTTCCGCAGCGCGCTCTCGCACTTGGTGCTACCGGCAATCGCGCTCGGCACGATTCCGCTCGCGGTGATCGCGCGGATGACGCGCTCGTCGATGCTCGAAGTGCTGCGCGAGGATTACGTGCGCACCGCCCGCGCCAAGGGCGCCTCGACCTTGCGCGTGGTCGGCATCCACGCGCTGCGCAACGCGCTGATCCCGGTCGTCACGACCATCGGCCTGCAGGTCGGCACCCTGCTCGCCGGCGCGATCCTGACCGAGACGATCTATTCCTGGCCGGGCATCGGCAAGTGGCTGGTCGAGGCGATCGGGCGGCGCGACTATCCGGTCGTGCAGGGCGGCCTTTTGATGTCGGCGACCGTCGTGATCGTCGTCAACGTCGGGGTCGACCTGCTGTACGGCGTGATCAACCCGCGGATCCGGCATCCGCGATGACGGCAGCCGGTTCTCACCCCAGCGTGGCGACGGGTCGCATCGGCAGCCTCGACGATCCGCGCCGCGAAGCCGCAGCCGGCGTACCGATGGCGGCGACTGCCCAGGCCCTCGGCGAACCCGCCGGCGCCATCCAGAGCGACGCCGCTTCGGCGACGATGCCGCCGAAGCCGCTCGCCGACTTATGGCGCGACTTCCGCCGCAACCGCGGCGCGCTCGTCGGGCTGGTGGTGATCGTGCTGCTGCTGCTCTGCGCTGCCTTCGCCGATGTCATCGCGCCCTACTCGCCGCGCGAGCAGTTCACCGATGCGGTGCTGAAGCCGCCGTCCCTCCGGCCCGTCGGCGGCCACGTGTTCCTGCTCGGCACCGACCCGGTCGGCCGCGACCTGCTTTCGCGCTTGATCCACGGCACGCGGCTCTCGCTGGCGATCGGCTTCGTCTCGATCGCGCTGTCGCTGACCGGCGGCGTGCTGCTCGGCCTGGTCGCCGGTTTTTTCCGCGGCACGGTCGACTACGCGGTGATGCGGCTGATGGACGTGATGCTGGCGCTGCCGAGCCTGTTGCTGGCGGTGGCGGTCGTCGCCATCCTCGGGCCGGGGCTGGTCAACGCGATGTACGCGATCGCCGTGCTGATGCTGCCGCACTTCACGCGGCTGACCCGCGCGGCGGTGCTCGGCGAGATCGGCAAGGACTACGTGCAGGCGGCGCGCATCGCTGGCGCCGGGCGCCTCAGGCTGATGTTCGACACGGTGCTGCCGAATTGCGCCGCCCCGCTGATCGTGCAGGCGACGCTCGGCTTCTCGAACGCGATCCTCGACGCCGCCGCCCTTGGCTTCCTCGGCCTCGGGGCGCAGCCGCCGACGCCGGAGTGGGGCTCGATGCTCGCGAGCGCGCTCGAATTCATCCAGAGTGCTTGGTGGGTGGTGACGCTGCCCGGCCTCGCGATCCTGATCGCGGTGCTGGCGTTCAATCTGATGGGCGATGGGCTAAGGGATGCGCTGGATCCGAGGTTGAAGCGATGAACCGCGCGGCGCGCCGAAGCAAACGATGAAACAACCCGCCAACGCTCCGAAAGCCTCCGCCATGGACGCTGTTCACCCTATCCGGTCGATTGATCCGATCGACCGGATCGACCCGATTGCAATCGTCGTCGTGACGCGCAACTGTCGAGCCGAGCTCGAGGAAACTGTCCGATCGGTCCTCGACCTCCGCGATCCACGCGTGACGCTCTACATCGTTGACGGCGCTTCCACCGACGCGACGGTCGACTACCTGCGAACCTTACCCGATCCGCCGGTCAAGTGGGTCAGCGAACCCGACCGCGGTATCTACGACGCGATGAACAAGGGGTGGCAAAAGGTGCCGGTCGATCACTACGTCCTCTATATGGGGGCAGGCGACAAGCCTCTTTCGCTACCCACTCCGGAGACCTTGAAAGCCGCTGCGGTTCGCGGTATCCGGATCGTGACCGGACACTGCGATATCGGTGAGCGCCCATTTCCCTCCAACTGGACGGCCTACCTTTACCAAGGCAACACCGCTCACCACCAGGCGTTGCTGATTCACAAGTCGCTTCATCCATCTCCGCCGTTCGACGCAACGATGAAGGTCTATGCGGACTGGGAGTTCAATCTTCGTCTGTTCATGAGCGGACAGCGGGCCCAGCACGACAGCAGTTTTCACAGTTATGCGCTGCCCGGCGGCGTCAGTGCCGATATCAGCCTTTGGGAGGTCTGGCGGATATGCTATCGGCACACCGGAATCGTCAATGCCCTGCGAGCGCTGCTGCGCAATTGGCGCGCCAAAATGTCGCTCGCGAAAGCGCAGCAACGGCCATCCTAAACACGCTCGTCAGCGCGGGAAGCACTTCCGCGCATCGCGGTCGCGCGTCGAGCCGACGTTCGGAGCGTCGCTGTCGTCTGGCCCTTCCGAATCCGCAGCGTGTCTGACGTGTCGTCAGTCTCGGGCGGCCCCGGCCCCGACCCGCAATGGCCACTTCTCGACCTGCAAAAGCTTCGGGTCGAATTCGGCGCATCGAGCGCCGTGCTGCGCGCCGTCGACGCCGCCAGCTTGACAATCGACGCCGGCGAAATCCTCGGCCTGGTCGGCGAATCCGGCTCCGGCAAGAGCGTCACCGCGCTCGCGGTGATGGGCTTGATCGACGAACCCGGGCGGGTGACGGCGGAACGGCTGACCTTCGACGGCCGCGATCTGCTCGCGATGGCGCCGCGCGAGCGTCGCGCCCTCCTCGGCCACGACATCGCGATGATCTTCCAGGACCCGATCGCCAGCCTGAACCCGTCGCTGACGGTCGGCTACCAGCTGATGGAGACCCTGCGCATTCACGAGCCAGGCCCGCGGGCAGCACTTCGGGCCCGCGCGCTGCAACTGCTGCGCGACGTCGAGATTCCCGACCCCGAGCGCCGGCTCGACGCCTATCCGCATCAGCTCTCGGGCGGCATGTGCCAGCGTGTGATGGTCGCGATGGCGATCGCCTGCAATCCGCGCCTCCTGATCGCCGACGAGCCGACCACCGCGCTCGATGTGACGATCCAGGCGCAGATGCTGGCGCTGCTTTTACGGCTGCAGCGCGAGCGCGGCATGGCGCTGCTGCTGATCACGCACGACCTGGGCGTGGTCGCCGAGGTCGCCGAACGGGTCGTCGTGATGTACGCGGGCGAAGTCGTCGAGACGGGCCCGGTGCCGCACCTGTTCGAAGCGCCGCGCCATCCGTACACCGAGGCCCTGCTTGCGGCGCTGCCGGAGCACAACGTCGGCCGGCGGCGCCTGCGCTCGCTGCCCGGCACGGTGCCGGGTGCGTTCGACCGGCCGCACGGTTGCTTGCTCGCACCGCGCTGTCCGTACGTGCAGCCGCGTTGCCGGGCCGAGCGGCCGGCGCTCGGCGGCGATGCGGCGCGGCCGGCGCGCTGTTTTTATCCGCTGCACGGCGCGCCGTCGGAGACCGACACCCTGTTGGACGCCGCCCTAATATCGCCCGATGCCAGCTGACTTTAGATTAGGTTTTGGCGCCGCTGTTGCCTTACCTTCTGGCTCGCGCATGGTTATCCACCGCGTCGGCGAGGCAGTGCCGGCGTAGTCCGCATCCGAGCGGGGCCTTCAGCCTAACCATACTGCGCACTGCATCCCCCATGTCCAATTGACTTAAAGCGGTCGGTTGCTCTCCGCAGAGGCGCTTATGTTTGCTGCCGTCAATCCTCATTCCGGAATTTAGGGTGGTGCGACGGTGCTAAGCTCGAAGAAGTCAGTAACCCCAAGGCCAAGCGAATGAAGAAAACGATGTTAGGGCTCGTCCTCGCGGCGTCGACCGTAGGGGCGGTAGCAGCAACACTTCCGGTTCCCCTGCTGTTCAGCGTCTACTTCGACAGCGATTACCCAGCGTGCTGCGGACTCGTACCAGGCCACGCAAGTGTCACTTCGTTCAACAACGACGAGAGGGAGTACGGCTTTGCAGAGTTTTCGCTTGCCGGGTCGTCCGTTTCGTCTCCTCTTTATTTGTCGTTCACGCTGGCGAGCATCGACCTGAACGCGTTTGCCCCACCGGGTCAGTCGCACTATGGCTTGGGATCGATTTCCGTCAGCGCATACGCCGGAAACAACCTGGCCGAACGTTTGGATGTGACACCACAGCTGTCGTTCGGACAAGTCGGCATGGTCGACGTGAGCAGCGCTTCGAGCGGGACAAATTTTGTGTTGGATGTGTCGAACGCCTACGACGAAGCGCTTCGCGCCAACGTTCCTGCCCTGGGGATTCGGTTCATGGGAACTGGTCAAGCTTTCACCAGTTACAACAACGTTGCGACCGCAAGCCTGACCGACATCTCCATCAGCAACGCGATCCCTTCAGCCGTTCCGGAGCCCGCCAGTACATGGTTGATGCTGGGTGGTGTGGCAACGCTAGCGATCTGCATTCGTAAGAAAGCAAGCGAAAACCATCTGACGGGTAAGCGGTTCGGCCGTCAGCCTCAGCGCACCTGATCGCCCGCCACCGCGGCGCCCGCCGGCAAACCGAGCAGCGAGCGCCCGACGGCCTCCGCGATCTCGATGCCGTCGACCCCGGCCGACATGATGCCGCCGGCGTAACCCGCGCCCTCGCCCGCCGGAAACAGGCCGCGCACGTTGAGGCTCTGGCCGTCGGGGCCGCGCGGGATGCGCAGCGGCGACGAGGTGCGCGTCTCGACGCCGGTCAGCACCGCATCGGCCATCGCAAAGCCGGGGATCTGGCGTTCGAACGCCGGCAGCGCCTCGCGGATGGCGTCGATCGCATAGTCCGGAAGGGCGGTCGCGAGATCGGTCGGGTGCACGCCGGGTCGGTAGGAGGGCAGCACGGCGCCGAACGCGGTCGAGGCGCGGGCGGCGAGAAAGTCGCCGACGCGCTGCCCGGGCGCGGCGTAATTGGAACCGCCCAGCTCGAAGGCGCGCGTTTCCCACGCGCGTTGGAACGCTATGCCGTCGAGCGGGTCCACCGAAACGGCTTCCAGAGCGCCGGCCTGCCGCACATCGGCGGGCGTCAGGCCGACGACGATCCCGGCGTTGGCATTGCGCTCGTTGCGCGAGTACTGGCTCATTCCGTTCGTGACGACGCGGCCGGCTTCAGAGGTCGCGGCGACGACCGTGCCGCCCGGGCACATGCAGAAGCTGTAGACCGAACGGCCGTTCTTCGCGTGGTGTACCAGCTTGTAATCGGCGGCGCCGAGCCGCGGGTGGCCGGCGCTCGGCCCGAAGCGCGCCCGGTCGATCAGCGACTGCGGGTGCTCGATCCGAAAGCCGATTGAAAACGGCTTGGCCTGCAACGCCACCCCGCGCCCGTGCAGCACGGCGAAGGTGTCGCGGGCGCTGTGGCCGGGCGCCAGCACCACGTGGTCGGCGTCGATCGATTCGCCGCCGGCGAGCGTCACGCCGTGGATGCGGCCGTCGGCGACGGCCAGATCCACCACCCGCGCGCCGAAGCGGATCCGGCCGCCGAGCGACTCGATTTCGGCCCGCATCTTCTCGACCATCGAGACCAGTCGGAAGGTGCCGATGTGCGGCTTGGCCGACCAGAGGATTTCGTCGGGCGCGCCGGCCTTGACGAACTCGGTCAGCACCTTTCGGGTCAGGTGCCGCGGGTCGCTGATCTGGCTCCAGAGCTTGCCATCGGAGAAGGTGCCGGCACCGCCCTCGCCGAACTGCACGTTCGACTCTGGATCGAGCACGCCTTCGCGCCACAAACCCCAGGTGTCCCGGGTGCGCTCGCGCACTTGCTTGCCGCGCTCGAGAACGATCGGCGCCAGACCCATCTGCGCCAGCACCAGCGCCGCGAACAGACCGCAAGGGCCGAAGCCAACGACGACCGGCCGACGCCGATCCGGAGCGGTGCGGAAATCGGCCGGCGCGCGGCCGACGAAGCGGTAACGCATGTCGGGCGCGGGCCGCAGATGCGGATCGGCGCCGTGACGCGCCAGCAGGCCGGGCTCGTCGTGGACCTCGCAGTCGAGCGTGTAGACCAGCTGCACCGCCGACTTGCGGCGCGCGTCGTGGCTCCTGCGGTAGACGTTGAACGACCGCAGCGCGCCCGCGTCCGGCAAGCCCAGGCGTTCGACGATCGCCGGACGCAGCGCGTCCTCCGCGTGGTCGAGCGGCAGGCGCAGCTCGGTGAGGCGGAGCACCGAATCCGCGCTCAGTAGAACGCTTCGACCCGCTCGACGCCCATCAGCGGCTCGAGCAGCGGCGCGAGCGGGCGCAACGCGCCGTAGCGGCTCGCGACCTTGTGCGCGTAGCGGAGAAAACGCGGCAGGTCGGTGCGGTAAGCGGGCTTGGCGTCGCGGTGCTTCAGGCGGCAGAAGATGCCGAGCACCTTCAAGTGGCGCTGCAGGCCGATCCACTCGACCTGGCGCCAGAACTCGCCGAAGTCGTCCGGCAGGTCGAGTCCGGCGGACCGCGCCTGTTGCCAATAGCGCACCCCCCAATCGATCTCGATCTCCTCGTCCCACGAAATGAAAGCGTCGCGCAGCAGCGAGGCCAGGTCGTAGCCGATCGGGCCGCACACCGCGTCCTGAAAGTCGAGGAGGCCTGGATTGCGCTCCGCCAGGACCATCAGGTTGCGCGGCATGAAGTCGCGGTGCACCGCGACCGTCGGCTGGGCGAGCGCGCTCCCGACCAGCCGGTCGCCGACCTCGGCCCAGCGCGCCTTGTCGGCGTCGGACCAGCTCAGGCCGAACTCGCGTTCGACGCACCATTCGGGAAAGAGCGCCAGTTCGCGGTGCAACAGGGCCGCGTCGTACGGCGGCAGGCCCCGGGCGTCGACGCCGAGCTGGAAGCGGACCAGCGCAGCGATCGCGTCGCGCATCAGGCGGTCGGGCTGCGCGGCGTCACCCGCGGCGACGGCGTCCCGCAGCGCGTCGAGGTAGAGGCGTTGACCCAGGTCGGTCAGCAACAGGAAACCGGCGCCGTCGTCGTGCGCCAGGACACGCGGCGCTTCGAGGCCGGCGCGTTCGATCAGCCCGGCGACGGCCCGGAACGGCCGCACGTCTTCGGCCGGCGGCGGCGCGTCCATGACGATGAAGCTGGTGCCGGCGCGCGGCGCATCGACGCGAAAATAGCGCCGGAAGCTGGCGTCGGCGGAGGCCGGTCGGAGGCTCGACACGTCGAGCCCGTGGGCTGGCGCGAGCGCCGCGAGCCACGCCGCGAATGCGGTCTGGCGTTCGCGGCTGGGCCAGAGGATGGCGGCCGGAGAGGAAGGAGCGTTCACCGCGGGTCGGCCTCGGGGCTCGTGGATAATCGATTGTACGAACCGGGTCTCTGCCCCGTTCGCGACGGGCCGGCCGCTCCGGGTGCGAGGTGAGCGACGCCCCGGCCGCCGCAACCCTCCCTCGTCGCCCGGGCGGCACGTCGACCGCATGCGCGTGGCGTCGAAGCGCACCGACCTTCCGCGATCCGCCCGCCGCCTGCCTCATCGGTGCCTTTCCTCCGCCCTCCCTCCGTCCAGCCGTTCCGACCGCGACCCGCGGCGGGCGCAGCCGCGCTCGTCGCTGCACTGACGGCGTGGTCCGGGGCGGCCGAGGCGCAAACCCAGGGGTCGACACCCGCGACCGCACCGCCGCCCGACGCCGCACCGCCCCTCTCGCTGCGCCTCGCTCCGGCGCTCAGGCCGCCGCCCACGAGCGATGCCGCCCGCCGCCTGCCGATCTTTCTCGGCGCCGACCGGGTCGCCGGCACGCCCGACCTCGAAACCATCGCCGAGGGCCACGTCGAATTCCGGCGTGGCGGGGTGACGCTGCGCGCCGATCGCCTGCGCTACCAGCAGGAAGACGACCTGGCCACCGCGACCGGCCACGTCCGCATCAGCAGCGGCGGCAACGTGTTCAGCGGCCCGGAGCTGCAACTGCAAATGCAGCGCTTCAGCGGCTGGTTCCTGAGCCCGACCTACCGCCTGGCGCGCACCGGCGCCGGTGGTTCGGCCGAGCGGATCGACTTCTCCAACAGCGAACATGCGATTGCGACCCGGGCCGATTACACGGGCTGCGGCATCGACGGTTCGGGCGTCCCGGCCTGGCTGTTGCGCGCCGACCGGATCACGATCGACACCGCGAGCAACACCGGCATCGCCGAGGGCGCGCAGCTGCGTTTCTACGACGTGCCGATCTTCACCTTGCCGTCGCTGAGTTTCCCGCTGACCGACGAGCGCAAGTCCGGCTGGCTGCCGCCGAGCCTGGCGCTCGATTCGAAGAGCGGCGTGCAGTATTCGATTCCCTACTACTGGAACATCGCGCCGAACCGCGATGCGACCTTCACGCCGCAGGTCATTTCGCGCCGCGGGCCGGCGCTGACCAGCGATTTCCGTTACCTCGAGCCGGACTACGCCGGTGAGCTGCGTTACGACCTGCTCCCGCACGACCGCATCACCGGTTCGCGGCGCTACTCGTTGGCGGCTCGGCATGACAGCGATTTCGGCAACGGCGTGCTGCTCAGGGCGCAGTGGCTGCGCGCCTCCGACGACAACTACTGGAAAGATTTTCCGCGCGAGATCCAATCGAGCCTGACACCGCGCCTGCTCGCGTCCGATCTTCAGGCGAGCCGCCCGTTCGGCGACTGGACCGGCTATGCGCGGGTGCAGAAGTGGCAGGTTCTGCAGACGACCGACATCGACACCCGGATCGAGGCGCCTTACGAGCGCGAGCCACAGGTCGGGGCGCGCTACGCCGGCCGCGTCGGCCCGGGCCTCGAAGTCGGCCTGGAAACCGAATTCAACCGCTTCGTCAGCCCGAGCAACGCGTCGCTGGCGCCACGCCCGAAAGGCGACCGGCTGCATGCGCTCGGCAGCATCGCCTGGCCGTACATCACCCCGGGCTGGACGTTGACGCCGAAGCTCTCGTTCAACGCCGCGTCCTACCGGCTGGATGCACCGTTCGCCGACGCGACGGCCACCACGCCGGGCAACGGGACGCGCGTCGTCCCGACCTTGAGCCTCGACAGCGCCTGGGTGTTCGAGCGCTCGGCCCGGTTCTTCGGCATGGCGATCACGCAGACGCTCGAACCGCGGGTGCTTTACGTTCAGACGCCGTACCGCGACCAGAGCCACCTGCCCAACTTCGACGCCTACCCGAAGGACTTCAATTTCGATTCGATCTTCACCGACAACGTGTTCTCGGGCATCGACCGGGTCTCCGACGGGCATCAGGTCACCGCGGGCCTCACCAGCCGGTTCTTCGACCCCGAGACCGGCGCCGAACGGCTCCGCCTCGGCATCGCCGAGCGCTACCTCCTGAGCCAACAGCGGGTGACGCCGAACAATCAGCCGCTGACCGGGCGCCTTTCCGACCTGTTGCTGCTCGCCTCGACCACGGTGATCCCGGCCTGGACGCTCGACACCTCGGTGCAATACAGCCCCGACACCAATCGGGTCAACCGCTCGGTGATCAGCGCGCGCTGGTCGCCCGGGCCGTTCCGGACGCTGAGCGCCACTTACCGGCTGACACGGGGCCTGAGCGAACAGGTCGAACTCGGCTGGCAGTGGCCGATCTTCGGCGCTGGGCCGGAAGTGACCGAAGCCGCGCGCCGCCGCGCCGCCGGCAGCGAAGGCGGCGGCAGCTGCCACGGCACCTGGTACGGCGTCGGGCGGCTCAACTACAGCACCTTCGAGAAGCGGCTGGTCGATGCGATCGCCGGCTTCGAGTACGACGCCGGCTGCTGGATCGGCCGCATCGTCGCCTCGCGGCAATCGACCGGCTACAGCGAGGCCACGACCCGGCTCTTGCTGCAGATGGAACTCGTCGGCCTGTCGCGGCTCGGATCGAATCCGCTGCAGACCTTGAAAGACAATATCCCGGGCTACCGGTTGCTTCGCGAAGGCGCGACGACGGCCGGGCCCCCTGCGACCCCTTATGACTGAACCGTCGTTTTTCCGCGCCGTCCGGCCGTTCGCGCTCGTCGCGACCCTGGGCCTGGCGTGTGCGGCGTCGCCCGCGCCGGCCCAGACTGCGCGCGCCTCGACTGCGCCGAACATGGCCGACTACATCGTCGCGGTCATCAACCAGGAGCTGGTGACCTACGGCGAGCTCGAGTTGCGGCTCGCCCGCATCCACGACGACGCCGCGCGCAGCCGCACCGCGCTGCCGCCGACCCCGGAACTTCGCCGCCAGGTGCTGCAGGCGATGATCGACGAGCGGGTGCAGGTCACCAATGCCCGCGAGACGAGCGCGAAGATCGACGAGGCGGAGCTCGACCGGGCGGTCGGGAACGTCGCGGTGCAGAACCAGATGACGCTGCCGCAATTGCGCGAGCGCCTGCGCCAGCAGGGCCTGCCCTACGCGACCTTTCGCAGCAACGTGCGCGACCAGATCATGGTCGAGCGGGTGCGCGAACGCGAGGTCAACCAGCGCATCAAGATCAGCGACGCCGACATCGACGCCTACCTCGACCAGCGCCGCGTCGCCGCCGGCAAGACGCCGCAGCTCGACATCGCGCAGATCCTGGTCACCGCGCCGGAAGGCGCCACCCCCGCGCAACTCGAGCCGCGCCGGGCTCGCGCCGAGGCCGCCCTGCGCCGCGTCGAGGGCGGCGAGCCCTTCGACGCGGTGGCGCGCGAGATGTCGGAAGACGCCAACCGCGCGCAGGGCGGGGCCATTGGGATGCGGCCCGCCGACCGCCTGCCCGACGCGTTCGTCGAGGCGGTGCGGACGCTCAAACCCGGTGAAGTTTCGCCCACCCTGTTGCGCAGCGGCGCCGGATTTCACGTGCTGAAGCTGAACGGGCGCCAGGCCGCGTCGGCCTTCAGCGTCACCCAAACCCACGCCCGCCACATCCTGCTGCGCGTGTCGCCGCAGTTGTCGCCCGAGGCGGCCACCGCGCGGCTCGCCGACTTCAAACGCCAGATCCTTGCCGGCACGCGCTCGTTCGAACAGCTGGCGCGGGCGAATTCCGAGGACAGCAGCGCCGCGACCGGCGGCGACCTGGGCTGGACGGCGCCCGGCACCTTCGTGCCGGAATTCGAGGAGACGCTCGATCAGCTGCCGATCAACGGCATCTCCGACCCGCTGGTCTCGCGCTTCGGCGTGCACCTGATCCAGGTGCTCGAACGCCGAAACGTCGAGCTCGATGCGAAACAGCAGCGCGAACAGGCGCGCAACGTGCTGCGCGAGCAGCGCTTCGAGCCCGCCTACCTCGACTGGGTGCGCGACCTGCGCGGCCGCGCCTACGTCGAGTTGCGCGACGCGCCGCAGTGAGAGAAGCGACGCGGTCTCGATGAGCGGCGGCGAGGCTCGCCACCACGCGCGCAAACGCTTCGGTCAGCATTTCCTCGTCGACCCGGCGGTGCTCGACCGGATCGTCCGCGCGATCGAGCCGAAGCCGGGCCAGGCGCTGGTCGAGATCGGTCCGGGGCGCGGGGCGCTGACCGATCCGCTGGTGGCCCAGTGCGGCAGGCTCGTCGTCGTCGAGCTCGATCGCGACCTCGCCGCCCGGCTGCGTCGTCGTCCGGAGCTCGAGGTGATCGAGGCCGACGTGCTGAAGGTCGACTTCGCCGCGCTCGCCACCGCCCGCGGCCAGGCGCTCCGCGTCGTCGGTAACCTGCCGTACAACATCTCCACGCCGATCCTGTTCCACCTGCTCACGGCGGTCGACCATGTCGTCGACCAGCACTTCATGCTGCAGAAGGAGGTCGTCGACCGGATGGCGGCCGGGCCCGGAGGCAAGGCTTTCGGGCGGCTCAGCGTGATGCTGCAGTGGCGCTACCGGGTCGAGGCGCTGTTCGAGGTGCCGCCCACGGCGTTCGAGCCACCGCCGCGGGTCGACTCGGCCATCGTGCGGATGACGCCGCTGGCCGTGGCGCCGCCGGTCGATCCGGCGCTGCTCGGGGCGCTGGTCGCGGTGGCGTTCTCGCAGCGCCGCAAGCTGCTTCGCAACACGCTCGGCCGCTGGCTCGAGGGGCAGCGCTATGCCGGAGCGTTCGATCTGCAGCGCCGCGCCGAAGAAGTGCCGGTGGCCGAGTACCTGGCGCTGGCCGAGGCGCTGGCCGCGGGCTGATCGTCGGCATGGCGGCGGCCACGCGGGTTTTCATGAAGAAAGCGGCCAGAGGCCGCTTTCTCGTCACCGGATAAGAAAGAGACGTCTCAGGCGGCGTTCAGCCACATCGCGGTATCGAACGCGCTGCTCATTTTCGGCATGTTCATCCCGAAGCTGCCGTTGGCGGCGCTTTTCGAGGCGGGCTTGGCGGGCTTGACAGCCGCGGAGGTATCGGTAGCCCGCTCACCGGACACGAGGTCCGGCGAGCGGGCTACTGAAAAGAATAGAAGCACCTGAACGGTATTTTCCGTTCCCCCCAAAAATCGGCTGCGTCGCGGAATACGTCGAGCAGCTGCTCGCGAGCTTCGCGATCGAAACGCGGGTTGTCCGGCAACTGCTCGAGCACGACCACGAAGCCCGGCTGCGTGCCGGCCTTGTGGACCAGCTCGGTCATGCAGTCGTAGAGCGCATCGAGGTTCTTGCCGAAATGCGCCGGAAACATGAAGGCCTCGGCGATCGCGTCGAGGACTTCCTGTTTGGACTGCGCCGACGAGAGGTTTGCGTAGAGAAAGTGCTGGTCGGCGTTGCGCGCAGCCTGCATCAGATCTTCGACGCGAAACGCGCGAATCGATTGGACGATGTTCGGACGGACTGACTGCAAGAGCATGGTCGCGTTCCTTCTGGTGTCGACGGGTTCGACGGCAAGGGCTTCGGGTGACAAAGCGGTCCTCATGAGAAGTTCAAGGGAAGATTTGCCGAAAGCTGGCGTAGTGATTACCGGTGTAATAGCAGGCCTCCGGGGACGGAATTGGCTTCTCGGCCGGGCGGCCACCGCAGACGATGCGGCGAGCGCCCCGGTCATTCGCGCCTGGCGTGCGCACGGTGTATTCGTGGTAATAGCCGCCCGGCCGCTGGGGTAACAGGCGCTCTCGGTTGCCGAAGACCACGCCGTCCTTCGGGTACGGAAAGGGCCCACCGGCCTGGATCGACCGGTAGGTGAATCGGGCCTCCAGTGGCAACCCGGCCAACGCGACGCGGCCAATCGCAGCCCTGTGGTCGGCATCCATCGGGTGATGGGCGCGGGCCTGAGCCAGCCCGACCCCGACCCCGCCGCCTGCCCCGACCAAAGCACCAACGAGCGTGAGGAGTCGCCCTGTCGCCCACAGGGCCCGCCACCGCAGTGGCCGACCGAAAACCGACACGGAGATATCCCTGTAAACCCAAGCGTCAATGCTAACGAAACCGACGGAAAACCTCAAGCATCTGCCTCAAAATAGGGCAGAAACAAAGGGCTTTGAAGGAATTTTCCGGACCGCCCTGCGCCGGTTGCGTCGTCCGGACGCTAGCGACCCGCGTTGGCGTCGGCGACCGTGACCGCGGTCATGTTGACGATCCGCCGCACTGTCGCCGAGGCGGTCAGGATATGCACCGGCTGGGCCGCGCCAAGCAGCACCGGGCCGATTGCGATGCCGCCGCCAGCGGCGGTCTTGAGCAGGTTGTAGCTGATGTTGGCAGCGTCGATGTTCGGCAGCACGAGCAGGTTCGCCTCGCCACTGAGCGTGCTGTGCGGCATCAGCGTCTTGCGGTAGCCGGCGTCGAGCGCGGTATCGCCGTGCATCTCGCCGTCGACCTCGAGCCAGGGCGCGGTTCGCTGCAGGATCGCGAGCGCCTCGCGCATCTTGACCGCCGAGGGCTGGTTGCTCGAACCGAAGTTGCTGTGCGAGAGCAGCGCCGCCTTCGGCTGCAGGCCGAAGCGCAACATCTCCTCGGCCGCCATCACGGTGATCTCGGCGAGCTGCGCGGCGCTCGGGTCGTAGTTGACGTGCGTGTCGACCAGCATCACCTGGCGCCCGGGGAGCACCAGGCCGTTCATGCAGGCGTAGGTCTCGGCGCCTTCCCGGTGGCCGATCACCTGGTCGATGTAGTGCAGGTGCAGCGCGGTCGTGCCCCAGGTGCCGCACAGGAGGCCGTCGACCTCGTCCGACTTCAGCAGCATCGCGCCGATCAGCGTTAGGCGGCGGCGCATCTCGATTTTCGCGAGCTGGGCGGTCACGCCCTTGCGCTCGGTCATCCGGTGATACGTCTGCCAGTAGTCGCGGAAGCGGTGGTCCTGCTCGGTGCTGACGAGGTCGTAATCGGTGCCGGCGACGAGCCGCAGCCCGAACTTTTCGATCCGCTGCTTGATGATGTCGGGGCGGCCGATCAGCGTCGGCCGCGCGAGGTTCTCGTCGACCACAACCTGCACCGCGCGAAGCACCCGCTCCTCCTCGCCCTCGGCGTAGGCGATGCGCTTGTGCGTCGCCCGCTTGGCCGCGGTGAAAATCGGCTTCATCGTCGTGCCCGAGGCGTAGACGAAGGTCTGCAGCTTCTCGCGGTAGGCGTCCATGTCGGCGATCGGGCGGGCGGCGACGCCCGATGCCTCCGCCGCCTTCGCAACCGCTGGCGCGATCCGCATCATCAGGCGCGGATCGAAGGGCTTCGGAATCAGGTTCTCCGGGCCGAAGCCGACGACCAGCCCGGCGTACGCCGCCGCGACCGCCTCGTCCTGCTCGGCCTGCGCGAGCTCGGCAATCGCGTGCACTGCGGCGACCTCCATCTCGTCGGTGATCGTCGTCGCGCCGCAGTCGAGCGCGCCGCGAAAGATGTAGGGGAAGCAGAGAACGTTGTTGACCTGGTTCGGGTAGTCGGACCGGCCGGTTGCGATCAGCGCGTCGCTGCGCACCTCCAGCACGAGCTCGGGCAGGATCTCCGGCGTCGGGTTGGCGAGCGCGAAGATCATCGGCGTCGGTGCCATCGCGGCCACCATCGGCGCCTTCAGCACGTTGGCGGCAGAAAGCCCGAGGAAGATGTCGGCACCGGCGATGACCTCGGCGAGCGTGCGCAGCTCGGTCTTCTGCGCGAACTGCACCTTGTCGACATCCATCAGCTCGGTGCGGCCCTCGTACACGACGCCGGCGAGGTCGGTCACCCAGATATTCTCGCGCGGCAGCCCGAGCTTGATCAGGAGGTTGAGGCAGGCGAGCGCGGCCGCGCCGGCGCCGGAGGTCACGAGCTTGACTTCGTCGATCTTCTTGCCCGCAACCTTCAACCCGTTCAGCAACCCGGCGCCGACGACGATCGCCGTGCCGTGCTGATCGTCGTGGAAGACCGGGATCTTCATCCGCTCGCGGAGCTTGCGCTCGACGTAGAAGCAGTCGGGCGCCTTGATGTCCTCGAGGTTGATGCCGCCGAAGGTCGGCTCGAGGGCGGCGATGTGGTCGACCAGCTTGTCGAGGTCGTTCTCGGCGATCTCGATGTCGAACACGTCGATGCCGGCGAACTTCTTGAAGAGGACGCCCTTTCCTTCCATCACCGGTTTGGAGGCGAGCGGGCCGATGTTGCCGAGCCCGAGCACCGCCGAGCCGTTCGTGATCACCGCGACCAGGTTGCCGCGCGCGGTGTACTCGAAGGCGGCGGCCGGGTCGGCGACGATCTCTTCGCAGGCGAACGCGACCCCGGGCGAATACGCCAGCGCCAGGTCGCGCTGGTTGACCATCTGCTTGGTCGCGTGGATCGCGATCTTGCCGGGCGTCGGCAGGCGGTGGTAGTCGAGCGCGTCGCGCCGGAGCTCAGCGGCTTTCTGTTCTCGGGTGGACATGCGCTTGTCTCGTCGAATGGGCGGTGGCAGAAACGGTCCGGCGCGGGCGCGGCGCCCCATCGCGCGCAGGCGCCTGCGGAGGATGGTCGACGATTGTAGGAAGCCGGTCGCCCGCGCAGCGCACTCGATAATCGCTTTCGCCGGCCCGACCGTCGGCCCACGAACCGATTCCTCGACCGCAGCGTTTCCTCCGGCACGGCATGTCCCTCGGCGAGTTCGACCTGATCGCGAAGTACTTCACCCGGCCGGCACGGCGCGCGGCACTCGGGATCGGCGACGACTGCGCGCTGCTCACGCCTGGGCCGGGCCACGAACTGGCGATCTCGAGCGACCTGCTGGTCGAAGGCCGGCATTTCCTCTCGACGGTAGATCCCGGACGGCTCGGCCACAAGGCCCTGGCCGTGAACCTGAGCGATCTGGCCGCTTGCGGCGCCGAGCCGCTCGCCTTCACCCTGGCGCTGGCGTTGCCACGCGTCGACGAGCGCTTTCTCGACGGCTTCGCCACCGGCCTCTTCGCGCTCGCCGACGAACACGGCTGCGAACTGGTCGGCGGCGACACCACCCAGGGCCCGCTCACGATCTGCATCACCGTCTTCGGGCAGCTGCCGACCGGCACGGCGCTGCTGCGCTCGGGCGCGCGCGCCGGCGACGAGATTTGGGTCAGCGGCGTGCTCGGCGATGCCCGCCTCGCGCTCGAAGTCTTCCGCGGCAACATCCAGCTCGACGGACCGGGTTTCGAGCAGGTTCGGCGCGCCATGGAGCGGCCGCTGCCGCGGGTCGCGCTGGGCCTCGGGCTACGCGGTATCGCGACGAGCGCGATCGATATTTCCGACGGCCTGCTCGGCGATCTCGGCCATGTGCTCGCGCGCTCCGGCGTCGGCGCGACGATCGAGGTCGACGCCGTGCCGCGCTCGGCCGTGCTCGCCGCCCTGCCCGCCGAATGGCAGCGCACCTGCACCTTGGCCGGTGGCGACGATTACGAGCTCGTGTTCAGTGCGCCGGAAGCGCGTGCCACGGCCGTGCTGAGCGCCGTCCGGGCGGCCGGCGTCGAGGTCACGCGTATCGGCAGGATCGAGGCTGCGCCCGGGATGCGCCTCGTCGACGGTCGGGGCGCGCTGCAGGACGAGCGTCCCGCCTCGTTCGATCATTTCCGCGCCTGAGCGATTCCCCCGGCCCGACGACGAAGACACCGATGACCACCACGCCGACGCCTCCGTCCCTCGGCTCACTGCCGCCGGGCGCCCCGCGCCGGCCGACCTGGCGCTTTTTGTTCGCGCACCCGGCGCACCTGCTCGCGCTCGGCTTCGGCAGCGGCCTCGCGCCGGTCGCGCCGGGTACCGCCGGCACGCTCTGGGCTTGGGCAACGTTTCTGCTGCTGCAACCTTGGCTCGGCGATGTCGCCTGGGCGGCGCTGATCCTCGGCTCGACGCTCGTCGGCTGGTGGGCCTGCACCGTGACCGCGCGGCACCTCGGCATCGCCGACCCCGGCGCGGTGGTCTGGGATGAGGTGGTCGCGTTCTGGCTCGTGCTGTGGCTCGTGACCCCGGCGAGCCTGCTCGCCCAGTTCGCCGCTTTCGTGCTGTTCCGCATCTTCGACGCCGCCAAGCCCGGGCCGGTCGCCTGGGCCGACCAGCGCTTCAAGCTCGAGCGCGGCGCGCCGATCGGCTGGGCCCAGGGCTTCGGCATCCTGTTCGACGATTTCGTCGCGGCGCTCTGCGCCCTGCTGGTGATCGCGCTCTGGCGGTGGTTCCAGTGAGCGAGTTCGAGCCCCTGGTCCTCGACCTCGCCGCCGTGCTGCGTGGTGCCGGATCGAAGCTCGTGACCGCCGAATCCTGCACCGGCGGGTTGATCGCCGCGGCCTGCACCGCGGTCGCCGGCTCGAGCGACTGGTTCGAGCGCGGCTTCGTCACCTATTCAAACGCTGCCAAGCGCGAATCGCTCGGCGTGCCGGCGGCGCTGCTCGAGGCGCACGGCGCGGTCAGCGAACCGGTCGCGCGGGCGATGGCCGAAGGCGCGCTCGCCTACTCGCGGGCGCAGCTCGCCGTTGCCGTCACCGGCATCGCCGGGCCGGGCGGGGCGACGCCGGGGAAGCCGGTCGGCACGGTCTGGCTGGCGCTCGCCGGCGCCGGCGCCACCACCGCCGTGCTGCTGCAGCTGCACGGCGACCGTACGGCGATCCGCGCGCAGACGGTGCGCGAGGCGCTGCTGCGACTGACCGAGCGCGCCGGTCACGACGGTT
>CAXSGM010000003.1:0-127272 GCA_964236915.1 uncultured Rhizobacter sp.
AGGACGATGCCGGCCGCCTCGGCCTCACGCGAATTCGCGAAGCGCCGCGCGACGCGAGGATTCGCATCAGCGTCGACTTGCCGGCGCCGTTCTCGCCGAGCAGGCCGACGACGCGCCCTGCCGGCAGCTCGAAGCCGACCTCGTGCAGCACCCGCACCGGGCCGAAATCCTTGACGATGCCGCGGAACGCGACCGCGGGCGCTTCGACCCGGGCCGGCGTCGCCATCGCGGCCGTGCCGGTCGACGCGGTCATCCTCGAGATCCGTAGGTGCCGCTCATTTCAGCAGGGACTGTGGGCATCCGGGCGCCGATCGGTCATTCGGATTTGCCCTCATGCGACCGCCGGCGCGTTCGGCCGCGCGCTGTGCCTCGGCCCGTTCGGCATACGGTCCAGCCTGCAGACGAAAGAACGGCGCGTCGTGGAACACCACGAGCAGCGGCGCGAGCCAGCTTTGTTCGTCGCCGAGCCGCTGCTGGAGCGCGGTCGCCCCTTCGCGCGCGCGGAACGCGCCGAACTGGACCCAATAGCCGCTGGCGGCGTCGGGGCAGGCGGCCGGCGGCCGGGGTGCGGTGGCCACGGTGGCTACGGCGGGCGCGGCGAGGGGGATCGAAGCGGCGAACGCAGCGAACCTCTCGATGGGATCGGGGGCGGGTGGATTCGCCTTGTCGTCCGATGCGCTTCCCACCACCTCGTCCCGACGCGGCGTCGCCATCGCCCGGATCTCGGCCGCCGTGATTCGCCGGACGTCGACCGGGGCGACACCGCGCAGAAGGTCGAGCTTCAAGGCGGCGGTGTAGCTCAGATCGATGATGCGGGCCGAGTGGAACGGGCCGCGGTCGTTGATGCGCACCGTGACCTCGCGGCCGTTCGCCGGATTGCGCACCCGCGCATAGCTCGGAATCGGCAAGGTCGGATGCGCCGCGGTCATCGCGTACATGTCGTAGCGCTCGCCGCTCGCCGTGCGTGCGCCGTGGAACTTGCGGCCGTACCACGAGGCGAGGCCGCGTTGCGCGAACGGCAGGTCTTGCACGATCGGCACGTAGACCTCGCCGCCGATGTTGTACGGCAGGTTCGGGCCGCCGCTCCGGATCGCCTCGATGATCGGCTCGGCGTCGGGAACCAGCGCGAGCCCCGGCGGCGGGATCGGCTCCGGGCCGTCGCGCTCGGGCCGCGCCGGATCGCCGGCAGGGCCGGAGATGGGCGTCGGCGACCCGGCGCGTGGCGGTCCACCGGCACAAGCGGCCAGCGTCAGCAGGATGGCGACGATCGCGGCGATCGCGCCGCCGGACCGGCAGCCAGGGCGGCCCGGCCGCGTCGGTCGTACCCGTCGCCACCGTCGGGTCCATCGCATTGCGCGCTTCGCTCCGATCGGTCGCATCCGCATGCGCGCGACGCTACACGACGAGCAAGCGAGCAAGCGAGCGAGTGGGCGAGCGCAGGGGAGCGCGCGCCCTGTACCCGCGCCTGCCCAAGCACGCCGGCGTGCCCGTCCCGAAAAGCGGCCGATCCGGCATGGCACACTGCGCGCCGCTCGCCGCCGACGGACGCGGCCCGACCCGCGCCGCGCCGCGACTTCGCCGCTCCGAATTGTCCCGCCGCGACCCGCGCGGCAGCTTGTCGTCCGTGCCCATGCCGTCGTCGTCCTCCTTGGCCGCAAGCCTCAGCGTCAGCGAGCTCTACCTCGTCGCGCTCCTGATCGTCTTCAGCCTGCCTTACCTCGTCTGGCGCCTCGGGCGCACGGACTACTTCGCGCCGCTGGTGGTGGTGCAGATCGTCGGCGGCATCCTGCTCGGGCCCGGCGTTCTCGGGGCCGCCTTCCCGGCGTTCTACGGCACCGTGTTCGCCCCGCCGGTGATCGCGGCACTGAACGCGGTCGCGATGTGGGCGGTGATGCTGTTCGTCTTCATCGCCGGCGTCGAACTCGACCTGGGAGAAGCCTGGAAGCACCGCCGCGAGAGCGGCCTGACGGCCGCCCTGGCGCTCGGCGTTCCGCTGGCGTTTGGCAGCGGCGCAGCGGCGTTGTTGCTCGGCTTCCCGGGCTGGGTCGGCGCGGCAGCGGCGCCGTGGCAGTTCGTGACCGGCGTCGGCATGGCTTGCGCCGTCACCGCACTGCCGATCCTGATCCTCTTCATGGAGCGGCTCGAGATCCTGCGCGTGCCGCTCGGCCAGCGGATCCTGCGCTACGCGAGCGTCGACGACATCGCGATCTGGGCGGTGCTGGCGCTGGTGCTGGCCGACTGGCAGCGCGTCGGCCGCCAGCTCGGCTTCCTGCTCGCCTTCGTGCTGGTCGGCGCCGGGTTCCGGGCGCTGATGCGGCGCGTGCCGGAGGCCGACCGCTGGGCGCTGGCGCTGGTCTGGCTGCTCGCCTGCGCGTTCGGCGCCGACTGGTCGGGCCTGCACTACATGGTCGGCGCGTTCCTGGCCGGTGCCGGCCTCGACGCGCGCTGGTTCGACCGGGCACGGATGGACGCGCTGCGGGGTCATGTGCTGCTCGCGCTGATGCCAGTGTTCTTTCTCTCGACGGGACTGCGCACCAACTGGCAGGTCGGTGGCGTCGCGGTGTTCGTCGGCGCCGCGCTGCTGCTGGCCGCCTCGGTCGCCGGCAAGCTGATCGGCGTGCGCATCGCGGGCCGCCTGCTCGGCTGGGCGCCGGGCGAAAGCGCGCTGATCGGCTGGCTGCTGCAGACCAAGGCGTTGATCATGATCATCTTCGCCAATGTGCTGCTCGACAAACGCCTCATCACCGACGCGACCTTCACCGCGCTCCTGCTGATGGCGCTCGGCAGCACGATGCTGACGGTGCCGCGGGTCACGCCGCTGCTGGCGCGTTGGCGCGCGGCGCATTCCGCGTCCGGCTGACGGCAGGTCCGGCCGCGAGGCGCGAGCCGGCCGTTGGGCTTTCGCGAAAGCAGGCCAGGGCGCGCGCGACGGCCGCCCTGCGCTCTGAAGGCGCAGGGTCGCGCGTGTCAGACTTCCGCATGCCGATGCCGCCGCCCGACGCGCCCGCGCGGGCCCTTGAGCCGCTGACGCGAGCCGACGCCGCCTCGTGGCCGCGGCCGAAAAGCAGCGACGCCTCGAGGCCGCCGCGCGTCCTGACGCTGATCCCGCCGATGACGCAGGTGAACACGCCCTACCCGGCGAGCGCCTACCTGACCGGCTTCCTGCGCTCGCGCGGCGTCGATGCCCGCCAGGAAGACCTGGCCCTGGCGCTGGTGCTCCACCTGTTCTCGACCGAGGGTCTCGCGCAGCTCGAAGCAAGCATCGCCAGCGCGACCGCGGCGCCCACCGAGCGGGTTCGTGCCTACCTCGCGAACGCCGACCGCTACCGGGAGACGATCGCGCCCACGATCGCCTTCCTCCAGGGCCGCGACCCGACCCTCGCGCACCGCATCGCCGGTCGTGCGTTCCTGCCCGAAGGCGCGCGCTTCGCTTCGCTCGACGTCTACCTCGACCCCGACGACCCGAAGGGCGGCGATCCGCTCGCCTGGGCCTTCGGTGCGCTCGGCGTGCAGGACCGCGCCCGGCACCTCGCCACGCTCTACCTGAACGACCTGGCCGACGTGCTGCGCGACGCCGTCGATCCGCGCTTCGAATTCGTCCGCTACGCCGAATCGCTCGCCAGCAGCCAGCCGAGCTTCGACCCGCTCCACGCAGCGCTCGCCGCCCCGCCGACGCCGGTCGGCCGCACGCTCACCACGCTCGTCGACGCGGCGCTCGACCGCCACGCGCCCGACGTGGTGCTGCTCTCGGTGCCTTTCCCCGGCTCCGTGTATGCCGCGTTCCGCATTGCGCAGGCGGTGAAGGCGCGCGACCCACGAATCGTCACGGTGCTGGGCGGCGGCTTCGTCAACACCGAGCTGCGCGAGCTCGCCGAGCCGCGCGTCTTCGAGCACCTCGATTTCGTGACGCTCGATGCCGGCGAGCGCCCGCTCGTCGCGCTCCTCGAACACCTGGCCGGCCGGCGTTCGCGCGAGCGGCTGGTGCGGACCTTCTGGCGCGACGCCGGAACGAACGCCGTGCGCTACGCCGCCTGGCCCGAACCCGACGTGCCCTTCGCCGACGTTGGTACGCCGACCTGGGACGGCCTGCCGCTCGACCGCTACCTCTCGCTGCTCGACCTCCTGAACCCGATGCACCGGCTCTGGTCCGACGGGCGCTGGAACAAGCTCACCGTCGCCCACGGCTGTTACTGGAAGAAATGCAGCTTCTGCGACGTCGGCCTCGACTACATCTCGCGCTACGAAGCGGCGACGGCGGAGACGCTGGTCGACCGCATCGAGGCGATCGTCGCCGAGACCGGGCAGACCGGCTTCCATTTCGTCGACGAGGCCGCGCCGCCCAAAGCCTTGCGTGCGCTCGCCGCCGAGCTGCGGCGGCGCCGGCTCGCGATCACCTGGTGGGGCAATGTGCGCTTCGAGAAGGCGTTCACGCCGGAGCTCTGCGAGGAACTCGCGGCCAGCGGCTGCATCGCGATTTCCGGCGGACTCGAGGTCGCTTCCGACCGGCTTCTGGCGCTGATGCGAAAGGGCGTGTCGGTCGACCAGGTGGCCCGCGTCACCAAGGCCTTCACCGACGCCGGCGTTCTGGTCCACGCCTACCTGATGTATGGATTTCCGACGCAGACAGCGCAGGACACGGTCGACGCGCTCGAGACCGTGCGCCAGCTGTTCGAGGCCGGCTGCATCCAGTCGGGTTACTTCCACCGTTTTGCCTGCACGGTGCACTCCCCGGTCGGCAAGGATCCGACGGCGTACGGCATCACGCTCGTGCCGCTGCCCGAATCGCGCTTCGCCCGCAACGACGTGGCCTTCATCGACCCGACCGGCACCGACCACGCGGCGCTCGGCAGCGGCCTGAAGAAGGCGCTCTACAACTACCTGCACGGGATCGGTCTGGATCGCGACGTGCGCGACTGGTTCGACTTTCCCGTGCCGAAGGCGCGCGTCGCGCGGCGCCGGATCGCCGCGGCGCTGGCGGCGTCCATGGTTCGGCCGTCGCGCTGACGCGATGCGACCACAGACGCCGGCCGGCCCCGTTCACGCGTCGCATCTTCGGCATGGCAACATGCGTCGCACCCGATTGCCCGCCGAAAGCGCGGATCACGTCAACGTCACGTCACATCGAGAGGGGCCATGAGCCAGACCTATGGGATCGAATCCCCGGAACCGCATCGCCACGGACCGCTTCGCGCCAAGGCGCGTTACCTGGTGATCGTCGAGCTGACGGATCAGTCGACCGCGTTGCTGTTCTCGGAAGCGCGGCAGCCGCTGGGCGAGTTCGCCGCTGGCGTCGAGGAGGTCGCGGTGATGGTCCGCGGCCAGACGCCGACCCGAACCGCAACCGCCGCCGTGTGGGACGGCGTGCTCGGCCAGTACAGCACCAGCGAACGCGCCGGCGCGGAGGTCTACGAGCTGGACATTTGACGCACGGGCAACCGCCTCGCCACTGGGTCGACAGCGGAGCTAAAAGTCCGGCGAAGCCCGAGAAGCTAAATCTCGAGGCGCGCCATGTCGTGCACCTCGCGCTCGTGCGTCGTCGGTCCGTCGAGAGAAATCGTCACGAAGCCGTTGTCGTAGTCGACGACGCGGAACTGGCGCTCGGGCAGGTGACCGTGTTCGGACGGAAACAGGGCGAACACCTGATGGCCGTCGCGAAGCGCGTGCACGGCGTCGATCACCGGCTGCACCGATTCGGGGGCGGCCCAGTCATTCTGGACGGTGTCGACCTCGCCCCAGTACACGTGGGTGATCCGGCCGTCGTCATCGAGCCGGACCTTCGAGATGGCGTAAATCTTCCCGCCGGGAACAAGTGTCGCCATCGAATGGCCTCAGGGCTTGGAGGTCGAAGCGCCGGTGGCGGTCTTGTCTTTCCCGAGGCCCACGGCGTGCTCGCCCTTGCGTCCGACGTTGGCGATCGCATGCCCGACGCGACGTCCCTGCCTGCCGAAGAAGTGACCGGTCTTGCGCGTGTCACGACGCACTGTCGCCTCGAAGCCCGAGGACCTGGCGCCCGACGATCTGGTGCCCGAATCCGAGGCCGAACCCGAGCCCGACTGGGTACCGCGGTAGTTCTGGTAAGCCTGGTCCATGCGATCCTGGCGCGCGCCAGGCTCGGCGGCGAAAGCGAGCGTAGAGGCCAGGGCGAGAGCGGCGAGGGCGCCGAGTCGAATCTTGTTCATAGACGATTCCTGCGAAGAGGGTGGCGGGATTGTCGTCGAACAGGCGCCGCCAGTCAGCGGGCCGGGTCGCGAACAGGTGTCGGTTGCCTCCTACGGTGGCGTCCCGGTGCGGAACAATATCCAATGCCCACGCGCTCCGTCCTCGCTAACAGCCTCGTCTACTCGACCGACAGCGGCCGCATCTGCCCCGGATGCCGGGAACCGGTCGCGCGCTGCGCCTGCAATGCCGCCGCGCCGCCCGGCGCTGGCGACGCGCGGGCCGAGGCGAAGCTGCGCGTCTCGCGGGAGACCAAGGGCCGCGGCGGCAAGGTGGTCACGCTCGTGCTCGGCCTGCCCGTCGGTGCTGCCGCGCGGACTGTGCTGGCCAAGTCGTTGAAGGCGGCCTGTGGAAGCGGGGGGACGGTGAAGGAAGGCGTGATCGAGGTCCAGGGCGATCATGTCGAGCGCGTCGCTGCCTGGCTGCGCACGGACGGCTGGACCGTCCTACGCGCCGGGAGGTGAGGACGCAGACCCCGGCTCGAGGTGGCAGACGGCTCTCGTCACCGGAACGGCGCTGCTACCGGCCAGCGCCGGCTCATCCAGGCGTAGAGCGCTGCACCGCCGAGCAAGGCGGCCAGCGCTGTGCTCAGCGCGAGCGAAAAACCGCGCGCCGGATCACTGCTCTCGTGCAGCAGCGCAGTCGCCAGCAGCGGGCCGACGATCTGCCCGGCGCCGTAGACGGCCGTGAGCAGCCCCATCGTGCTCGGCACGTCGTCGGGACGCAGTCGTCGGACCTCCTGCATCGCGTAGAAGGTCAGCACCGTGAACGGCAAGCCGAGCAGCAAGCTGCCGAACGCGAAGCCGGCACGGCTGGGCGAGGCGAGGCCGATGCCGATGCCGGCGGCCTGCACGAGGTAGCAGCCGACGAGCAGGAGGCGCAGGTCGAGCCGCGGGTGAACGCGGCTGGCGATCAACGCACCGGCGCAGACGCCGCCGCCGAAGATCGGCCAGAACAGGTCGAGCCATGCTGAGTCAGGTAGGGCGAGACGGGCGATCACCGGCAGGAAAGTGGCGGTGACGATGTAGCCGTAGCCCGCCAGACCGTACGCGAGGGCGAGCGTCGCGACCTCGAAGCGGCTCGCCGCGGGATGTGCTGGAACCGTGTCGGCAACGGGCAGGCGGGGCGGCGCCGACCCGGCAGCACCCGCGCCGGCCGGGCGATCGTCCTGCAACACCCGCCAGATCGCGGCGCCGAGCGCCAACGCGAGCCAGCCGAAGATCGCCCAACCCGTCGCCGCCCGCCAGTGCCACTGCACCATGCCGCTGGCAAACAGCCCCGTCGCCGCGATGCCGACGCCCGGACCGGCGTACATCACGCCGCCGAGCGAAGGCGCGCCGCGCCGCGCGAGTTGCGTCAGGCACCAGCCGGAGCAGAAGACGAAGACGACCGCGCTCGCCACGCCGGCGAGAAAGCGCAGCAGCGGCCAGAGTGCGGGCAGCGGCAGCGCCATGGCGAGCGTCAGGGCCGCGGTCGCGACCAGACCGCCGCGCACCCGCGCCGGCCCACTGCCCGCCGGGCGCCCAAGCCATCTCCAGAGCCAGGGCTGCAGCATGCAGCCGAGCGCACCAACGAGGTAGCCGAGGTAGTTGACGCTCGCCAGCCAGCCGGCACCGGAGATGTCGATGACCCCGTCGTGCAGCATCATCGGCAGGAGCGGCGTGAACGCGAATCGACCGATGCCCATGGCGACCGCAAGGGCGACCAGCCCGGTCAGCGCGATGGCGCCCGCGCCGGGTTCGGCGGCGGCGGGTCGGCCGGAAGCCTCGGATCCAGCGCGCGCGGCCGCGGCGGGCCGGCGCCGAGCGTCGTCGTCGGGCATGGGAAGCTTGGGCGGAAAAGGTCGCCGATTCTGGTCGGCATACGACGCGGCCTGATCTGACGCTGGCCGTCCGTCGCCAGCGTTATCGTTCTGTCACCGGTACGCTGGCACCGCCGGTGTGGCGACGGGAATTACCTGGAGATGATCATGGCATTCGATCTCGGCGGCTTGCTGCAACAGTACCTCGGCGGCAATACGCCTTCCCCGGCTCAGGCCGAAGCGCATTACGACCAGGCGGCGCGCGCCGCGCCGCCCGACGTGCTGAGCTCGGCACTCTCCGGGATGTTCCGCTCCGACCAGACGCCACCGTTCGGCCAGATGGCGGGCCAGATGTACGGCAACTCCAACCCGAACCAGCGCGCCGGAATGCTGAATTCGCTGATCACCGGCATGGGCCCGACGGTGCTCGCTTCGCTCGCCGGTCAGCTCGGGAGTGGCGGCCTCGGCGGCATGCTCGGCCAATTGATGCACGGCGGCGGCGGCGGCAACACGGTGCCGACCATCACGCCCGACCAGGCGTCGCAAATCACGCCCGAACAGGTTCAGGTGATCGCCGACCACGCCGAACAGAACAACCCGAGCGTCGTCGACCGGGTCAGCGACTTCTACGCGCAGCACCCGGACGTCGTGAAGGCCGCCGGCGGTGTCGCGCTCGCGGTCGCGCTCTCGAAGTTGGCGCAGCACGGCCAGGGTTGACCGGTTGGACGGACGGCCGTCGGGTGGCGGCGAGGACGCCGCCCGCGCCGGCCGAGACCGGCAGGCAGGTAGGACCCATGACGGTAGACATCGACCGACTCACCGAGCCCGAGCTCGTGGATCTCAACAACCGCATCGTGGCCCGATTGCGGTTCCTCCAGCAGATGCGAGCGCACGCGTCGATGCTGGCATTCCGGCTCGGCGAGCAGGTTTCGTTTCACCCCGCGGGCCATCCTGTCCTGTTCGGTGTCGTCACGAAGTACAACCGGAAGTCGGTCACCGTCATAACCGAAAGCGGGCAGCAGTGGACCGTCGCCCCGGACCTCCTGCGCAAGCTCGAGCCGGTTCGCGAGGCCGGTGCAGCCACAGGGCAAGTGATCGGCTTGCCGAGGACGTAAGGCCGGCGTCCGCTCTCGCTTCCTTCGCTTGCAGACACCGCCGCGTGCGCTTCACAAAGTCGACGCCAGGCCGCGCATCCAGTGCGACACACCGGAACACCGCATGAACTGGCCAGACGCGCTCCAGTGGCCGGCGATGCTCGTGACGCTCGCCGCCGCCTGGCTGACCGCGTCGAAGCGCCGGCATCGCCGCTGGATGGGCTTCGGTGCCTTCATCGCGAGTAACGTGCTCTGGGTCGCGTGGGGGTGGCATACGCAGAGCTGGGCGCTGATCGTGCTGCAGTTCGGGCTCTTCGCGATGAACCTGCGCGGCCTGCACGAAAACCCCGAGTGACGCGTGTCGACTGACACCTGCCGGATGACGCCGATGCCGGACGCCCCCGCCCACTCCGTCCGCTCGCGCGAGCACCTGCTCCACCTGCTCGCCGAAGCGGCCGAGCTCGAGCACAACCTGCTCTGCAGCTACCTCTACGCCGCGTTCGGCTTGAAGCAGGGCCTGGACGAAGGCGTCGAGCCGCACGAGCTCGAGGCGATCGGGCGCTGGCGGGGCGCGATCATGGGCGTCTGCATCGAGGAGATGGGCCACCTCGCGCAGGTCGCCAACCTCATGGTCGCGGTCGGCTCGCGCCCGCATTTCGACCGGCCGAACCTGCCCGTCGCTCCCGGGTACCACCCGGCCGGGATCCAGATCGCGCTCCTGCCGTTCGACATGGAGACGCTCGAGCACTTCATCTTTCTCGAACGGCCGGAGAGCGCGCCGGCGGAAGACCCGGCGAGCATCCACGAAGCCGCCCCCAAGCGCGAAATCCGGGAGCGCCGCCCCGAGACCGGCGTCCTGATGCCGAGCGCGCCCGACTACGCCACGATCGGCGAGTTCTATGACTTGCTGAGCCGCGGCATGTCGGCGCTGGCGGACGAGATCGGCGCCGACCGGCTCTTCATCGGCCCGGCCGATTGTCAGCTCCGCCCCGAGGAAATTGGCGTGGACGACCTTTCGGTGGTGACCGACCTGGCGAGCGCGCAGCGGGCGCTGCACCTGATCGTCGTGCAAGGCGAAGGCGCCGGGAGCGGCGCGGCCGGCGGCCCGAGCAGCGAGCGCTCGCACTTCGAGCAGTTCCTGCAAATCCAACGGGAGTACGAAGCCCTTCGCGCGGCGCGGCCCGAGTTCCACCCGAGCCGCGACGTCGCCCGCAACCCGGTGATGCGCCGCCCGCTCGCCGACGACCGCCTGCACGTCAGCGACCCGGCCGCCGCGCCGATCCTCGACGCCGCCAACGCGGTGTATTCGGCGATGCTGCGCTGCCTGGTCGCGGTCTACGACACGCCGCAGAACGACGCCGGGAACGACGGGCGCCGCGCCGCCCTCCTCGCCGGCGCGTTCGGCGCAATGAAGGTGCTGCGGCAGCTCTCCGACGTGTTGACCACGCTGCCGGCGAACGCCGACGCCGCCGCGCGCGCCGGCGTCACCTTCGCGATGCTGCGCAGCACCGAGGGCCTGGCGCCGGGCGTCGACGTCGTCCAGATCCTGGCCCAGCGCTTCGAGCGCATCCGAAAGCAGCTGCCGCAGCTCGCTCTGCCCGAGGCAACGGCGCGTGGCGCGAAGGAGCAGGTCGACACCATCCTCGCGGCGCTCGGATGACCACGCGGGGCAGGGACGCGGGCGGCAAAGCGCGGAGCCCGCGGTGGTTCGGGCGCCCTGACGCCCTGGCATCGCAATGAGCGCGCCGCGTTGACCGCCATGCCACCCGACTGGAGGCGCCGCCTCTTCGGGCCGTGGGTGCGGCAGGTCGACGCCACCACGCTGCGCGCCGATGCGGTCGCCGGCATCCTCGGCGCGCTCCTCGTGCTGCCGCAGGCGTTCGCGTTCGCCCGACTCGCCGGGTTGCCGCCCGAATACGGGCTCTACTCGGCGATCGTGCCGTGCGCTGTCGCGGCGCTGTTCGGCTCCAGCCGGCACGTCGTCTCGGGGCCGACCAACGCGAACTCGCTCGCGCTCTTCGCGTCGCTCGCGCCGCTCGCGGTGGTCGGCTCGCCGGCTTACATTCAGCTGGCGCTCGCGGTCACGGTGCTGGTCGGCGTGATGCAGTGGCTGATCGGCGCGCTGCGCCTCGGCGCGCTCGCGAACTTTATTTCACCCTCGGCGCTGCGGGGCTTTTTGACCGGCGCCGCAGCGCTGATCGTGCTGCATTCGATCGCCGATTTCCTCGGCCTGGCGGAGCCGGCGGCACACGGCACGCTTGCGCTTTTGGCGCACCTCGGCCGCGAGCTCGGCACGGCCGAGCCGGCGGCGATCGCCGTGGCGACGGCGACGCTTGCCGTGGCCATGCTGCTGCGGCGCTGGCGGCCGCTCTGGCCGTCGATGCTGATCGCGCTCGGCGCCGGCACGGCACTCGGCTCTGCGCTGGCCGTCGCCGGGCGCGGCGGCGCGATCGCGGTCATCGGAGCGATGCCGGCGATCGTTCCGCGCTTGCACGTTCCGGCGTTTCCGTTCGCCCGCCTCGCCGATCTGATGTCGATCGCGTTTGCGCTGACGATCGTCGCGCTCGGCCAATCGATCTCGATCGCCAAGGCGGTCGCGGCGCGCTCGGGTCAGGCGATCGATGCGAATCGCGAGTTCCGCGGCCAGGGCCTTGCCAACGTCGTCGGCGGGTTTTTCTCGTCGTACGTCGCTTGCGGCTCGCTGAACCGGTCGATGCCGAACTACGAAGCCGGCGCGCGCACGCCGCTCGCCGCGGTGTTCGCCTCGGCATGGCTGCTGTTGCTGCTCGCCTTCACCGGGCCGCTCCTGGCGCGCATTCCGCTCGCGGCGATCGCCGGTCTGCTGATGCTCATCGGCTGGTCGCTGTTCGACATCCCGGGCTGGCGCCGCCTCTGGCACGAGAGCCGCGCCGATTTCGCGATCGCGTTCAGCACCGCGCTTGCCACCGTGACGATCCGGATCGAGATGGCGATCCTGCTCGGCACGATCCTCTCGCTCGTCACCTACCTGTACCGCACCTCGCACCCGTTCATGCGCGTGATGGGCTTCGACAGCACCGGGCCGGAACGGCCGTTCGTGGTGCGCACCGACGTGCCGGCGCCGTTCCCCGAATGCCCGCAGCTGAAGATGGTGCGGATGGAGGGCGAGGTCTACTTCGGCGCCGTCCCGCACGTCGCCGATCTGCTGCGCGAGATGCGCGAGGGTGCGAGCGACCGCGGCAGCGGCGGTACCGCCCGCGACGCTGCCGACGCCGCGCCGCAGAAGCACCTGCTGGTCATGGCCAAGAGCATGAACTTCATCGACCTGGCGGCGGCCGACCTGTGGCGTGCCGAGCTCGCCGCCCGCCGCGCCCTCGGAGGCGACCTGTACTTCCACCGCCCGCGGCCGCCGGTGCTCGAACTCTGGAAGCGCATCGGCTACCTCGACAGGCTCGGCAGCGACCACGTCTTCGCGACCAAGCGGATCGCGATCGCGACGATTTTCGAGCGGCTCGATCGCGGCATCTGCGCCCGCTGCCACGTACGGCTTTACGAGGAGTGCGGGCGGCTGCCGGCGCCAACCGACAGAGTAGACTCGCGCGCTCCTTCGCAGACCGGATCCGCCTGATCGACGAGGCGGACCGCGCCAGCGGCAGGCCGAGAGCACGCACCCGTAGCTCAGATGGATAGAGTGCCAGCCTCCGAAGCTGGAAGTCACAGGTTCGAATCCTGTCGGGTGCACCAGATCCTCGGCGTTTCGGCTTGCGAGCCGTCCGGCGGCTCGCAAGCCGACCGTACCGCCCCGCGCACGACCGGTCCGCCGGAGGGCCGACTCTATAATTCGAGGGCTGTGCGCGGCGGCCTCGCGCGATGCGGTTCCCCTCCGCGAAAGACTTCATGAGCGACCCTAAGACGCCGCATCCGCAGCCGCAGCACACCGACATCCAGACTGGCGCGCACGAGGGTCCGATCCGCACGCCGAAGCAGCTGCTGCTGGCGGTATTTTTCGCCTTCGTGATCCCGATCGCGGTGATCGTGCTCCTGGTGGAGTTCGTCTCGACCGGCGCGCGGCCGTCCGCCGGCACCGATTCGCTGGCCCCGGCGGCGGTCGCGAGGCGGATCGAGCCGATCGGCACGGTGGTCGTCAAGGATGTATCGGACCCGTCGACCCTGAAGACCGGTGAGCAGGTGTTCGCCGGGCAGTGCACCACCTGCCACAGCGTCGGGCTGGTCGGTGCGCCGAAGTTCGGCGACAAGGACGCCTGGGCGCCGCGCATCGCGACCGGTTTTCCGACGCTCCTGAATTCGGCGCTGCACGGCAAGGGCAACATGGGCCCGCAGGCCGGTGGCGACTACACCGACCTCGAAATCGCCCGCGCCGTCGTCTACATGGCCGACAAGGCCGGCGCGACTTTCGAAGACCCGAAAAGCCCGCTGCCGGGCGCCTCGGCGCCTGCGCCGGCCGCGAACATGGCGGTGCTTCCAGCCGGCGCGCCGCTCGCCACAGCGACCGGCGGCGAGACGCCGCCGAGCCCCGCCGCCACAGCGAGCGCGGCGCGGCTCGCGATGGCCGCGTCGGCGCCGTCGGTGGTCGCGCCCGAGCCGGCGCGGGTCGCGGCGCCGACCGCGGTCGCGCCCGCGCTCTACGGCCAGGTCTGCCAGGTGTGCCACGCCGCCGGGATCGCCGGCGCGCCGAAGGTCGGCGACAAGGCCGCCTGGGCGCCGCGCATCGCCGAGGCGAAGGACGTCGACGGTCTGACCGCCATCGCGATCAAGGGCAAGGGCGCGATGCCGCCACGGGGCGGCTCGAGCGCCTCGGACGCCGACATCAAGGCGGTCGTCGCTTACATGGTCGATAGCGCGAAGTAGGCGCTGGCTGGCTGGCGCTCCGGGTCGGCTGCCGGCTGCGGTTCGCCGTCCGCCGGGCGCAGTCAACCGGGCGGTGTCGCGTCGGCGCGGTCCCCCGGCGTGCCGGGCTCCGCCGCCCGCGGCGCACGCTGGAAGCCGAAGCGCCCGGGGATGGCCGCGAACGTGATCGCCTGCGGCTGCCAGCGCCCGCGTTCGACCGCGTCCGCCGCCGCCTCCATGTCGAGCGAATGCACGCTGCCGAGGCCGATGTCCGTGTCGAGGTACAGCCGGCCCGTCTCGTCGGTCCAGGCGCTGCGAAAGACCGCGGCGACGCCGGTGTGCGAGGTGATCGTCGGCGTCGTATCAGCGTCCATATCGGCGTCCGTGTCGCCAGTGCCGGCGGCCGCCGCCAGCCGCCACACCCAGGGTGCCGCTTCGAGCTCGAGGTAGACGCGTTGCGGGCCGTTCTGGAAGTACCACGCGCCGGCACCGTCGGCGAGGTAGTTCCGCTCGATGAAGCGCAGCAGCATCGGATGCTCCACGCGACTGCCCTTGACCAGCGGAAACGGCCCGGCGTGCTGCACGCGCTCATCCCGCATGTACCAGTCGCCGCGCGCGTCGAGCGCGAGCCACCCAAAGCAGTGCGGCACGTTCGGCCACTTCGCGAGGGCCTGTTTGACGATCTCGTCCATGCCGCCGATGGTCGCCTAGATTCGCGATTCGAGCCAGCCCATCACCGCGGCCGGCAGGCCGTCGACCCGCCCGGGCCAGCGGCCGGCCGGGAAACCGACGTGGCCGCCGTGCGCCGGCTGCCAGAGCGTGACCGAGGGGCCGACTTCGCCCTGCCGCGGCAGGCTCGCTCCGGGCACGAACGGGTCGTTGCGCGCGTTCAACACGAGGGTCGGGATGCGGATGCGGTCGAGGTGGGGCTTGGCCGAGCAGCGGGCCCAATAGTCGGCGGCGTCGCGAAAGCCGTGCAGCGGCGCGGTGAACGCGTCGTCGAAATCGCGCAGTGTCCGGGCTCGCCGCAATCGCACCGGGTCGCCGAGACCGGGGTGCTGGGCCAGCTTCGCCAGCGCCTTCGGTCGCATCGTCCGCAGGAACATCCGCGTGTAGACCTGCCGACTGAAGCCGCGCCCGATCGCCCGGCCGCCGGCGGCGAGGTCGAGCGGTGCCGAGATGGCGGCGATTGCACCGACCCTGAGGCGGGCGGCATCGCCCGCCTCCTCGGCCCAGCGCAGCAGCGCATTGCCGCCGAGCGAGACGCCGACCGCGGCGATCGGTCCGGCATGGCGCACGCGCATCCGTTCGAGCACCCAGCCGATCTCCACATGATCACCCGAGTGGTAAGCGCGCGGCGCGCGGTTGATCTCGCCCGAGCAGCCGCGGAAGTGCGGCACCGCGTAATCCCAGCGGTGGCCCAGTGCCCAGTGCGCGAAAGCCGTGGCGTAATGGCTCGCCGACGAGCCCTCGAGCCCGTGGAACAGCACCAGGAGCGGCGCGCCGTTCAGGCCGCTCGGCAGCCGATCGACGTCGATGAAGTCGCCGTCGGGCGCGTCCCAGCGCTCGCGTGCGTAGCGTGGCGCCGGACCGTCGTGGCGCTTGGCGAAAAGCGCGCTCCAGATCGTTTGCGCGTGGCCGCCGGGCAGCCAGCGCGGGGCCCGGTAGTGCTCCATCCGATCAGTTGAACACCACGGTCTTGCGGCCGTTGACCAGCACCCGGTGCTCCAGGTGCCAGCGCACTGCCCGGGCGAGCACGACGCACTCGACGTCGCGGCCGACGGCGGTCAGGTCGTCCGGGCTCTGCGCGTGATCGACGCGCTCGACGTCCTGCTCGATGATCGGCCCCTCGTCGAGCTCGGCGGTCACGTAGTGCGCAGTCGCGCCGATCAGCTTCACGCCGCGCTCGTGCGCCTGCCGATACGGCCCGGCGCCCTTGAAGCTCGGCAGGAAGCTGTGGTGGATGTTGATCGCCCGGCCCGCCAGCGCGGCGCAGAACGCGGGGCTCAGGATCTGCATGTAGCGCGCCAGCACCACCAGATCGATGCGTTCGGCGGCGATCAGCCGTTCGACCTGCAACTCCTGGGCGCGCTTGGCCTCGGCGCCCGTGCCGGGCACGAGCGGCAGGTGATGGAATGCCACGCCCTGGCGCTCGCACAGTCCGGCGAAGTCGGGGTGGTTCGAGACCACGGCGGCGATCTCGGCATCGATCTGGCCCGAGCCGCAACGAAACAGCAGATCGTTCAGGCAATGGCCGTGGCGGCTCACCATGAGCAGGAGGCGCGGCCGCCGGGCGCGCGCGTGCACGGCGAAGTCCATCGCGAACCGGGCGGCAAGCGGCGCGGCGAGCGCTTCGAGCCGGGCCCGGTCGGCAAGCGCATCGGGGGCTTCGAAATGCACGCGCATGAAGAAGAGCCCGGTCGCGTCGGCGCCGGCCAGGTCGCTGAACTGCTGCGAGTCGATGATGTTGCAGCCCGCCTCGAACAACAGGCCGGAGACGGCATGGACGATCCCGGTCCGGTCGCGGCACGCCAGGGTCAGGATGAATTCGGTAGCGGAGGGCATCGCCAGAGGGACATCGGCTACGCTTGCAGGGACCGCATTGTAGAAACCCTCACCTGAAAACCCCGACCGCCATGCGAACCCCGGCACCCGACTGGCCGGAGCGCAGCCACGAGTTGTCGCGGCTGCTCGCGCGTTCGGCACTCGGCGATCGTGCGGCATTCGGCACGCTCTACCGGCAGACCAGCGCGCATCTGCTGGGCGTGGTGCTGCGTATCCATCCCGACAGGGCGCAAGCCGAGGATGTGCTGCAGGAGGTCTACGTGAACGTGTGGCGGGCGGCATCCAGCTTCGACGCGGCGCAGAGTCAGCCAATGACCTGGCTCACCAGCATCGCCCGCAATCGGGCGATCGACAGCCTGCGCCGCGCCCGTGTGCAGCCGCTCCCCGCGGCGCGTGGCGCCGCACTGCCCGACGACGGCAGCGACGAGTCGGACGCCTACGCCGGCCTGGAGGATGCGACCGAAGGCCCGCTCGAGTTGCTGATGCGCGCGTCCGACGCCCGCCGGCTGGGCGCCTGCGTCGAGCAGCTGAGCGCGCCGCAGCGGCAAAGCATCGCCCTGGCGTTTTTCGACGGCCTCTCGCACGCCGAAGTCGCGCTTACCCTGCGCCAGCCGCTCGGGACGGTCAAGTCGTGGTTGCGACGGTCGCTGGCGACGCTGAAGGCCTGCCTCGAGAGCGCGGCCCAACGCGACGCCGCCGCCGAGCGCGGCTGACACGGCCGACGCAGACCGCACCGACCCCTCACCGCCCACCATGGACTACGGACGCGCCGACCGCGCCGACCGCCTCGCCGCCGAATACGTCATCGGCGTGATGCGCGGGCCTGCCCGGCGCCGGCTCGAGGTTCTGTTGCCGGCGCATCCGACGCTGCGGGCCGCGGTGCGCGCCTGGCAGGACCGGCTGATGCCGTTGACGCTGGCCATCGAGCCGGTCGAGCCCTCGGCGGCGGTCTGGCCGAGGATCGCGGCGCGCCTCGGCGGAGCGGCGGCACTGAATCCCACCGGCGCTGCGGTCGACGCCGGCACGCACGGGCCGCGCGCGGCGTGGTGGAACCGGCTCGGACTTTGGCGCGGCGCGACGGGCCTGGCCGGCATCGCGGCGCTCGCGCTCGCGCTCGTCGTGGCGACGCCTTCCCCGGCGCGTCCGCCGCTGGTCGTCGTGTTGACCCCGGCCGCCGGCGCCAACGAAGGGGTCGGCGCGGCCAACGCCGCCGTCGGCATCGCCGCCACCGCCTTCGTCGCCAGCGTCTCGGCCGACGGCCGGGCGATGGTGACCCGGCCGGTGCACGCGGTCGCCGCCCCCGCCGGCCAGGCACTCGAACTTTGGTCGCTGCAAGCGGGCGCCGCGGCGCCGCGCTCGCTCGGTCTCATCGCGGCCGACCGTGCGACCGTCGTCGGACGCGGCCATGTGCTCGACGGCACCACCGGCTTCGCGGTCAGCCTCGAGCCGCCGGGCGGCTCGCCAACCGGGGCGCCGACCGGGCCGGTACTCTTCGTCGGCAAGCTCGGCGCCTGAGAAGGGCCGATCTACACCGTCTGAACCGCATCGGCCAACGCCGCCGCCACCCGCTCGGGGCGGACGCCGGTCAGACAGCCGGTATGGCCGTAACGGCAGGTGCGCGCAAAGCAGGGCATGCAGTCGAGTTGCAGTTCGTCTTTCAGCCAAAGCACCCGGGCGTGGGGGTTGGCGGGCGGCGTGTGCAGCGGGCTGGTCGATCCGAACACTGCGACCTGCGGCACGCCGAACGCCGCGGCGACGTGCATCAGCCCCGAGTCGTTGGTGACGACGCCCCGTGCCCCGGCGATCAGCGCCATCACGTCGCGCATCGGCAGCGCGCCGGCGAGCACGCGGCAAGCCGCGGTCGCGGCGGCGGCGATCTCGTCGCAAAGCGGCCGCTCCTTGGGCGAACCGAGCAGCAGCACCGGATCGCCGTGCAGCGCATGCAGCGAGCGGGCGAGCGCCGCGTAGTGCGTCGGCGGCCAGCGTTTGGCCGGGCCGTACTCGGCGCCCGGGGCAAACGCCCAATAACGGTCGGTCCCGATCCCGGCGGCTCGGATCGCGCTCTCGACAGCGCCGGCCGGCAGCACGAGGCGCGGGCGGTCGAGGGCGGCGGTCCGAGCGTCGTCGCCGGATGACGCGATGCCCTGCGGCGGGGCCGCCAGCGCCGCGTAGAACGCGACCATGGGCGGACGCCCGGCGGGGTTGCGCAAACGATCACTTAGAAGCAAGCCCCGGCCCTCGCCCAGGTAGCCGACCCGCCGCGGAACGCCGGCCAGCCAGGGCACCAGCGCCGCTTTTAGCGAATTCGGCAGCACGTAGGCGGTGTCGAAGCGACCGCGCAAGCCGGCTGCGACGCGCCAGCGCGCACGCGCGTCGAGCCGGCCATGAGCAAAAGGCCATTCGAGGACGGCCGCGACCTCGGGCATCGCGCGGTACACAGGGGCGACCGAGGGCAGTGCGCCGACCGTCAGGCGCGCGCCGCGCGCTGCCAGCCGTGCGAGTAGCGGCTGGCTCATCACCGCATCGCCGATCCATTGCGGGGCGACGATCAGGCTACGGGTCACGAGAACGATTTTGCCGCAGCCCAAGCGGCCCGCGCCGGCTGCTGGAGCCGCTTCCAGCCTGCGGACGCAGCCGTCCGTGCCCGCGGCCGCCTTGCGGCCTTCCGAAAACTAAGCCGTCGGCTCGTGCACGGGGCAGCGCCCGCGCGGCGAGCGTGCGTCGGCCGAGGCCGGGTAGGCATAGCGCCGCGCCCGGTTGACCGAGCCGATCGGGCGGTGCGCCGCCAGGCCGCGCCAGGGCGAAAAGGAGAGGCCGTCGTCCATCTCTGCCGAGAGGGCATCGCTCCAGGCCGGTTGCGGCGCCACACTGAGCCGGGCAACAGCCACGTACGGGCTCAGATCCTCCGGCCACTCGACCGTGGCGTCCTCGATCGGCATCTTCTCGAGATCGGTGCAGAGCTGCACGCGGAACTCCCACTCGCCGCCGCGGCTCGCGAAGTGCTCGACCACCGCGGCGCGCAGGCCGTCCGGCTTGTCGTCGAGGTCGACCGGCGCATCTTTCAGCGCCACGAGGTCAGGCGAGATCGGCGCGATCGAAAACTTCGCCATGTTCTGACCGTAGAGAAAGGGCACGCCGCTGAAAAAGGTTTCGCCTAGCGGGTGGGTCTCGGGATGGCCGCCCAGCCCTTTCAGCGTGGCGCTCTCGCCGCCGACCGCTTCGAGCGCCTTCTCGGTGCCACGCAACACAGCGGAGAACGCCCGCTTCAGGTTCGGCACTTTGTCGGTGGTCCCGGCCAGCAGCTTCAGGCTGCCGAGGAATTTTTTCGCGGTCGGCGCCAGGAAGACCTTGCCGTCGATCATCAGGAAATCCTGCGTCGCCTGGTTCTCGCTGCCCGGCAGGCGCGCACCCTCGACGCCGATCACCTTCAGCGCCAGCCCGCGCGATGTCGAGATCCGATCGTCGAGCAGGTCGCCCGGCGAGGTCGAGAGCCGGAGCACAACGGGGTAGGTCTTGGGCCGGGCGAACAGCCCTTGCGCGTACGGCCAAGCCAGATCGAAAACCTGCAACCGGCCGCGCAAGAGGCCATGGCCCTTTGCATGCACGGCGCGCAGGCCGAGCCCGGTGTCCTTGAAGGTCGTGTTGCCGATCTCGAGGAAGGTCTCGATCAGCGACTGCTCGGTCGCGCCTTCGTCCGCGTCGAAAGTCTCGAGCGCGACGTCGAAGGGAACGGGGGCGGAGCCGGCGGCAATCGGGCGGGTCGTCGACATGGAGGCGCTTTCCTTGGAGTCGTCAGGCAGGGAGGGGGCGGAGCGAGGGTGTGGCAATCAGGCCTCGGGATCGGCCGGCGGATCGGCGTCGGTCTCGGCGGGAGTCCAGGGTGGAACGATGCCGTCGTCCGGATCGACCGGCAACAAGCCGGGCTCCGGATCGTCGGCGCCGGACGGTGGGCGATGGGGATGGTGGGACGAAGGCGACATCGCTGGCACGCTGGCTCCGGTTGCCGGGCGGGCGCGGCGACCGGTCGCGAAGATGAGGAAGAGCACCGAAGGGTCGCGCGCCGCGGCAGAAGCCGGCATCGGGCAGGCCAGCGCCCGGGCGTAGGCGCAGTCCCACGTCTTGAACCTGCGAGGCGCCGCCGCCCGATGCGCAATAGGCCGATGGGGCCGGACGGCGAAGCCACCGACGATCGGGCCATCTCCCGCATCGGGTGACCGGAAAGACCGCGATGGCCGACGACAAGCACAAGACCGGATCGCAGGACCGCGATCGCATCAACGTTCACGAGCCTTATGAGGCGCGCCATTGGGCGAGCAAGTTCGGCGTCAGCGCCGAGGCGCTCGCCGCCGCGGTGCAAAAGGTGGGGCCGAGCGTCGCGGCGGTCGAAAAGCACCTCAAGTCGCAATAGGCGGAGCGTGCGATGGCCCATTCGGCTGCATCCGTACGCCGCCGCAGTGCGCCATCACGGGCCGGGGCATGGGTCGCACCCCTCGTGGGCCTGACGCTCGCCGCCTTCGTGCTGGCGTTCTATGTGCAGCTGTTGCAGGCGGTGGTCGCCAAGGGCGCGATGGCGCGTTACAGCTTCCGGACCGGCCGCCCCTTGGTCGAAACCCCCTCCTCCGCGACCGGCACCGATACCGACCGGGATCGGCAGGTTTCGTCGACCCGGCCCGCGCGCACCCCTGTGCGCCACGTTTCGATCGTCGCCGCCGAGGCCGTCTGAGGGCGGCCGGAGCACATGGCAATGAATGCGCTCGATCGCTTCGTCGAGGCCCAGGCCGGGGTGATCGACGCTGTGCGCGCCGAGTTGCGAGACGGCCGCAAGACCTCGCATTGGATGTGGTTCGTGTTCCCGCAACTCCGGGGTCTCGGCCGCAGCAGCACCGCCCGGCATTACGGTATCGCCGACCGCGCCGAAGCGGCGGCGTATGCGCACCACCCGGTGCTCGGGCCCCGGCTCCTCGAGTGCACGGACCGGGTCCTGACGCACCCCGGCTCGAGCGCCCACCGGATTTTCGGCTCGCCAGACGATCTGAAGTTCGCGTCCTGCATGACCTTGTTCGAGGCGGTTTGGCCGAACGAGCCCGGCTTCGCGCGGGCCCTCGACACCTTCTACGGCGGTCGTCGGGATTCGGCGACGCTCGGACTGCTGGCCTGATTCCGTCCGGACGATCGAGCCGCGCGGCACCTACCATGCCGGAGCGCCGCACGGGTCGACCGCAAGGCGCTTTCTTGGTTGGCGCTCGACGTATTCTCGAAACCTTTTACCGATGACGCCCACCACCGATCCCGATCCCGAGGCCGGCCGCGCCAGCGCCGCCGCAGCCCTCGCGGCACCCTCAGCGCCCGCCGCGGGGCGCGTTTCAGGCGCCCGCCTCTACCCACCGGTCGAGCCGTTCGCGCAGGGAATGCTCGACGTCGGCAACGGCCACCGCATCTACTGGGAACGCTGCGGCAATCCCGCAGGGAAGCCGGCGGTGTTTCTCCACGGCGGCCCGGGTGCCGGCTGCGCCGTCGACCACCGCCGCCTGTTCGACCCGGACGCCTATTGCGTCACCTTGTTCGACCAGCGCGGCTGCGGCCGCTCGACACCGCACGCGTCGCTGGTCGCGAACACGACCTGGGACCTGGTCGCCGACATCGAGCGGCTGCGGATCATGGCCGGCGCCGAGCGCTGGCTGGTGTTCGGCGGTTCCTGGGGCAGCACCCTCGCACTCGCCTACGCCGAAACCCATACGGAGCAAGTCAGCGAGCTGGTGCTGCGCGGCATCTTCACGTTGCGGCGCGAGGAACTGCGGTGGTTCTACCAGGAGGGCGCATCCTGGCTGTTCGCCGATGAGTGGGAGCATTTCCTCGCGCCGATCGCCCCTGCGGAGCGCCACGACCTGATGGCCGCGTACCGCCGCCTTCTGACCGGCGACGACGCCGCGGCGCGACTTCGGGCGGCGGTCGCCTGGAGCCAGTGGGAAGGGCGGACCATCACGCTACGCCCAGACCCGAACTTCGACCGCGCCCACAGCAATCCGCAATTCGCGCTGGCCTTCGCGCGGATCGAGAACCACTATTTTGTCCACGACGGTTTCATGGACGAAGGCCAGTTGCTGCGCGACGCCGCCAAGCTCCGTGCGATCCCCGGCGTGATCGTGCAAGGCCGCTACGACGTCTGCACGCCGATGAAGACCGCGTGGGATCTGCACCGCGTCTGGCCCGAGGCCGACTTCCAGCTCGTCGATGCCGCGGGTCACGCGTTCAAGGAACCGGGCATCCTCGAGCGGCTGCTCGAAGCGACCGACCGCTTCAGGACGCACTGACCGCGGCGGTGCTCAGGGTCGACGACCGGCCCGCCGTTCAGCGCAGCGTGTAGCCGCGCCCGTCCATGCAGGCAGCGATGGCCCGGTTGAACACGCTGCGGTCGCTGGTCGCGTTCGGTTGATGGCCAGCCCACTGGCTGCACTGATCGCTGTCGGCTCCCATCTGCGCGGCGCTCTGGCCGTTGCGGGGGTAGATCACGGGCTGCGCGGTGGTCCCCTGATCCGGATACGCCGGAACCGGGCTGGTTACAACCTCCGGCTGCGCATAGACGACGGCCGGCGGGTTGTAGACGTACGCCGGCGCACCGTAGTACGGCCATGCGTACGCCGACGCCAGCCCGAGGCCGAGTCCCAGGCCCACACCGCCCCACACCCAGGGTGCGCCGTGCCAGCCGCCGCCACCGCCGCCGCGGTAGTAACCACCACCGTGGCCGCGCGATTGCGCCTCGGCGCCGCCCGCGAGCGCCAGGGATGCGCCGGCCAACACCACGGCGCGCAAAGCGGTTTTCAAGGAAGTTCTCATCGCGTCGCTCTCCTGCTGCAGTAACCGACGGCACCGCGGCCGCCATCGACGATCGGATCGCGCCCCCGGCCCGAGGTTCCGCCCGGCGCTCACCCTTTACGGAATTTTGCGCCGGTCGCGTTCCGCGCGCTGCCGCCTGCCGTACCACCGCGTCACGCCTTGATCCGCCAGCCGGTCCGCAGGATCCAGGTCGCGGCGGCGAGCGCGATCGCGAAGAACACGATCGTCACCGCGAAGCTGACGCCGACATGCATCTCGGCAGTGCCGAAAAAGCTCCACCGAAAGCCGCTGATCAGGTAGACCGACGGGTTCAGCATCGAGATCTTCTGCCAGATCGGCGGCAGCATCTTGATCGAGTAGAACGGGCCGCCGAGAAAGGTCAGCGGCATGACGATCAGCATCGGGATCAGTTGCAGCTTTTCGAAGCCGTCGGCCCAGATGCCGATGATGAAACCGAAGAGGCTGAAGGTCACCGCGGTCAGCAGCAGGAAGAGCACCATCCACACCGGGTGCTCGATCCGCACTTCGACGAACGCCGCGGCGGTGGCGAGAATGATCGCGCCGACCAGCACCGACTTGGTCGCCGCCGCGCCGACATAACTCAACACGATCTCGAGCGGCGTGATCGGTGCCGAGAGCAACTCGTAGATCGTGCCGGTGAACTTCGGAAAGTAGATGCCGAACGACGCGTTCGAGATGCTCTGCGTCAGCACCGACAGCATGATCAGGCCCGGCACGATGAAGGCGCCGTAGCTGACGCCGTCGATCTGGTGGATGCGCGAGCCCATCGCGGAGCCGAAAACCACGAAGTAGAGCGCGGTCGAGAGCACCGGCGAGACGATGCTCTGGGTCAGCGTGCGCCAGGTGCGCGCCATCTCGAAGTGGAAGATCGCGCGGATCGCATGCAGGTTCATCGGCCACCCTCCTGCACGAGGCCGACGAAGATGTCCTCGAGCGAACTTTGCCGGGTGCGCAGGTCGTCGACCTCGATCCCGCACCGGCGCAGCACGTCGAGCAGCGCCGCGGCCCGTCCGGGTGCGGCGTCGGGGTCGTAGGCATAGACGAGCTCGCGGCCATCGTCTTGCAATGTCAGCGCCTGCCCGGCGAGGGCCTCCGGCAGCGCCGCGAGCGGCCGGGCGAGACGCAAGCTGAGCTGCTTCTTGCCGAGGGTCTGCATCAGCGTCGCCTTGTCCTCGACCAGCACGATCCCACCCCGGTTGATGACACCTACCCGGTCGGCCATGTCCTCGGCCTCCTCGATGTAATGCGTGGTCAGCACGATCGTTACGCCCGACTCGCGCAGGCCGCGCACCATCGCCCACATGTCCTTTCGAAGGGCGACATCGACGCCCGCGGTCGGCTCGTCGAGAAACAGCACGCGCGGTTCGTGCGAAAGCGCCTTGGCGATCATCACGCGGCGCTTCATGCCGCCCGAGAGCTCGCGGATCTTCGAAGCGCGCTTGTCCCAGAGCGAAAGGGAACGCAGCGTGTTTTCGATGTGCACGGGATCGGGCGGGCAGCCGAACAGGCCGCGGCTGAATGACACCGTGGCCCACACCGTCTCGAAGGCATCGGTCGTCAGCTCCTGGGGCACCAGGCCGATCAGACGACGCACCTTGCGGGCGTCGCGCAGGATGTCGAGACCGCCGACCGTGATCGTGCCCTGGTCGAGCCGCACGATGCCGCAGACGAGACCGATCAGCGTCGTCTTGCCGGCGCCGTTCGGGCCGAGCAGCGCGAAGATTTCGCCGGCGCGGATCTCGAGGTCGATGCGCTCGAGCGCGCGAAAACCGCCGGCGTAGACCTTCGAGACGCCGGCGACCGAGATGATGGTCGCCATGGCGAGCGATTGTCGTCGTCTCCACCCGATGGGAACGACCGGCGACGCAGCCGCCCGGTCGCCGCCGGGCCGGCGCTACTTCGCGCCGGGGGCGTAGATCTGGTCGAAGACGCCGCCGTCGTCGAAATGCGTTTTCTGCGCGCTACGCCAACCGCCGAAGTCGGCATCGACTGTCAGCAGCTTGACGGCCGGGAACTGCTTCGCGTATTTCGCCGCGACCGCCGCGTCGCGCGGCCGGTAGAAGTTCTGCGCGGCGATCTCCTGGCCGCCGGGCGTGTACAGGTAGTCGAGGTAGGCGGTCGCGGCCTTGCGTGTGCCGTGCTTGTCGACGTTCTTGTCGACGACCGCGACCGGCGGCTCCGCGAGAATCGACCAGCTCGGCGTGACGATGTCGAACTTGGTCGGCCCGAGTTCCTTGACGGAGAGGTAGGCCTCGTTCTCCCACGCGATCAGCACGTCGCCGATGCCGCGTTCGACGAAGGTGGTGGTCGAGCCGCGCGCGCCGGAATCGAGCACCTTGGCGTTGCCGTAGAGCCGCTTGACGAAAGCCTTTGCGGTCTGGGCGTTGCCGCCCGGCTGCTTCAGCGCCCAGCCCCAGGCAGCGAGGTAGTTCCAACGCGCACCTCCGGAAGTTTTCGGGTTCGGGGTGACGATCTCGATGCCGGGCTTGGCCAAGTCGCCCCAATCGCGGATCTGCTTCGGGTTGCCTTTGCGCACCAGGAACACGATCGTCGAGGTGTAAGGCGACGCGTTGTTCGGCAGGCGCTTCTGCCAGTCGGCCGGCACCAGGTCGCCATGGTCGTGCAGGGCGTCGATGTCGTAGGCGAGCGCGAGGGTGACGACATCGGCCTGCAGCCCGTCGATCACCGAGCGCGCCTGCTTGCCCGAGCCGCCGTGCGACTGGCGGATCGTCAGCGATTCGCCCGTGGACGCCTTCCACTGTTTCCCGAAGGCCTCGTTGACCTGCTGGTAGAGCTCGCGCGTCGGGTCGTAACTGACGTTCAGTAGCGTGGTGTCCGCGCGGGCGGCCGATGGCTGGGCGAGCCAAGCGCTGGCGAGCATGGCGAGCCAGGCGCGGCGATGGAAAAAAGATGCTTTCATGCCCTGACTCTAGGACGCGGACCGGCTCGGCCCAACGACGTTTTTCTGCTTAGCTTTTTACCGAGCCGGCGTTCACGCCTCGCCCGACATCCACGCCGCCGCACGCTCGGCGATCATGAGCGTCGGCGCATTCGTGTTGCCGCTGGTGACCCGTCGGCATCACGCTCGCGTCGAGCACTCGCAGCGCCGCGTCGTCGTGCACCCGGAGCCGCACGTCGACCACCGCGCCGGGGTCCGCGGCCGGGCCCATCTTGGTGGTGCCGACCGAATGGAAGAGCGTCATGCCGATATCGCCAGCCAGTTTCCAGAGCTCGGCGGCGGTCTGGTACTCGATTCCCGGCCGCAACACCGCCGCAAGAACGCCCTGGCGGAATTCCAGCGGACGCCCTGGTTGACGTGGAAATAGCCGACGCCCTCGTTGTCGCTGCGGTTGAAGTCGGTGTGCGGGATGCCGGCCTGTTGTGCGGCTCGGGCGAACGCGGAGCCGCTGGTGCTCGACCCGCCTCTCGCCGCCCAAGCGCGCGCCGCTCGTGTCGAAGCCGGGCGCGGCATACAGTGCAGCGGCGCAGCAACGCAGCGGTAAAAATCCTCGTACTTCACGAACATGGCCCGCACGCGTCCCAGCCCCAGCCCTCGCCGGGGCTGGCGCCGAAGCCGTCACCGGCGCGCCGGCCGTCGTAAATCGCGCGCCCGGCCGCGCCTGTAGATCATGCCCATTGATGCTCGACGAGCCGCGAGCACCTTGCCGCGAGGGGTAGCCCGGCGTCGGCTCGGTCGCGTTGGGCCAATCGGTGCGCGGGTTGCCGATGCAGTGAGGGTGCCGACCGGGATGTGGATCCAGCGCGGTTGTCGCGACCGCCTGGCTTCGAGCAGCAGGACCCGCTTGCCCGAATCAGCGGAGAGCCGGTTCGCCAGCAAGCAGCCGGCGCTGCGGCACCGCAGACCGACGTAATCGCGAACCGACGCCGTCATGGTCGCATCGATTCTGGCGACACGTTGAAAGCAGCGCGTCCCGCTTCCGCATCCATCGCGGCGCCGCCGCAACACTTTCCTCGCCGCCCTCTGCAAGCGCGGAGGAGTTCACTTATATTCGCGATTCGTGCATGGACGCAGTGCCCCAGCTGGAATGGTTCCCGAAGGGTCGAAGCTCCACATGGTCCTCCAGGAATCGAAAGGCGCTCTTCCATGGGCAACAAGCTTTACGTCGGTAATCTCTCCTACAACGTTCGCGACGACGATCTGCAGCAGGCGTTCGCCCAGTACGGCGGCGTCACCTCGGCCAAGGTGATGATGGACCGGGACACCGGCCGTTCCAAGGGTTTCGGCTTCGTCGAGATGGGTTCGGACCCTGAGGCACAAGCGGCGATCAACGGAATGAACGGCCAGGCGCTCGATGGCCGGGCCATCGTCGTCAACGAGGCGCGTCCGCGGGAAGACCGTCCGGGCGGCTTCGGCGGCGGTGGGGGTCGCTCGGGAGGTGGCGGCGGCTACGGTGGTGGCAGCAGCGGCGGCGGCGGCGGTAGCAGCGGAAGCGGTGGCGGCTACGGCGGAGGCGGTGGCTACGGTGGTGGCGGCGGAGGCCGCTCGGGTGGAGGCGGCGGCTACGGCGGGGGCGGTGGTGGCCGCTCCGGTGGCGGCGGGGGCTACGGTGGTGGCGGTGGTGGCCGCTCCGGCGGCTACTGACGACACTCCCGGTCCTGGCAGGCGCCTGGACCGAAAGGGTTCCGCTCGAACCTCACAGACGGCGTACGCCGTCTTGACCGCTCTAAAAAGGCAGCGCGCGCGAGCTCGCTGCCTTTTTGTCGTTGCCGCTGCCCTGATGTCGCTCCACGAATGACGTGGACTTCGACAATCGCACCGGCGCCGACGGTTTTTCTCAGCGCTTGACGGTCGCGAGCGGCGTCAGCGTCTCTGCCCCGCGAGGGCCCGTCGATCGTGCTGTTTCTCGCGCCCCTTGCCGCGCCGGCGGTGTCAAGACGGCACGCACTCGCCCGCGCAACTGCACGATCCGTGTCAGGTGGTCGTAGGTCATGCCCTCGGCGTGGATCTCGTTGCCGCCCTGGGTGATCACCACCGGCAGATGCGAGCGCAACTGCTCGGTCGTCTGGAGTACGTCGAGGAATTCACCGCGGAAATCGATCGCCGCCTCGCCGGCGGTCGCCTCGCGTATTACGTGCGCCCCGCCGTTCAGCCGCACCTCGCTGGCATCGCGGTTGGCCAGTGCCCGCGTCGCGCTGGCGAGTGCGACCCGGCCATCGGCGCCGATCGAGCGCATCCGCGCGTCATCGATGTCGTAGGTGTCGGTGTCGGGATAGTGGCGCATGCGCTCGCCGTCGATCTCGACCCGAAGCGTGCCGTCGGCGGCGAAACGCTGCACGCTGAACCGGCTCATCGTCGCGTCGGGCTCATGACGCGGCGCCACGGCCGGCCGGCCCGGCTCGATCAAGGGCGTGTTCTTGACCAGCCACCAGGTGCCGAGCGCCACCAGCGCCATCAGCGCCATCGGCACCCAGGCCGCAACGGCATCCAAAGTCTGGGCCAGACGCCGCCTCGGGCCGACGCGCGCCGCACGCAGGGGACGATCGCCGACCTCCGGCAGCGGCAAGGGAATGAACGGCCGAGGGCTGGCGCCCGAAGCACCGGCCGCGTCAGGCGCTTCGGGCAGGACGTCGTCCACCGGATCGCGACTCAATCGACCGGCGGTACCGGCATCGGGCCGGTTTTGCCGTCGTCGAGCGTGGTGCCCAGATGATCGCGCAGCGCCCGCGCGTAACGGCCGGCCGCGGTCAGCAGCAGATCGCAGCACTCGCGCGCCGCGCCGTAGCCGCCGCTGGCGCCGGTCACGTGGTCAGCGATCCGGCGCACCTCGAGGTGCGCGTTCGCCGGCGCGCAAGCGAACGCGGCGCGGGCCAGCAGCGGCAGGTCGGGCCAGTCGTCGCCCATCGCAGCGAGCGAGTCCCAACCGAGGCCGAGCGCCGTCATCAGGTTTTGCGCGGCCGCGAGTTTGTCGACGGCGCCGAAAGCGGCGTGCACGATGCCGAGTTCGCCGACCCGCCGGCGTACGCCGGGTGAATCGCGGCCGGTGACGACCACCGGCACGATGCCGTGCCGGTCGAGCAGCTTCAGGCCGTGGCCGTCGAGCGTCGAGAAGGCCTTGAACACTTCGCCGTGCTCGCCGACGTAGACCCGGCCGTCGGTCAGGACGCCGTCGACGTCGAAAATCGCCCAGCGGATGCCCTGCGCCTTCAGGAGCAGTTCAGGGGGGAAGGGAAGCGCCGGGATGACCGGGCGCAGTTCGACGGGCATGCTCAGATCACCTTGGCCCGCATCAGGTCGTTGGTGTTCAGCGCGCCGACGAGTCGCCCCTCGGCATCGACGACGAGCACGCTGGTGATCCGATGCTGCTCCATGAGCTCGGCGGCATCGACCGCCAGCGCGTCGGCGCCGATCCGCTTCGGCGCCACCTGCATCACCTCGGCCGCGTGCAGGTCGCGCAGCGCGCGCAGGTCGTGCTCGCCGCGCTCGATCCGGCGGCGCAGGTCGCCGTCGGTAAAAATGCCGAGCACCCGGCCGTCGGCATCGGCGACCGCGGCGAATCCGAGGCCTTTGCGGCTCATCTCATGCAGCAGCTCGGTGAACGGCGTGTCGGCGGCCACCCGCGGCAGGTCGGCGCCACTGCGCATCAGGTCACGCACATGGATCAGCAGCCGCCGCCCGAGGCTACCGCCCGGGTGCGAGCGGGCGAAATCGTCGGCGCGGAAGCCACGGGCGTCGAGCAGCGCCACCGCCAGCGCATCGCCGATGGCCATCTGCGCGGTCGTGCTCGCGGTCGGCGCCAGTTGCAGCGGACAGGCCTCGCGGTCGACCGCGCTGTCGACGACGATCGCCGCGTGGCGTGCGAGCGTCGAGTCGGCGCGGCCGGTGATAGCGATCAGCGTGACGCCGAGCCGTCGCAACGCCGGCACGATCGCAGCGATCTCATCGCTCTCTCCGGAGTTCGATAGGGCGAGCACCACATCGCCCGACGCGACCATGCCGATGTCGCCATGGCTCGCCTCGCCGGGGTGGACGAAGAGCGCCGGGGTGCCGGTCGACGCCAGCGTCGCAGCGATCTTGCGGCCGACGTGCCCGCTTTTGCCCATTCCCATGACGACGACCCGGCCGGGCCCGGCAAGGATCGCCCGGCAGGCCGCGGCGAAGCCCTCGCCCTGGCGTTCCCGGAGCGCGAGCAGCGCCTCGGCCTCGATTTCGAACGTCTGGCGCGCCAGCCGCAGGGCGCGGGGCGCGTCGAAGCTTGGTGGAGCAGGAAGGGAGGGCACGGTCGGGCCGGAGCATCCAGTAGGATCGATCGATTCTAGGGACCGCCCGTGCGCCGGCCGAGGTACGACGCGCTCGCTTCGGGGAGAGGCCGGCCGCCCGGAGCGCCGCTTCGGACGCGCCCCAAGAGCCCCCGGCCGGCTTCGGCGCAGATGCGCGCGCACGCGGAAGGCCGCCCGAAGCCAAGGAATGCGCCGCGCCGATGATCACTTCGCCGCTCGGACTGGTGCTGCTGTACCTCGCCGCCGCGGTCGCGGGCGTCGTCGTCTGTCGGATCACGAAGCTGCCGCCAATGCTCGGCTACCTCGCGGTCGGCGTGCTGATCGGGCCGAACGCGACCGCCCTCGCAAGCGACAACGCCCGGGTCAATTACCTCGCCGAGTTCGGTGTCGTGTTCCTGATGTTCGTGATCGGGCTCGAGTTCAACCTGCCGAAGCTGAAGAGCATGCGCCGGCTGGTGTTCGGACTCGGCTCGAGCCAGGTCGTCCTGACGATCGTCGCCGCCTTGCTGGCCAACCTCGCGGTCGGCGCCGGGTCGGCACTGGCCGGCCGCGCGTGGGGCCTCGGCTGGCAGAGCGCGACGGCCCTCGGCGCGGCCCTCGCCATGAGCAGCACTGCGATCATCGTCAAGCTGATGGCCGAGCGGCTCGAGCTCGAGAGCGAGCACGGCCAGCGGGTGCTCGGCGTGCTGCTGTTCCAGGATCTGGCGGTGGTGCCGCTTTTGGTGCTGATCCCGGCACTCGGCTCGCCGCCCGCCGTGCTGCTGCAGGCGCTCGCGGTTGCGGCGCTGAAGGCCGTGGCGCTGCTCGCGGTGCTCCTGGTCGGCGGCCAACGGGTGATGCGCGGCTGGCTGACGATCGTCGCCCGGTTGAAGAGCGAGGAGCTCTTCGTGCTGAACCTCCTGATGGTGACACTGGCGCTCGCCTGGCTCACCGAGCGCGCCGGTCTGTCGCTCGCGCTCGGCGCCTTCATCGCCGGGATGCTGATCGCCGAGACCGAGTTCAAGCACCAGGTCGAGACCGACATCCGGCCGTTCCACGACGTGCTGCTCGGCCTCTTCTTCATCACCATCGGCATGAAGCTCGACGCCGAAACGGTGTGGGACCGCTGGCCGCTGGTGCTCGCCTTGACCGCCGGCCCCGTCGCCTTCAAGTTCGCGCTGGTGACGCTTCTGGCCCGGGTGTTCGGCTCGACGCCCGGCGTGGCCCTGCGCACCGGGCTCTACCTCGCCCAGGCCGGCGAGTTCGGCTTCGTGCTGCTGGCGCTGGCGACCGACGGCGGCCTGCTGCCCCCGGCCCTGCAGACGCCGGTCCTCGCCAGCATGGTGCTTTCGATGCTCGCCGCGCCGTTCATCGTGCTGCATGCCGACCGGCTGGTGATGCGGCTCTCGGCGAGCGATTGGTTGATGCAGTCGGTGGCGATGACGACGATCGCCCGGCGCGCCATCAACGCCGAGGCGCACGTGATCATCTGCGGCTACGGGCGAAGCGGCCAGAACCTCGCGCGCCTGCTCGATGGCGAAAAGATTCCGTACATCGCGCTCGACCTCGACCCGGACCGCGTGCGCCAGGCCGCCGCGGCCGGGCAGAGCGTGGTGTTCGGCGACGCCGCGCGGCTGCAGAGCCTGATGGCGGCCGGGCTGGCGCGGGCCAGCGCCGTCGTCGTCAGCTACCACGACACGCCGTCGGCGCTGCGCATCCTGCGGCTCGCGCAGGAACACGCGCCGGCGGTGCCGGTCGTCGTCCGCACGATCGACGACAGCGACATCGAGCGGCTGCGCGCCGCCGGCGCGACCGAGGTCGTCCCCGAGGCGATCGAGGGCTCGCTGATGCTGGCCAGCCACGCGCTGGCGCTGGTCGGCGTGCCGATGCGGCGCGTGATCCGCGTCGTCCAGGACCAGCGCGACGCCCGCTACGGGCTCCTGCGCGGCTGGTTCCACGGCGCCGACGACAGCACCGCCGACGAACTCCAGATGGCGCGTTTGCGCTCGGTGACGCTACCCGCCGCGTCGACCGCCTCGGGCCAGACGCTCGCTGTTCAGGTGCTGCACGACGTCGGCGTCACGGTTGTCTCGGTGCGCCGTGCGAGCGGCGCGGTCGTCGCCCCCGACGGTGCGATCGTTCTGGCGCCCGGAGACACCCTGGTGCTGGCGGGCCGTCCGGAGCGGCTGGCGTTGGCGGAGGAGCGTTTGCTGACGGCGCACTGAGCCGTGCGCCAGGCCTTGCGCCCGTCGGATCTTTCTCGACCCGCTTCAGCCGCTCAGCTAAAAGGCGCCTGGCGCGCAAGGTTGGCACGCATCCGCACCGCCATCACCGCGCCGGCGGCGCGCAGCACCTCCAGGGCGATGGCCGGCAGGCGCTGCGCCAGTTCCTCGAGACGCGGCACCCTGAGTGCATGCACCGCGCAGGCGGTCATCGCCTCGGCGTTCGCCATCCGGGGGTGGTCGCCGAACAGGCCCGGCTCGCCGACCACGGCGCCGGCCCGCAGGATGGCAATCCGCTGGGCGCCCGGCGGCCGACCGGTCGCAAACACCTGCAGGCTGCCCTGCTCGAGCAGGTAGGCGGTGCGATCGGCGTCGTCCTGCTTCACCAACAGATCGCCGGCGCGGATCTCGTGGCGCGTCAGGTAGGGCGCGAGGGCACCCCACTGATCTCGCGACAGGCGCGGCCGGAACGCATCTTCGGCGTTCAGCGTTTGCACCGCCTGAACCAAAGCCTCGATGTCCATGGCCGTTGCTCCGCCGCGTTCCCCGGGATCGGGGTGATCCGATGCTCGGATATCGGCCGCCGCGCCGCGCACTTGAGCCGTCCGTCGCAAAAGCGGCCGGGCGGCCGACGGCAACGCACCACCCGGCGATCGACGTGTGTCGCGCCGGCGCCGCAGCGCTCGGTTTCGACGATTCGGTGAACCGGCGCCGGCACTTCTAGAATCGGCGTCCCGAGGCTGCGTGGCACGGGCGTCCGGCAAGGGTGCTCGTGCCGGGCGTCGCACCCTGCCTTCGCCACCGTTTCTCCCGTATCCGCACGGCGCTCTCGAACCGATGGCCTTTCACATCGTCGCTCCGCGTCCGCTCGACCGGAACGACACCCCCCTCCTCCCGCCCCGGGAGCCGCACCCACGCCATGCGCTGGCGATGCTCGCCGAGGCGCTCGACGCGACCGTGCACGCACCGGCCGAATCCGACACGCCAGGTGCGCTCGACCGCCTGCGCGGACGCCTGGCCGGCCCGGCCCGGCACTGGGCCTTCGCGCGGCGCGTGGCGCGCACGGTGGATGCGGCTGACGTCGTCTTCTGCAGCTCCGAGGAAGCCGGCTTCCAGGTCGCTGCGGTGTGCGGCGCGCTCGCACGGCCGCCGCGCGTCTGCGTTTTCGTCCACAACCTCGACCGGCCGCGCGGCCGCCTCGGTCTGCGCCTGTTCGGCCTGGGCCGCCGGGTCGACCTGTGGCTCGCCTGCTCGACGGTCCAGGTCGCATTCCTGCGGCGTTTCTTGCGCCTGGCGGACGCCCGGGCGCGCTTCGTCTGGGACCACACCGACACCAGCTTTTTCTGCCCCGGCCCGCCGAGCGATGCCGCGGCACGGGCGGGCGCCCGCCCCGCGCTCGTCAGCGTCGGCCTCGAGAACCGCGACTACCGGACGCTCGCCACGGCGACCGGATCGATGCCGGTCGACGTGCGGGTCAGCGGCTTCTCGGCCGACGCCGCCGTGCTCGCCAAAACGTTTCCCTCTGCGTTGCCGGACAACATGAGCCGGCGTTTCTACCCGTGGACCGAGCTGGTCCAGCTCTACCGCGACGCCGCGGCGGTGGTCGTCAGCGTGCACCCGAACCGTTACGCCGCCGGGGTGCAGTCGCTGATGGAGGGCATGGCCTGCGGCCGGCCGGTGATCGCGAGCGCCACCGAGGGCTTGGCGAGCTACCTCGACGACAGCGTTGTGACGCGCGTCCCGCCGGGCGATCCCGAGGCGCTGCGCCAGGCGATCGAGCGCCTGCTCGCCGATCCGGCCGAAGCCGCGCGACGCGGCCTGCGGGCCCGAACGCTCGCCGCCGAACGCCACGCCATCGAGCGCTACGTCGGCGAGATCGCCGGTCTGCTGCGAGAGCTGGCTGCGCCGGCTTGAGGGCCGCACGCCCCGCCGACCGCCACTCCTGGGGCCCCGGCGCGACGGGTCGCGGTGAGTCGCGACCCGGCTCAATTCGCGACGTCGCACTCCTTCACGACGCCATAGGCCGGATCGCTGCCGAAGAAGCCGTTGGTGCAGCTGCCGCCTGAAGTGACACCGGTCTGTAGCCACGCCGAGCCGCTGCCGTAGCGCACGGTCTGCGTGCCATTGACGCTGAACGACTGGCCTTCGGTCGCGATCCGGGTCCAGGCGACGCTCGCGCCGGTCGCGGCCGCCTGGCACTGCTTGACAACGCCGTAGGCCGGGTCGGCGCCGAAGAAATCGTTCGAGCAGACGGCGCTGCCGCTCACCGTCCGCGTCACCCAGCTCGAGCCGCTGCCGTAGCGCACGCTCTGAGTGCCGGCAACCGTGAACGCCTGGCCTTCGCTCGCGATTGCGGTCCAGGCGGTCGACGGCGCCGACGCTGCGACCTGGCACTGCTTGACGACACCGTAGGCCGGGTCGGCGCCGAAAAAGTCGTTCGAGCAGACGCCGCTGCCGGTCACCGTCCGCGTCACCCAGCTCGAGCCGCTGCCGTAGCGCACGCTCTGGGTGCCGGCGACCGTGAACGCCTGGCCTTCGCTCGCGACCGGGGTCCAGGCCGCCGCCGAGCTGGCGCCGAGCGAACTCGAGAAGTTCTGCACCTGCAGGCTGCCGAAGCCGGTCACGTAGTCCCAGCCGGTGCCCGTGGCGTAGCCGCCGTTGCCGCCTGAAGTCACGTCGTGGAACCAGGCCGGGTTGCTCGCCGCGCCGGTGTACAGCGTCGCGGCCGGAAAACCCAGGGCGTTGCCGTGCGCCGCCTGAATGCGCGCGTAGAAGCCCGTGAACAACGGCGCCGACAGGCTAGTGCCACCGATCTGGTAGTAGGCGCCGTCGACCAGGATGATCGCGCCGCTCGCGGGCGCGGCGTCGAACGCGAGGTCAGGCACGCCGCGCCTGCCCGCGACACTCAACACACCGGCCGCAGTCTGCCAGGCGGGCGCGGCCTCGGTCTGGCTCGGGCCGCCGCCGGTGCCGCCGGAGGCGCTCTGCGGGCAGGTGCCCGGGCCGCTGCAACTCCACGCGGTCTCGCCGAGCCAGCTGCCGCCGCCGGTCGTGAGCGTCGTGCCGCCGATCGCCATCACGTAGGGCGACGCGGCCGGAAAGCTCTGCGCGCTCGTGCTGCCGCCGCAGCCGTACGCCCCCGAGTCGCCCGACGCGACCGAGAACGTCTGACCCTGGGCGACCGCCGTCTGGAAGATCTGGTCCGCCGCCGCCCGCAGGCCCGACTGGTTCGCGCTCGTCTCGCATTCGCCGAGCGACACGTTGATCACCCGGGCGACGTTGTCGCTCACCGCGCGGTTGAACGCGGCGACGACGTTCGCGTCGTCCAGGGTCGGCGCGGTATACAGCGCCACGCCTTGCACGGTGCCGCCGGCGGCCGCCAGGGCGGTCTGGGTGTCGAGATTCCATTCGTCGACGCCCGAGGTGTCGTTGCTGGCGGCGCCGACCGTCACGACGCTGACCGCGGGCGGCGGGTAGCCGGCGTTCGACGCGAACGTCTTCAGGTCGGCGACCGTCTGCGTCATGCTGCCCTGCGTGATCACACCGATCGTCGTGGTCGCGGCCGAAGGCAGGCCGTCGGCCCCGTAGACGCGGGCGAACTGCGTCGGGTTGAGGCCCACGGTCGCCGCGCTGCCCGCGTCGAGCGTCGTCATCCGGCGCGCCGCGGTGTGCATCGGTTGCACGGTCTGCACGGTTTGCAGGCCGAGCACCGCGAAGACCGCGTCGGCGAGCGCCGCGGGCACCTTGGCGTCGGTCACGTTCGCGAAGGCGCGGCGGCCGCGAACGTCGAACGCATGCAGGTCGGCCTGGAACGCGGCGCGGACCGTCGCCGGTGTGCCGTCGGCCGTCACCAGCATCCGGTTGGCGGCGACCGCGATGTTCCTAAAACCGTGGGCCCGAAGATAGGCGACGACGCGCTGCGCCTGCTCGGGCGTCGGCGCGTGGCGCTCGAGGAACTGCTGGCCGCTCAACACCGGGCCGCCGGTGCCGCCGCTCACGATCCGATCGGTCAACGCGTTGAGCGCCGGCGCGTTGCGCAGCGGCAGCGCGACCGTGATCGGGATGCTCACCGTGTCGGACGCCATCGCGCCGACATCGGTGCCGACCGCGTACGCCGCCGTGTGGGCGCGGGTGCGCGTGGCCGCCCAGTCGCTCACACCCGGCGCCGCCGCGCTCGCGGCCTCCGCGCCGGTCGATGCGCCGAGCAGCGCAAGCCCGACCGAGAGCAGCGAATGGACGACGCGAGAATGGCGCATGGGCAGGCGGGCAGCGAAAGGGTCGCGGATTCTCAGGTTCGGTTTGCACGAAACAAAGCACTTTCGAAACCGAGTTGTGTCCAAACGATGCCGCGCCGGCCCGGTCGCGATGCCGTCTGGCCGATTCGGCCGGCACGCCTCACGCCACGTCGGCCTGCGGCGCGCCGGCCTCGCCGCGGAGCTCGAGCGGCACCCGCGTCAGGTTGACCCGCACCCGAAACCAGAGCGAAGACCTCCCGCGCATCCGGTCGATGAGCAGATCCGCAGGTTCCAGGAACGCGACGAGCCGCGGATGCGCCGCTTTCCAGGCCTCGGCGGCCGCGACGGCGCCGGCCTCGTGGTCGGTGCGCGCCACCTCGAGCAGCGGCGTCGGGGTTCGTGCTTTCTTCGACGGCGGCACGCGCTTCGGCTCGTCGGGCGCCCGCTTGTAGTTCGGCGGCCAGGCGGCGTCACCCAGACCCTCGGCTTCCTGGCGCGCCGACAGTCCGAGCAGCGGTTCGAGCGAGCCCGCATGCGCGTCGATCGCCGCATGCGGGTCGCCGATCGCGGCGAAGCGCTTCGGCACGGTCCAGAGCGTGAAATCGGCCGGGTCGCAGGTGTCGAGTTCGTCCCAGGCGAGCGGCGTCGAGACGCGCGCGTCGGGCTTGGCCCGCACCGAGTACGCCGAGGCGACGGTACGGTCCCTGGCGTTCTGGTTGTAGTCGACGAAGACGCCGTGCCGCTCTTCCTTCCACCAGGCGCTGGTCGCCAGCTTGGGCGTCCGCCGCTCCACTTCGCGGGCCAGCGCCAACGCTGCGCGGCGTACCTGATCGAAGCTCCAACGGCGTTCGATCCGCACCAGCACGTGCAGGCCGCGCGAGCCGGAGGTCTTCGGCCAGCCGGCCAGGCCGAAGTCGGTCAGGACCTCGCGCGCGACCTGCGCCACCTGCCGGATCTGCGCCCATTCGACGCCTGGCACCGGGTCGAGGTCGACGCGCAACTCGTCCGGGTGCTCGAGGTCGTCGGCGCGCACCGGATGGGGGTGCAGTTCGAGGCAGGCGAGGTTCGCCATCCAGGCCAGGTCGGCCGGATGGCGCGGCACGACCTCCTCGGCGCTGCGGCCCGAGGGAAAGCGGATCGTCGCCACCTCGAGTCCGTCGGGGCGCTTGGCCGGCGCGCGTTTCTGGAAGAAGAACTCGCCGCCCAGCCCGTCGGGGTAGCGGACCAGCACGCACGGCCGCCCGCCCGCACCGCGCAAAGCCCCTTCGGCCACCGCGAGGTAGTACCGGACCAGATCCAGCTTGGTGACCTTGGCCTCCGGGATCAGCAGCTTGTCCGGGTGCGTGACGACGACCTCACGGTCGGCAATGCGCAAAACGACAGGCTCGACGGCGGAGGGTGCCATCCCACGAGCATAGCGACGCTGCGACCCGGACACGCACGTTTCCGCTTGACGCACCCGCGGACTGCGCAGCACATTCAAGCCACCCAGCCTACCTGATGCAACCGTTGCCTTCGGCTTTCCCGAGGGCCCGACGCCAAGGGAACGACCATGAACCTGCAACCGCCCACCCGTGCCAGCGACCACAGCCTGGGGCCTTCGAACGCTCCGGTCGAACTGGTCGAATTCGGCGATTACGAGTGCCCTTACTGCCGAACAGCGCACGCGATCGTCAAGGCGCTGATCGCCGAATTCGGCGACGGCTTGCGCTACGTCTTCCGCAACTATCCGCTCGAGTCGATCCACCCCGACGCGATGAACGCGGCGCTCGTTGCCGAGTCGGCGAGCGGCGCGCAGTTCTGGGCTCTGCACGACCTGATCTACACCCACCAGGACGCGATCGACGAAGCCAGCCTCGTCGGCTACGCGCGCAAGGCCGGCGTGCCGGACGCAAAAGTTCGCGCCGCGCTCGAAGGATCGACCCGTGCAAAGGTCGAGGCCGACATGGCCAGCGGCGACGCGAGCGGCATCCGCGGCACGCCGACCTTCTTCATCGACGGCAAGCGCTACGACGCCGACTGGAGCGAGCCGGCGCTCCGGCAGGCGCTGCAAAGGGCGATGGCACGCTAGCCCGCGTTCCGATTTAGGGGCGGTATCCGATGCCCTGCGCGCAACTTATCCGAAGCCGCCGTTTACCCGACTCGACCCGCGCCGAGCTCCGGAACTTCAGACCAGCTTCAGCAGGCCTCGCGTTGCTCGAGATCGCCGTTGCGGTCGCAACGGTACATCCGGTTGGCGGGGTGGCTGTCGGCGGCGGGGACGACGGCGCAGCCGCCAAGCAGCGCGACGAGCGCTGCGAGCCCAACGATGCGGTTGAATACGGTGGTCGACATGTTGGGGAAGCTGAAAACGGGATGGTAGGGCACCACCGGGCGCTTCGCTGCGTCGCTACTTCCCGATGCAAAACCGTCCGAAGATGTCGCCCAGCAGATCGTCGGCGGAATAGCGGCCGGTGATTTCGCCGAGCGCGTCGTGGGCCAGCCGGAGTTCTTCGGCCAGCAGGTCGAGCGCGGCGTCGGCGCGGGCGGCAAGCACGGCGGCGGTGTCGAGGTGGGCTCGGGTGCGGCGCAGCACCTCCAGATGGCGCGTACGGGCGATGAAGACGCCCTCCGGCTGCGCCTGCCAGCCGGCGAGCTCGAGCAGGCGGCGGCGCAATTCGTCGAGGCCCTGGCCGGTGTGGGCGGAAACCACGAGGCGGGGGTCGGGGTCGGGCGCCGGCGTGGCGCCACCGCGCAGCGGCCAGCCGCGGGCGGCTTCGCTCGAAGCGTCGATTCCGACCGCATCTGCCTTGGTGTCGACCCGCAGCAACCGCGCGTCGTCGCCGAGCACTTTGCCGAGCCGCGCTTCGACCGTCGCCTCGGCGGCGGCGTAGCCCGGATTGGCGGCGCGCGTCAGGTCGCGCAACAGCAGCACCGCGTCGGCGCGCGCGATCTCTTCCCAACTGCGGGCGACACCGATCCGCTCGACCGCGTCGCTCGACTCGCGCAGGCCGGCGGTGTCGATCACATGCACCGGCACGCCCTCGATCTGGATCGTCCCCGCGATGCGGTCGCGGGTGGTGCCGGCGACCGGCGTGACGATCGCGAGCTCGGCGCCGGCCAGCGCATTCAGGAGCGAGCTCTTGCCCACGTTCGGCAGACCGGCGAGCACGACCGTCATCCCCTCGCGCAGCAGCACGCCCTGGCGCGCGCGGGCGAGCACCGTGTCGAGCTGCGCCGTCGTGCGGGCGAGCCGGCCGCGCGCATCGGCCTGTTCGAGGAAGTCGATCGCCTCGTCGGGGAAGTCGAGCGTCGCCTCGACGAGCGTCCGCAATTCGATCAATTGCTCGGCGAGCCGGCCGATCTCGGCGGAGAACACGCCGCCGAGCGCACGGCTGGCCGAGCGCGCCGCGGCTTCAGTGCCGGCCTCGATCAGGTCGCCGACGGCCTCGGCCTGGGCCAGATCGATCTTGTCGTTCAGGAACGCCCGCTCGGTGAACTCGCCCGGCCGTGCCGGTCGCAAGCCCGGCAACAGTCCGAGCCCTTGCCCTTGCCCTTCCCCATGGGCGAGTTCGAGACAGCGCGCGACCAGCAGCTGCAACACGACCGGCCCGCCGTGCGCCTGGAGTTCGAGCACGTCCTCGCCGGTGTAGGAGTGCGGCGCCGGGAAGTGGATCGCGAGGCCGCGGTCGATCGGCTCGCCGTGGGCGTCCAGAAAGGCGCAGTAGGTCGCCCGGCGTGGCACCAGCGGCGCGCCGCACAGCGCGACGCTGAAGACCGAGAGATCGACGCCCGAGAGCCGCACGATGCCGACCGCGCCGCGACCGCTCGCGGTCGCGATCGCGACGATCGGATCGTGGTGACGCGGCAGCATCGCGTGGCGTTCGCTCGCCGCCGGCCAGCTACTTGCCGAGCACCCCGAGCCGCTTGTTGATCACGTACTGCTGGGCGATCGTCAGCAGGTTGTTGGTGAGGTAGTAGAGCACCAGCCCCGAAGGAAACACGAAGAACAGCGCCGAGAAGATGAGCGGCATGAACCACATCATCTTGGCCTGCATCGGGTCGGCCGGCGTCGGGTTGAGCCAGGTCTGCGCCAGGCTCGTCAACATCATCAGGAACGGCAGGATGAAGTACGGGTCGGGCGTCGAGAGGTCGTGGATCCAGCCGATCCACGGCGCGCCGCGCATCTCGACGGTCGAGAGCAGCACCCAGTAGAGCGCGAGGAACACCGGCATCTGGATGAAGATCGGCAGGCAGCCGCCAAGGGGATTGATCTTCTCCTCGCGGTAGATCTTCATCATCTCCTGCTGCATCTGCTGCGGCTTGTCCTTCAGCCGCTCCCGCATCTCCTGGATCCGCGGGTTTACCGCCTTCATCCTCGCCATCGAGGCGTAAGCACGCGCGTTCAGCCAGTAGAACGCGATCTTCAGCACCACCACCAACCCGATGATCGACCAGCCCCAGTTGCCGAAAAGGTTGTGAAGCCGCGTCAGGAGCCAGAACAGCGGCTCGGCGATGATCTTGAAGATGCCGTAATCCTTCAAGAGCGGCAGGCGGTGGCCGCTGTCGAGCGTCTCGAGCTCTTCTTCGCGCTGCGGGCCGACGAAGAGCCGGGCGTCGAAGCTCTTGGTAGCGCCGGGCGCGATCTCGCCGAGCGGCACCAGCATGCCGACCGAATAGACGTGGGTCGGCTGGCCAGTCGACGGGTTCACGAGATCGGCCTTGCCGGTGAAGTACTCGCGCGGTTGCAGCGCGCCGTTGCCGCGGTCGATCAGCCAGATCGACGCGAAGTAATGCTGGACCATCGCGATCCAGCCCGCGTCGGCACTCGTCGTGTGGTCTTCCTTGCCGTTCGGGCCACGCTTGTCGATCGATTTGAAGTCGATCTTCTGATAGCTCTTGCCGTCGTCGATCGCCGGGCCGGCGAAAGTCGAGTAGCCGGTGCCGCCGCCGGGTGGTGCGATGCCGTCGCGCACCAGCTGCAGGTAGAGGCGCGGCGCAACCGGCGCGGCAGAGTCGTTGATCACCTCGTTCTTCAGGTCGATCAGGTAGCTGCCGCGGTGGAAGGTGTAGGTCTTCGCGAGCTTCACGCCGCCGACCGGCGCCGATTCGAAGCGCACCTGCAGGGCGTCCCGGCCGCCGGCGAGTTGCCGCGGCCCCGGCAGCAAGGTCATCGGTGTGTGATGGTTCGGCAGCCCCGCGCCGCCGGCCGCCGGCACGAGACCCGATTCGGCCACGTAGAAACGGTTCGCCGACTCGTCCAGCAGCACGATCGGCGTCGGCGCGGTGACCGGTGGTGGCGTGCGGCCGAGCAGTTCGAGCAGCGGCTCGTACCACTCGCGCGTCGGGGCGTCCGGGTAGCCGAGCAGTTCGAGCCGGACGACCGAGCCGCCGTCGCCGCTCAAGGTGGCCCGAACGACGTCGGTCTCGACGGTCGTGCGCTCGGGGGCCGCCGGGAGGACCGGGGCGGTGCCCGGGGCCCCAGGTACGCCGGCCCCCGCCGCGCGCGCGGCGGCCGGGTCACGCGGCGGCGTGGCGGCACCGAGCGGCTGCGCCGCCGGTTTCGGCGCCGTCGGTGCGAAAAAGGACGACTGGCCGTTGTGGACGTTCCACGCGTTCCAAATCAGGAACAGCGAGGCGGTGAAGACCATCCAGAGAACGGTGCGGCGAATGTCGGTCATCGGGAATCGATCGGTTCGGGAGGCAAAACGAGGGACGGAACCGGGTCGATGCCGGCGGCACAAAAAGGATGGCAGCGCAGCACCCGTCGCGCCGCGAGGTAGGTGCCGAAAGCGGCGCCATGGCGCTCCAGCGCTTCGATGGCGTAGCAGGAACAGGTCGGCTCGAACCGGCAAGCGCCGCCGACCCAGGCGCTGAGCCAGAAGCGATAGAAGCGGACGGCGCCGATCAGCAAGCGCCGTGGCAGACCTCCCGGCTCGGCCGCAGCTTCCGGCGCGTGACTGGCGAGGCCCGGGACGACGCCGAAAGACGGCGGCGACCGCATGAGCGGCGGCGCGGGACGCCGCACGTCAGCGGCCGCCTACCGCGCGGCCGAGCAGCGCATCAAGCTCGACGCACACCGCGTCTTTCAAGGCCTCGGAGGACGCGCTCGGATAAGCGGCCCGCTCGAAAGGAGCGCGCAAGCGAACCACCCAGAGACCGCGCGGCAGCCGCGAAGCATGGCGTTCGACTGCCGCACGGATCTGCCGCTTCAGTAGGCTGCGTGTCACCGAGCGCCGCGCATGCCGCTTCGGCACCACCGCACCGAGCCAGACGGTCCGGGGCGGTGCGACCGCAGCACTCGGTGCAGCGGGCAGCGCCCTATCCGAGGGCGCGAACGGCGGGTCATTCACAACCCCGGTCGGCTGAGTGGCACTACCTGTTGACAAGTCACTTGCTGGCGAACGCGGTCCGCGCTGTGGCGGCCGGCTCGGGGACGCTCGGACGTGATGCAACGCGAAGTGGGGGCCTTGCAGCCGGCTGCGAGTTCGGAGCGCCCGCTCGAAGTCGGGCGAACGCAGCAACCGTTCGGTCATCGAATCCTGCCCCGCTCGACAAGGCCCGTCGACCGGCGCACCGCATCCAACTGTCCGCGCGTCACTCGAGCGTCAGACGGCCAGGCGCTTGCGACCCTTGGCGCGGCGGGCGTTGATCACCGCGCGACCGCCGCGGGTCTTCATGCGAACGAGAAAGCCGTGCGTCCGTGCGCGCCGGACCTTCGAGGGTTGGTAAGTGCGTTTCATCGGGAAAAACCTCGGCAGGTAGCGATCATCCGGAGCCACTACCAAGGCGGCTCAGGGAAACCGATGATTAGAGTCGAAATGGCGTTTTGCGTCAACGACTTGGCGCGCGGAGCCCATCCTTCGGCCAACCTTGGCACTGTGGATAAGTGCCGTCCCGCGAATCCGGGAACCTACAATCCGATGCCGACGGAGCCCGCTTATCCACATGACTGCCGACCTTTGGCAACGCGGCTGCGAGCGTCTTGCAGCCGAATTGCCCGAACAACAGTTCAACACCTGGATCCGGCCGCTCTCGAGTGCCGAGGTCAGCGATCGAGGCGACGACGGGGCGGTGGTGACCTTGCGGGTGCCGAACCGGTTCAAGCTCGACTGGATCCGCGCGCAGTACGCCGGCCGGATCGAGGCGGTGCTCGCCGATCTGGCTGGAAAGCCGGTCCGGCTCGACGTCGCGCTCGCCTCGCGTGAGTCGCAGGCAGTGCCTAGCGGCGTGTCGGCGTTTGCCGCCGGCGCTGGAACGCCGTCCGCCCGATCCGCCACCGTGCCCGCTCCCAGACGACCAGCGCTCGCCGATCTGGCCCCTGTCGGAACGAACAACGGCCCGCATTCGCGGGGCCGGCTGAACCCGGCGCTCACCTTCGACACGCTGGTCCCCGGCCGGGCGAATCAGATGGCTCGCACCGCGGCGCTGCACGTCGCCGGCGCACCCGGCCAAGCCTACAACCCGCTCTTCGTCTACGGCGGCGTCGGCCTTGGCAAGACGCATCTGATCCACGCCGTCGGCAACGCGCTGCTCGCCGACCGCCCCGACGCACGCATCCTCTACCTCCACGCCGAGCAGTTCATCACCGACGTGGTTCGGAATTACCAACGGAAGACCTTCGACGAGCTCAAGGCCAAGTACCACCAACTCGACCTGCTTCTGATCGACGACGTGCAATTCTTCGCCGGCAAGGAGCGCACGCAGGAGGAGTTCTTCAACGCCTTCGAGGCGCTGCTCGCCAAGCGGGCCCACATCATCATGACGAGCGACACCTACCCGAAGGGGCTCGCCGACATCGACGAGCGGCTCACGTCGCGGTTCGACGCCGGCCTGACCGTCGCGATCGAGCCGCCCGAGCTCGAGATGCGGGTCGCGATCCTCATGAAGAAGGCCGACATCGAAGCGACGCCAATGCCCGAGGACGTCGCCTTCTTCGTCGCGAAGAATGTGCGCGCCAACGTGCGTGAACTCGAAGGCGCGCTGCGGAAGATCCTCGCCTATTCGCGCTTCTCGCTCAAACCGATCGACATCGGCCTGGCGCGCGAGGCGTTGAAAGACCTGCTCTCGATCCAGAACCGCCAGGTCGGCGTCGAGAACATCCAGAAGACAGTGGCCGACTTCTACAAGATCAAGGTCGCCGACATGTACTCGAAGAAGCGCCCGGCCTCGATCGCACGCCCGCGTCAGATCGCGATGTACCTTGCCAAGGACATGACACAAAAAAGCTTGCCCGAGATCGGCGAGCTCTTCGGCGGCCGCGACCACACGACGGTGTTGCACGCGGTGCGCAAGATCGCCGCGGAGCGTCAGAAAAACCCCGAGCTCAACCAGCAGCTGCACGTGCTCGAGCAGACGCTGAAGGGATGAAATGCAGGACGCGGTGCGGGACGCCAGCGGCAAACCGGACGCGGTATATGCCGGGAATGCCGGCGCAACCGCAGCGGCTGTCAAGCGACAAGCCTGGGGACAACTTTCGAACAAGCGGCCGGTTGTCCACAAACGGCGACCCTTCGGCGAAGTTGTTCGCTTTCGGCCGCCCCGGCGCCGCCCGTTTTCCGCCAGCTTGTCCTCACGTCAAGCCGTTGAACGAACAGGCGAAAATGCGGTTGCCCACAGATGCGGCCGGCCTCTACTACTACGACCTTTTTAGAAGGTTCAAATGATTGTCTTGAAGTCCAGCCAGGAAAAAATCCTCGGGGCCTTGCAAACTGTGGCCGGCATCGTCGAGCGGCGCCATACCTTGCCGATCCTTGCCAACGTGCTGATCCGAAAACGCAGCGGCGCGATCGAGCTGACGACCAGTGATCTCGAGATCCAGGTGCGCACCGAAGCCGAGCTCGGCGGCGACGAGGGCGATTTCGCGACCACGGTCGGCGCCAGGAAGCTGATCGACATCCTGCGCTCGATGCCGTCCGAGCAGACCGTCACAATGAGCACGAACCAGTCGAAACTGACGCTCCAAGGCGGCAAAAGCCGGTTCACGCTGCAGACGCTGCCGGCCGACGACTTTCCGCTGGTGCAGGAATCGGCGAATTTCGGTCCGGCGTTCAGCGTGCCGCAGCGGGTGCTGAAAGGGCTGATCGGGCAGGTGCACTTCGCAATGGCGGTGCATGACATCCGCTACTACCTGAACGGAATCCTGTTCATCGCCGAGGGCAAGAAGCTGACGCTCGTGGCGACCGACGGCCATCGTCTCGCGCTCGCCCAGGCGACGCTCGAAACCGAGATTCCGAAGCAGGAGGTGATCCTGCCGAGGAAGACCGTGCTCGAGCTGCAGCGCCTGCTGAAAGACGACAAGGAACCGAAGGACGGTGCCGAGGCCGCGGCGATAGAAATGCGCTTCGCCGTGAACCAGGCGCGCTTCGACTTCGCCGGGATGACCTTCGTCTCGAAGCTGGTCGAGGGCAAATTTCCCGACTACAACCGGGTGATCCCGACGACCCACCAGAATGCCTTGACGCTCGGGCGCGCGCCGCTGCTCGCGAGCCTGCAGCGCGCCGCGATCCTGACCAGCGAAAAGTTCAAGGGCGTGCGCGTCAACCTCGAGCCAGGGCTCTTGCGCGTCGCCTCGAGCAACGCCGAGCAGGAGGAGGCACAAGAAGAACTCGAGGTCGACTACGGCGGCGCGCCGATCGAGATCGGCTTCAACGTCACCTACCTGATCGACGCGCTCGCCAACATGAGCGTCGAGATGGTCAAGGTCGAGCTGCAGGACGGCAATTCCAGCGCTTTGATCACGCTACCCGGCGAAACCGATTTCAAGTACGTTGTGATGCCCATGCGAATTTAGGCGCTGCGGGCGCCTGGATCCGCTGCGCCGTCAGATGGCGCCCGCCTCCTGCCCCCGCCGCCGAGCGGCGGGTTCTGTCCAGAAATCGGCCCGGGCCCCTCGAGGCCGCGAAAATGCTACCTCCATGACCGAGTCCACGACGAGCGAAGAATCCGCAGGCGACGCGTCCGACCACGCCAAGTTCGATGCCGCCAAGGCCGCCGAGGCGGCCCAGGAACGCGCTCTCGCGGCGGCTGAAGCCGTCCTGACCGAACGCGCCCGTGACGCCGCCGCGTACGGCGAAGGGAGCATCCAGATCCTCGAAGGGCTGGAGGCGGTACGCAAACGCCCCGGCATGTACATCGGCGACACCTCCGATGGCACGGGCTTGCATCACATGGTGTTCGAGGTGGTCGACAACTCGATCGATGAATCGCTCGCCGGCCATTGCGACGACATCGTTCTGACGATCCACACCGACAATTCGATCTCGGTGATCGACAACGGCCGCGGCATTCCGACCGGCATCAAGTTCGACGACAAGCACGAGCCGAAGCGCTCGGCCGCCGAGATCGCACTGACCGAACTGCACGCCGGGGGCAAGTTCAATCAGAACAGCTACAAGGTTTCGGGCGGGCTGCACGGCGTTGGCGTGAGCTGCGTGAACGGGCTTTCGAAGTCCCTGCGGCTCGTCGTGCGGCGGGACGGGCTCGTCCACGCGATGGAATTCCGTCAGGGCGTGCCGCAGGATCGAATCCTCGAGATGCGCGACGACGGCAAGGGCCACGCGGTCGAAGTCTCGCCGATGAAAGTCGTCGGCGAGACCGAGAAGCGCGGCACCGAAGTGCACTTTCTGCCCGACGACACCATCTTCACGCAGATCGATTTCCACTACGACGTGCTCGCCAAGCGCCTGCGCGAGCTTTCGTTTCTGAACAACGGCGTGCGCATTCGCCTGGTCGACGAGCGCAATGCCAAGGCGGAGGACTTCGCTTTCGCCGGCGGCGTCAAGGGTTTCGTCGCCTTCATCAACGAAGGCAAGAAGGTGTTGCATACGAGCATCTTCCATGCGGTCGGCGACAAGATGAGCGAGCAGGGCACCTCGATCAGCGTCGAGGTCGCGATGCAGTGGAACGACAGCTACAGCGAGTCGGTGCTCTGCTTCACCAACAACATCCCACAGCGCGACGGCGGTACCCATCTCACCGGCCTGCGGGCGGCGATGACACGCGTCATCAACAAGTACATCGACGACCACGAACTCGCGAAGAAAGCGAAGGTCGAAGTCACCGGCGACGACATGCGTGAGGGCCTTTGCTGCGTGCTGAGCGTAAAAGTGCCCGAACCGAAGTTTTCGAGCCAGACCAAGGACAAGCTGGTGTCGAGCGAGGTGCGTGCGCCGGTCGAGGACGTGGTGAGCCGTACCCTCACCGATTACCTGCAGGAAAACCCGAGCGACGCCAAGATCATCTGCGGCAAGATCGTCGACGCTGCCCGAGCGCGCGAAGCCGCCCGCAAAGCCCGCGAGATGACGCGCCGCAAAGGCGTGCTCGATGGCCTGGGCCTCCCCGGCAAGCTCGCCGATTGCCAGGAGAAGGATCCGGCGCTTTGCGAGATCTACATCGTCGAAGGCGATTCGGCCGGCGGCTCGGCCAAGCAGGGCCGCGACCGCAAGTTTCAGGCGATCCTGCCCTTGCGCGGCAAAATCCTGAACGTCGAGAAGGCGCGCTACGAAAAGCTGCTGACCAGCAACGAGATCCTGACCCTGATCACCGCTTTGGGCACAGGAATCGGCAAGGGCATGGGCGGCGACGATTTCAACCCCGACAAGCTTCGTTATCACCGCATCATCATCATGACCGATGCGGATGTCGATGGCGCCCACATCCGCACCCTGCTCCTGACCTTTCTGTTCCGCCAGATGCCTGAGCTGGTCGAGCGCGGCCATATCTACATCGCCCAGCCGCCGCTCTACAAGGTCAAGCTCGGAAAGGACGAGCAATACCTGAAAGACGCCACCGAGCTCGACGCCTATCTGCTCAAAGTGGCCTTGCGCGACGCGCGGCTCGATCCCGGAATCGAAGGCCAGCCTGTGCTGGAGGGCGAGGCGCTCGAAGTGCTGGCAAAGCGCTATCTGCAGGCCAAGAACGTCGTCGACCGGCTTTCCGGCTTCATGGACGTCGAAGCTTTGCGCGCGATCGCCAACGGCCTCGAGCTCAACCTCGACGACCTCGATTCGGCCGAAACCTCGGCCACGGCGCTGAAAGCCGCATTGCACGACGCCGAGGTGCATGCCGAATTCGACGCCCGGCTCGACAAGCACCTCCTGCGCATCAGCCGCATCTTCCACGGCAACGTCAAGACCAGCGCGATCAGCGCCGATTTCGTTCGCGGCGCCGACTATGAAGCGATGGCCAACGCCGGGCGCGCCTTTCGCGGCCGCATCGGCCCTGACGCGGTCGTGATGCGGGGCGAGGGCGAGAAGAAGAAAGAAGCCCGGGTCGGCGACTTTCGTGCGGCGATCGGCTGGCTGATCGAGCAGGCCGAGAACGCGGTGGCACGCCAGCGCTACAAGGGGCTCGGCGAGATGAACCCGTCGCAGCTCTGGGAAACGACGATGGACCCGGAAGCGCGGCGGCTCTTGCGGGTGCAGATCGACGATGCGATCGAGGCCGACCGGGTCTTCACGATGCTGATGGGCGACGAGGTCGAGCCACGTCGGAACTTCATCGAGGGCAATGCGTTGCGGGCGGCGAATATTGACGTTTGACGTTTGACGTTTGACGTGCGCCGGCCGCGGTCGGGAGCGGTTGTCGCGCGTCTTTCGTGCCCTCCGGCCCGAGGCGCGTGCTGTCGACGGGACCTGTTCAGGCGTCGAGCTTCAGCCGGCAGGATGGCGGCGCAGAAAGTCCTCGACCACCGCGTTGATCGGTTCAGGGTGGGTGATCGGCCCCATGTGACCGATATCCTCGAACTCGACGAGTTCGAGCTGCGGTAAAGCCGTGACGAGTTGCCGTGCCACCGCACGCGCCGAGGGCTGCGTCTGCTTTCCGACCATCAGCAATACCGGCATCCGCAGCGCCGCAAAGGCCTGGAGAGACGTCGGTTCTTCGAAGACGGCGCGCCCCCAAGCTTGCACGTTGGCGATCGTGGCCTCGATGGCGCACCGCTGTGCCTCGGATCGCGTGCGCCACGACCCTGAGCCCATCCAGTAGTCGATGAAGTGCTCGCCAGCGCTGCCCGGGTCGCCCGAAGTTACGGCTGCCACCGCTTGCTGCACCGCACGGCGTATGCCGTCGACCTCGTTCGGCGGTGGGCGTTCGGCATCGACAAGGCTGAACAAGGTGGGTTCGTAGAGCAGCAGGGCGCGCACACGTCGGGGCTGCTGCACCGCAGCCACCAGCGCCACCGCAGCACCGTAGGAATGGCCCACGAGCGCGAACGGGGGGCCGGCGCGCTCGAACACGGGCTCGAGCAGTGCCGCCTCGTCGCGTAGCGTGAGAGGGCGTTCCGCCGGCCAGGGTGGCCCTTTGCCGGCGCCATAGCCGTCCGGTGCCAGGACATGAAAGGCCGGCGCAAGCCGTTCCGTGAGGGCGCGCCACTGCGACGAACTGCTGGCGTTCGAATGCAGGCACACGACGCCCGGCCCGGACCCCGCTTCACGGCAGAACGTACTCGATGTCATGGTATTGCCGGCTCAGTTGCCGGCTCAGCGCCGGGTGACGACCACTTCGAGGTACTCGCTCGGCACGACCAGCGAACCTGCACCGGCCCGGTTCATACGGTTCAGCAGTTCGGTCAGGTCGCGTTCCAGTGAGAGAGCAGCGTCGGCGGGCAAGGCCGCGAATGCCTTGTGCATCGGCCCATACCAGGTCCGGAAGACCTCGATGAAATGCGCCGCGGAGCGGTAGCGGAAGTCGAAGGATCGCCGGGTCACTGCGATGGCGGTGGCGGTTTCGCCGAAGAGCGAATGCAACTGCGTCTCGACGCCCCAGCGCGAAGGCGGCTGCGCCCCGGCCGGTGGCGGCAGATGACGCCCCAGGATCTTGAACACCTGGCCGATGAAACCTTCCGGGGTCCAGTTGGCCAACCCGATTCGACCGCCCGTGCGGCACACCCGCGCCAGTTCGGCCGCGGCCTGGGCCTGGTCTGGTGAAAACATTGCACCGAAGGTCGACAGCACACAGTCGAAACTTGCATCTTCGAAGGGCAAGGCTTCCGCGTCGGCCTCCTGAAAGTGCACCACCAGACGCTCGGCACGCGCGCGCTCCGCGCCGCGCTCGAGCAGGGCCGCCACATAGTCGGTCGAGGTCACTTTGCAGCCGCGGCGCGCTGCTGCCAGCGTGGCGTTGCCATTGCCCGCGGCGACGTCGAGAACCCGTTCATCGAAACGCAGGTCGCAGGCCTCGGCGAGCAACTCGCCCACGAGTTGCAAGGTGGTGCCGATCACGGCGTAGTCTCCGCTTGCCCAGGCCGTCTGCTGGCGCAACTTCAGGGCGGTGAGATCGGTCGGTGCATTCATGAGGGTGTCTCCGATGGAGCGCAAGATCGGTGGATGGGCTCGCGCGTGACCTGCAAAGGGCCGTCCCTCGAGTTGCATCGCGCGCGCAGGTGTCGACCAGGTGATTCACGGGCTGGCGGGGTGCCTCCGCACACCGCGCCTGAGCGACGCTGTCAGTGTTGCCTTCAGTGGGCCGCAAGGCCATGAAGCCGGCGTGAATTGTTGTGAAACAGCGGCCGCTGTAAGCTTGCCCGGCACCGCCGATACCGATGGATTCACCTGGCCCCAGTGTCCGATTCGGGCGTTTCGAGCTTCGAGCCTCGCAGCGCCAATTGCTGGCCGACGGCGAGCCGGTCAACGTGGGTGCACGCGCGTTCGACCTGCTGCAGGTTCTGATCGACAAACGCGATCGCGTGGTGGGCCATGGCGAGTTGTTCGAACGCGTCTGGCCGGGATTGGTGGTCGACGAGAACAACCTTCGCCAGCACGTCTCGTCCTTGCGCAAGCTGCTCGGTGCATCGGCGGTGTCGACGGTTCCGGGCCGCGGCTACCGTTTCGGGCTGCTGATCGAGGACGCACCGGCGCAGGAACCCGAGGCTCCAAGTCGCGACAGCGCGACGGTGCGTGACGGTGTGCGCTGCAATCTCCCGAGAAACAAGCCGGCACTGATCGGCCGCGAATCGGATCTTGCGGAGGTGATCGCACTGCTGGCGGAGACCCAACTGCTCACAATTGTGGGGGCGGGTGGCGTGGGCAAGACCCGTCTCGCGCTGGAAGTTGCCGATACCGTCCGGACCCTGTACCCGGATGGCGTCTGCTTCGTCGAACTGGCGCCGGTGACCGAAGCGTCGCTGGTGCCCAAAACGGTGGCCGCCGCGCTCGATGTGCACGAGCAGCCCGGCCGGTCGATGCTCGATACGTTGCTCGACTTCTTTCGCAACCGCCGGATGCTGATCGTCCTCGACAACTGCGAGCACCTGATCGAGAGCTGCGCTCGCTACGCCGAACAGGTTCTGCGCAGCACCGAAGGGACCCGAACGCTGGCGACGAGCCGCGAGGCGATGAGCATCGCCGGCGAGGTGGCATGGCGTCTGCCGTCGTTGCGCACGGCGCGGCCGGATGCCGGGCGCTCACCCGAGCAGTTGCTCGAATTCGCCGCCACTCGGCTTTTCATGCAGCGTGCCACCGCCGCCTCGCCGAGGTTCCGGTTGACGCTCGAAAATGCCGCGGCCGTGGCCACGATCTGCCATCAGCTCGACGGCATTCCGCTGGCGCTGGAGCTGGCCGCGGCGCGGGTCGCGACCCTGCGGGTGGAACAGGTGGCCGAGCGTCTGCACGACCGTTTCGCGCTGCTCACGCGCGGTCACCGCACCGCCCTGCTGCGCCACCAGACACTGCGCTCCCTGATCGACTGGAGCCACGGCCTGTTGAGCGAAGCCGAGCGCGGGCTGCTGCGGCGCCTGGCCGTGTTCGCCGGCGGCTGGTCTCTCGAGGCGGCCGAGAAGGTGTGCAGCGACGATCCCACGGACAAAGACGATGTCCTGGACCTGCTGGCGCAGCTGGTCGAGAAGTCGCTCGTGGTGCTCGACCTCGACTCGGACGAACCGCGCTATCGGCTGCTCGAGACGATCCGCGAGTACGGTCTCGAGAAGCTGGCAGACGCCCGGGAAGTCGACGCGACGCGCACCCGCCATCTGCGCTATTTCGTCGACCTTGCGGACACGATCCGTCCGATGCTGACGCGTGATGAACAGCTGCATTGGCATGCGCGCGCCGAGACCGAACTCGACAATTTTCGAATGGCGCTGAAAGCGTCGCAGGCGCCGGGCCATGCCGAGCTCGGACTGCGCCTGTTCAGCTCTTTGACCCGCTTCTGGTACAAAAACATGCACTGGAAGGAAATGGTCGACTCGCAGGAGCGCCTGAGCGAGTGCAGCGAGCGGGACGGGCGGCCAGCGTCGCTGCACGATGCGCGCTCGCTTTACGGGTCGGCGATGCTCGCCACCAACTTCGACCCGCCGCTCGGGCGGCGGCTTTGCGCGCAATGCTTGGACCTTTCACGGTCGCTGGCGTTCGACGAGGGCATCGCGTGGGCGCTGATGTGGATGGGCTATATGGACACCAGCCTGCGCGACCCCGCAACCGCCGATCTGTTTGCCGAAAGCCTGCGCGCAGGCCGCCGCATCGAGGACCCCTGGCGGCGCGCGTTCTTGCTGGCCCAGATGTTGATCTGCTACGCCGGCTACGAGGCCCTGATGGGCCGGGACGCGTCGGCCGAGGCCATGGTCGCCGAATGCGAAGCCGAGATGTCGAAGATCGGCGGGGACAAGCTCTACGTCGGTCACGGCCGCGCCCTTCTGGGAACCATTGCAATCCGGCGGGGTGACTTCGACCGTGCGAACGAGCTGCTCGCGGAAAGCCTCGACTTGTACCGTAGCGTCGAATCCGGTTTCGATATTGCGGGCAGCCTGGCACAGCAAGGCTTTTTGGCGCAACGCCAGGGTGAGCCGGCGCGGGCACTCAGTCTTTTCAAGCAAAGCCTTCCGCTGCATCGCAACTACCCGATGTCGCCGTGGGTCACCAAAGGTCTTGCGCACCTGTTGATCGCCTACGCGGCGTGTGACCGCTGGGAGGTTGCGGCCCGGTTGGCGGGTGCGCTGGGCGGTGCGGTGGAAGGTGCGCTGGGTGCGTCGGGCGATCGAAAGCCGGCCGACGCCACGCGCTGCCCGGCTCCCACCGAACTCGCAGGCCGCGTGCGCCAGGCGTACGAAGAAGCGGTGGCCCGTACCCGCGGGGCACTCGACGAGAGCGTGTTCGCTCGACACTTCAGCATCGGCGCGCGGATGACGCGCGAGCAGGCCATCGCGTTGGCGCTCGAAGGCTGAAGCGCTCGGCCGGCGTCGCAACCGTGCTCGAAAGGCCTCCCTCTGCCGGCCCGCCGCATGCCGCTGTGCGGCCCGCCGACCGCCGTCAACGTCGTCGAGCGGCCATGACGGCGCCCCGCCGCGGCCACGAAAGGGGGCGCAATCGCGAAAAACCTGTCGCTCTTGTCCGACTGACGACAGGGTCCGGGGCGAGCCACTCGTTAGAGTCGGGTCGATGCGGTTCCACGCCGTCTTGTTCGAGTTTGTCCGCCTGCGTCGCGCCGCCGGCGTCGGGCTGCGCGTCTCGATGCGCGGCCTCGTCTTGAAGCGGCTGCGAATTTTGTCGGTGGCCGGGGCGTTGGTCGCGGCGACGGGATGCAGCGTCGGTCCGACGTACGTGCGCCCGGCGCTCGACGACTTGCCGACCGGCTGGCGCGAAGGCGCGCCCTGGAAACCGGCCGAGCCGGGCGCGCCGGATCGTGCCGATCCGTGGTGGACGGTGTACGGCGACCCGACTCTCGGCCGGCTGATGCTCGACGCCGGGCGCGCCAACCAGAGCTTGCGCGTGGCCGAGGCGCAGTACCGGCAGGCGGCGGCGCTGGCCGACCAGGCGCGCGCCGCACTGTTTCCGAGTGCCGGCGTGAGCGTCGGCGCGCAGCGCGCGCGCACCAATGCCGGCGTCGCGGGACCACGCACGATCGATGCCTTCGGTGTCACGCCCTCGGCGAGCTGGGCGCCCGACTTCTGGGGCGGCGTGCGGAGCGCCGTCGAGGCCGGTGAGGCGAGCGCGGCGGCCAGCGCCGACGACCTGGCCAATGCCCTGCTCAGCATCCAGACCTCGGTCGCACAGAACTACTTTTCGCTGCGAACCACCGACCAGCAGCGCGATCTGTACGCGGCGACGATCGAGGCCTACACGCGGGCGCTGAAGCTGACCCGCGCGCAGCGCGCCGCCGGCGTCGGGCTGCTCTCGGACGTGGCGCTCGCCGAAAGCCAGCTCGCGAGCGCCCAGGCGCAGGCGACCGACCTCGAGGTCACGCGGTCACAGTTCGAGCACGCGCTGGCCATTCTGACCGGCCGGCCGCCGGTGCGGTTCGTGCTGCCCGCGGCGACCGTCGACCAGCCGTTCGCGGCACAGCTGCCGGCAACGCCCGTCGGGCTGCCATCCGAGCTGCTCGAGCGGCGTCCCGACATCGCCGCGGCCGAGCGCCGCGCTGCGGCGGCGAACGCCAACATCGGCGTGGCGCGTGCGGCGTATTTCCCGAGCGTGGTGTTGAGCGCCAGCGGCGGCTTCAGCGCTGCGACTTTCGGCACCCTGTTCGACGCCCCGGCGCGGGTCTGGTCGCTCGGCGCCGCGCTGGCACAGACGCTGTTCGACGGCGGATTGCGCCGCGCCCGCGACGCGCAGGCCGTCGCCGCCCTGGACGCGGCGAGCGCGCAGTACAAGCAAACGGTGCTCGGCGGCTTCCAGCAGGTCGAAGACAACCTCGCCGCATTGCAGGTGCTGGAGCGTGAAATCACCTACCAGGCCGATGCGGTGCGCGCCGGCCAGACCGCCGAGCGGCTCGCGCTGGTGCAATATCGGGCCGGGACGACGACCTTTCTCACAGTCGTTACCGCGCAGACGCTGTCGCTCACCAACCAGCGTACGGCCGTGGCGCTGCGCGGCCGCCAGTTTGCGGCGAGCGTCGGCCTGATCGCGGCGACCGGCGGCGGCTGGCGGAGCGACGCCCCAGCGTGCGTCGCCGCATCGACCCGGGCGGCGAGCGGCGCCGCGTCGGGGGAGCCGGCCCGAGCGGCGGCGGGATGCGCGTTGGGTGCCCTTGCGGCCTCGCCAGGGTGACGTGCGGCGTGTCGGCGTGGTAATTGCGTGGGAACAAGTGAATGGCGATCAGGGGCGGGATGAGAGCGGAAGGGATCGAGTTGAACTCGCCGGGTGAGCGGATCGCCGACGGAGCGGATCCGGCCGCGGCGCGGGCGCCGGCGACAGGCCTGAAGCGGCGTCGTGGTCATGCCGCCGCCGTCTGCGCGCTGCTGGTGGCGATCGGGGCAGGGGCCGCGCTCTGGGCGCCCGGCGGCGGGGGTGAGGCCGCGCGGGCTGCGGATGCGCCGGCGAGCGGCGCCAAGGACGATAAAAAAGGCGACGCCACCAAGGCGCCTCCGCCAGTCGTCGTCACCACCGCGCCGGTGCAGGCGCGCGATGTGCCGAACTTCCGCACCGGCATCGGCACGGTCACGGCGGCCCAAAGCGTCGTCGTGCGCACCCGCGTCGACGGCCAGCTCGACCGGGTCGGCTTCGTCGAAGGCCAGGACGTGAAGGCCGGCCAGCTGCTGGCCCAGCTCGACCCGCGCACCCTCAGGGCGCAGCTCGGGCAGGTGCAGGCGCAACGCGCCAAGGACGCCGCGACGCTCGCCAACGCCCGGCTCGATCTGCAGCGCTACCAGACCCTGATCGCCGAGGAAGCCTCGACCCAGCAGCAGCTCGACACGCAGAAGGCGCTGGTCGCGCAGCTCGATGCGACGGTACGCAACGACGAGGCGCAGATCGCCTACGCGCAGACGCAGCTCAGCTTCACGACGATCCTCGCGCCGATCAGCGGCCGGGTCGGCGCGCGGCTCGTCGACCCCGGCAACATCGTCCATGCCGCGGACGCCAACGGTCTCGTCGTCATCAACGAGATCGACCCGATCTCGGTCGTCTTCACGCTGCCGGAAGACGCGTTCCAGGACGTGAACCGGGCGCTCAACGAGACGGCGCCGAAAACCCGCGGCGCGCCGCGTCAGCCGCTCGTCGTGCAGGCGTTTCCGCGCAGCGGCAGCGAGCTGCTGGCCTCGGGCCGGCTGCTGCTCGTCAACAACCAGATCGATACCGCGAGCGGCACGGTGCAGCTGAAGGGCAGTTTCGCGAACGCGGCCCACACCCTGTGGCCGGGTCAGTACGTCAATGTCCGGCTGGTGCTCGGCCAGCGGCGCGGCGCTCTGACCGTGCCGGCGGCGGCAGTGCAGCGCGGGTCCGACGGCACCTACGTGTACCTGGTTTCGGCCGACGGCAAGACCGTGCAGCCGAAGCCGATCCAGCTCGCGCTGATCCAGGAGGGCTACGCGGTGGTCGAGAAGGGCCTCGAGGCCGGTCAGAAGGTGGTCGTCGACGGTCAATACAAGCTGCGGCCGGGCTCGCAGATCGTCGAGGCCGCGCCCCGCCGCGGCGGGGCGGGCGCCAGCGGCGCGGGCCGCGGCGGCCCGGCCGGGGGCGTGGGTGCGAGCGCCGCGAGCGGCGTCGGCGGCGCGAGCACCGCGGACCGCCGCGGCGGCGGCGCGGAGCTCGCGTCGACGCAGGCCGGGGCGCAGTCGCGGTGAACGTCTCCGCCGGTTTCATCAAGCGGCCGATCGGCACCACGCTGCTCGCGCTCGCGCTGCTGCTGATCGGCATCGCGGCGTTCCCGCTGCTGCCGGTCGCGCCCTTGCCGCAGGTCGATTTCCCGACCGTGCAGGTCTCGGCGAACCTGCCCGGCGGCAGCCCGGAGACGATGGCGTCGAACGTCGCCGCGCCGCTCGAGCGCCAGTTCTCGCTGATCGCCGGCCTGGCGCAGATGACCTCGACCAGCGGTCTGGGCTCGACCCAGATCACGCTGCAGTTCGAGCTCGACCGCTCGATCGACTCGGCCTCGCTCGACGTGCAGGCGGCGATCCAGGCAGCCTCCGGGTCGCTGCCGGCGAACCTGCCGAACCCGCCGACCTTTCGCAAGATCAACCCGGCCGACTCGCCGATCCTGCTGCTCGCCGTGCAGTCGAAGACGCTGCCGCTGATCGAGGTCAACGACTACGCCGACAACATCCTTGCGCAGCAGATCTCGCAGATCTCCGGCGTCGGCCTGGTCAACCTCGGCGGCCAGCAGAAGCCGGCGGTGCGGGTGCAGGTCGACCCCGACAAAATCGCCGCGCTCGGCTTGAGCCTGGAGGACGTGCGAACGGTCGTCGCCAGCGCCACGGTGAACCAGCCGAAGGGCACGATCGACGGCCGCGACCAGAGCTTCACGGTCTACACGAACGACCAGATCCTGAAGGCCGCGCCGTGGAACGACGTGATCCTCGCGTACAAGAACGGCGCGCCGATCCGGGTCCGCGACATCGGGGTGGCGGTCGACGCGGCCGAGAACTCGAAGATTGCGGGCTGGGCCTTCGCCGGCGCCGCTGTGCCCGAGGGCAGCACGGTGCAGAACGGCCGCAGCATCGTGATCGCGGTCACCAAGCAGCCGGGTGCCAACGTGATCGAGACGGTCGACAAGATCCTTGCCGCGCTGCCGAAGTTGAAGGCCGCGATCCCGCCGACGGTCGAGGTCTCGACGCTGATCGACCGCACCCAGACCATCCGGGCCTCGGTGCACGACGTCGAGTTCACGCTCGTGCTGACGATCGCGCTCGTCGTGATGGTGATCTTCGTTTTCCTCCGCAACGTTCCGGCGACGCTGATCCCGAGCGTCACTGTGCCGCTCGCCCTTTGCGGCACCTTCGGCGCGATGTACCTCGCCAACTACAGCCTCGACAACCTCTCGCTGATGGCGCTGACGATCGCGGTCGGCTTCGTCGTCGACGACGCGATCGTGATGCTCGAGAACATCTATCGCCACGTCGAGGAGGGCATGGCGCCGATGGAGGCGGCGCTGAAGGGCGCGGGCGAGATCGGCTTCACTATCATCTCGATTTCGGTGTCGCTGGTGGCGGTGTTCATCCCGCTGCTGCTGATGGGCGGCATCGTCGGGCGGCTGTTTCGCGAGTTCGCGGTGACCGTGACGCTGACCATCTTCGTCTCGGTGCTGGTCTCGCTGACCTTGACGCCGATGCTCTGCTCGCGCTTTCTGAGCGACCAGCACAAGCAGAAGCACGGTCGGCTCTATCAGCTCTTCGAAACCGGCTTCGACAAGCTGCTCCGCGGTTACGAGCGCGGCCTGAACGTCGTGCTGCGGCACCAGTTCATCACCCTCATGGTGTTCTTCGCGACGCTCGCGGCGACCGTGGCGCTTTTCATCGCGATCCCGAAAGGCTTCTTCCCGCAGCAGGACACGGGCTTCATCCAGGGCTTTGCGGAATCTGCGCAGGACGCCTCGTTCGCGGCGATGAACAGGCGGATGATCGCGCTCGCCGATGTCGTGCGTCAGGATCCGGACGTGACGACCTTCGGGATGAACGGCAGCTCGTCGACCTTCAATACCGGCAACTTCTTCATCGGCCTGAAGGCCAAGGAAGACGGGCGCAAGGCGAGCGCCGACGAGATCATCGCGCGGCTGCGGCCGAAGCTGGCGCGCGTCGAGGGCGCGAACCTCTTCCTGCAGGCGGGGCAGGACGTGCGGGTCGGCGCGCGCCCGTCGCGAACCCAGTACCAGTACACGCTGACCGACTCCAACCTCGACGAACTGAACGAGTGGGCGCCAAAGCTCCTGGCGCGCTTTCGCCAGTTGCCCGAACTGACCGACCTCGCGACCGACCTGCAGAACGCGGCCGCGACCGCGACGCTCACGATCGACCGCGATCGCGCCTCGAGCATGGGCATATCGCCGGCGGCGATCGATTCGACGATCTACAGCGCAATCGGCCAGCGCCAGGTGGCGCAGTACTTCACCCAGTTGAACAGCTACCGGGTGATTCTCGAGGTCACGCCCGAACTGCAGCAGGACCCGTCGCTGTTCTCGAAGCTCTACCTCACCTCGCCGATCACCGGTCGCCAGGTGCCGCTCTCGACCTTCGTCCGCATCGACACCAACAAGACCGCCTACCTCTCGATCTCGCACCAGGGCCAGTTCCCGGCGGTGACGATCTCTTTCAACCTCGCCTCCGGGGCCGCGCTCGGCACCGCGGTCGACGCCATCAACAAGGCGCAGGCCGAGATGGGCGCGCCGCAGACCCTGACCGGCACCTTCCAGGGCACGGCCCAGGCGTTCCAGGAGTCGCTGAAGAGCCAGCCCTACCTGATCGCCGCGGCGCTGATCGCGGTCTACATCGTTCTGGGGCTGCTGTACGAAAGCTACATCCACCCGTTGACGATCCTCTCGACGCTCCCCTCCGCCGGCGTCGGCGCGCTGCTGATCCTGATGGCCGGCGGCTACGAGCTGACCGTGATCGCGCTGATCGGCATCATCCTTCTGATCGGCATCGTCAAGAAGAACGGGATCATGATGGTCGACTTCGCGCTCACCGCCGAGCGCGAGCACGGCGCCACCCCGCACGACGCGATCTTCCAGGCCTGCCTGCTGCGCTTTCGACCGATCATGATGACGACGATGTGCGCGCTGCTCTCGGGCCTGCCGCTGATGCTCGGCCACGGCTCGGGCTCGGAACTGCGCCGGCCGCTCGGCTACGCGATGGTCGGCGGCCTGATCCTGTCGCAGGTGCTGACGCTTTTCACGACGCCGGTCGTCTACCTCTACCTCGACCGCGCGCATTACTGGTTCGAGTCGAAGAAGAAGGCGCGCAAGGAGCGCAAGGACGCCCGGGCCGCCGCCGAACCCGGCGCTGACGAAGCGCCGCATCCGAACCTCGCGACCGGCCCCGTACCGCCGCAGAAGGCGTTGCCCGGGCCGCCAGTGCGCCCGGCGCTCGGCGGCCCGACCGTCGCGCCCGACGCGACCTGAATCCGGCAGGCGCCGTATGCAGCTCCCGCTCGTCGCGGACGGGCCGAAGACCGTCGCGTACCGGCTCGTCGGGGCCTTCGCCCTTCCCGAGCCGTTGCCGCGGCGGGTCTTCGCCCGTCGCGTTCAAGGAGCCCTCGATGGCTGACCCCGCGGTTTCTTCCACCGCCTGCGGCAAGGTCGTGATCCGCAACATCGGCACGCTCCTCACGGGCGACATCGACCGCCCGCTGAGCGACGCCGACACCGTCGTCGTGCAGGACGGTCTGATCACCGCGGTCGGCCGCGAGGCCGAGCTCGACACCGGCGCGCCCGACCTCCTGATCGATGCCCGCCGCACGACGCTCGCGCCAGGTCTGATCGACAGTCACGTGCACCCGGTGTTCGGCGACTGGACGCCCCGCCAGGGCCAGATCGGCTGGATCGATTCGACCTTGAACGGCGGTGTCACGACGATGATCTCGGCCGGCGAGGTGCATCTGCCGGGCCGACCGAAGGACATCGTCGGCCTGAAGGCGCTGGCGATCACCGCGCAGCGCGCGTTCGACAATTTCCGACCCGGCGGCGTCAAGGTGCTGGCCGGCGCACCGGTGATAGAGCACGGCATGGTCGAGTCCGACTTCGCCGAGTTGGCCGCGGCCGGCGTCGGCCTGCTCGGCGAGATCGGCCTGGGCTCGGTCAAGGCCGGCGCTGAAGCCGCGCAGATGGTGAAGTGGGCGCGGCGGCACGGGATCCAGAGCACCATCCACACCGGCGGTCCCTCGATTCCCGGCTCGGGGCTGATCGACAAGGAGGTCGTCCTCGAGGCCGATGCCGACGTGATTGGCCACATCAACGGCGGCACGACCTCGCTGCCCGAAGCGCACGTGTGCGAGCTTTGCGAGCGCTCGAGCCGGGCGATCGAGATCGTCCACAACGGCAACGAGCGGGTCGCGATCGCGGCAGCGAAGATGGCGCTCCAGCTGAAGTGCCCGCACCGCGTGATCCTCGGCACCGACGGCCCGGCTGGTTCGGGCGTGCAGCCGCTCGGCATCCTGCGGATGATCACGCTGCTCGCGAGCCTCGCCGGCATCCCGCCGGAGCTCGCGTTCTGCTTCGCGACCGGCAACACCGCGCGGATCCGGCGGCTCAACTGCGGGCTGATCGAGCCGGGGCGCGACGCCGACTTCGTGTTCCTCGATCGCGCCCAGCACGCGCCGGCCGCGTCGATGCTCGAGGCCGTCGCACTCGGCGACATCCCGGGCGTCGGCATGGTGATGATTGGCGGCGTCGTGCGCTGCGGCCGGAGCCGCAACACGCCGCCAGCGACCGAGGTGCCGGTGGTGCTGACCCACTGAGTTGCTGACATCGGCGCGGTGCGGGCGGTTCATCCCCGTCCATCTCGATGCTTCGGCGGACGGGTTGGAGCGCCAATGAAGCGACGGCCGTGATAGGCCCGCGAACCTCCGGACCGGTCGGATTCGGCGCCGGCGACGTTTTCGTGAGCCGTCGAAGGCCGGACCCCGCGGCTGCGGGCTGGCCGACCGGCGGGCGTCTTCTTAACCTCGCGACGCGGTGTGCAGCGGCTTGGGGCCGAGGCGCGAACCGCCCTCCCATCGTCGAGACCTCGAATGCAGCAAACCCGGATCGCCCTGGCGGTCGCAATGAGCTTCGGCGTGGCGCTCGCCCATGCCCAGTCGACCACCGAGCCGACCGCGGCTTCGATCGCCGAACTCGCCCGTCAGAAGACCGGCAGCGGCAACCTGGTGACCGGCTCGACGGGTAATGTCGTTGTGCGCGGCGTCGGCAATCGGGCCACCGCCACGGGCTCGGCGAATGGTGGCACCGGCGCTCGCGCCGACGGCGGCCGCGGCACCGGCGGCGACGGCACCGGCGGCAGTGCCGGTGGCGGTGGTGGCAACGGCGCGGCCGGCGGCAACGGCGGAACCACGGCCGGTCAGGGCAGCGGCGCCTCGGGTTCGGGCGGCGGCACGGGCGGCAGCGGGGGCGCCGGCGCGGCGGTCGCCGTCTCGGGCGGCACGCTGTCGCTCTCGAATTCGCTGGCAACCGCGGCCAGCGGCATCGTCGGCGTCGCCGCGTTCAGCCAGAACACCGGTGTTGGGGCATTGACGCAGCAGAGCGTGCACCTGCAGGGTCATTTCGGCACGACCACGGCAGACGCCGGCGCGGTGTCCGTGAACCAGCTCGACGGCCGGGTCGGTGCGGTTTCGGTGACGGGGCTCGGCAACGTCGCAGGCGTCGGCGCCAGCGCGAACGGCGCGGCGGCCGGTTCGGGTGACGGCGGCAGCGGCAACGGCGGCGACGGCGTCGGCGGCCAGGGTGCGGGCACCGGCGGCGCGGGCACGACCCGCGGCGGCGGCAACGGCGGCGCGGCGGCAGGCCAGGGATTGGCCGGCTCCGGTTCGGGCGGTGGCTCGGGCGGACGGGGCGGCGCGGGCAACGCGGCGAGCGCCAGCGCGGGTACCCTGAATCTGTCGAACACCGTGTCCGGCGTGGCCGCGTCCGCCAGCGGCCTCGTGTCGATCGCCCAGAACAGCGGCGCCGGTGCATTGACGCAGCAGGCGCTCGGCGTGCAGGGCGATCCGGCCGCCACGGCCCAGGGCGCGGGCGGCGCGGCTGCCGTCACCTTCGTCGCCGGCCGGATCGACGGCGTGCGGGTGCTCGGCCTCGGCAACGTCGCGTGGGCGGCCGGGAGCGGCGACGGCGGCAGCGGCGGCAGCGCCAACGGCGGCGCCGGCAATGGCGGCAGCGGTCTGGGCGGCGGCGGCTCCGGAAGCGGCGGCGCGTCCGCCTCAGGCGCCGGTGGCGCCGGTGGCGCAGCCGCGGGACAGGCGTTCGGCGCCTCGGGTTCGGGCGGTGGCGTGGCGGGATCCGGCGGCGCCGCCGGTGGTGCGGCGCTCGACGCCGGCGCTTTGGCGATGTCGAATGCGCTCTCGGGCGTCGCGACGGGCGCCAAGGGTCTGGTCGTGATCAGCCAGAACAGCGGCGTCGGCGCGGCGACCCAGCAGACCCTGGAATTGCAAGGCGCCCTGGGCACGGGCGATGGCGCCGCGGCGGCGGTGCCGGCAAAAGGGGCGGTGCAAGCCGCCCAACGGCTCGACGGTGCGATCGCCCACGTCTTGGTCGATGGGCTCGGCAACTCGGCCGCTGCTTCGGAAAGCGGCAGCGGTGGCGCCGGTGGGCGTGCCGACGGCGGCAGCGGCAGCGGCGGCTCGGGACGGGGTGGCTCCGGCAGCGGCAACGGCGGCGCTGGCGCGGCGGCGTCGAACGGCAGCGGCGGCTCTGGAGGCGGCGCTGCCGGACTGGGCAGCGGCGGCAGCGGCTCCGGCGGCGGCACCGGGGGGGTGGGCGGCGCCGCGGCGACGGTCGATGTGCAAGCCGGCCATCTGAACCTGTCGAACGTGCTGTCGGCGGTCGCGAACGGGGCCGCGGGCATCATCGCGGTCAGCCAGAACAGCGGAACCGGCGCGCTGACGCAGCAGGCGGTCCACGTGCAGGTTCATCTCGGTTTCGGTGGCGACCGCGCGGTCGCGCTGAGCAGCTTGTCGGGTGCCGTCACGGGAGTGTCGGTAAGCCGGCTGGGTCAGGTCGCCGCCGCCACCGACAGCGGCAAGGGGGGTGCCGGCGGGTCGGGCAACGGCGGCATCGGCAACGGCGGTCCCGCGCGCGGCGGGAATGCCAGCGGGAACGGTGGCGGTGGCGGTGGTGGTGGCGGTGGTGGTGGTGGTGGTGGTGGTGGTGGTGGCGAGGCGCATGCCGGGTCGGGGTCAGGCGGCGGGAGCGGCGGTGGCGGAGGGGCGGCAGGCGCGGTGAACGTCAACGCCGGCGCGGCGAACTTCTCGAACACCCTTTCGAACGCCGCCGTGTCGGCCACCGGTGTGGTCGCGATCAGCCAGAACACCGGCGTCGGCGCCTTGACGCAGCAGACCGTGAACGTGCAGACCACCCTCGGCCGTTGAGACCGAAATGCCGGTGTGGCCGGTGGTCCTCCGACCCGCCTCTACAAGGAATCGATTGCGCATGAACAAGCCTGCATCCGTCGTGAACCTTCGCGACATCGCATCGGTCGTCGTTTTTGGCGCGCTGCTGCTCGGCTCTTCGCTGGCAGGAGCCATCGACACGGCGACGCCATGCGCCACGGCGGATGTCCCGAACGGGTCACCGGTGCCGCGGACCCAGCCGGATCTGCGGCCCTTCGGCGCCCGGCCGGTTCCGGCTGCCGCGCTTGCGACGCAGCGCGGCGGCGATGCGGTTTCGATCGGCGCTCCGTTGCAGGGCAGCGTCTCGAACAACGCGGTCGCCCAGTCGGCCACCGGCTCGAACACGCTCGCGGGCGGCGCGCTCGCCGGCAGCAGCGGCCTCGCGACGGTGATCCAGAACACAGGCAACAACGTGTTGATCCAGAACGCGGTCGTCGTCAACCTGCAGCTCAAATGACCGTCCGTCGGTCGGACCCACGGGCCCCGGCGGAAGCCCTGTCCGGCCCCCTTGTCGGATTCGGCCCGCGGCTCGGGCACGGCCTGTTCGCGGCGGCCCTGTCGCTTGCGGCGTCGGTGGCAACCGCCGGTTCGGTCGAGTTGCCGCTGTCGGTCGGCGGCGCATACCACGTGCCGGTGACGAGCCTGCGCGAACGCCGCGACGCCACCACGGTGCGTCAGCGCTACGACCACAGCTGCGGGTCGGCGGCTCTGTCGACGCTGCTGACCCATCACTACGGTCAGCCGGTTTCGGAGGACGCGATTTTCGAGGAGATGCTGGCGCACGGCGACGCCGTCCGGATCGGCCGCGAGGGTTTCTCGCTGCTCGACATGAAGCATTACCTGGAGGCGCACGGTTATGCGGCGGATGGGTATGAAGAGCCGGTCGAGCGCCTCGCGGAGGCCGGCATTCCGGCGATCGCGCTGCTGGTCGACGAGGGCTATCACCACTTCGTCGTGATCAAAGGCGTGCGCGACGGGCGGGTGCTGGTCGGCGACCCGGCGCGCGGCGCCCGCACGATCGGTGTGGCGGCGTTTCGCGCGGCCTTGGTCAACCGCATTCTGTTCGTGATCGGCAACCGACGTGACGCCGCGGTGTTCAATGCTGCAGCCGACTGGCAGCGCGCGCCGGTCGCGCCGCTGGCCGCCGCGGTCGGCCGCGACGGTCTCGCGGGCCTGGTCGTGCCCAAGTTCGGCCCGGCGGACTTCTGATGCACCCGCTCGTCCCGCCTCGCTGTCGGCCGTTGCTCCTGCTGCTGGTGCTGGCGGCCACGGGCGGATCGGCGTGCGCCGCGGACCCAGCTCCTTGCGTCGCGGGTGGCAACCCGCTCGGCGGCCTCGCACCGGCCGTCGCCGACGCGGCTCTCGCGGCGGGCCGTGGCGGCTATCAGGCCGCCGGCGGTCTGCTGCTGTCGTTCGGCATCGCGCGCAGCGTGACGCTCGACGGTGCCACCGTCGCGACGACGACACTGGTCGGTAGTGGCGGCGGATCGACCGACGGCGCTGCGCTCACCGGCGGCACGTTCACGGTGATCCGCAGCGGACCCGGCAATGCGGTCGGTCCGCTGGCAGCGAGCGGTGCGGCGATCGTCGTGCAAAACACGCTCGATGGCCGTCGCATCGAGGCGACGACGGTGATCGACGCCACCGCGAACAGCCTGTCGCTGGTCCGGCAATCGGCGTTGCAGTCATCGCTGCGCAGCGCGGTGATCGATTCACTGCGGCGCTGAGCGCCCACGCTGCGCAGGCGCCGGCCGTCAGCGCTTCTGGGCGACCAGCTGGCTTAGGCCGCGCACGACCGTGCAGGCGATCAGGTACATCACCACGTTCTGCGGCAATCCGCGCAGGATCGACGACGGAATTTGCGTGACGCTCTCGGTGCCGAGACCGATCGAGGCGGTCGTGCCGACGAGGTTCCAGATCAAGAGCAGCACGAGCGGCGAGAACGCGAGCCGGCCGGCTGCAGTCGGCATGACGAAGGCGTCGTACACGAGGAACACCGCCAGCGCGGCGACGCCCAGGACCAGCGGGAACGCATAGCGGAACACGCCGTACAGCTCGCCCATCATCGAGCCGGTCTTGAAGCCGCCGAGGCCCCAGCCGTCGACCAGGTAGATCACGAAGTCGCCGTTCGAGACCACCAGATCCTGTTTGTCGATGTCGACGCCGATCAGGTGCAACAGCGGATCGGGCAGCGTTCCCCAGAGTCGGTCGATCATGAATTGCTTGTAGGACGCGGCTTGGTCGGGCCCCATCAGCGAAAAGTAGTAAACGATGTTGTCGTGGAACTTGGTCAGCAGGAAGCGGGCGAAGAAACGGCTGTCGACGTAGGTTTCGCTGTAATCGCCGACGTTGATCGAACTGTCCATCTTCGACCTGGCCGCCTCGAGCCATTCGCTGTTGAAAAGCGCCTCGAATGTCATGTTGATCAGGGCGCCGACATCGACGGTCGAGCGGTAGTCGCGCACCACGACCATTGCCAGCGCGATTCGCGACAGCAGAATCGAGCCGAGCGCCGCGATCAGCACGAACGCAAGAAGCCGCGCGGGCGGCACGCGCTTCAGATCGATCCGGCCGAGGCCGGCGGCGAGCAGCAGGCAGACGCCGACCGTCGGGATGGCGTCGGCAAAGGTCGAGCGGCTATTGGTCGCGAAGCTGATGATGACCAGCGCGACGAAATAGCCGCCGAGCGGCAGCAGGGCCATCCGGACGCGACTGGGAAAGCCCGAAAGCGCATCCCGGAAGGGGATCAAAAACGGCGCGTATTTCAGGAATCCGAAAGCACGGATCAGCTTGCCCCCGACGCCCGCCATGCCGAAGCTCGCGGCGCTTTCGTAGTCGGTGCCGGTGAGCGCGACGCTCACCAGGCCGATGAAGCCGAGCAGCCACAGCTCGAAGCTCGTCGGCCAGCGGAACAGACCGAGCGGCAGCGCGGCGCGGTGGGTCAGCCAGCTGCGCACTGCCCGCAGCGGCTGCGCCCAGAGGTAGATCTGGTCGACCGCCAGCAGCGTCAGCTGACAGGCGAACAGCACCTCGAAGGTCATGAGCGGCACCGTCAGCCGGTCGACCAGCGGCGCCCACTCGAGGCACTTCACCAGCAGCGCTCCGCTGGTCGCGGTGGTGGTGTAGAAAAGCAGGATCAGCGCCGAGATCGGCTGGGAACGAAAGCGCGCGCCCCGCAGCGAATACCCGATGCCGAGCAGCGACGACACGAGCACGATCGCCACGCTCTCGAGGTTGTCCTCGACCCTCCAGAAGAAAAGCGCCTGCAGCGCTGCGGCCAGCACGACGAGTGCGCTGTAGCCGTGCCGGAACGCCCGGAGTTCGTCGCGTGGACGGTCGACGAGGCGGCCCGCGGCCTCGGGCAACCCGAAGCGCGCCGCCAGCCGCGCGGGGCCGATCATCCGCATCGCAACGCCCCGATCGTTTTTTCGATCAAGTGCTCGCTGGTGTAGCCGTTGAGGAGGCCGCGGGCCTGGCCGCGCGCAGCGATCGCGGCACGGCGCGGCTCCTCGGCGAGCAGTTCGAGACACAGCCGGGCGCACTCGGCAGCATCGGACCAGAACACCGCTTCCTCGCCCTCACGGTAGAAAGCGAGGTGCTCGGCCGTGCGCTCGGCGCACAGCAGGCCGCCGAGCAGCGGGATCTCCATCGAACGCGTCGTGTGCTGGTCGCGGTTGCCCCTGGAGAGCAGACCGAGCGAAATCTTCGCGCACTGCACGGCGTGGGCATAGTCGTCGCCGTCGAGGTAGTCGGCACGGTGATGTGCAGCGAGTCGCGGCCACTCGGGCGCCTTCTGCCATTGCGGACCATAGATCGCGAGCGGCACGCCGCGCTCGACCAGTTCGAGCAGGAACGGACCGCGTTCGGGCATCCACGAGCCGACGAAGGCGACCTCGGCGTCCCAGCGGGCATGCAATGCCTGGGTCAAGGGGCGGGGAGCATGGGCGATCTCGTCGGCAACCATTGGGTGCAGCAAGGTACGGCGCGCGCCCGCCTGATGTGCCTCGCCGACGTTCGGCGGCCGCACGACGACGACCAGGTCATAGGCTGGCACCGCCGCACGAAAGACCGCGAAGCGCACGCCGTCGCGGCGTCCGAAGGGATCGTCGTGATTGAAGTTGACGACTCGGTCGGCGTGCTGCCGCAGCCGTTCGACGCTGCGCCGCGTGAGCAGGCTGCCGCCATCGACGAAGGCCAGGTCGAAACGCTGGCCCGCCAGGCGCTCGGCGAGTCGCCGCTCGAGCAGCTTGGCCGGGAGCCGGGGGCTCAGGTGCCACTCGATCCGGTCGATCCAGGCGCTCGGCGGCAGCAACTTGCGGGGCTCGATGACGGTCACGCGGTGGCCGAGCCGCTCGAACGCATCGCGGCGGTGGCGGCTGGTGCCCGACATCGGGCCCACGTAGAGCACCGACAGCGCGGCGGGACGCGATTCGCTGGCCGACCCGTGCCGCCGGGCGGCCGCCACCGGCTCGGCCCTCGTGGCGCCGGGGGTTGGGCCCGATCGATCGAGCAGGCCGTGGGCCGAGGGCGTCATGCGGAAGCCTGCGCCGCAGCGCGCGCCTCGGTGGTCGTCCCGGTCGTTTCCGGCCGGCACAGCTCTTCGTACAGCTGCAGCGCGCGCGCGCCATACGTCGACCAGCCGCCGATCGACTGCACCCGACGCAGGGCGGCAGCGCGCAGCGGCGCATGCCGGGACGGATCGTCGGCCAGGTGCTGCAGGCGATCCGCGAGCGCATCGGCGTTGCGCGGCGGCACGATGTAGCCCTCGATGCCGTCGCTGTAGAGATCGGCCGCGCCGCTGTCGGGCGTCGCGATGACCGGGCAGCCGCAGGCAAGCGCCTGCGCCATCACCATCGCGAGGCCTTCCTCCAGGCTCGGCAGCACGAGTGCATGGCTGGCACTCATCAGCGCCTTGAGCTCGGGCTGCGGCACGTGGCCGAGGAACCGGACGTCGGCCTGCAACAGCCCGAGCGCCCGCATCCGTTCGACCACCGCCGTCTCCGCGATGCCAGCGATCGTGAGCGTCTTTCGCGGGTGGTCGAGCCGCTGGTACGCCTGCAACAGGTAGGGAATGCCCTTGCGCAGACTGGCGCCGCCGACGAACAACAGGTCGAACCCGCCCGCCGACGGCTCCCCGACCGGATGAAAACGCCGAAGGTCGACGCCGTAGCTGAGGACCCGGACCTTGGATGCCGGCACGCCGCGCGTCAAAAAGGTCTGGCGCACATGGCTGGACGGTACTGTGATCGCATCGGCCTCGGCGTACTCGGCCTCCTCGCGCTCGATGATGCGCGGATCGATGCCGGCGAACGGCAGCCCCCAGCGTGCGTGTTCGGCGGCCAGCACGTCGTTTTGGTGGCGGATGTGGGTCGAGCCCCGGTCGCAGACGTAGCGCATGCCACGGCGGTGGGCGGCGCGGCCCGACGCCAGGCCGCACCCCGAAAGGCCGACGAAAAGATCGGCCTCGGGCCGCAGCATCCGGGCGACGTGGGTATCGATCGAGACGCGATCCCACCATTCCCACTGCCGCAAAAAGGCCAGGCCGAAGCGGTCGCGCCAGCCGGCGGCCATGTAGGTCGCATGCAGGTAGGGGAACGTACGCACCAACGCCTCGGGAAGGCCCTCGTCCTTCAGCTTGAAGCGCGGGTAGCCGGAACAGATCCACGCGAGGGCGTTCTTCGCGTGGAGTTGCCGGGCCAGGTCGAAACTGTGGAACTTGCCGAGCGTCGTCAGCACGGCCTTCATGCGGCAGCCTCCACGCCGGCCGGCCCGACCGCTGCCGGCCCCAGGAGGCGGCGCGACAGCAGCGCGCACCAACCCCCCACTGCGAGCTCGAGCAGAAGCATCGAGGCCATGATCCCGATCAAGCCGAAACGGTTCGCGAGCGCCCATGCCAGCGGCAGGACCGCGGCCGAAGCGATCAGGAACGGCCATGCCAAGCCGCGGTGTTGGTTGGTCGCCAGCAGCAACACGCGCGCGACGTGCCAGGCGCCGGCCGCCGCCGCATAGCTCATCGCCAGCAGCATCAGCTCGGGCATGAACGCGATCTGCCCTTTCGACCAGAAGCGCAGCACGGTCGGCGCGACGAAATAGACGACGAGGCTCGCGGCCGCGGCCAGCGCCCAGCCGAGCCGGTTCGAGCGCCGATAGAGGCTGCTCAGCGCCGCCAGGTCATGGCGGCCGAAGAGGCGTGAAAACTCGGGCCAGAGGGCATGACTGAAAGTGGCGGTCGCCTGCACCGTCACCCGTGCCAGCGTGCGGTAGGTGTTGAAGACGACGGTGCCGACCGGCCCGAGCGTCGCGGCGGCGATCAGCGTCATGCCTTGGAAATTCAACGCGTTCGCGGCGGGAAACGCCATGAACGAGATCGCCGGGCCAACGCAGTGCCGGATCTCGGCGCGGCTGGCTGCGTCCACGCCCCAGCGGAATTCGGGCGTGCTGCGGGCCGCGTGAACGGCCATCGCCAGGGTACCGAGCGCGCGCGGCAGCAGCGCACCGGTCGCGACCGAGACGAAGTCGCCGCCCCACCACAGGCCGGCGAGGCCGCCCAGCCACTCGAACAGGCGGATCGTGTTGTTGAGCGCGGTGCCGAGCGCGTAGCGGTGGGTCGCTTTGTAGACGGCCTCGGGCAAGCCGCCGAGCAGCGAAACCACGACGCTGACCGACAACGCCAGAATCGCCGCCCGCGACTGAGACGACGCCGCACCCGGGAACGGCCACCAGGCGACCACGCCGACCGCGACCGCCGTCGCCAGCAGCGACACCGCCAGCATGAACGCGAGCGCGCTCTGGAACACCTGGTTGGCACCCCGCGAGTCGCCCTGCGCGTGCAGCATCGTCATGCGATTGCCGGCCGCGGTGACCATGCCGACGTCGGCCATCGAGAGGTACGAGGGGATGGCGGACAGCACCATCCACTCGCCGTAGGTCGCGAGGCTCCACTTCGAAAGAAAGAGCGGCAGCGACGCGAGCTGGATCGCGATCGTCGTCGCCTGGTTGTAGGCGTTCGAGCCGGTCGCGGCGATCACGCGGCGCAGCATCGAGTGCCGCGACGCTGGGCCGGACCCGCTCACCGCGCGTACACCGGACGGCGATCGGAGGCGCCTCGGACCCGGCGGCCGAAGCTCGCGAGCAGCGGGCGCTCGATCCACTGGAAAAACAGCACCGAGGCGCCGATGCAGGCGGTCAGCACCAGTCCGAAAACCGCCGTCAGCGCAAGCGCGCCCGTCGGGTGCAGGCTCGCGAACGCCTTGCAGAGCACGGAAATGATGGGAATGTGCAGCAGGTAAAGGGCATACGACGAATCGCCGAGCAGGCCGATGCCACGGTGTCGCATCGACAGTTGACCACGCGATTCGGCCTGCACCGCCGCAACGATCAGCAGCGTCGCGATCGTGCCGAAGACGAGCCGACGATCGACGCCGAGCGCGTCGTGGCCGACCTCCATCACGTAGATACCGAAGCCCACGAAGCCGAGCGCCGCCGCGGCAGCGACCCAACGCGGCGCCGGAAGCTGGAAGCGACTCTTGACGCTGAAAGCCGCCGCGGCACCCATTGCGAACAGGAAGATCATGTTGGTCTCGACGAACGACGCGGGAAAGCTGCAACCGGCGCCGCCTGCGCAATGAAAGTGGGCAGCGAGGATCACGATGACCGCTGCCACGCCGAGCGGACGCGCCACGATGAACGCGGCCATCACCGCATAGAACAGCAACTCGTATTGCAACGACCAAGCCACGAAGAGGATCGGCGATCCGGTGCCGCCGACCGCCTCCGCATCGAGCGGTACCAGCGCGAGCGCCCCGATGAAGGTCGCCACATCCGACGGCAACGCGTAGCGCAGCGCCGGCACGACCAGCGCCGCGGCGCAGACGGCGGTGCACACGATCCAGTAAGTCGGGTAGATGCGCAGGGCTCGTTTGGCGACATAGCGCCCGAGGCGTTCGGGGCGCCCGATATCGCCGCGGTGCACGCTGGCGATCAGAAAGCCGCTCAGCACGAAGAAGAAATCGACCCCCGCGTCACCCCAGCCGAACAGGCCGTTCATCCGGTCCCAGCCGAAGTATTTGGCTTGGCCGAAGGTGCCCCCCAGGTGAAACAGGACCACCATGATCGCGGCGGCGCCGCGGCAGGCTTGGAGCGAATGAAACACGGCGCGCGGGGGCGATGAGGTGCACGGACACGACGCGCGCGTCAGGCCGCTATCACCGTGTTTTCGTCCGCCAGCCGGCTTTCGCGAAAGCCCGTGCCGTAGTAGCGGCTGGTGCGATCGGTCGGCGTCTCGACGTTCGTCAGCACGACGCCCATGATGCTCGCGCCGGCGCGGCGCAGCCGCTCGATCCCGCGTTGCGCCAGAAGGTGCGGTGTGTCGCGTGCCTTGACGACGAAGATGGTGTCGTTGGCCTGCTGGGCGATGATCAGCGCGTCGCTCCCGGCACCGACCGGCGGGGCGTCGATCAACACGATATCGACCCGGTTCGCCAGCGCCTTCAGCGATTCGCGGAATTGCGGCGACAGCAGCAGCTCTTCCGGATGCGCCGGCAACTCGCCCGCCGGCATGACGAGCAGCGACGAATCGGGGATCGAATGGACGCAGTCCTTCACGTCGGCGGTGCCGGCGATGAGCTCCGAGATGCCTTTCGCGTCGGCGGGCAGCCCGAGCCGCGCGCCGACCTGCGGGTTGCGCAGATCGCAGTCGATCAGGAGTGTCCGCCGCGTCTGCGCATGCGCGGCGGCCAGGTTGGTGCTGAAGGTTGTCTTGCCCTCACCCGTCACCGCGGAGGTGATCAGGATCACTTTCTGGGCGACCGCGAACTTCGACAGCAGCATCCCGGTGCGTGCCATCCGGATCGCGTCGGCGTACACGGACTTCGGGTTGTCGATCAGTGAGCGACTCAGCATTGCCGCGCTCGTCGAGCGGACCTTCGGCAGGGTCGCGAGCACCGGATGCTGAAGGCGGTTCTCGGCCTCGTCGGAGCCCTGCATCGTGTTGGTCAGCCGATCTTTCAGTACCGAGACGGTCGCGCCGCCGAGCAGCGTAAGCAGGAGTGTGGCCAGGACGATCTGCGGTTTGTTCGGACGCAGCGGCACACCCGCCGGAATCGCCGGGTCGACGATTCGCGCGTTGGCCGACTGCAGGTTGGTGCTGACGCTCGTTTCCTTGGTGCGGCTCAGGAACAACTCGTAGAGCTGCTTGTTGGTTTGCACTTCACGCTCGAGCACCCCGAGCTGGAACTCCTGCCGGTTCACGCCCTGCACGCTGCTGCGCGCGGCGGTGAGCTGGGTCTGAAGTGCACCCTCGGTCTGGCGGGCCGCCTGCATCTCGGCGCGCATCGATGCGACGACGGCACGGGTCTGCGCCTGCAAACCGCGCTGCGCCGCTGCGAGCACGGCACGCGCCTCGATCACTTTGGAGTTCTGCTCGCCGAGCGTGCGTGTCACCTCGTCGACCTGGGCTTGTGCCACTGCCACCCGCGCACGCGCGTCGGCGACGCCGGGCTGCGCGATCACCGCAGCGATCTGCGAGGAATCGCCGCCGTTGCCGCCACGATCGACCTGCTGGTAGGCGCTCTCGAGTTCCGTACGACGGACGCGGGCCGACACCAGGCGTTGCGAGACTTCGGAAAGCTGCTGCGCGGCGACGCCCGAGCCGCTCCCGCCGACGCTCACGAGGCCGGCGCTCTCACGGTATTTCTGCAGTTCCTGCTCCGACTGCAGGAGCCGCTCGCGAAGCGCGACGAGCCGGTCCTGCAAGAGGCCGGTGGCGGAGAGGTTGAGCTTCAGTCGCGAGTCGCGGTCGGACTCGATGAAGGCCAGCGCGGTCGCGTCGGCCACCTTGGCCGCGAGTTCACGGTCGTGGGCCTCGAACGAGATTTTTACCAACTGGCTCAGTCGCACCGGTTCGATCGCGATCGAGGCGAGATAGCGGCCGACGGTTTCGTTGGCGAGTCGCTCGGGTGTCCACGGCAGGGGCGCGGGCGGCGAGCTGATCAGCTCGCGGAGACGCGTGACCCAACCGCGCGATGGCGTGCGCGGGTCGAATTCGGGCTCGTCCCACAGCCTGGTCGAGACCACGGTGCGAAGCGCGACGTCGCGCGAGCGCAGGATCTCGACCTGGGTCTGGTAGTACTCGCGGTCTTGCGAGGCGCCGTTGTAGACCTCCTCGATCGACGACAAGATTTTCGTCTTGCCGGATTCGATCAGGACCGTGGTCGTCGAGCGGAACACCGGCAGGATCGACTGGGCGTACAGCGTCGCGGCGATCGTCAGCGCCACTGCGGCGATCAGAATCGGCCATTTGCGCTTGGTGACACTGCGCCAGTAGCCGGCCCAGTCGATCCGCGTGTCGGCGTCCGGCTCCATCGCCATCGGGTCGGCGAATTGCCAGGGCTGCGCCATGGGCCGTTGCGCCACGTAAGGCGCAAGGCCTTGCTGCGGATGGTTTCCGTCGGTGTAACGCATCTTCATGAGACGATTCCTCGAGCCGACGACCGGTCACGGGTTGCAAACGAATGGTCGACGAGCCCCGCAGGGCGGTCGGGTCCGATTCAGACGATTTTTGCGGTTTCGTCCGCGGCGGCCGCCCCGACGCCGCCGATCTCAGCGCGCGGGGCGGCGGCCTCGCCGAGGCAGCGCTTCAACGCTTGCTCGAAGTCGCCCAGTACGCGGTCGCGTGCGAGGTGCATCTCTGCGTAGATTCGGGCCGCAGTACCGAGTGCGGCGCGCTTCGCCTCGGAAGTCGCCAAGGTCTCGAGGGCCTCGACGAACGCCGTCACGTCGTTCGGCTTCACGACGATGCCGCAACCGCCAACAACCGCCGCAAGTTCAGTGCCCGGATGCGCAGTCGTCACGACCGGCCGGCCGCTCGATAGCATCCCGGTGAGCTTAGAGGGCATCACCAGATCCGCGGCTTTGGCATCCTGCGGCAACAAATGGATATCCGCCAAGCCGAGCAGTTCGCCCAGGCGGCACGCCGGCTGGAGCGGCAACAGGCGGACGTTCTTCAGGCCCGCGCACTCGCGTTCGATCGTGGGCTTGAACACGCCGTCGCCGCAGAAGACAAAGTACAGCTGCGGCAGGCGTTCTTGCAGCGCTTGTGCGGCTGAAGGCAGGAGTTCGAGCCCCTGCTTGGCCCCCATGCTGCCGGAGTAGAGCGCAACCACCGCGTCGTCAGGGATGCCGAGTTCGGCGCGGTAGGCGCTCGGCCGACGCATTGGCGTGATGGCGTCGATGTCGACCCAGTTCGGGAACATGACCGTCCGCGTAGCCGGCACCTCCTTGGACCGCAGCAGCGACATCATTCGCCCTGAAATCGTGGAGACGCGATTGAAGCGGCGCAGCAGCCAGCGCTCACCGACGTTGATCAGCTTCTGGCCGAGTTCGCCTTTCAGCAACCCCATGCGGAACGCCGCGTCGACCTCGAAGTCCTGAATATGCAGCCACGCCTTGGCGCCCGACATGCGGGCGGCGATCAGCCCGGCCGGTGCGCAGGCGAGGGCCGGCGCGACCACCAGCACCACCTCCGGTTTCCAGGCCAGCTGGCGTGCCAGGGCCGGCAGCGACAGCAGCGCGAAGCTCGCCAGGTGCACGAGCCGCTTCAGGCCGCTAGGCCGCTTGGGTACCCAGAGCGGGGCTCGCCAGACACGAACGTTGTCGCTCCAGCGCTGCTCGACACTGCGCCAGCGGCTGTACCCCTCGCCGATCGACCAGGCGGGATAGTAGGGCGGTGCGGCAATCACCCTGATCTCGTGCCCGGCGTTCGCGAGCCAGGCGGCCATCTCGCCGCTGTACTTGCCAATTCCCGTCGGCTCGGGGGCGAAATTGATGCCGTAGATCAGAATTTTCATCGGTACGCACCTTGGCAACGGACGCCGGTGTGCCTGGCACGCTTCGGTATGCGGTGAACTATGCCCAAGCTGCGCTGCTTTTGAGGTGTAAAAGTTTCCATATCTGTCGAGTAAGTCACTTGTCGAACAGCACCGTCTTTTCCGCCTTGAGGCCGCCTGGCATCGCGCTGAAATCGCCTTCGGCTATCGGATCGCTCCAGGTGACACCGTCCGGGCTGGCAAAAAAACGGAAGCGTGCGATCGTGCCGTTGGTCAGGGCATCCTGGCGCGGCAGCAAGCGGAAGCCGCGCACCACAGCGCCCTTGCCGAGGTCGACGACCAACGCGTGCGGGTAGGGAGCCGGTTGCCCGGTCCAACGCGTATGCCAGATCGAGGCGCTGTTGCCATCGATCGCGTTGCTCGCCTGGTCGGCGGTGTCGGCGCTGTCGGCGCTGGCGGCCCAGCCGATGCGCGGCAGCGCCGTGCCGGTGGCGTCGAGGAGATTGAATTCGGCGACCGCCGCCCAGGGCCGAGCTTCGACCTCCGAGAGCGCCTCGAGCTTGACGAAGCGAACCTCGCCGGCCTTCAGCCCGGCCGCGGAAGCCGTCGGCGGTTGCACCTTCCAGGTGAACGAGGCGTGCGCCCCGGCGCCTTTCGGATCGCTGACCGCGACCTCGACCGTCTGCGAGCCCACCGTGATCGGCGTTCCCGTGATCTTTCCGGTGCGGGGATCGATCGTCAGGCCGGCGGGCAGGTGCCCGGCTTCGTAACGGAGCGCATCACCATCGGGGTCGATCGCCCGCACGCGCATCTCGACCGGCTGGCCCATGTGCGTTTCACGCGCTTCGATCGGTTCGAGCGTCGGCGGCCGGTTCGGCGTCTGAGCTGCGAAAATGATCGTCTTCTCGACCAGCGGCGCGCTCATGGCGGTGAAGTCGCCCGCGGCGACCGGCTCGCCCCAGTCGAGACCGTTGTCGCTCAGGTAGAAGCGGTACTGGGCGACGGTGCCGTTTACCAGCTTGTCCTGCCGCGCCAGATAACGGAAGCCGCTGACGCGCGCCGGCGCGCCGAGGTTGATGATCAGGGCATGCGGCGGCGGCGGTGGATGGTCGCCTTCCCACGGCGTATGCCAGAGCGAATGCGGATCGCCGTCGATGGCGTGCGAGGCCGGATCGCTGGCGGTCTGGCTGTCGGCGGTGGCGCTCCAGCCGGTGCGCTCAAGCGTCGCGCCGGACGAATCGATCAGGTTGAACTCGGCCACCGAGGCCCAGGCGTGACCGTTCCACTCGGTCACTTGCTCAAGCTTGACGAAGCGCGCGGAACGCGCGGGCCCGAGTTGTTGGGTCGCGACGGCCACGGTGCTCGTCGGAGGTGCTTCGTCGCAGCCCCAAGCCACCGCGGCCGCGCACAGCCAGGGGAGTGTTCGAGCGATGCGCCGATCCCGACCCGGCCTTGTTCTATCGATCGCTCGGACAACGCCGGATTGCACAACGACACCCTTCTTGGTTCACCCGCCGGGTGGATACCGGCAGACGGCAACTGTAAGGAATGTGTATCGTGCGGCGCCATCCCTCAACAGCATGATGCCCGGCTCCACCCCCCTTAAACGCGGTGGTCGACCGCGGCGGCCGGGCAAACCTCAGTGAGTGGCGCGCGAGCGAAGGCGCATCAGCAACGCAGCGCGCTCTTGCATCAGCGATTCGAGCTCACGGTACAACGGCACCGTCGACTCGATGCCGAACTCGTCGCTCAACTGTGCCTGCAAACGGTCGATGCCCTGATGATTCCAACGCAGTGCAAGGCGCACGCACCAGGCGGGCCAGCGTGGGCGGCTACTGGTGACCGTCGCCACAAGGGTCAACTCGGAATGACGGTGTTCGACGTTCATGGCGGATTCCGCCGGCGAGCGGTGCCCCGTGGACGGAAACTCGGACGTCGTTCGGGCTTGCATGAGGTGATATCGCTAAACAGCATACGGCGTTCTTTGCAACCCCTCATCTGCAGGTTCATCATTTTCGCTCAGAACCCATCCAAGTGCTCGGCCGACGCTCCGATCCGCGCCTCCATTCCGACCAATTTCACGCCGGATGACGCGGTTCTGCCGCGATGCGCATGACACCTGCCCGGTGGCGCGTGTGATGAAGGTCGTGATCGTGCTCGGCGGCACGCTCCCATGTCCGCCGGTCATGGGGGGAGCGGTCGAGAAGCTGTGGTTTGAGCTGGCGCGCGAGTTCGGCCGGCGCGGCATCGCGGTGACCCAGATTTCGCGCCGCTGGGGGGGCCTGCCGGACGAGGCCACGACGGACGGCGTCGCGCACCGCCGAGTGCGCGGCTTCGACGCGCCGCGTTCCGGGGTGTGGGCCAAGGTGCTCGATCTGGCCTACTCGATCCGCTGTCTGCGGGCGCTGCCCCCGGCGGACGTGATCGTCACCAACACCTTCTTCCTGCCGCTGCTGCTGCCCTGGCTGCGTCGCCGCGCGGTCGTCTATGTCTCGGTGCACCGCTATCCGCATGGGCAGATGCGGTTCTACGGCAGCGTCGACCGGCTGCAGTGCGTCTCGACCGCGATTGCAGACGCCGTGCGCGCTCAGGCGCCACAAGTTTCCGTACGGGTCAAGGTGGTACCGAACTATGTGTCGGCACGGTTGAGCGACACCCAAGCCGCCGCCGCTTGGCCCGCACGCCGCCGCGAAGTGCTGTTCGTCGGGCGGCTCCATCCTGAAAAAGGCGTCGACCTGCTGCTTGCGGCGTTCGCGAAAATTGCGCCGGCGGCCCGCACCGGATGGTCGCTGAGGATCGTCGGCCCGCATGCGATCGGGTCGGGCGGGGGCGGCGACGCGTTCCTCGCGAAGCTGCAAGCGACCGCCCGGGCACTGCAGTTGCCGGTCGAATGGACCGGGCCGATCTTCGACGCCGTTGCGCTCGACGCCGCCTACCTCGAGAGCCGCGTCTTCGTCTACCCGTCGACGGCCGCGCACGGGGAGGCGTTTCCGCTCGCGCCGCTCGAGGCAATGGCGCAAGGCTGCCCGGTGGTGACCAGCGACCTCGCCTGCTTTGCCGACTACGTGCGGCCCGGCGTCAACGCGGACCACTTCGAGCTTGGCGTCGATCCCGAGACCGCGCTGGCGCGCACCCTCGAGGCGCTGATGGCCGACGAGCCGCGCCAGCGCCGCCTTGCCGACGCCGGACTCGTGACCGCCGGCGAATTTTCGCTGAGCCGCGTCGCCGGGTCGTTCATCGACGATTTCAACGCACTGTGCCGCCCATGAACACGTTTCGCGTCCACGACCAGACGAGCAGCTACGCCTCGCCGTGGTCGCTCGGCATCCGGATCAAGGTGCTGCTGTGGGAACTCGTGTGGGGACTTTGTTGCCGCTGGACGCCGAAGCCGCTGAACGCCTGGCGGCTGTTCTGGCTGCGGCGCTTCGGCGCCACCGTCGACGGCGCGCCGTTCGTGCACGGCCGCGCCTCGATCATCCGCCCGTGGAATTTGACGCTGCGCGAGCGCTCGTGCCTCGGCGACGGCGCGGTCGCCTACTGCCTCGACCCGATCGAGCTCGGCGCGGGTTCGACGATCGCCCAGCAGGCCTACCTCTGCACCGGCACGCACGACTTCGACCACCCGCACACCCCGCTGAAGACCGCGCCGATCACGATCGGGCCGCACGCTTTCGTCGGGCTGCGGGCGCTCGTGATGCCGGGGGTGGCGGTCGGTGCCGGCTGCGTGGTCGGCGGTGGGGCGGTGGTGGTGCGCGATACCGAGCCGTGGAGCATCGTCGGCGGCAACCCGGCCAAACGGATCGGCAGCCGGCGCGAGGTCCAGGTCAGCTGACGGTGGTCGTGGTGGTGGCCGCGGTCGTGCTCGCGGTCGCCACCGGTGCGTCGTCCGGACGAAGCGGCTGGCCGGTGAGCCGTGCCAGTTCGGCGACGATCGCGCCACGGTCCGCGAGGTGGGCAATTGCGCGCTCAAGCTCGAGCGTCTTGGCGCCGACGAGAAACCGATACCACCCGCCCTGCAGGAAGTGGTAGACGAGCCCGGTCCGGCCATCGAGAAAGCCGAGCTGGACCGCATAACGCCAGAAAAAATAGGCCGGCGCCGCAAGGGTGAACGGGATCCGGTTGTAGATGCGCTCCTTGACCCAGCGCTTCATCGCCGCCTGAGGTGCGGTGCGGGTCGCGGCCGCCTCCGCCGGCTTCGCGAACAAGCCGAGCCGGGTGTTCAACACGTCGATCGCCTCCCGGGTCGCGTACTTGTTGTGCTTTTCGATGAAGTAGCCGATGTCGTTCAGGTTCTCGTCGGCGAAGTCGTGCTCGAACGTCAGCGTGCGACCGCCCGAGACGAGCACGTGTTCGTCCATCCAGCGGTCCTCGATCCGGCCCTGCCCGCGCCGCCAGATCCGCAGCAACTCGAGCGGGTAGCGACCGCCGTACCGCACCCAGCGGCCCATCCAGATATGCCGGCGTTTCAGGTTGATGCCGACAACATCGGGCGGGAGCGCCGGCAGCTTGGCCGCGATCTCGGCCGCGAGTTCCGGACTCACCACCTCGTCGGCATCGAGCCGCATGATCCACGGCGTCTCGATCGGCGCGTGGTCCAGCGCCCACTGGAACTGCCGCGCCTGGTTGACGAAGCGGTTCTGCAGCACCGTGGCGCCCCGCGCCTCGGCGATCGCGACGGTGCCGTCGGTCGACTGCGAATCGATCACGAACACCCGCGCCGCGAGGGCCGCGATCGAGTCGAGCGCGCGCCCGATGTGGCGCTGTTCATTGAAGGTGAGGATGACGACGGTGAGTTGCTGCATGCCGAGGCGGCCTGAAGCGACCGTCGAAAGGAGGCCGCTGGCGCAGCACTTCCGGCATTCTGGAACGCCGGCGCTGCCGCCGCATCAACGCATCACGGTCGCCGTCGCTTTTTCGCCGGTCGAGGTCGTCGCCCAGTCGTCGAGTGTCGAGCGGGAATTGATCAGCTGGCTGTCGAGGATCGTCGTGCCGCCGGCGCCGGTGCCGATCCGCACGGCGACATCGCAATTCGTGCAGCGGTTGTTCGAGAGGATCGAGCCGAGCAGACGCGGCGCGGATGAGCTTTCGTAGCCTGCATAGTTCTCGACCCGCATCATGTTGACGTAGCCCTCGGTGCCGGCATATTCCTCCCAGGCCGACGAAACATTCGGCGCGTTGGCGACCAGGTCGTTCGACCGCATCTCGATGCCGAGATTGGCGATGCCGAAAGCGCGTGCATCGGCATTGACGAACACCGCGTTCACGTACGACATCCAGCGACGGCTCGTGTTGCTGATCTTGTTGCCAACGATCCGCACGTTCCAAATCGGCATGAAGTACTTCTGCGCCAGGTTTTGATACGAGCGCAGGTAGATGCCGCCGCCCTCGGTGATCGTGTTCGCCATGACATCGACCTCGCGGATCGCGGTGTGGTAAAGCCAGATCCCGCGTGGGTTCTGCGACAGCGTGTTGCCCTTGATGATCGACTTTTCCAGGCCCCAGACGAAGGTCGCGTAGCGGCTCGAAGCGTCGGGGACGCTGTCCCAGGCGCGGTCGACCGTCAGCGTCGGCTGGCTGTAGCCGACAACGCGCCGCGATTGGCCGGCGCCCTTGCCGGCGACGATCGCGACGCCGTAATTCTCGGGAATCTGCCCCATGCCGAACGGATCGACATTGAGGGCGTTCGACGCGTCGGTGAGCGTCGTCGAGGTTGCGCTGCCGACCGTGCCGAGGTTCTCGCTGCGGCTCGCGCCACCGCCTTCGCTCAGGATCGTCTCGCCGTCGTTGCGGGACGTGTTGGTGATCGGCCCGTTGGCGACATCGAAAGTGTTGCCGACGACCGCCACCCGGTGCGCGAAGTCGAGCACCATCGAGTGCACGGTGCCGCCGCCGGCGTTCTGGCGGCTGCCGTCGCGGGTGAAGCGGTTGGCGTGCAGGTAGCTGTCGTGGATGCGGCTGAAGGTGGGTGCGCCGTCGACCCACTGCGTCGTATTGCCTTCGAACAGCAGCCCCGCAGCGTCGTTCAGCACGTACGGGCCTTGGTAGCCGATGCTGCCGGTCTGCTCGAAGTCGGAACCGACGACCGCGAACTGCCGGTTGCCCGACAAGTACATCTGGCGCGAGGTCATCAGCCGCACGCGCACGTTCTGGATCACGATTCGTGTGCTGTCCTTCAACAGCGGGCCTTCGCCGGACGCGCCGCTGTTGGTGAGCGTCAAGTCGCGGATCCCCGCCAGATCGACGTTGGTGGCCGAGACCGGATAGTCCGACGCATAGACGATTTCGGTTGCGCCCTTGCCGGCGCCCTGCACGACGACGCGCGAACGCAGCGTCATGCGGCCGGTCATCAGGCGGCACTGGCCGGCTGGCAGGCGCACCAGGCCGCCGCCGTTGGCCGCAGCCAACTCGATCGCGGCCTGGATTGCGTTGCTGTCGTCGCCGGAGCCGTTGCAGGCCGCTTTCTGCACCAGCCGGGGGTCGCGGACCGCATCGATCGTCGTGGTCGCAATCGCCGCGTAGCCCGAAGCCCAGCCAACCCCGAGACCGAACGGGTCGCCTCCGCCGCTGGCGAGCGTCTCGACGTTGCGGTCGAGGGCGGCCGCGCCGCTGCCGTTGCCGTTGTCGACGCTGATCGCCGCGGCAGTGGACGCGGTCAACGCCGCCGGCGCGGTCGCGGTCAGCATGTGTTCGTCGCTGGTCGACAGGTCGAGCGCCGCCGCCACGCCGCCGACCGTGACGATCGGCGTGCTGCCGCGCAGGTACAAATTGCGGCCGAAGACACGGAATCTGCCGCCTGGCGTCAACTGGAGCGCGTCTAGATGCAGCGGTCGCGCCGCGTTGAGCGCGACGCGCGCGCTGACGCCGGTCCCGTTGTCGATTCGCAGGTGCAAGGCGCCGCCGGCATCAGCCGGGAGCTGGACCGCGAGCCAGCCGGTGCCGACGCTATTGATGATCGGCAGGGCGCTGGCGCTGGCGCTTTCGAGATAAACGCGCGGCGAAGTTCCGAAATTCTCACCTTGCAGGCTGACGACGTCGCCGGCCCGGCCGCTGCCGGTCGCGTTCAGCACCATGGGCGGTTTGTTGCCGCTCGCGACCGACGCAGTGACCAGTGCGGGTGTCGGTGAAGGTGTCGGTGCGGCGGCGGGATCGGGGCTCGTGCCGCTCGTCGGGCCCAGCCAGCACCTCTTGGACGTTCCGTACGCCGGATCGCCGAATACCGCGTTCGTGCACGCCGTACCACCGGCGAGCGCCAGGTCCACGTAATGGGCATCGCTGCCATAGCGCACGGTCTGGGTGCCGGAGAAGCTGCACATCCCGCCTTCGCTGGCGCAGACGGCCCAGCCGGTGGCCGCGGACGGTGCCGTGGCGTCCACAGGGACGATCCAGCAGGTCTTCACCACGCCGTACGCGGGGTCGCCGAAGATGGCGTTGCTGCAATCAGCACCGCCGTTCAACGTCAGGGTGACCGACTTCGTGCCCGTTCCATAGCGCACCTGCTGGCTACCGCTGAAGGCGCAACGTTGACCTTCGGAGGCGCAGATCGAGCCGGTCGTTGCATCGCTCGTGGTCCCGGCGTCGATACCGAGCGCGTTCACCATCGACGCAGTCGCGCCGAGCGTGCCGGATTCGGCACCTCCGCCGCACCCGGCGAGCGAAGCCAGGGCCGTGCCGAGAACGACAATGCCGAATCGGCGCGAGCGAAGCAGACGGGACAGCCAGGCAATCATCGAAACCTCGTAAAGGGAAAGGGCGCTCTGGCCCGCAGCGGCGGCGGAGATGCCGGGCGGACCGGATCACCGGCCGCGAGAACAGGGGCGTAGGCCGTCGCGCCGCTCACCGGCGTTTCGGTAGGCAGGGCGCGGCCTTGACGCCGGCGATGTAAGCAAACATTGCCAACGCGGAGGACGAAGCGTGAAAAACTTCGCCCCGGTGCGGCGTGCGAACGACTATGAAGCAAGTCGAAGTCGGAAACGCCATCAGTTAACGAAGTCTTACTCACCGTGAATTTGCTTTCATCAACACCTGGGTCGGCCGGCGCGCGCCAAGTTCGCTGGTTGGTGGACGCGGTGCTGCCCCGCTGGGCCGTCGCCGGCGTCGACCGGCAGCGCGGCGGCTTCATCGAGCGCATCGACCTAGAGGGGCGACCGGTGGAGGCGCCGCGACGCACACGTGTCGTGGCCCGGCAGGTCTACGTTTTCGCGGTCGCGGCGCGCTTCGGCTGGCATCCCGACGCCGACGCTCTGGTGGAGCACGGCCTCGCATTCCTGAACCGACGTTCACTGCTCGACGCGGGCCATTTCGCCGCTTCGGTGCATCCCGACGGTAGGCCTGTCGACGCCCGCTTCGACCTCTACGAACAGGCGTTCGCACTGTTCGCCTGGGCGGCTGCGCGCCGTGGCCGGCCCGAGCGGGAGGCTTTGCGCACGCGTGCGACGGCGCTGCTCCGGGTGCTACGCGAGGGTTGGGGCCATGCCGAAGCGGGCTTCGAGGAATCCGCGCCGCCGAGCCTGCCGTTGCGCTCGAATCCCCACATGCACCTGCTGGAGGCCGCGCTGGCGTGGGAGGCGCTCTCGAGCGGCTCCGACCGCGAGCCCTGGGCGGCACTCGCCGACGAGCTGGCCGAACTCGGCCTGCGCCGGCTGATCGACCCGCGCAGCGGCGCGCTGCTCGAGCTCTTCGACAGCGATTGGCAGCCGGCCGCGGGCGCGGCGGGCCGTCTGGTCGAGCCGGGGCATCAGTTCGAGTGGGCCTGGCTGTTGATGCGCTGGGCAGTCCTGCGCGGCCGTGCGGATGCGTTGCAGCGCGCCCGCCGCTTGCTCGAGATCGGCGAAACGCACGGAGTCGACGCAAGGCGTGGCGTGGCGTTCAACGCGATCGACGCCGCCGATTTCGCGCCGACCGATCGCGCCGCCAAGCTCTGGCCACAGACCGAGCGGATCAAGGCCTGGCAGCTCGCCGGCCGCTTGGCATCCGACCCTGCCACGGTGCGCCGGGCCGGCGATCGCCTCGGCGACGCGATCGCCGGCCTCGAACGCTTCCGGATCGACGCGCCCGCCGGCCTCTGGCATGAGCAGATGAGTGCGGCGGGCGGCTTTGATCTGCAGGACTGCCGGGCCAGCAGCCTCTATCACATCGTCTGCGCGATCGAGGCGCTGCATGACGGCGTCGGCGCCGGCGCCGGGGCCCCCGCGTGAGCGCCCGTGCCGCCACGCCGCCCGCACGGGTCGTGATCTATCGCCTCGGCAGCCTCGGCGACACGATCGTCGCGCTGCCGAGCCTGCACCGCGTGGTCGCGGCGTTTCCGACGGCCGAGCGCGTGATGCTCACCAACGTGCCGGTCAGCGCCAAAGCCGCGCCGCTCGAGGCGATCCTCGAGAACAGCGGGATGGTCGACCGCTTCATCGCCTACCCGGTCGGCACGCGCTCCGTGGCCGCCTTGCGCAGGTTGCGCACCGAACTGCGCGCGCTCGGTGCCGACACGCTCGTCTACCTGACGCCGCCGCGCGGTCGCCGCGCGGCTTGGCGCGACTGGTTGTTTTTTCGCCTCTGCGGCTTTCGTCGCATCGTCGGCGCGCCGTTGACTGCCGATCTCCAGCACAACCGTGTCGGCGCCGATGGCTGCGTCGAGCGCGAATGCAACCGGCTTGCGCGCTGCATCGCGGTGCTCGGCCCGGTCTCGTTCGACGATCCCGCCGCCTGGGATTTGCGGCTCACCGAGGCCGAGCTCGATGCAGGTGCGAGTGCCCTCGGCGATACGGCCGCGCTGCCGCGCATCTCCATCAACATGGGCGGCAAGGTCGCGGCCAACGATTGGGGCGAAGCGAATTGGGCCGCGCTGATCAGCCGTCTCGGCGCGGAGGCTCGCGGCCACGCGCTGGTGATCGTCGGCGCCGCCGAAGACGATGCACGCGCCGGCCGGATCGCCGCGCTCTGGGACGGACCGGTGGCGAACCTCTGCGGGCAGGTGCGACCCCGCGTCAGCGCGGCGGCGATGCAGGGCTCGCGTCTCTTCATCGGCCACGACTCCGGGCCGCTGCATCTGGCGGGCAGCCGCAACGTGCCTTGCATCGGCCTCTATGGCGACACCAATTTGCCGCGCAAATGGCATCTGTACGGCGAACGGCACCGCTTGATCCACGATCTCCGCGGGGTGCGGTCGATCAGTGTCGATCAGGTCGTCGAAGCCGCGCGGGCGCTGCTGGCCGCACCGGCCGTGCTGCACGCGGGCGACGCCTCCGAAGGGCCGGCGCGATGAAGCTGCTGCAATTGCTGCGATCGGTCGATCCGGCGCACGGCGGCCCGATCGAGGCGGTGTTGCAGAGCGGCCGGGCGATCGAACACATGGGCCACGCGGTCGATATCGCGACGATCGACGACCCCGAGGCGAGCTTTCTGGCCGACTGCCCGCTGCGCGTCCACGCGCTCGGGCCGAAGGGCGCCGGTACCGGCTACGGCTACGCGCCCGACTACGTGCCCTGGCTGCGCCGCCACGCGGCCGAATACGACGCGGTGATCGTCAACGGCCTCTGGCAGTACCACGCGTTCGGCGCCTGGCGCGCGCTCCGCGGCAGCGCGGTGCCGTACCACGTCTTCACCCACGGCATGCTCGACCCCTATTTCAAGCGCGCCTACCCGCTGAAGCACGCGAAGAAGTGGCTGTACTGGCCCTGGGCCGATTACCGGGTGCTGCGCGATGCCGGCAGCGTGCTCTTCACCTGCGAGGAGGAACGCCGGCTCGCACGCGAGACGTTCTGGCTCTACCGGGCGAGGGAGCGGGTGGTCGCCTTCGGCACCGGCGCGCCGCCGGTCGATGCGGCGCGGCTGCGCACCGATTTTTGCCGGGCGCATCCCGAGCTCGAGGGCAAGCGGTTGCTGCTGTTCCTGAGCCGCATCCACGCGAAAAAGGGCTGTGATCTGCTGATCGAGGCGTTCGCCCGTGTGGCCGCCGATGCGCCGGACCTGCACCTGCTGATGGCCGGTCCAGACCAGACCGGGCTCCGGGCGGCCCTCGAGCGGCAGGCCGCAGCGCTCGGCATCGCCGATCGGATCGGCTGGCCGGGCATGCTGCAAGGCGACCAAAAGTGGGGCGCTTTCTACGCGGCCGACGCCTATCTGCTGCCTTCGCACCAGGAAAATTTCGGCATCGCCGTCGCCGAGGCGCTCGGCTGTGGCTTGCCGGTGTTGATCTCGGACAAGGTCAACATCTGGCGCGAGATCGCCGCGGCGCGCGCCGGTTACGTCGCAACCGACACGGCGGCCGGTTGCGAGGAGACGCTACGCCGCTGGCTCGCGCTCGTGCCCGCCGATCAGGCAGCGATGCGCGCGGCGGCGCTCCGGCTCTTCGAGACCTGCTTCACGGTCGAAGCGATGGCGCGCTCGCTGATCGAGCTGGTCGAGGAGAGCACGGCCACCGGGCGGTCGGCAGTCGCCCGCTGAGCGGCGGGGGGGTAGGTCACTCGTGGTGGTCGAAGGCCTTGAAGCCGGCCAGCTTCACCAGGCTGTCCTTGCGCGCGGTGGTGTAGTCGGCCGCGACCATTTCCTTCACGAGCGCCTGCAGCGAGGTCTTCGGCGTCCAGCCGAGCTTTTCCTTGGCTTTGGCAGGGTCGCCGAGCAGTGTCTCGACCTCGGTCGGCCGGTAGTAGCGCGGGTCGACCTTGACGATGACATCGCCCGGCTTGCACTTGGCCTTCAGCTCGCCGCCGACCGGATCGACGCGCACGACCGTCGCGCGCTCGGCCGCATCCTCGCCGCTGAATTCGACCGTGATCCCGAGCTCTTTGGCGGCGAAATCGACGAACTGGCGAACGCTGTACTGCACGCCGGTCGCGATCACGAAATCCTCCGGCTGGTCCTGCTGCAGCATCAGCCACTGCATCTCGATGTAGTCGCGCGCATGGCCCCAGTCGCGCAGCGCGGAGAGGTTGCCGAGGAACAGGCACTCTTGCAGGCCGAGCGCGATGCGGGCGATCGCGCGGGTGATCTTGCGCGTCACGAAAGTTTCGCCGCGCAGCGGGCTCTCGTGATTGAAGAGCACGCCGTTGCACGCGTAGAGCCCGTAGGCCTCGCGGTAATTGACCGTGATCCAGTACGCGTACATCTTCGCCACCGCATAGGGGCTGCGCGGATAGAACGGCGTCTTCTCGGTCTGCGGCGTTTCCTGCACGAGGCCGTAGAGCTCGCTGGTCGAGGCCTGATAGAAGCGGGTTTTCTTTTCGAGCTTGCCGATCCGGATCGCCTCGAGCAGGCGCAGGGCGCCGATGCCGTCGGCGTTCGCCGTGTACTCCGGCTCCTCGAAGCTGACCGCGACGTGGCTCTGCGCCGCGAGGTTATAGAGCTCGTCGGGTCGCACCTGCTGGACGATACGCACCAGGCTCGTCGAGTCGGTCAGGTCGCCGTAATGCAGGATGAACTTGCGACCGGGCGTGTGCGGGTCCTGGTAGAGATGGTCGATCCGATCGGTGTTGAACAGGCTCGAGCGGCGTTTGATGCCGTGCACCTCGTAGCCCTTGTCGAGCAGGAATTCGGCGAGGTAGGCGCCATCCTGGCCGGTCACGCCGGTGATCAGTGCAACTTTTTTGGTCGGTTCGGTCATCGTCAGCCGCGCGTGGCGCGCCTCTCGTTTCGGAAAAAGCTCAGTGGCGGAAAGGCGCGGCGGCATACGCAAGGGCGATGCCGTCCTCGAGCGAGGTCCGGGCGCGCCAGCCGAGCGCCGCGAGGCGGCCGACGTCGAGGAGCTTTCGGGGCGTGCCGTCGGGCTTGGTCGCGTCGAACACGATCGCGCCGTCGAAGCCGACAACCTGCATCACGGTTTCGGCGAGTTCGCGAATCGTCACGTCCTGGCCGGTGCCGATGTTGACGATCGGGCCGTCGTAGTCCCTTTCCATCAGGTGCACGCAGGCATCGGCGAGATCGTCGACGTAGAGGAATTCGCGCCGCGGCGTGCCGCTTCCCCATACGACGTACTCCCGATCGCCGCGCAGCTTGGCCTCGTGCGCCTTTCTGATCAGCGCCGGCAGCACGTGGCTGTTAACGAGGTCGTAGTTGTCGTTCGGCCCGTACAGATTGGTCGGCATGACCGAGACGTACTGACGGCCGTACTGACGGTTGTAGCTCTCGCAGAGCTTCAACCCGGCGATCTTCGCGATCGCATAGGGCTCGTTCGTCTGCTCGAGCGGGCCGGTGAGCAGGTACTCCTCGCGGATCGGCTGCGGGCAGTCGCGCGGGTAGATGCAGCTCGAGCCGAGCAGCAGCAGCCGCTGCACCCCCGCCCGGTGGGCGCCGTGGATCAGGTTCGCCTCGATCATCAGGTTTTCGTAGATGAAGTCGGCGCGGTCGCGTTCGTTCGCCTGGATGCCGCCGACCTTGGCCGCGGCGATCACCAGCTGGTCGGGGCGCTCGGCGGCGAGGAAATCGGTCACCGCGCGCTGGTCGAGGAGGTCGAGCTCGGCGCGCGAACGCGTCACCAGACGGGTGTAGCCGCCGCGCTCGAGCCGGCGTTGCAACGCGGAGCCGACCATTCCGCGATGCCCGGCGATAAAAATTCTGGCGCTTTTTTCCATACCCGATTCTGACGAGTTCCGGGATTGCCCCGATTGCAGAACGCGTGCCGGATTTCAGCCCGGGTGTCGAAATACCTGGCGCAGATAGGCCAGAAAGGTTTCGTCGTCGCACAACAGCTTGCCGGGCGAGTCCGACAATTTGGCCACCGGCTGGCCGTTCGCCCGCGTCAGCTTCATCACGATGTGCAGGGTCTGCAAGCCCATGTCGTTGGTGAGCGAGGTGCCGATGCCGAAGCCGCAGCGGGTGCGGTCCGAAAAGCGGTGATGGAGGGCGATCGCCCGGTCGAAATCGAGCCCGTCGGAGAACACCAGCCGCTTGGTGTGGGCGTCGATCCGCAACGCCGCGTAGTGACCGAGCGCTTTCTCGCCCCACACGAACGGATCGCCCGAGTCATGGCGGAGGCCGTCGAACAGCTTGGCGAAATAGAGGTCGAAGTCGGCCAGGAAGGCATCCATCCCGACGACATCGGTGAGCGCGATCCCGAGGTCGCCGCGGTACTCCTGCACCCAGGTCTCGAGCGCGGCCCGCTGGAAGTCGCGCAGCCTGACGCCGAGCGTCTGGAAGGTCTGCAGGTATTCGTGCGCCATCGTGCCGATCGGCACCAGCCCGAGTTCGCGCGCGAAAAGCACGTTCGAGCAGCCCTTGAAATACTGCGGCACCTCGCGCTTTAAGGTCGCGACGACCTCGCGCTGCCATTCGCCCGAGAAGCGCCGGCGCACGCCGAAATCGAAGAACTCGAACGGATGGCGGCGCGGCTCCTCATCGGCGAAGGCGTCGAGCCGCTCGATCTTCGCCCGAAGCCGGCGCCGGCCTTCGGCCATTGCCGGCTCCTGCGGCGTGCGCCGGAAGTACAGCTCGTTCACGATCGCCAGCACGTAGATCTCGAACGCCATCACATGCACTTGCGGGCCGGTGGCGACGATCTCGAGGCCCTTGCTGGTCGCCCGCGCCTCGATGAACTCGCGCTGAAAGTGGAAGATCCGCAGGAAATCGATGAAATCGGAGCGCATGAAGCGCAGGCCGCCGAGATAGGCCAGTTCGTGGGGCCGGAAGTTGAGCCGGCAGAGGTGGTCGAGCTGCTCGTTCACCTCGTCGACCAGCTCGGCGAGCGGGCGCTCGGGCCGGTTCCGGCAGACGAAGCTGTACTGGGCCTGCGTCGCCGGGTGGCGGTGCAACATCGCCTGCCACATGGTGAACTTGTAGAGATCGGTATCGAGCAGGCTGTCGATGACGGGTCGCATCGCGTCTCCGGAAAGGCGGGCGTCAGGCAGCGGGATTCTCGTCGGTGTCCTGCCACGGGTCGGATGGCGGCGTAGAGTCGCGGCCGTCCGCCTTTCGCGCCGAACGCCATGCCGCTGCTTCGCTCGTCTTCCTCGGCCGTCGCCCTCCGCACCGTCGTCCTCAGCGGCGCCCTCGGCGTCGGCGCGTGCGCGGATGTCGCGCCGCCGTTCGGCGGCGAGGGCGGCGGTGGCGGTGCCGACCGCCGCGCGATCGACACGCTCGTCGTGATCTACGCCGAGAACCGGGCTTTCGACAACCTCTACGGCCTCTTCCCCGGCGCCAACGGCATCCCCGGCCGGAACCCGAGCGCGCTCGGCACCTACCAGCCGCAGCGCGATTTCGACGGCACGGTGCTGCCGGTGCTGCCGCCGGCCTGGGGCGGCCTCACCGCCGGCGGCCAGCCGGTCGTGCTGACGCAGGCCCAGTCGACCGGGATGCCGAATGCGCCGTTCCAGATCGACGATCGGAATGGTCTGAACGGCACCGGCATCGTCGTCGGCCAGGGCATCGTCACCCGTGACCTGGTGCACCGCTTCTACAGCAACCAGCTGCAGATCGCCGGTGGCCGAAACGACGGCTTCGCAGCCTATTCCGACGCCGGCGGCCTGGCGCTCGGGTACTACGACGGCAGCTGGATGAAGCTCTGGCAGATCGCCCGCCAGTACACGCTGGCCGACAACTTCTTCATGGGCGCGTTCGGCGGCTCGTACCTGAACCACCAGTACCTGATCTGCGGCTGCGTCAACATCTACCCCGACGCCGATGCGCCCGATTCGCCGGCGCGCGAGTCGATGACGAAGATCGTGAGCGCGGCCGACGGGGCCTTCCGCGCCTTCGTTCCGGCCGCGACGATGCCGAAGAGCGTGCTTGCCGGGCCGCCGCGCTACCTCTACGACGGCCCCCTTACGCCGAAGGCGCCCGACGGCACGGTCTACGCGGTCAACACGATGCAGCCGGCCTACCAGCCGAGCTACAACCCGCCGGCCGCGAACGGCGACCCGCGCTACGCCGATGTGGCCAAGCCGACCACGCTGCCGCCGCAGACCATGCCGACGATCGGCGACCGGCTCGACGCGAAGGGCGTCTCGTGGGCCTGGTATGCCGGCGGCTGGAACACGGTCGTCTCGGGTGACGCCGAGGCCAGGAAGCAGATGTACGCCGGCGCGCTCAACTTCCAGCCGCACCACCAGCCATTCAACTACTACGCGGCCTTCGACCCGGCCCGCCGCGGCGCCGCGCGTGCCGCCCATCTGCGTGATTTCGACGCGAACTTCGAGCGCGACGCCGCGGCGGGCAAGCTCCCGCAGGTCACGTTCTACAAGCCCGCCGGCCCGCTGAACCAGCACCCCGGCTATGCGAGCGTGGCCGAGGGCGATGCGCACATCGCCTCGGTCATCGAGCAGCTGCAGAAAAGCCCGCAATGGCCCCACATGCTGATCGTCGTGACCTACGACGAGAACGGCGGCTTCTGGGATCACGCGCCGGTGCCGAAGGGGGATTTCGCGGGGCCGGGAACGCGGGTACCCGCGCTGATCGTCTCGCCGCTCGCGAAGAAGGGCTTCGTCGACCACACGCCGTACGACACCGGCTCGATCCTGCGCTTCATCACGCGACGCTGGGCCCTCGAGCCGCTGCCGGGCATCGCGATGCGCGACGCCGCGCTGGCCCGCAGCGGCGAAAAACCGATGGGCGACCTCGGCGCGGCGCTCGCGACCGAGCCGCGTTGAGCCTTCGGTCCGGAGCCATCCCATGACCCGTGCCCTCGCGTTTTTGTTCATCCTCGTCGGCGTCGGCCTGTTCGCGACGCTGAACTGGACCGCCTTCACGACGCCGACCGTGCTCGACCTCGGTGTCACCACGACGCGGGCGCCGCTCGGCGCGATCATGCTTGGTCTCGTGATCTTTCTCTGCGCGCTGTTCGCGGGCTGGGTGATCGTGCTGCAGGCGAACGCGTTGGCCGCCGCGCGCCGCCAAGGCAGGGAATTGCAGGCCCAGCGCGACCTCGCCGACAGGGCCGAGGCCTCGCGCTTCACCGAGTTGCGGGCCGAGCTCGTCGCGCGGCTCGACCGCCTGCAGGCCGAGTCGCAGGCCGCGATCGAGCAGGGCGTCAACGCGATCGCGGCGCACCTCGGCCACCTCGAGGACCGCTTCGACCGCGAGCGCCTGCCCGGGCCGCGTTGACGCCCGCGAAGGGCCGGGCTCGCGGGCGCCGCTAAACTCCCGCGCTTCCCTGCCGCCCCTGCGCTCATGGCCGTCGCCGCGTCACCGTCTGCCGTTTTCGAGCTGAAGAGCGCCGCGCTGACGCTGGTGGCGGTGGCCTTGAAGACGGCCGATCCGGAGCAGCTCGAACGGGCCTTCGAGGCCCGCTTCGCCGATGCGCCCGGCCTCTTCGACAACGACCCGGTCGCCATCGACCTCACCGCCCTGCGCGACGGGGGGGCGTCGATCGCATTCGGGTCGATCGTCGCGCTGCTTCGGAAGTACCGGATGCAGCCGGTCGCGGTCCGCGGCGGCAATGCGGCGCAGATGGAGGCGGCGCTCGCCGCCGGGCTGGTCGAGGCGCATGCGCCCGTCGCCCTTCCGGCACGTGGACGGGAGACGGCGACGAATCACCTCTCGGGCGCGCGCAGCGAGCCGCCGGACGACCCGCCCGGCCGCGACCCCGAAAAGGGTGCCGCGCCCGACGCCCTGGCCGCGGCGCCCGGCGTCACCCGCCCGACCCAGATCATCGACAAGCCGCTGCGCTCGGGCCAGCTCGTCTATGCGAAGGGTGCCGATCTCGTCGTGCTCGCGGTCGTCAGCTTCGGCGCCGAAATCATCGCCGACGGCAACATCCATGTCTACGCGCCGCTGCGTGGCCGGGCGCTGGCCGGCGCGCGCGGTGACACGGCCGCCCGCATCTTCACGACCTGCCTCGAGCCGCAGCTGGTTTCGATCGCCGGCCTCTACCGCACCGCCGAGACCGACCTGCCGCCCGAGGTGCTCGGCCGGCCGGCGCAGGTGCGGCTCGATGGCGAGAAGCTCGTCGTCGAGCCGCTCAAGCTCGATTGAGCCGAACTGTTCGCTCTTTTTCTCACAGGATTCGCTCCATGGCCAAGATCGTCGTCGTGACCTCCGGCAAGGGAGGCGTCGGCAAGACCACCACCAGCGCGAGCTTCGCCTCGGGGCTGGCGCTCGCCGGCCACAAGACCGCGGTGATCGACTTCGATGTCGGCCTGCGCAACCTCGATCTCATCATGGGCTGCGAGCGGCGCGTGGTCTACGACCTGATCAACGTGATCCAGAACGAGGCCAATCTCAACCAGGCGCTGATCCGCGACAAGCAGTGCGACAACCTCTACGTGCTCGCCGCCTCGCAGACGCGCGACAAGGACGCGCTGACGCAGGACGGCGTCGAGAAGGTGCTGACCGACCTGGCGGCGATGGATTTCGAGTACATCGTCTGCGATTCGCCGGCCGGCATCGAGACCGGCGCGCTGATGGCGATGCACTTCGCCGACGAGGCGCTGGTCGTGACCAACCCCGAGGTTTCGTCGGTGCGCGATTCGGACCGCATCCTCGGCATGCTGGCGTCGAAGACCAAACGCGCGATCGACGGCAAGGCGCCGATCAAGGAGCACCTGCTGATCACCCGCTACAACCCGAACCGGGTCGAAGGGGGGCAGATGCTTTCACTAGGCGACATCCGCGACATCCTCCGCATCGATCTGATCGGCGTGATTCCCGAGTCGGAAACCGTGCTCGACGCCTCGAATCAGGGCGTGCCGGCGATCCACCTGAAGGGCAGCGACGTGTCGGAGGCGTACAAGGACGTGGTCGCGCGCTTTCTCGGCGAGAGCCGGCCGATGCGCTTCATCGACGCCGTCAAGCCGGGCTTCTTCAAGCGCGTGTTCGGCGGGAGGTAAGCATGTCGCTCCTGTCTTTTCTGTTGGGCGAGAAGAAGAAGACCGCGAGCGTCGCGAAAGAGCGGCTGCAGATCATCCTCGCGCACGAGCGCGGCGGCCGGGGCATGAGCCGCCCCGACTACCTGCCGGCGCTGCAGCGCGAGCTGATGGCGGTAATCTCGAAGTACGTGTCGGTGCGGCCGGAAGACGTGAAGGTGCAGGTCGAGAAGCAGGACAACCTCGAGGTGCTCGAGGTCAAGATCGAACTGCCGGACACGTTGCGCTGAGGGGGCGAGGCGCTTCGGGCACGGCCCTTCGACAGGCCTGTCCTGAGCGAAGTCGAAGGGCTCAGGGCGAACGGTGGAGGTTCGGTCTGTTCTGGACGGCACCGCCGATTCGGACTGAACCGCCCATTCGGACCGCGCCGCCGGTTCGGGACGGCGTCCCGCTGTTGCTGCGGGGGTGTCCGTACCGTACCGCCCATTGGACTCGCGCCACCGGTTCGGACGGCCCACCGTTCGGACTCGCGCTGCGCGTTCGGGCCGTCATCGCGCCCGGACTTGCGCCACCCCGGTCGGGGACCATCCCGCCCGGACTCGCGCCGCCCGTTCGGGACGGCATCCGACCGGATTTGCGCCACCCGGTTTTGGCCGTCAACCCCCTTCAACTCGCATCACACCGTCCGAAACGTCATCCCCGTTCGAAACTTCATCCCCGTTCGGGCTGAGCCTGTCGAAGCCCTGCTGCCACGCGGGACAGCCTTCGAGCGCCTCAAGGCGAACGGCTTGCATCGACCGCGCCAGGCCGAACGGCGGCGGGCTCGGCATCGCGGTCGGTGAGGGTGCGCAGGAACGCGGCGATGGCGGCGATTTCGGCTTCGGTAAGCGCCGTCGCCGTGCCGGCTGGGCGGCCGAACGGCGGTCCGCTGTCGACGTTGGCGCGCGCCGCCGGGGGCAGATCGTCGAAGCGCCGGCCGGCCGGATACCAATGCCCCGGGTCGGTGTCGCGGCTGGCATAAAAACGGATGGCATCTTCGAGCGCGGCGAAGCGGCCGTTGTGGAAAAAGCGCCGACGCACCGCTACGTTGCGCAGTGACGGGGTTCGAAAGCGGCCGCAGTCCTCGGCCCGGTCCGCGAGATCGCTGCGCAGCGGTCCGCACAAGCCCAGATCGAAGAAGCGCGGGTCGGCGTTGGCATGGATCGCCGGGTTGCGCGGCACGCCGAGGGCGATGTGGCCGAAATCGGTGAAGAGCGGGAACGCGCCGTCGGGCGTCGGCGCGCTCGGGTGGCAGGCGGCGCAGTTGCCCTTGGCGGGGTCGTTGAACAGCGCGAGGCCGTGGGCTTCTCGAGGGTCGAGTGCCGCCTGGCCGCGCAGCACCGCGTCGTAGCGGCTGGTGTACGGATAGAACTCGGTCGGCGATTGCTGGAACACCTCGAGCGCGAGCGCCGCGGCGTCGAACACGGCGGCGTCGCCGCGCTCGAACAGATCGGCACCGAACGCGCCGCGCAAGGCTGGCGCGTAGGCCGCGCGCTTCAGCTTGGCAGCGACGCTGGCGATGTCGGGGTTGGCCATCTCGGAGCGTGAGAGCAAGGGCAGGCGGGCCTGGTCGCGGACCGATTCGGCCCGGCCGTCCCACATGTAGCCACCGGTCGGACCCTTGTCGACGCTGTCGTCGCCTTCGTTGTCGCGGAAGTGCTCGGTGTAGGGCGGGACGCTTTGCAGGTAGCGCAGCGACGGCGTCGTGCGCAGGCCGCTCCGGTCGTCCTCGCGGCTGCCGCTCGGCTGGACGACCAGGGCGTTCGGCGGTCCGTGGGCATGCGCCGGGTCGTGGCAACTGGCGCACGCCACCCGGCCGTTCGCCGAAAGCGCCGGGTCGTGGAACAAGGTGCGGCCGAGCGCGGCGAGCGCCGCGACATCGAGCCGCGCGGCGTACGGTGCAGCGGAGGCGGCAGCCGCGGAAGACGGAGCGGCCGGTACAGCCGGTACAGCCGGGGCGGACGGGGCCGCGACCGTGGCCCATCCGAGCACGACGACGGCCCATCGCGCGCTGCGTCTCCGGTGCAGCGTGCGCCGGCTACCGCGCCGCGCATCGATCGATGTCATTCCGCTGTTGCCCCCCCTGCGGATCAGCGCCCTTCCTCCGGCGCGCCGCTCGCCGCGGCCAGCGCGCGCATCCCGTCCTCAATCTGCTCGGCGCTCAAATCGCGCAGGTGGGTTGCGATCGACCAGCGGTGGCCAAACGGGTCTTCCACCTGCCCGTAGCGATCGCCCCAGAACATGTCGGCGACCGGCATCCGCGGCGTGGCGCCCGCGGCGAGCGCCTTGGCGAACACCGCGTCGGCATCCTCGACGTACAGGTGCAGCACGACCGGCGTGCCGCCCAGCGCCTTCGCGCCGAGCGATCCCCATTCGGGTGCCTCGTCGGTCAACATCACGACACAATCGCCGGTGCGGATCGACGCGTGCATCAGCCGACCGCCCGGCCCGGGCAGTCGGCTCAGTTCGACCGCACCGAAGGCTTCGCGGTAGAACGCAATGGCATCGGCGGCACCGGCGCAGACGAGGTGCGGGGTCAAGGTGTGCATGCCGGCGGGGATCGGCTGGACGGGGGACGAGGACATGGTTCGGCTCATGGTTCGGCGCTCGATCGCGTCGACGAAACATTGCAGATCGACGGTTCACGCAGATGCCCGCCATTTTGCGGCCGGACGACTGGCCCGTGACTTGCTCGACCCGGGTCCCCTCCCTTGCCGGACACCGATGCCGCTCGCCTCTGCGCTCGATCCGCGCCCTGCTTTCGCGGTGGCTCCGAATTCGCCTCCCGAGCTCCGGCGCTGACATGGCGAAGATTCCGCCCGGCGTCGGCCCGCGCTTCCCGCAGGTGGTGGTGCTGTTCGGTGCGACCGGCGACCTGGCCCGGCGCAAGCTCCTTCCCGGGCTCTTTCACCTGACGAGCGCCGGCTTCATCCCCGGCTGCCGGATCATCGCGGTCTCGCTCGACGAGATCGACGTCGAGCGCTTTCGGGCGCTGGCGCGCAGCGCGCTCGATGCATTTTCGAGTCGCCCGGTCCAGGACGGCGACTGGCAGGCCTTCGCCGCGAGCCTCGACTATGTCTCCCTCGGCGCCGGTCCGGAGGCGCTCGGCGCGGCGGTGGCGCGCGCCGAGCAGGCCTTCGGCGGTGAATCGCGGCGACTGCACTACCTGAGCGTGCCGCCGAACGCGGCGCTTTCGGCGGTGCGCATGCTCGGCGAAGCGCATCTCGTCGAGCGCTCGCGGATCGTGATGGAAAAGCCCTTCGGCACCGATCTGGCGAGCGCGGTGGCGTTGAACACCCAGCTTCACGAGGTGTTCGCCGAGGAACAGATCTTCCGGATCGACCACTTCCTCGGCAAGGAGCCGGCGCAGAACATCCTCGCGTTCCGCTTCGCCAACGGCCTGTTCGAGCCGATCTGGAATCGCAACTTCATCGACCACGTGCAGATCGACGTTCCCGAAACGCTCGGCCTCGGCAAGCGCTCGGCGTTCTACGAGCAAACCGGCGCGTTTCGCGACATGGTCGTCACGCACCTGTTCCAGATCCTCGGCTTCATGGCCATGGAGCCGCCGACCTCGCTCGAGCCGGTGCCGATCAGCGAGGAGAAGAACAAGGTCTTCCGCTCGATGCTGCCGATCCGGCCGGGCGACGTGGTGCGCGGCCAGTACGCGGGCTACCGCGAGGAGGAGGGCGTCGATCCCGAATCGGAGACCGAGACCTTCATTGCGCTCAAGTGCTTCATCGACAACTGGCGCTGGGCCGGCGTGCCGTTCTTCCTGCGCACCGGCAAGCGCCTCGCCGAAGGGCAGCGGATCATCTCGATCGCGTTTCGCGAACCGCCCAAGAGCATGTTCCCGGCCGGCTCCGGGGTCGGCGCGCAGGGCCCGGATCACCTGACCTTCGACCTCGCCGATGCGTCGAAGATGTCGCTCTCGTTCTACGGCAAGCGGCCGGGGCCGGGGATGCGGCTCGACAAGCTCTCATTGCAGTTCGCGATGCACGACACCGGACTGATCGGCGAGGTGCTGGAGGCCTACGAGCGGCTGATCCTCGACGCGATGCGCGGCGACCGCACGCTCTTCACGACCGCCGAGGGCATCGAGCGGCTTTGGCAGGCGTCGACCGCGCTGCTCGAGGCGCCGCCGCCGGTGCGGCTCTACCCGCCGGGCTCGTGGGGCCCGAAATCGATCCACCAGCTGATCGCGCCGCACGCCTGGCGCCTGCCGTTCGAGCGGGCGTGGCGCGGGCCGAACGGCAACCCGGGGTGAGCGGCGGAGTAGCGGCGGGTCGACCCGGCCGCTTGGCCCGCGCCTGACCGGCCCGCGGCGCGGGCGTCACTTCGGCCATTCGTCGTCAACCCTTCGCGAACTCGCCCGCCCACAGCGAGTCGAGCTGCGGGAAGTTCCAGCGCTCGCGCGGTTCGCGGCCGAGGATCGCGTCGGTCGTGTCGGGGCGCGCCAGATCGATCTCGCGCACCGGGATCGGCAGGTTCGATTTCGCCGAGAAAAACACCTTGACGGTCGGCGCCGTCAGATCCTTGGCGTGCTGCGACACGACGACCGCGAGCCGGCCCGACCGCATGCGCACCAGCGAGCCGTTGGGGTAGATGCCGAGGCTGCGGACGAAGACCGAGAACATGTCGGGATCAAAGTGCCCTTTCCAGGCGGCCATCTGCGAGACGGCGTGCGCCGGGTCCCAGGCGGCCTTGTAGGGCCGCGTCGAGCTGATCGCGTCGTAGACATCGCAGATCGCGCTCATCCGGGCGATCGGCGAAATCGCCTCGGCGCTCAGGCGGTGCGGGTAACCGGTGCCGTCGATGCGCTCGTGATGGTGCAGGCAGACGTCGAGCGTCGCTCGACCAGCGGTGCCGCTTTCGATCAGCAGCGCGTGCCCGCGCGCCGGGTGCAAGCGCATGACCTCGAACTCGGCCTCGCTCAGCCGGCCGGGTTTGGTCAGTATCTCGAGCGGCATCAGCGCCTTGCCGACGTCGTGCAGCAGGCCGGCGAGGCCGGCTTCACGGCAGGCGGCGGCGTCGAGCCCGAGCTGACGCCCGAGCGCGACCATCAGCGCGCACACCGCGACCGAGTGCATGTAGCTGTAGTCGTCCCGGTTCTTGAGCCGCGCGAGGCTGAGCAGGGCTTCCGGGTGCCGAAAGACCGAGCTGGCCAACTCGTCGACGAGCGGCACGAAGTTGTCGGCGGCGAGTGCCTTGCCCATGCGCAGATCGCCGTGCAGCTTCTCCATCTCGCACCGCGCCGACGCGCAAAGACGGGCGGCGCGCTCGAGTTCCTCGGCAAAGCCGGTGGTCGGCGGCGGAATTCCTGTCTGCGTCGGGGCGGTGGCCGCAGGCGCGGTGGGCGGCGGCTCGGCGCACGGGGCGGTCGAGCCGGTGCCCGCCTGGCGAACGACGGCCGCCGTCGCGCATGCGGGCGACGGCAGGTCGTCCCCTTTGCTGGTGTCGATCCAGCAGTGGGCCACGCCGCTCGCGCGGATCGCCTCGAGGTCGGCCGGGTCGGCGAGAACGAATTTGTTGCGCCAGAACGGATTGCTGAGCCACGGGCCTTCGAGGGCATGCAGGTGCATGCCGAGGCGCGCGTCGGAGGTGGCGATCTTCTTGAGCATCGGTGGCGTCCCGCGGCGGCGGGCGGGTGCCGAAGCGATATCGGCCGGCTGTCGTCCGGCTTGAGGACGCCGTGGGTGCGTCGGGTGGCGCGGGCCGGCAGCCGCCTCGATGACCCGAGCCGGTTGCCTACCAAGCGAGTTGCGTTTGCCGACCGCCGGCATCCGGCGCCGGCGTGCGATGCGGCAGGTAGCCGCGGCTCGCGAGCGCCCAACCGTCGGTGGCGCCGCATTCGCTCAACGGCAGCACCGCGCCGACCGCGAGCCCTGCGCCGGACGCACGCATCAACAGCGCCTCGCAGGCGGCCGGGTCGAGCGGCCCGGCGAAGCGCACCCAGCGCTCCTGGACGCGCGGCAGCGCGGCCGCATCTTCGACCGCCCAGCGGGCGCGCGTCGCGTCTGCGATGCCGCCTGCCTCGATCACCCGCGGCGCGAGCGCGATGATGTAGGCCTGGAAGTCGCGCCGCAGCCCTTCGCCCGGCAGCAGCGCGGTGAAGGCGGCGCTGCGCTCGCTCCAGCCCGGCTTCAGGAACTGGCGACCGACGAAGGCCTGCAGCGCCTGCGCCGGGTTGAAGAGCCGCAGCCGGTTCGGCGGCAGCACGCGCATCGGCGCGCGGCAGGCTTCGGCATGCGACATGGGCGTGACGAAGCTGCAGAGCGCTGCGATCCGCGCCCACTCGGCTGCGCCCAGACCGTCGCTCACGGCGCCGGGCACGTCGGCGTCGAGCCGGCGGGCGATCTCGAGGGCCTCCGCCCGGCCACGCTGGCCCTTGGCATGGTTGGCGCGGCGGCTCAGCGTTGCCAGGTTGCTGGCCGCATAACCGGCGTCGTCGCGCACCCGGTCGATCGACGGCGCGACGGCGGCGTCGGCCGCGCTTCCGGCTGCCAGCGTTTCGGCGGCTCGGGCCTCGCCATCGGCCAGCAGGGCACGGGTGATCGGGCAACGCGGCACATCGATCTGCTGCAGGAAATTGGGCGTGACCTGCACCGGCTCGAGGCTGCGACCGCGCAGCCAGGCATGCAGCCGGAGTTGCAGCCAGCGCCGCACGTAGCGGCCGGCCGGCAGGGTGCGGGCGCCGAAGGCCGCGCGTCCGGCGACGAGGCCACTGTGCAGCGGCGAGGGCTCGCTGCCGTAGGGCCGCGGCGGCGCCAGAAGGTGATGGGCGTAATCCCAGCCGAGCTCGAAGCCGACCTGGGCGTGCGGTGTCAGCGGCGTCTCGAAGAGGCCGGTCTGCAAGTCGATCAACGGAAAATGGACGGTCATCGCGAACTCCTCGAGGGCCGGCGCCGTGGAATCGACGCAGCGGATGAGGGCAGTGTGGCGCAGGGGTAGCTCATGGCGTGAGCCAGCCGCGAGACGGTGCGTTAATCTTCAGCGCCTGGCTCAGACGATGAGCTAGCGGCCCTACAACTTGCGAACACCATGGACCGGACCGAACGCTTCTACAAGATCGAGCTTCTGTTGAAGACCCGCGGCAGCGTCAGCTTCGCGGCCCTGCAGCAGGAGCTCAGCGTGTCTCCCGCAACGCTGAAGCGCGATGTGCAATACCTGCGGGACCGCCTGGCCGCACCGATCGTGTACGACGCGTCCACGAACGGCTACCGTTTCGCCGATGCGGGCGGCGCAGTTGCGGCGCGCCACGAACTGCCGGGCCTCTGGTTCAGTGAGAACGAGATCCATGCCCTTTTGACGATGCACCAGCTCCTCGCCGGGCTCGACGACGACGGCGTGCTCTCGCGCCACCTGCAGCCGCTGGTCGACAAGCTCGAAGGCCTGCTTGGGCCGGACGAAAGCGCGGCGCGCGAATTGATGCGGCGCGTGAAAGTGATCGGCACCGCGCGGCGCCGCGTGCCGAGCCGGCATTTCGAGTTGCTCGGCGGCGCGCTGCTGCAGCGCCGCCGCGTGAGCCTCACCTATTTCAAGCGCAGCGACCGGTCGACCCGCGATCGCGAAGTGTCGCCACAACGCCTGATCCACTACCGCGCCACCTGGTACCTCGACGCCTGGTGCCACGCCAGCGCGGGCCTGCGCCGCTTCGCGCTCGACGCGATCCGCGAGGCCGCGTTGCTCGAGACGCGCGCCAAACACGTGCCGCTGCGCGAGCTCGAGGCCCAACTCGACGCCGGCTACGGCATCTACGGCGGCGGCACCGCCAAAGTGCGCTGGGCGACGCTGGTGTTCGATGCGGATGCGGCGCAGTGGGTCGCCGACGAGGAGTGGCATCCGCGCCAGAAGTCGCGCTGGCTCGTCGACGGTCGCTACGAGCTGCAGGTGCCCTACAGCGAGGCGACCGAGCTGGCGATGGACATCCTGCGCCATGGCGACAGCGTCGTCGTCACCGGCGACAAGGCGCTCGCCGCGCTGATCCGCGACCGGCACTTGAAGGCAGCGCAGGCGTACGGTTGACCGGGGTGCGGGGAGTGAAGGCGGTTCGCGAAGTCGGTCGCTACGATGCTCGTTTTGCGCAGAGGATCTCCGATGAAAGCCACCTGGAACGGCGCCACGATCGCCGAGAGCGACGACACCGTGGTCGTCGAAGGCAACCACTACTTTCCCGAATCGAGCCTCGACCGGCAGTACCTGAGTTTCAGCAACCACCGGAGCAGCTGCCCCTGGAAGGGCCAGGCGTATTACCACAGCCTCCTGGTCGACGGCGCGATGAACGAGAACGCGGTCTGGTACTACCCGGAGCCGAGCGAGGCCGCCAGCGAGATCAAGGGACGCGTGGCGTTCTGGAAGGGCGTGAAGGTCGGCTGAGCGGTACGGATGTTTTGGGGCGGGCCTTCGACGGGCCTGTCCTGAGCTCCGCCGAAGGGCCCAGGCGAACGGTGGCCGGTGGCCGGTGAAAGCTTATTTCCCCGCCTTGAAGCTCGTGAAGATCCGCGTCTGCACGCGGCGGACGTCCTGCGGCACGGCGTCGGGCGGGGTCATGCGGCGGATCTCGGCGTCGGCGAGGAATACCGTCGGGTTGGTCGCGACGGCCTTGTCGACGAGGGCGCGCGAATCCTTGTTCGGATTCGCGTAGAACACCTTGTTGGTGAGCCCGGCGGCGACGTCCGGCCGCAGGATGTAGTTGATGAACTTGTGGGCGTTGTCGGGGTGCGGCGCATCCTTCGGGATTGCCATGGTGTCGAAGAACAGCGTCGCGCCGCCCTTCGGGACCAGCGCCTCGATGGCTGCCGGCGCCTTCGGCTCGGCCGCCAGTGCGCGGGCGCGGGCGATATTGATGTCGCCCGAGTAGCCCAGCACCGCGCAAAGCTGACCGGCGGCCAGGTCGTTGATGTAGCCCGACGAGGAAAAGCGCGTGATGTAGGGACGCACGCTCTGCAGCATCTTCGCCGCTGCGTCGTAATCGGCGGCATTCGTGCTGTACGCGGGCTTGCCGACGTAAAGCATCGCGGCCGGCAGCACTTCGGAGGCCGAATCGAGAAAGTTGATGCCGCAGCCCTTCAGCTTGGCCGCGTAGCTCGGGTCGAAGATCAGGCTCCAGGCGTTGCCGGGCATCGGCAGCGGGTTCGGCGCCGCGGCGAGCGCCGCCTTGACTTTGGGCGCATTGATGCCGACCGTCACGTAGCCCCACAGCCAGTCGACCAGGTACTGGTTGCCCGGGTCGACGTTTGCCAGCTGGGCGAGGAGGCTCGGGTCGAGGTGGCTCCAGTTCGGCAGCTTGGCATGGTCGAGCTTTTGCAGCAGGCCGCCGGCGATCTGCGTCTTTGCGAAGTGCGAACCCGGCACGACGATGTCGTAGCCGGTCCTGCCGGCGACCAGCTTGGCGTGCAGGATCTCGTTGGCGTCGTAGTTGTCGTAATGGACCGCGATGCCGGTTTCTTTCTGGAAGTTCTTCAGCGTCTCGTCGCCGATGTAATCCGACCAGTTGTAGACGTTCAACACCTTGGGCTCGTCGGCGGCCGCGGCCGGAGAAGGCGCGGCGGCGGCGAGCGCGAGCGTGGCAAGGGCGGTGATCTTGTGCGGGAATGGCATGATCGTCGCGGACTCCGGAGGCGATGGGCGGCGGCCGCTGCGGTCGCTGCGAGCGGCGGCACAAAGCGTGGATTTTGCTTCGCTCCCGGGCGAGACGCGGCATCATCGTGCCGGCGCCGTTGCCGGCATCCCTCCCAGGACACTTCCGATGACACGACCCTGTTCTTTTTGCCTCGCACCGATCGCAGCGGCCTTCGCGCTGCTCTTTACCGCCACCCAGCCCGCTCAGGCGCAACCGACGGGCGACACGCTCGCCAAGGTGAAGGAAGCCGGCGCGATCACGCTCGCCTACCGCGAGTCGTCGATCCCGTTTTCGTACCTCGACGACAAGGCGCAGCCGGTCGGCTTCGCCCACGAGATCTGCCTGGCAGTCGTCGAGGACGTGAAAAAGGCAGTCGCCAAGCCCGATCTCAAGGTCAACCTGCAGGCGGTGACTTCGGCCAACCGCATTCCGCTGCTGCAGAACGGCACGATCGACATCGAGTGCGGCTCGACCACGAACAACAGCGACCGCGCCAAGCAGGTCCAGTTCGCGACCAACTACTTCTACACCGGCACGCGTTTCCTCGTGAAGGCCGGCACCCGCGTGCAATCGCTCGACGACCTGAAAGGCATGACGGTCGTCTCGACCACCGGCACCACCAACTACAAGATCCTGCGCAACCTGAACGAGGAGCGAAAGCTCGGCATCGACCTGATCGCCGCCAAGGACCATGCCGAATCGGCGCTGATGGTCGAGAGCGGCCGCGCGGTCGCCTTCGGCATGGACGACATCCTGCTCTACGGCCTGAAGGCGAGCAGCCAGAACCCGGCGTCGCTCGCGGTGGTCGGCGAGCCGATCCAGGTCGAGCCGTACGCGATCATGCTGCGGCTGAACGATCCAAAGTTCAAGAAACTGGTCGACGCCACGCTCGCACGGCTGATGCAGGGCGGTGAGTTCACGCGGCTCTACACCAAATGGTTTCAGACGCCGATCCCGCCAAAGGGCATCAACCTGAACGCGCCAATGAGCAAGGAGTTGACCGACAACCTGAGGGTGCTCAGCGACAAGCCGGCGACTTGACGCAGGCGCCGTCGCCTCGGGGCCCTTCGACAAGCCGGCGACTTGACGCCAGGAAAAGATGGACCGGCGTGGCGGCCACGCCGCGCCTGCATGCTTGAGATCACGATCACCGTCGCCCACTGCCGGCGCCTGCGCGAGGTCTACCGCTCGGCCGGCTGGCCCTGCCAGGACGCGCTCGAAATCGAATTGCTGGCCGCGGGTCTGCTCGAACGCCAGGTCGGGCCGCTCGGCCACGACACGCTGCGCCTCACCGATGCTGGCCTCGCCCGGATCGCCGCGACCCTCGCGACGAACCGCGCGCGCCGCGATCCGCACGAAGAGCTGGTCTTGCGGATCGCCCGCGAAATGACGCGCGCCGGCCGGCTGGCCTGGCGCGGGCTTGCGCTGCGCGCCAAGGTGGGGGAGACCTGGACGATGGCGATGCCGGACGTCTACTCGATTCGCAACACCTCGGTCGAGGACTATCTCGAGCCGGTCGTCCACGAGGTGAAGGTGCGGCGCGCCGACCTGCTTTCCGACCTGCGGCGGCCAGCCAAGGGCGCGGCCTATCTGCAACTCGGCGGCGAATGCTGGTACGCGATTCGCGCCGGCATCGCCGATCCGGACGAAATCCCGGCGGCGTTCGGCGTGCTGGTGTGCGACGGGCGCGGTCTCGAGGTTGCCCGGCCGGCGCCGAAGCGATCGATGCGCATGCCCTTCGGTCTCTGGATGGCGCTCGCGCGGACGACGCCGCTCGATGGCTGGCGTCACGACGAGGCCCAGGGGCTGCTGGGCGCGCCTGGTTCGTAAACTAGACACTTCCCTCGAGGAGTCCCGATGCCGCTGCCGCACCGCACTTCGTTCACGCTGCCGGGCACCGGGTCGGTGTTCGCGGTCGCGGGCGTGGTCCTGGCGCTGGTGGCGGGGTGCTCGAGGCAGGAGCCGGCGGGCGTGCAGGCGCTGGCGTCGACCGCATCGGCCGCATCGATTCAAGTGCCGCCACCTCTCATCGCCTCGAGCGTCGCCGCATCGCCGGCTTCCGCTCCTGCCGAGGGCGGCATCGCCTGGCGCCCCGCGACCAACGATGCCGAGGTCGACGCCGCCTTCGCCGTCGCGCGCGCCACGAACAAGCCGGTGTTCGTCTACTGGGGTGCGAAGTGGTGCCCGCCGTGCAATCAGGTCAAGGCGACGCTCTTCAACCGACAGGATTTCATCGAGCGCTCGCGCGCGTTCGTGCCGGTGTACATCGACGGCGACAGCCCGGGCGCGCAGAAGCTGGGCGCGCGCTTTCACGTCAGCGGCTACCCGACCATGGTGTTGTTCAGCCCGCAAGGCGCCGAACTGACGCGCCTGCCAGGCGAAGTCGAGCCCGAGCGCTACACCCAGGTGCTGACGCTGGGGATGAACGCCGACCGGCCGGTGCGCGAGGTGCTGGCGCAAGCGCTCGGCGCGGTCCACGGCGCGGCCGGGCGCGCGGCCGGGGACGTTCGGGCCCGCGAGGTGGCCGGCGACCGCTCGCGCGAGGTCGCCGGCGATCGCTCGCGGAACGCTCCGAGCGACCACGCAGGGGCCGGCCGGCCGGCCGCGCCGCTGAGGCCGAGCGACTGGCGCCTGCTCGGGTTCTACGCCTGGGACGTCGACGAGCAGCAGCTGGTGTCGAAGGACCGCATCGCCGCGACGCTCGCGCGCCTGGCCGACGCCTGCCCGCCGGACGAGATCGAGGCGGCGACGCGGCTGCGCTTGAAGGCCGTCGCCGCGGCAGATGCGCCGCTGCCGCCGGCGCAGGCCGAAGCCGGCCGGCTCGCCTTGCGCGCGCTCCTCGCGGATCCGGCCGCGGCGCGCCGCACCCTCGACCTTCTCACCAACAACGCCGCCGAAATCGTCCGTGGCGTCTCGACCGCCGGGACTGCGGCCCGCGGCGAACTGCTCGCGGCCTTCGATACCGCGCTGAAGCGCTTCGAGGCCGATCCGACCCTCGCGCGCGCTGACCGCATCGGCGCGCTGATTGCGCAAGTCGACCTGGCACGCATCGACCCGCCGAGGGACAGCAAAGTGCCCCCTGTGCTGACGCCGGCGCTGCTCGCCGACATTCGCGCTCGAACCGCCGCGGCCGACCGCGAAATCAGCGACGGCTACGAGCGTCAGGCCGTGATCACCGCCTGCGCCTACCTGCTCGAGCGCGCCGGCCTCGGCGCCGAGTCCGACACCTTGCTGAAGGCCAACCTCGAGAAAAGCCATTCGCCGTACTACCTGATGAGCCAGCTCGCGGGCAACGCCAAGGCGCGCGGTGACCACGCCGAGGCGCTGCACTGGTATGCCGAAGCGTTCGCGAAAAGCGAGGGGCCGGCGACCCGGCTGCAGTGGGGCGCGAGTTACCTCGCCGCGCTGGTCGATTTGGCGCCGCAGGACGACGCCCGGATCGCCCATACAGCGCAGCAGCTCTTCGACGAAGCCGGCCGGCAGCCGGACGCGTTTTACGAGCGCAGCGGCCGCGCGCTGCAGCGGGTCGGCGCGAAGCTCGCGGCGTGGAACGCCGGTGGCCGCCATGCTGCGGCGATCGCCGCGCTGCAAGGGCAACTCGACGCCCTCTGCGACAAGCTGCCCGCGGGCGACTCGAAGCGAGCGTCGTGCACAGGGCTCTTGAAGGCGCAGGCGTGAGCGCAGCCGGCGCGGAGGGCGGCGCAAACGACAGCGCCGCCACGCTGCGCCCCGGCCTTTTGCGGCGCCGGTTGCTGCTGCAAGGCGTCTGGTCGTCGGCAGCCCTCGGCGGCGCGGCGCTCGCGGGAACCGCGACGGCGACGGCAACGGCAGCGCCAGCGGCGTCCACCGACGTTCAGATCGCTGCCGAAGCCGGCTGGATGCACGCGCACGCGGCTTTCGGCGCGCCCAAGTACCCGCGCGGCTTCGACCATTTCGCCTACGTCGACCCGGCGGCGCCGAAGGGCGGCACGCTGTACCTCGCCAACCCCGACCGGCGCACCGCTTTCGACAAGTTCAATCCGTTCACCGTGCGTGGCGCGGCGCCTGCCGGGCTCGAGATCTTCATGCTCGAGACGCTTTGCACCTCGAGCGCCGACGAGCCGATGACGATGTACGGTCTCCTGGCCGAGGAGATGCTGATCGCGCCGGACAAGAGCGCGATCACCTTTCGCCTGCATCCGAAGGCACGCTTCTCGAACGGCGATCCGGTGACTGCCGCCGACGTGAAGCACAGCTACGACACGCTGACGAGCCGGTACGCCGCGCCGTCGTACCAGGCGGCCTTGACCGACGGCATCGTCCGGAGCGTCGTGCTCGACGCACGAACGATCCGCTTCGACCTGAGCACCCGAACCAACGAGACGATCTTCAAGCTCGGCGGCTTGTACGTCTTTTCGCACAAATGGGGGCTGAAGCCGGACGGCTCCCGAATTCGCTTCGATGAATTGCTGAACGAGATACCGCTGCTGAGCGGCCCGTACACCGTCGCCAACCACGAAGGCGGCCGGCGCATCGAGTTCAGGCGCAATCCGGATTACTGGGCCGCCGGACTCGGGATCGCGAAGGGTTTCTACAACTTCGACCGGATCGTCTACCGCTACTACAAGGACGAGACGGTCTCGACCGAGGCGTTCAAGGCCGGCGAGTACGACATCGTGAAGGTCTATGCGGCACGCATCTGGGCGCGCCAGCACACCGGGCCGAAGTGGGACGAGGGGCGCATCGTCAAGAAGGCGTTCGACAGCCACAACGGCATCGGCCTGCAGGCGTACGAGTTGAACCTGCGCCGTCCGATCTTCGCCGACATTCGCGTGCGCGAGGCGCTCTGCCTGTCGTTCGACTTCGAGACCAACAACCGCTATCACCGCCTGCAGCGCGCCAACAGCGTCTTCAACAACTCGCCGTTCGCCGCAGCCGGCCTGCCCTCGCCGGGCGAATTGCGATTGCTCGATCCCTACCGCCAGGAACTGCCGCCGCGCGTCTTCGGTCCGCCGTACCTGGCGCCGCGCAACGACACCGACCCGAATGCCCTGCGCCGCAACCTGCTCGCAGCCCGCGAACTGCTGCGCCAGGCTGGCTGGACGCTCGACGGCGACGGCGTGCTGCGCAACGCCGAGGGCAAGCCCTTCGTGTTCGAGTACCTTTCGGCGAGTGGCCAGGACACCGATCCGCGCATGAACCCGTGGCGTCGCAACCTCGCCAAGCTCGGCATCCGGCTGCCCGACCGAAAGGTGGATTACGCGCTTTTCAACCAGCGCCTGACCGAGTTCGATTTCGACATGGTGACGATCGTCGAGCCGGCGTTCACCTTGCCGCAGGTGAGCAATTACATCGACCTTTACGGCAGCAAGGCGGCGAGCGAGAAAGGCAGCGGCAATTTCCGCGGCGTCAAAAGCCCGGCCGTCGACCACGTGCTGGCGGCCATGTCGGCCGCCACGACGCTCGACGCTTTTCGCGACGCTTGCCGCGCGCTCGATCGCATCGTGATGTGGAGCTTCTGGCAGGTGCCGGAGCTCTACGGCAAGACCGAGGATTGCTCTTACTGGAACAAGTTCGAGATGCCGAAGACCGAGCCGGAGTTCTTCCAGATCGACAATTCGCCCACCGTCACCTCCTTGCTCGCCTGGCCGCTCGTCTGCTGGTGGAGCAAGGAAGCTGCGTCCCGACGTTGACGGACAAGCGCCGACCTTTCATGCTGGCCTACATTGCCAAACGCTTGCTGCTGATGCTGCCCACGCTCTGGGGCGTGCTGACGGTGACCTTCCTCGTGATCCAGTTCGTGCCGGGCGGCCCGGTCGAGCAGATCATGGCCGAGTCGCGCGCCGGGGCTGGCGGCAGCTACAAGGCGCGCGCCGACAACAGCCCGAAGCAGATCGAGGAGTTGAAGAAACTGTACGGCTTCGACAAGCCCGCGCACGTGCGTTACTTCGAGATGCTGAAGAACTTCGCGACCTTTCGTCTGGGCCGCAGCTTTCTGCAGAACAAGGACGTCTGGCCGCTGATCGTGGAAAAGCTGCCGGTTTCGATCAGCCTCGGGTTCTGGACCTTTCTGCTCTCGTACCTGATCTCGATTCCGCTCGGGATCGCCAAGGCGGTGCGCGACGGCAGCCGTTTCGACACGGTCAGCACGCTTTTCGTCCTGGTCGGGTTCGCGGTTCCCGGGTTCGTGCTCGGCGTCTTTCTCATCGTGCTGTTCGCCGGCGGCAGCGTCTGGGATGTGTTTCCGTTGCGCGGCCTCACCTCCGACAACTGGGCGGAACTGAGTTGGCCGGCGCGGATCGCCGACTATTTCTGGCACCTGACGCTGCCGCTCGTCTGCCTCGTGATCGGCAGCTTCGCGGTGATGACGATGCTGACCAAAAACACTTTCATCGAGGAAATGCGCAAGCAATACGTGCTGGTGGCCCGCGCCAAAGGTCTTTCGGCCCGCAAGGTGCTTTGGAAACACGTGCTGCGCAACGCGATGATCCCGATCGTGACCGGTTTTCCGGCGGCCTTCGTCGGCGCGTTCTTCGCCGGCGCATTGCTGATCGAAAGCCTGTTCTCGCTCGACGGCCTCGGCCTCCTCAGCTATGAGTCGATCGTCCGGCGCGACTACCCGGTCGTTCTCGGTTCGCTCTACCTGTTCACGCTGATCGGGCTCGCGGTGAAATTGATCTCCGACCTGCTCTACCTGCTCGTCGATCCGCGCGTGCAGTTCGAGGCGGTCGGCAAATGAGCGAAATGAGCGGCCCGATGCCGCTGGCGGCGGCGCTGCCGGGTGCCGGGTCGCGGCCCGGCGCGAAACCGGCGGCCACGGCGCCGCTCAGCCCGAACCAGCGCGCCTGGCGCCGCTTCAAGCGCAACCGCATCGGCCACGCGTCGCTCTGGATCTTTCTCGTGCTGCTCGTCGCGAGCCTGCTCGCCGATGTGCTCAGCAACGACAAGCCGCTTCTCGCGCGCTACGCCGGCCGGCTGTACGTGCCGCTCGTCGACAACCCGCCCGAGACGCGCTTCGGCGGCGATTTCCGGACCCCGACCGACTGGAGCGATCCCTTCATCGCCGCCCAGTTCGCCAAGCCCGGCAATTGGGTCATCCTTCCGCCGAACCGCCATTCGGCGCTCTCGATTGATTACTTCGCCAAGCCGCCCAACCCGGCGCCGCCGAACCGCGCCAACTGGCTCGGCACCGACGGCCTCGGCCGCGACATGGTGGCGCGGCTGCTCTACGGCTTTCGTGTCAGCGTGCTGTTCGCGCTGGCGCTGACTGCGATCGGCATTGCGATCGGTCTGGCGGCCGGCGCCGTACAGGGCTATTTCGGCGGCCGGATCGACCTCGGCGCCCAGCGGCTGATCGAGATCTGGAGCTCGATTCCCGAGCTCTACCTGCTGATCATCTTCGCCTCGATCTTCCAGCCGTCGATTTTGCTGCTCCTGGTCCTGTTGTCGCTGTTCGGCTGGATCGGGCTTTCCGACTACACCCGCGCCGAATTCCTGCGCAACCGCTCGCTCGATTTCGTGCGCGCGGCGCGCGCGCTCGGCCTGAACCACCGGCAGATCATGTGGCGTCACGTGTTGCCGAATTCGCTCACCCCGGCGATCACCTTTCTGCCGTTCCGGATGAGCGCCGCGGTGCTGAGCCTGGTCGCGCTCGACTTTCTCGGCCTCGGCGTGCCGTCCGACGTGCCTTCGCTCGGCGACCTGGTGCGCCAGGGCAAGGCCAACCTCGACGCCTGGTGGATCATCGTCCCGACCTTTCTGCTGCTCGTGCTGCTGATGCTGCTCCTGACCTTCATCGGGGAAGCCTTGCGCGACGCGTTCGACACGCGCAAGTCCTGAGCTCGGAGCCCCGACCTTGGGAAATGGCGATCCACCACTGCTCGCCGTCGAGCGCCTCACGGTGCGCTTCGGCGCCTCGACCGTCGTCGACGATGTCTCGTTCGTGATCGCCGCGGGCGAGAAGTTCGCGCTTGTCGGCGAGTCGGGCTCGGGCAAATCGATCACCGCGCTGTCGATCCTGAGGCTGGTCGATGCGGCCACCACGACCGGCGCGATCCGCTTCGGCGGCGAGGATCTGATGGCGAACTCGGAGCGCCGGATGCGGGGACTCCGCGGCGACCGCATCGCGATGATCTTCCAGGAGCCGATGACGGCGCTGAACCCGCTCTACACGGTCGGAAACCAGATCGGCGAGGTGCTCGAACTGCATCAGGGCCTGCGCAAGAACCAGGCGCGCGCGCGGGCGATCGAACTTCTGGCGAAGACCGGCATCCCCGAGCCGGAGCGCCGGATCGACGCCTTCCCGCACCAGCTCTCGGGCGGCCAGCGTCAGCGGGCGATGATCGCGATGGCGCTTGCGTGTGCGCCCGAACTGCTGATCTGCGACGAGCCGACCACCGCGCTCGACGTGACGATCCAGGCGCAGATCCTCGCCCTCCTCGATGCGCTGCAGGCCGAGTTCGGCATGGCGCTCCTCTTCATCACCCACGACCTGAACCTGGTGCGGCGTTTCACGCACCGCGTCGGCGTGATGCAGCGCGGGCGGCTGGTCGAGATCGGCGCAACGGCCGCGGTATTCGCGGCGCCGCAGCATCCGTACACGCAACAACTGCTCGCCAGCCGCCCGGAGCGCATCGTCGCGCCGCTGGACCCCGCCGCGCCGGTGCTGCTGGCGGCCGACGCTGTAGGTGTCGATTTCACGACCGCCGGCGGCTTCTTCGCGAAAAAACGAGTGTTCCACGCGGTGCGGCAGGCGACGCTGCAACTGCGTCGCGGCGAGACGCTCGGCATCGTCGGCGAATCCGGCTCCGGAAAGACGACGCTCGGCATGGCGCTGCTCGCGCTGCAGCCGATCGCCGCCGGGCAGATCGCCTTCGAGGGCCGGCGGATCGACGCCGCTGACGGCGCCACCCTGCGGGCGCTGCGGCGGCGGATGCAGGTCGTCTTCCAGGATCCGTTCGGCTCGCTGTCGCCACGGATGACGGTCGGCCAGATCGTCGGCGAAGGGCTGGCGCTGCACCACCCAGAGCTCTCGAAGGCCGAGCGCACCCAGCGCGTGCTGGCCATCCTGGCGGAAGTCGGCCTGGGCGCCACGGGCGGTGTCGGCGAGGTGCTCGAACGCTACCCGCACGAGTTCTCGGGTGGTCAGCGCCAACGCATCGCGATCGCCCGCGCCGTGGTGCTCGAGCCAGAGGTGCTGGTGCTCGACGAGCCGACCTCGGCGCTGGACGTCTCGGTGCAGCAGCAGGTGCTGGTGCTGCTCGCCGAGTTGCAGCGCCGCCACGGTCTGGCCTACGTCTTCATCAGCCACGACCTCGGCGTGGTGCGGGCGATGTCGCACCGTGTGCTGGTGATGAAGGACGGCGCGGTCATCGAAGAGAACGAGGCCGAAGCGCTGTTCGCCGCGCCGCGCGAGCCCTACACGCGCGCCCTGCTCGCCGCGGCGCAGGCGGCTTGACGCGGGGCCATCGCGCTGCCGCCCCGGCCCCCTACTCCAGCAGACCTTCCATTTTCAGCGCCGCCTGCACCGCCGGGCGCGCCTGCATCCGCTCGCGCAGTGCCGTGATGTTGCGCAGGCCGGACAGATCGAGTTGCAGATGCTGGGCCCAGTTGGTGATCACGAACAGATAGGCATCGGCCACCGAAAAGCGTTCGCCCATCAGGTACGACTTGCCCTCGAGCTGCTGGTCGACCCATTTGAAGCGGCCCAACACCTTTTCGCGCGCTGCGGCCTTGACCGCGTCTGGCGTCGCCGAGTTGAAGAGCGGAGAAACCGTCTTGTGCAGCTCGTTGCCGATGAAGTTCAGCCATTCCTGCACGCGGTAACGCTCGAGCGTGCCGTTCGCCGGCGCGAGCTGCTTGTCGGGCACCCGGTCGGCGAGGTACTGCACGATCGCCGGGCCCTCGGTCAGCCGCTCGCCGCTGTCGAGCTCGAGCATCGGCACGTAGCCTTTGGAGTTGAGCGTGTAGTAGTCGGTGCCGTCCTCGAGCTGGTGGGCCTTGAGGTCGACCTTGACCACGTCGTGGGCCAGACCGGCCTCGTGCAGAACGATGTGGGGCGAGAGCGAACAGGCGCCGGGCGAGTAGTAGAGCTTCATCGGGGAACTTCCTGCAGAACGATGATGGGCGGCCATTAGACCGCGTTCCGCTGCGGCCCGCGCGGCCCGGCGCGGGCGCGCCGGGCCCCCGTCTCCGTTCGAAGGATGCGAAGGCTGGCTGCAAGGCGCTGCACTTGCAGGCGCGGCCCCGGCGCCCGACATTCGAGAGCATGAACACCACCACGCTCAGCCCTTCGCCCTCAACGGATGCCGGTGCCGCCGGCGTGCTGCGCTCGCGCAGCGTCGAGCGCCTCGTGCAGGGTCAGCCGACCTCGGACGGCGACGGCGTGCGCCTGACGCGCGTCCTGACGCAGCCCTTGCAGCGCCGGCTCGACCCGTTTTTGATGCTCGATGCTTTCGGCAGCGACGCCGCGAGCGACTACATCGGCGGCTTTCCCAGCCATCCGCACCGCGGCTTCGAGACCGTGACGATCATGCTCGAGGGCCGCATGCGGCACCGCGACAGCGTCGGCAACGTCGGCCTGCTCGAGCCGGGCAGCGTGCAGTGGATGACGGCCGGCCGCGGCATCGTCCATTCGGAGATGCCCGAGCAGCAGGCCGGCCGAATGGCGGGCTTCCAGCTCTGGGTGAACCTGGCGGCCAGGGACAAGATGACCGCCCCGACCTACCGGGACGTGCCCCCGGCCGCCGTGCCGGTGATCGAACTCGCCGGCGGCGTCCGGGTGCGGGTGATCGCCGGGCGCGCGCGGGGCATCACCGGCGCGGTCGAGCGCCCGACCACCGAGCCGCTGGTGCTCGACATCGAACTGCCCGCAGGCGCGGCCTTCGACGCGGCGGTTCCGCCTGGCCACAACGCCTTCGCCTACGTGCACGGCGGCGGCACGGTCCGGGTCGGCGGCTTTCGGGGCACGCCGGTGCCGAGCGAGCGGATGGCGATTCTCGCCAACGACCCCGCCGCCGACGGCGTGCACCTGGAGGCCGAACAAGCTGCGCGCGTGCTGGTGGTCGCCGGGGCGCCGCTCGGCGAACCGATTGCGCAGCACGGCCCGTTCGTGATGAACACCCAGGCCGAACTGCAGCAGGCGCTGCTCGACTTCCGGCGTGGCGCCCTGGCGGCCTGATGGCCGAACCGTCTCGCCGGCGCTTCGGCGCGTCGGGCGCAGGAGCTCACCTTGCCCACGCCCTCTTTGCGCGCGGGAGCCGGCGCGACGGACAGCCCGCCACGCACCCGCGGGTGCGCCTTCACCCGCGCGGGCGATGGCGCACCGGCGGCCGCGATCTTCGGTCGGCGACTGCTAGTCTTCGGATTTCCCACCGGGGCCCCGCATGCCGCGATCGACGCTCGATGAAGCCCATCTGCACCCATCGATCCGTGCGACGGTCGAGAACCTGCACGCCGACCTGGTTCACAACGTCCAGGCGGCGGTGCGCTCGAACCCGGTGCTGGTCGTCGGCATGGCCGGAAATGGTTACTGCCGGCGCGCCCGGCGCGCGCTCGACCGTGCCGGCATCGCCTACCGCTACCTCTCGCAGGGCAGTTACCTGAGCGGCTGGCGGCGGCGCAACGCGCTGAAGATGTGGAGCGGCTGGCCGACGTTGCCGATGGTCTTCGCGCGCGGGCAGCTCATCGGCGGCGCCACCGACCTCGAGCGCTTGCTGGCCAGCGGCGAGTTGCAGCGCCTCCTCGGCGAGTGAACACCGGGGCAGCGCACGCTCGGGCGAACCGACGGGCGCGCCGTTGTCGGCGGGGCGTCGGTCGAGCGGTGGCCGCGTTGTGGTCGATCGGCGTCGCCGGCGGGCTGGCGTGCGCGGCGGCAGCGCCGGGGGTCGCCTCGCCGCGGCCCGCTGCGAGCGGCGGCGCGGGAGCCGCGACGGCTGTCGCGTCGTCATCATCTGCATCTGCATCGGCATCGGCATCGGCATCGGCATCGGCATCGGCATCGGCATCGGCATCGGCACCGGCACCGGCACCGGCACCGGCACCGGCATCGCTCGATGTACCGCTTCACGATTGCCGGATCGCCGGTCTGCCGCATGGCGTGCGCTGCGGCGTGGTCGGCCGGCCGCTCGACCCGGCCCGACCGGCGGGAGCGGCGATCGGGGTGCACCTGGTGGTGGTCCCCGCGCTTTCGCGCCAAAGGTTGCCCGATCCGGTGTTCTTCCTGGCCGGCGGCCCGGGTCAGAGCGCCATCGACGTCGCCGCCCAGACGATGCCCTTGTTCAGCCGCCTGAACAACCGACGCGACATCGTTTTCGTCGATCAGCGCGGCACTGGCCGCAGCGAGCCGCTCGATTGCGCCGACGACCCGCGCGCCGCCCTCGGCGAAGCGGCGTCGACGACGGCGCAATACGCGCTTCTGATGCGGTGCAAAGCCGAGCTCGAATCGCGCCCTGGTTTGCGAACGCCCGGCGCGCTGGGTTTTTTCACGACCACGCTCGCGGTGCAGGACCTGGACGCGGTACGCCGCCTGCTCGGCGCCGAACGGATCGATCTGGTTGGCGTCTCCTACGGCACCCGGGTGGCGCTCGAGACCCTGCGCCAGTTTCCGGGCACGGTGCGGCGCGCGGTGCTCGACTCGGTCGCGCCGCCCGACATGGCGCTGCCGGCCAGCTTTTCGACCGATGGGCAGGCGGCGCTCGAGGCCCTGCTGGCGGCATGCGCAAGCGAACCGGCCTGCCACGCTGCGTTTCCGGCCCTGCGCGCGCAATGGGGCGCTCTGCTGCTCGGATTGCCCCGGACGGTGCAGCTGCACGATCCCCTCAGCGGCGGCGCCGAAGCCGCCCTGCTGACGCGCGCCGCCGTCCTGAGCATGGTGCGCGGCGCGCTGTACAGCCCGGCAGTCGCGGCGGCGCTGCCGGCGGCGATCGACGCGGCGGCGCAGGGTCGCTATGGTCCGCTGGTCGGCCTCAGTGCGCTGCTCCAGGGGCGACGCGGCGGCAAGGTGGCGCTCGGGATGCACTTCTCGGTCGTCTGCGCGGAGGACGTGCCGGAACTCGACCACCCGCACGCCGCTGCGCCGCGTGACCTGCCGGGGGCCGACTTCGGCACCGCGTCGGCGGCGCTGTACCGGAAGGTGTGCGCCGCCTGGCCGCGCGGGGTGGTCCCGGCGGCCTTCTACAGCGTGCCGCCGGCCGCCGCCGACACCCTGCTGCTCAGCGGCGGCCTGGACCCTGCGACACCGCCGCGGCACGCCGAGCGCATCGCCCGGGCCCTGGGCCCGAAGGCGCAGCTTGTGGTCGTTCCGAACGGCGGCCACAACCTGCTCGCGGTAGGTTGCGCGCCCGATCTGCTGTTCCGCTACCTCGATGCGCCCGTGGGCGCGCCTGTCCTGCGCACGCTAGACGCGAGTTGCCTGCGCCGCGTGCCGCGCCCGCCCGCGTTCCTTCCGGTCCGGCCGACAGAGGGTTCGAGCCCGGCGTCGGGCGGCGTCCGATGATCCGGATCGAGCACCTGGCGAAGCGCTTCATCGCGCCGGCGGCGCACCCACGGCTCGGTTGGGGTCGGAAAGGAGCGTCCCGGGTCGTGCAGGCCGTCGCCGACATCAGCCTCGAGGCCAGAGACGGCCGCATCACCGGGTTGCTGGGCGCGAACGGCGCCGGCAAGACGACGACGCTGCGCGCGCTGGCCGGCCTGATCGTGCCCGACGCCGGCCGGCTCGCGGTCGACGGCATCGATGTTCTTGCCGACCCGCGGCGGGCGCTGGCGCGGATGGGCGTGCTGTCCGACGCCCGCGGCCTCTATCCGCGGCTCACCGCGCGCGAGAACATCGTCTACTACGGCCGCTTGCACGGGCTCTCGCGCGACACGGCCGAGGCGCGCGCCGCCGAACTGGCGCGGCGTTTCGAGATGCGGCCGCTGCTCGATCGCCGCACCGACGGCTTCAGCCAGGGTGAACGGATGAAAACCGCGCTCGCCCGCGCTTTGGTGCACGATCCGCCGAACATCGTGCTCGACGAGCCGACCAACGGCCTCGACGTCACCGCGACCCGCGCGCTGCGCGCCGACCTGCGCTGGCTGCGCACGCCGGAAGGCGGCGCGAAGTGCATCGTCTTCTCGAGCCACATCATGCAGGAGGTCGAACGCCTGTGCGACGAAGTGGTCGTGGTCGCCGCGGGCAGAAGCGTCGCGACCGGGACGGTGGCCGCTCTGCTGGCTGCCACCGGCGAGCGCGATTTCGAGGAAGCCTTCGTCCGGCTGACGGTCAGCGCGCCCGGAGCGAATCCGTGAAACGCCAACGCGGCGTGCGCCGACACGGTGCCTGGGCCAGCATCTTGACGGTGTACCGCAAGGAGATCGTCGACGCGCTGCGCGACCGGCGCACGCTCGCGACGGTGCTGGTCTCGTCGGTGTTGCTGGGGCCGCTGGTGCTGCTGGCGCTCTCTCAGTTGCTGGCGTCTCTCGAGGCCCGGGCCGAACTGCGTGAACTGGTGGTCGCGACGCCGGCCGACGCGCCGACGCTGGTCAATTTCCTCGAGCGCCAGAGTTTTCGGGTGCGCGCCGCACCGGCCGACTACGAGGCGCGGCTGCGGGATTCCAGCCTGGGCGACGCGGTGATCGTCGTGCCGCACGACTTCGAGGCGAGCCTGCACCGAGGCGATGCCCCGCGCGTCGCGATCGTCTCGGACAGTGCCAACGGCCGTTCGCAGGCAAACGCCGGGCAGGCCGCGCGCCTTTTGGGCGCCTTCGTGCGCGAACGCGCGACGCTGACGCTGGCGCTGCGTGGCGTTTCGCCCGACGCGCTCGAGGCGTTGCGCATCGACGAACGCGATCTCGCGAGCACCCAGACCCGCGCGGTCCAGTGGACCGGCGCGTTGCCCTTCTTCGTCTTGATGGCGGTATTGACCGGCGCCCTGAACGCGGCGCTCGACACGACCGCCGGCGAACGCGAGCGCGGCTCGCTCGAACCGCTGCTGATGAACCCGCCCGCGCGGCTGGCGCTGGTGCTCGGCAAATGGGCCGCGGTCGCGAGCGTCGCGATCTTGATCGCGGTGCTCGCGAGCGCCAGCTTCATTCCGGCGCAGCGGTTGCTGCGCAGCGACACTCTGGCGGCGATGTTCCGCTACGGTGCCCGCGAGGCGGCCGAGTTCGTCGTCGTGCTGTTGCCGTTCGCGGCCGCCGCGGCTGCGCTGCTGATGGCGGTCGCGATCCGTTGCCGCAGTTTCAAGGAGGCGCAGGCGAGCACGACGGTGGTGATGCTCGCCGCATCGGTGTTGCCGCTGGTGAACCTGTTCAGCCTCGGCCAGGAATCGGCGTGGTTCGCCTGGGTTCCGGCGCTCGCTCAGAACGTGGCGATGACCCATGTGTTGAGAGGCGATGGCCTGTCGCTGCGCGACTGCGTGCCCTCGTTCCTCGTTTGCTTCGCCGTGACCGCCGCCAGCCTCGTTTATGTCACCCGCGGCCTGCGCGGCGCGGCCGTGCGATGAAGCCGGCGGCGACCGGCTCGGCTGCCTACAATTTGGGCATGCTGTTTCCCAAGACCTTCGATGTCGTGGTCGTCGGCGGCGGCCACGCCGGCACCGAGGCCGCGCTGGCCGCGGCCCGCATGGGGTGCGCCACCCTTCTCGTTACCCACAGCCTCGAGACGCTCGGGCAGATGAGCTGCAACCCGTCGATCGGCGGAATCGGCAAGGGTCACCTCGTCAAGGAAGTCGATGCCCTGGGCGGGGCCATGGCGGCCGCCGCAGATGAAGCCGGCATCCACTTCCGTATCTTGAACGGCTCAAAAGGCCCGGCGGTGCGGGCCACGCGTGCGCAGTGTGACCGTGTGCTCTACCGCGCGGCGATCCGGCGGCGCCTCGAGAACCAGCCGAACCTGTGGTTGTTCCAGGCCGCCTGTGAGGATCTGCTGCTCGACGGCGATCGCGTCAGCGGCGTCGCCACCCAGGTCGGCGTGCGCTTCGCGGCGCGTGCGGTCGTGCTGACCGCCGGCACCTTTCTCGACGGCAAGGTCCACGTCGGTTTGCAGAGCCACGCCGCCGGGCGCGCCGGCGATCCGCCGGCGGTGGCGCTCTCCTCGCGCCTGAAGGAACTGAAGTTGCCGCAGGGCCGCTTGAAGACCGGCACGCCGCCGCGCCTCGATGGACGCACGATCGATTTCTCGCGCCTCGCCGAGCAACGGGGCGACGGCGTGAGCGGACCCGACGGTGCCCCCCCCGGGGAACGCTTGCCGGTGTTCAGCTTCATGGGTGAGGCGAGCCAGCATCCACGGCAGTTGTCTTGCTGGATCACGCACACCAATCCGCGCACCCACGACATCATCCGAGCCGGCTTCGACCGCAGCCCGATGTTCACCGGCGTGATCGACGGCGTCGGGCCACGTTACTGCCCGAGCGTCGAGGACAAGATCAACCGCTTCGGGGACAAAAGCTCGCATCAGATTTTCATCGAGCCGGAAGGCCTGACGACGCACGAGTACTACCCGAACGGCATCTCGACGTCCCTGCCCTTCGACGTGCAACTCGAGGCGGTGCGCTCGATCGTCGGGCTCGAGGACGCGCATCTCGTGCGGCCCGGCTACGCGATCGAATATGACTATTTCGACCCGCGGTCGCTGAGGCGGAGTTTCGAGTCGCGTGCGATCGAGGGGCTGTTTCTTGCCGGCCAGATCAACGGAACGACCGGCTACGAGGAGGCGGCTGCCCAGGGCCTGTACGCCGGCGTCAATGCGGCCCGGCGGGTTCGCGACGAGCCGGAATGGGTGCCCGGTCGCGACCAGGGGTACTTGGGCGTGCTGGTTGACGATCTGGTGACACAAGGCGTGACCGAGCCGTACCGCATGTTCACGAGCCGCGCCGAGTACCGGCTGCAGCTGCGTGAAGACAACGCTGATCGCCGGCTGACGCCGCTGGGGCGGGTGCTAGGGTTGGTCGACGACGAGCGCTGGCATTCTTTCGAGCGCAAGGTCGAAGCGGTCGATCGCGGAGTTGAACGCTTGAAGACGACCTGGATTCGCCCCGGACATTTCACGCCTGCTATGGCCGAGCCCTTGTTGGGAGTCGCGTTGGAGCGTGAGTACACCTTGGTGGAACTGTTGAAGCGTCCCGGCATTAACCTCGACCGTCTATTGATGATCGCCAGCGTCGCGGGCGTCGGCGTTGATGTTTCACGTGAAACGTGGATCCAGACGTTGGGGGCCGAAACGGCGGAGGCAGTTGGTCGCGAAATTGAAAACACTGTGAAATACGCCGGCTACATCGACAAGCAGGCGAAGGATGTCGAGCGGGCAGCCGCTTTGGAATCACTGTCCATCCCCAAGGATTTTGCATACGACACCGTTGCCGCGCTGTCGTTCGAAGTCCGGCAGCGGCTGAGCGCCTCGAGACCCTCGACGCTGGGGCAAGCGGCGCGCACGCCTGGAGTGACGCCTGCCGCGGTGTCACTGCTGCTTGTGCACCTCAAGAAGCACCGCGGACGTATGGTGCTCCAAGCGCGTGAAGCGTGAAGTTGGAGACGCTGGAACGCCGCCTGTCGGAGATCCTCGAGCAGCTAAGCTGTCCGCTCGAAGCCGGTCAGATGCGCCTGCTGCTGCAGTACCTGGCCTTGCTCGAGCGCTGGAACGGCACCTACAACCTCACGGCCGTGCGCGCCCCTGAGCTTATGCTGACGCAGCACCTGGCCGACTGTTTGGCCACGATCCGGCCAATTCGACGAATGTTGCCGCAGCCGAACCTGCGCATCATCGATGTCGGAAGCGGCGGTGGATTGCCGGGCGTGGTGTTAGCGATTGCGCAGCCTGACTGGGAGGTGACCTGTGTCGATGCCGTCGGCAAGAAGGCTGCATTCGTGCAGCAGGTGGCGTTGGAACTCGGACTTTCGAAGCTCCGGGCCGCGCACGCCCGCATTGAGCTTTGGCATCAGGACGCGGTCGACCTCATCGTCAGCCGAGCGTTTTCACGCCTTTCGCCCATGGTGAAGCGGACCCGCCATCTGCTGGTACCAGGCGGCATGTGGATGGCAATGAAGGCGACAACGCCTGACGACGAGATAGCCGAATTACCCCGAGACGTTGCGATGTTTCACGTGGAACAACTCACGGTTCCCGGCTTGGCTGCGGCGCGCTGTCTGGTTTGGATGAAACCCCAATGAAGCTGGCCGTTCGTCGACGATGAGCCGGCGCTTCTGCGTGGCCAATCAAAAGGGCGGCGTCGGAAAGACGACGACAGCGATCAATCTGGCCGCGGGATTGGCCCAAATCGGTCAGCGGGTGTTGCTCGTCGACCTCGATCCACAGGGCAACGCGACGACCGGTTCCGGCATCGACAAGCGCTCGCTCGACGCGTCGATCTACGACATCCTGCTCGGCTCGGCTTCGATCGACGAAGTGCGTCGACCCGCACGTCAAGGCGGATACGACGTCGTCGGTGCCAACCGGGAGCTTTCTGGCGCCGAAGTTGAACTCGTCGGCCTCGACCGGCGCCATCAGCGCTTGAGCGAAGCACTCGGCCAAGCGGTCGACACATGGGACTTCGTACTCGTCGACTGCCCGCCAGCGCTCGGCCTCCTGACGCTCAACGGCCTGTGCGCCGCTCATGGCGTCATCGTGCCGATGCAATGCGAGTATTTCGCGTTGGAAGGCCTGAGCGACCTCGTGAACACGATCAAACAAGTCCATGCCAATCTCAACCCTGCGCTCGAGATCATCGGCCTGTTGCGCGTCATGTTCGACTCGCGCATTACCCTGCAGCAGCAGGTGAGTGCGCAGCTCGTCGCGCATTTCGGCGACAAGGTGTTCAAGACCGTCGTGCCGAGAAACGTCCGACTGGCGGAAGCGCCGAGTCACGGTTTGCCCGGTGTCGTCTTCGACCCCAGCTCGCGCGGCGCGATCGCCTTCATCGAGTTGGCAAAAGAAGTGGTCGACCGCTTGGCCCCCTGAAGGGCCGCTGAGCGCGGTTTCGGCGTCGCCCCGCCGCCCGCGTTTTACAAACCGGCCGCTTCGTCGATGCCGAGGTGGACGTTCATCGACTGCACGGCCGCGCCGCTCGCACCCTTGCCGAGGTTGTCGAGCCGCGCCATCACGATCGCCTGGTGCTCGTTGGCGAAGACGAAGAGGTCGACGCGGTTGGTGCCGTTGCAGCCCTGCACGTCAAAGACGCCGGCGGCGAGTGTTTCCGGGTCGCGCAACGGCATCACGCGGACGAACCATTCGCCGGCGTAGCGATCCCGGTAGGTGGCCTCGATCCGCTCCGGCGTCGCGCCCGGTGCGAGCTGTGCGAGTTCGAGCGGCACACTGACCGCCAGCCCCTTGTAGAAAGGCCCGACGATCGGCATGAAGATCGGCGCGTCCGAAAGCCGCGCGTGTTGCTGCATCTCCGGAATGTGCTTGTGCCCGAGACCGAGCGCATACGGCCGCGGCGCCGCCAGCCGCGGATCTCCGCCGCTGGCCTCGTACTCCTCGATCATCTTCTTGCCGCCGCCCGAGTAGCCGGTGATGGAGGTGGCGCTGACCGCGGCGCCGCGCGGTAGCAAACCGGCGTCGACCAGCGGCCGCATCAGCAGGATGAATGCGGACGCGTGGCAGCCCGGATTGGCGATCCGCTTCGAGCCCCGAATCGCATCGCGTTGCCCCGGCGCGAGTTCGGGCAGGCCGTACGCCCAGCCGGCGGCGGTGCGGTGCGCGGTGCTCGCGTCGATCAGGCATGTCGACGGATTCGTGACCAGCGCGACCGCCTCACGCGCGGCTGCATCGGGGAGGCACAGAAAGGCGACGTCCGCGGCGTTGAGAAGACGCGCGCGCACGCCGGGATCCTTGCGCTTTTCCGGATCGATGCGCAGCACCTCGATATCGCTCCGCTCCGCGAGCACCTCATGGATGCGCAGGCCGGTCGTGCCTTCCTGGCCGTCTACGAACGCGCGGTAGCCCATGGCGGATCTCCGAAAGTCGGTCGGCCAGCATAAGCGAAGCGACGAAGCATGGGCAGGCTCTGCGAACCTCCGGCGCGTCGGCCGTCGGTGCATTCGGAGCCGCCATGCCTGTGCCCGACAATCGACCGATGGCGACGAAAAAACCCAAGGGTCTCGGCATGGGCCTCGAAGCGCTGCTCGGCCCACGGGTCGTCGACGCCGCCGAGACGCGGCCCGGCACGGTCGCGGGGGTGCCGCAGATGCTGCGCCTCGACGACTTGCGGCCGGGTCGCTACCAGCCCCGCACCCGCATGGACGAGGGCGCCTTGTACGAGTTGGCCGAGAGCATTCGGTTGCAGGGCGTGATGCAGCCGGTGCTCGTTCGGCCGGTCGGCCACGGTCACCACGAAATCATTGCCGGCGAACGCCGCGTTCGAGCCGCGCGTCTGGCCGGGCTGGATGAGATCCCGGTGCTGGTTCGGGACGTGCCCGACGAGTCGGCGGCGGCCATGGCGCTGATCGAGAACATCCAGCGCGAAGATCTGAACCCGCTCGAGGAGGCGCAGGGCCTGAAGCGGCTCACCGACGAATTCGGGTTGACGCACGAGCTTGCGGCGCAGGCGGTCGGGCGCTCGCGCAGCGCCGCGAGCAACCTCCTGCGACTTCTGAACCTTGCCGAGCCGGTGCAGCAGATGCTCATGGCCGGCGACCTCGACATGGGCCATGCGCGCGCGCTGTTGCCGCTCGACGGGGCTCAGCAGGTCATGCAAGCCCAGGAAATCGTCGCCAAGCAGCTGTCGGTCCGTGAGGCCGAAAAGCTCGTAGCCCGGAGTGGCGCGAGCGCCGGCCGGCAGGCACCGTTGCTGCGCGCCCGGCGCGGCAAGGCGCCGGATCTGCAGCGCATCGAGCAGCAGTTGTCGGACGTGCTGACCGCGGCGGTCGAGGTTCGTGTCAAGCGGCGCACGGCGCGTGGTGAACAGGGTGAAGTCGCGATTGCCTTTGGCTCGCTCGACGAACTGAACGGCCTGCTCGCGCGCCTCGGACTGCCTGCGCATTGACCGTCGAGTCCGGCCCCGAACCGTGACGAACGACCGGTCTGCTACGCGTGTGGAGTTGTCGGTCAACCAACCGGATTATCGGCACGTTGCTTGCTAAACACATCCGCATCGCGTTGTCGAGATCACGCCCCGCCAATTGACAGGTCATCCCCCGTCTGCTCGATCGAACACGTGGCGCAAAATCGCCGAAGCTAAGGGTTCGACATCCGCTGAAGACGGAAAGCTCTGATGGCGCCCGCCGGGGCTTCATCAGAACTTCCCAGACGACTGGACACGGGTACCGCCCCGCCCGCCGTCTCCCGACCCGCTCAGGAGATCAGCAATGGATGTGATCAGCAACTTCGCCGCGCGCTTCGAGCGCAGCCGCGAGGAAGAGCTCTCGATCGAGGATTACCTCGCCGAGTGCCGTAAAAATCCGATGGCCTTCGCGACTGCCGCGGAGCGGATGCTCCAGGCAATCGGCGAGCCAAAGTTCGTCGACACCCGGAACGACCCGCGAATGTCGCGGCTCTTCGCGAACAAGGTCATCAAGATCTACCCTGCGTTCGCCGAGTTCTACGGCATGGAAGACGCGATCGAACAGGTCGTCTCGTACTTCCGCCATGCCGCGCAGGGGCTCGAGGAAAAGAAGCAGATCCTTTACCTGCTCGGACCCGTCGGCGGCGGCAAAAGCTCGATTTCGGAGCGGCTGAAGCACTTGATGGAGCAGGTGCCGTTCTACGCGATCAAGGGATCGCCGGTGAACGAGTCGCCGCTCGGCCTGTTCGATGCTGCCGAGGACGGTCCGCTGCTCGAGTCGGAGTACGGCATTTCGCGCCGCTATTTGAACCGCATCATGAGCCCCTGGGCGGTGAAGCGGCTCGAGGAGTTCGGCGGCGACATTCGCAAGTTCAAGGTCGTGAAGCGTCATCCGAGCGTGCTGCGGCAGGTCGGCGTGTCGAAGACCGAGCCTGGCGACGAGAACAACCAAGACATCTCGGCGCTGGTCGGCAAGGTCGACATCCGAAAGCTCGAAACCTTCTCCCAGGACGACCCCGACGCCTATAGCTTCTCGGGTGGACTTTGCCTCGCCAACCAGGGGCTGCTCGAATTCGTCGAGATGTTCAAGGCGCCGATCAAGGTGCTGCACCCGTTGCTCACGGCCACGCAGGAAAGCAATTTCAAAGGCACCGAAGGCTTCGGCGCGATCCCCTTCGACGGCATCGTGCTGGCCCATTCGAATGAGAGCGAGTGGAAGACCTTTCGGAACAACAAGAACAACGAGGCCTTCCTCGACCGCATCTATATCGTCAAGGTGCCGTACTGCCTGCGGGTTTCGGAAGAAATCAAGATCTACGAGAAGCTGCTGCGCGGCTCCTCGCTCGCCGAGGCCAAGT
>CAXSGM010000004.1:0-109224 GCA_964236915.1 uncultured Rhizobacter sp.
TGTAGCCGGTCTGTCCGCAGTCGACGCAGCCGACCGGGTGAAAGCGCCCGCGCGCGTCGATCTTCTTGCACACCGGGCAGAGCTTCCTCACCAGCCGCTGCGCCAGGACGCCGATCAAACTCGAACTCAGCAGGAACGGCTCGACGCCCATGTCGATCATCCGCGTGACCGTCGACGGCGCGTCGTTGGTGTGGACGGTGGCGAGCACCAGGTGGCCGGTCAGCGACGCCTGGATCGCGATCTGCGCGGTTTCGTAATCGCGAATCTCGCCGATCATGATCACGTCGGGGTCCTGGCGCAGGATCGCCCGCAGCGCCTTGGCGAAGGTGAGATCGATCTTCGGGTTGACCTGCGTCTGGCCGATGCCGCCGAGCTCGTATTCGACCGGGTCCTCGACCGTCAGCACGTTGGTCGTCTGCGTGTCGATGCGGCCGAGCGAGGCGTAGAGCGTCGTCGTCTTGCCCGAGCCGGTCGGGCCGGTGACGAGCACGATGCCGTGCGGCTGCTTGATGAGCTTGTCGAACTTGGTGAGCACGTCGCCGCTCATGCCGAGGCCTTCGAGCGTGAACTTCGATTCGGCCTTGTCGAGCAGGCGCAGCACCGCGCGCTCGCCGTGCGCCGAGGGCAGCGTGGAGACGCGCACGTCGACGGCGCGGCCGCCGATGCGCAGGGAAATGCGGCCGTCCTGCGGCAGGCGGCGCTCGGCGATGTCGAGCTCGGCCATGATCTTCAGCCGCGAGATCAGCGCCGCGTGCAGCGCCTTGTTCGGCTGCACCACCTCGCGCAGCGTGCCGTCGACGCGAAAGCGCACCGAGCTGGAACGCTCGTACGGCTCGATGTGGATATCGGAGGCGCCGTCCTTCGCCGCTTGCGTCAAAAGCGCGTTCAGCATGCGGATGATCGGCGCGTCGTTCGAGGCCTCGAGCAGGTCCTCGATCGCCGGCAGCTCCTGCATCATCCGCGAGAGGTCGACCGCGCTCTCGACCTCGCCGATGACCGTCGCGGCGCTCGATTCGCTGCCGGCATAGGCGACCGCGATCCGGTTCGCGAGCGACGCCGACGCCTCGCGTTCGAGCGCGTCCACCTCGTAGAGCCGCAGCACTTCCGACAACGGTTCGAGACCGACCGATTCCGGCGCCCAGAGCGTCAGCCGGGCGCCGTCGTCTTCGAGCAGCAGCGTGTGCGCTTTGGCGTAGGCGTAGGGCAGGGGATGGCGGGCGCCCATGACGATTCCTGAAGTGGTTCAGTTGCCCGTGACCGGACGCGGCGCCGATTCGGGCACCGGCGCCGGCAAAGGCGTGGGCAGAGGGGCCGGCAACGGGGCTGGCAAAGGAGTCGGCATAGACGGAGCGACCGGCACCGCCGGTGCCGTATCCGACAGGGGCCGCGGCACCCCGGTGGGACCGACGGCGTCGGGACGCAGCTGCGGCAGCACCGGCGACTCGTTGATGCCGAGGATCCTGCTTTGCGGCGGCTGGTTCTCGATCTGCTGGCCGCGGATGTAATCGTAGCGGTCGAGCGAGACGCGGTTGCTGCTCGCCTGGTCGCGCATCACCACCGGCCGCAGGAACACCATCAGGTTGGAGCGCCGGCGCGTCCGGCTCTCATTGCGGAACAGCGCGCCGAGGTACGGAATGTCGCCGAGGAGCGGCACCTTGGCGCGGTTGCTGACGTAGGTGTCCTCGATCAGGCCGCCGAGCACGATGATCTGGCCGTCGTCGACCACGATCGTCGATTCGATCGAGCGCTTGTTGGTCGTCGGGCCGGCATTGGCGGTGCCGGTAGCGACCGTGTCGGCGACCGACGACGACTCCTGGTAGATCGTCATCCGCACGGTGCCGTTCTCGCCGATCTGCGGGCGGATCTTCAGCGTCGTGCCGACGTCCTTGCGCTCGATCGTCTGGAACGGGCTCGTCGTCGAGGTGCCGGTGTTGGTGTACTGGCCGGTCACGAAGGGCACGTTCTGGCCGACGACGATCCGCGCCTCCTCGTTGTCGAGCGTCACCAGGTTGGGTGTAGAGAGGATGTTGTTGCCGGTCTGGCTGTCGAGCGCGCGGGCGATCGCGGCCAGGCCGAAGGTGCTGCCGAAATTGCGGATCAGGCCGATGTTGCCGCCCGCGCCGAGTCCGGCGAGCGCACCGATCGCACTGGTCGCGCCCTGGCCGTTCAGGATGTTGCCGGTTCCGCCGAAGTTCGTGCCGGCGCCCGGGATGTACTTGGCGTCGAGGCCGCCGAGAAAGTTCCACTGCACGCCGAAATCGACCGACTGGCTCGGGTCGACCTCGACGATCAGCGATTCGATGTAGACCTGCGCGCGGCGCGAATCGAGCTGGTCGATCACCGAGCGCAGCTGCCGGTAGAGCGGCTCGGGCGCGGTGATGATGAGCGAGTTGGTCGCCGGGTCGGCCTGCACGAAGCCGCCGGTCGAGGGGCCGGCCGAGGCGGTCAACGGCGAGGTCTGGCCGGTCGACGAGGCGTTGGTCGCGCCCGCGCCGCTCGACGTCGGCGAGGTCGGCGAGTTGGAGAAAGGCGAGCTGCCCGCCGCCGCGCCGCCCGCGCCACCGCCTCCCGCGCCCCCGCCGTACGCCGCCCGCAGCACCTGCGCCAGCTTCACCGCGTCGGCGTTCTTCAGGTACACGACCCAGACGTTGCCCGCCGCGCCGGCCGAACCGGTCGGCCGGTCGAGCTTGTCGATCAGCGCCCGGATCGCGGCCATCCGTGCCGGGTTCGGCGCCCGCACCAGGAGCGAGTTGCTGCGTGCGTCGACCTGCACCGAGGCCGCCGTCGGGGCGCCCGCAGCGGCGCCGGGTATCGCCGGGGCGCCCGGTGTGGCGGCCCCGCCGCTGCTGTCGGTCATCCGCTGCACCATCGTCGCGACATCGGAGGCGACGGCGTACTTGACCGGAATGATCTCGACATCGCCGGCCGAAGGCGTGTCCATCGCCGCGATGATCTTGGCGATGCGCTGGAGGTTGTCGGCGTAGTCGGTGATCACCAGGCTGTTGTTGCCCGGATTGGCGTTGATCGTGTTGTTCGGGCTGATCAGCGGCCGCAGCACCGCGACGAGATTGTTGGCGTTCTCGTTCTGCAGCCGGAACACCTGCGTCAGCACCTGGTCGCCGCCCCGCAGGGTGCGCTCGCCGACCGTCACCGTGCCGGTCTGCAGCTTCGCATCGGCCTCGGGAACGATCTTGTAGAGCCCGCCGACCTCGACCACCGTGAAGCCGAGGCCGCGCAGCGCCGCCAGGAAGTTGAGGTAGGCGACGCGCGGCGAGAGCGGCGTCTCGCTGTAGAGCGTCATCGTGCCCTTGACCCGCGGATCGACCACGAACTGCTGGTGCAGGATCGCCGCCATCGCCCGTGCCACGCCGTCGATGTCGGCGTTGACGAAGTTGAGCGTGACCGCCTGACCGCCCGCGTCGGCGGAGCGGGCCCGGGCGCGGGTCGATTGCGCCTGCACCAGCGGCGCCGGGAACAGCGCGCCCGCGAGCACGGCGGCGGCGAGCGTCGTCGGCAGGACGCGTCCGCGAGAAAAGGAAAGTGCGCGAGACTTCATGCTCATCCGATCGAGATAACGGAACGCGCGCCCTGGCGCCGTCCGATGATGTTCAGCAGGTTCGCGAGGGCCGCCTGCTCGGCTTCGGCGGCGCGTGCCTCGCCCCGAAAGCGCATGCCGGCGGGCCCCCAGCTGCCGGTGCCGTCGAGCTGCAGCGCGCCGCCGGTCGTCAGCAGGAGCAGGTTCGCCGAGCCGGGGTTGGCCGGGTCGCCGCTGACGCTCATCCGGTAGCTGCCGAGCGCGTCGAGCGTGCTGAGGCGCGACGAGACCTCGACCAGATCCAGATCGGCACGGCCGTCGATGCGCCAGCGGCCCTGCACCGACTCGACCCGCATCCCGGGCGACTGCAGGCGCAGCTTGCCGCCGAGCTGCATCGTGTTCCAGGGCGTGCCGAGGCCGCCGAGCAGCGCGGTTGGCCACTGTCCGACCCAGCCGCCCGCCGGCGGCACGAGCGCGAAGGCGACGCGGCCGAGCCCCGGCTCGACCCGCACCGGCACCACCCCGTTCAGGCAGCAGGCGTGCTCGAGCCGCAGCTCGAGGCCGAGGCCGCGCGGCACGAGCGTCCAGCCGAGGCGGCCGGGCAGGGCGCCGGCGTCGCGGCTGCCTTCGCCGCCGCTCACGACGACGATCGCGCTGCCTTTCCAGACCGTGCCGCGCGCGTCGGCCAGCACCACGCGGCCTCCGGTCGCCGACACCAGCGCATCGGCCAGCCAGGCGGCCGGTGCGAAGGCGATCAGCGCCACGAGGCCGCCGAGCAGCAGACCGGCGAGCGACCAGCGCAGCGCGGCGTTCCGCGACTTGCCCCACGCCAGCTCGGCGAAGGTCGATTCGCCCCAGCCGGTTGCGGCGACCGTCGGGCTCCAGAAGCTGCGCGCGCGCCTCCTGGCTTTGAGCCGGAGCATCATGCCGGTGCCGGTGCGCGTCACGAGGCGCCACCGATCAGCACGCCGATCGTTCCGGTGTAGCCGACCGGGCCGCGCTGCAGCTGCGCTTCGACCGGCCGGGCGTGCGCCCCGCTGCGGGCCTCGGCGAGCCAGGCGCGCAGTGCTTCTGCGGCGACGCCGGTGACGGTCAGCGTCGCGCGCTCGCCTTGGAGCACGAGCCGGCCGTGTTCGCCGAGCCGGTCGGTCGCGGCGCGCAAGGCCTGGGCCGCCTGGCTCGGCGCGACCCGCGGGGCGTCCCGCAGCGTGCGGCTCTCGGCGGCGATGGTCTGCATCTGCTGAAGTTGCGCGTCGAGCCGGTCGATCCGCGCCGGCGCTTCGCGAGCCACGCGCAGGGCCGGCTGCACCAGCGCCGACCAGACGAGAAAGGCGAGCAGCACCGTGCCGACCAGCGCAACCAGCTGCCGCTCGCGCGGCGTGCGGGCCAGCCACCAGGCGCGCGCCTGGGGCCCGAGGCCGGTCGCCGCCGGCGCGCGGCCCGGGGAAGCGGTCACCGCGCTCACAGCGCGGCCCCGGCGCGGGCGCGGCTGACGACCAGCCGGCCTTCGTTGGACTCGACGCCGAAGCCGCTCGCCCGCAGCAGGCTGCGGAACTGGGCGATCTGCGCGTCGCTCCAGCCATTGGCGAGCAGCGTCAACCGGCCCGGCTCGAAGCGCAGGGTCTCGACCGGCGGGCGCTCGGGCGGCCAGGCCGAAGCCGCGGCCTGCAGCATGGGTTCGATGTCGGTATCGCCGGGCTTGCCGGCGAGGGTGCGCAGGGCCTGGGCTTCGCGTTGCATCACCGCGTCGGCGTCGCGCTGCACGTCGGCGGGGGCGATGTTCGGGTAGGTCGTGCGCACCAGGCTCTGCATCGCCAGCTGGCGGCTCTCGATCGCCTGGCGCTGATGCCAGGCCCAGAGGTTCAGGCCGACGATCTGTGCGATCGCCAGCGCAACCAGGCCGTAGCGCACCGGCCGCCATTCGCGGCTGAGGAACTGGCGCAGCGTGTCCCGCAGCGCCCGGCCGCCGCGGGTGCGGCGCGCGAGCTCGAACTGGCGCAGGTTCCAGAGGCTGCGCGCCGCCTGCAACAGGCGCTGGCCGGGCGGCATCACCCGCACCGGGCCGCCGAGCCACTGTTCGGCAGCGGCCACCGCGCCGGGCGTCGCGCTCCAGCGCGTCTCGGGCGGCGCCGGCTGCGGCACCAGCGCGCGCGCCAGGCCGCCTTGCAGCCGCACGTTGGCGACGCCGTCGGCATGCGCCCAGTGCAGCGCGATGCCGTGCGCACCGCCGCCGGGATCGACCTCGGTTTCGGCGAAATGGCCGATCGGGGGATCGTCCGGCCAGGCCATCGGCACGACGCGGTCGACGAACACCTCGGCCTTCTCGAGCGCCGCGAGTTCGGCCCGCAGCCAGCGGCGCGACACTGCGGCGACCCAGGTCGGCTGGCCGGCGATCGCGCCGGGGGCGAGTGCGAGGTGCACGTCGTCGTCGTCTTCGAGCAGCCGCTCCTCGAGCAGGCCGCCGAGCGCGGCACGCAGGCGCCCGGCCGGAGCCCGCGGCAGCACGATCCGGTGCCAGCCGGTGTCGGCATCCGCCAGCACCGCGATTACCGTGGTCGCCTTCGGCAACAGCGCGGCGGGCGCCCGGCCCTGCGCCTCCAGGGCCAGGCCATCGGGGCTCGTGACGTAGGTGTAGTCGTCGGCGGTCGCATCGCCCGGCGCCGCGGCGCCGGAGCCCGGCCGCTGCCGCGACCGCGAAGGAAGGTGGACGACGAGGGTCGACATGCGAGCGCGAGACGGCGCTTCGGGAACGCCTGTACAGGGGGACGGAGGTGAATTGTAGGCAGCCGTCTGCTTTACAAAACGAAGCTAATCAACTACTTACACGGGGCTTTAACGCCCCGTCGGCATCAGCGCGCGAGTTCCTCGACCGTCGCGACGACCTCTCGACGCAGCACTTTGGGACGGTTTCTCGGGTCGGGCTGTCGCCATACCAGCGAGCGCTGGGAGACGACGTGGTCGGCGAGTCGCAGCCGGCCGCTGACCTCGAAGTAGCTCGACTTGACGTCGGCCACCGACGTGTCGGGCAAGGTGGTCGAACGAAGGGCCCGCTGCAACTGGTCGAGATCCCGGAACGGCGCGCGCTGCCGCGCCTGCAGGAGGCTCTCGGCCGAGCCCGGATCGATGCTCAGCACCGCAGCGAGCACCTCCTTGCCGGCGGTGTTGACGTTGACCGGGGTGGGGCTAGGCAGGATCACGACGTAGCGGTCGAGCGCCTGCGCGGTCGCGGCGTCGGTGCCGAACCAGACGAGCTGCGCGGTCGTTTGAGGCAGCAGCGGTGCCGTGCCGGTTGCCCCGCTCGCGGCGGTCACCGGGCCTGCGGACCGCATGCCGTTGGCGATGCGGCCGGCGACGCTCGCATCGATGTTCAGCGTCGTGCAGAGGCGTTTCCAGACGTCGAGCTGCGGATCGATAGTGCCCGTCGGCTTGCCGATCAGGTTGGCCAGGTTGTACTTGGCCTGGGCGTCGGCGATCGTTCCCGAAAGAAAGGCCGCGACGCCGTCGTCGCTGTCGGCAGCAGCATCGGCCGAGAGAAAGGTCGAGAGCCGCGATTCGGCCAGGGGCGTGGCCCACGGCTGGGTCAGCATGGTCGCGCCGCCGATGCGCCTGCTGCCGTTCTGATCCTCCTGCAGGATCATCACGCCGAACTCGAGCGCGCCGGCGAGGATCCAGCTGGCCTCGGTCCGCGCGCGTTCGGCCGACTCGACCTTCACCGCGCGCCACTGTTGCCAGACCATCGCGGTTGCGAGCGTCGCGACCAGCGTCACGATGATCATCGCGGTGAGCAGGGCGGCGCCGCGCTCCTCGCGGCAGCCGATGCGCCGCACCGGCGCTCGCCGAACGGCCTTCATTGCGCCATCACGAGCGTGTCGCGGGTGAGGGCGCCCTCGCCACCCTCGCCGCCGGCGAACGCTAGAACGATGCGCACGCCGCTCGGCAGCGGCTCGGGGCCGGCGCTGACGTTGCCGCCGGCGGGCATCGTGTTGCCCGCGCTCGACTGGCAGTTCGACCAGGCGTTGTCGCGGAAGAAGTAGACCTGCCAGCCGGTCAGGCCGGTCAGCGTCTTCAGCGATTCCGGCTCGTTGCCCTGCAGTTGCAGGCTCCGCGCCCAGCTCGCGGTCAACTCGCCGGCCGTCGTCACCGAGGGACCGGCCCAGCGCACCCAGGTGCCGCCGCCGGCTTCGGATGGCCGGACCGTCCAGGCGACGACCTGCAGGCCATCGGGCGTCTTGCGCACCAGCCGGACCGAGGCGCCGTCGCAGCGCAGCACCGACGTCAACACCGCCGTCTGCTGCACCGAGGCCAGGTCCAGGTCCCACTGGGCGATGACGGTGTTGAGTCGCAAGGTGCGCTCCATGCGGGCCTGGCTGATGGTGCGGGTGCGGACGATGCCGTCGACGCCCTGCCAGGCCATCACCGCCATGATCGCCATCACGACCATCGCGACCATCACCTCGATCAGCGTGAAGCCGGGCGCGGCGCGTCGGCCGAGGACGGGCCGCGTCATCGGGTGCGCATCACGGTGGCGACGTCGAGCAGCAGCCGGCCGTCGGCATCGAACACCTGGGCGTCGACCTTGCGGAAGATCGGGTTCGCGGTCGGTCGGGCCACGATTTTGCCGGTGAAGGTCTGGCCGAGCTGCACGCAGCTGAAGTCCGAGTCGCCGACCGGCGGCGCCAGGCCGAACAGGCGCAAGCCGGCGAGCTGGTTGTCGGCGCACCACTGCGCGGCCGTCACGTCGGCGAGGCGCTGGGTGTTGGTGGTGAGCGCGCCGGCGGCTTTGATGCCGGCCCCGAGCGTGATGGCGACGATCGTCAGCGCGACCAGGACCTCGATCAGCGTGAACCCGGGAGCGCCGTTCGGCGCCCGTGACGAAGCGTGCATCACGACGCCGGCACGCTCGGCGTGTCGACGACGACGAACGCCCCGAGCCCGTCGGTCGCGATGGCGACGCTCTGTTCGTTCAGGCGCAGCACGATGCGCTGGGCGCCGATCAGCGGCTCGGGGCCGAGCACCACCGGGCGCGCGCCGTCGACCCGCGCGCTGACGCCCTCGCCGAGCCAGGCCGAAGGCAGCTCGCTCGACGGCGGCAGGCCGACGAAGCGAAAGCCCTCCTCGCCGGTTTGGGCGACGGTCGGCTCCCAGGTCGCCGCCAGCCCCGCGGCGCGGGCTTCGCTGCGCGCCGCCTCGAGCAGGGCGACGAGCCGGCCGGCTTCGTGGTCGAGCCGGGTGGCGGCCGGATCGCGCAGCGCCAGGCTCGCGACCGCGCTGGCGATGGCGATCAGCGCGACCACGACCATCAGCTCGATCAGCGTAAAGCCGCCGGCGCTGCTCGGCCGGCGAGGCGTCAGGCGCAAGCTGTCACTGCCACGAGCCGATGTCGGCATTCTTGCCTTCGCCGCCGACTGCACCGTCCGCCCCGAGGCTGTAGACGTCGATCTCGCCCTTCAACCCCGGGTTGGCAAAGAGGTACGCATGGCCCCATGGATCGCTCGGCAGCTTCTCCAGATAGGGCTTCCAGTTCGAGGGGATGGTGCCGACCGTCGGCTTGGCGACGAGCGCGTTCAGACCCTGCTCGGCGCTCGGGTAGCGCTGGTTGTCGAGTCGGTAGAGCTTCAAGGCCTGCATTAAATTGTTCACGTCGGTTCGGGCGGCGGTCACACGGGCGTCGTCGGCGCGGTCGAGCACGTTGGGAACGATCAGCGCGGCGAGCACGCCGATGATGACGAGCACCACCATCAGCTCGATCAGCGTGAAGGCGCGCGAATTTCGCAGCCCTCGGGGCGCCCGCCGCCGCCGGACGAGCACCGATTGAAGACGATCCGCGCGCCGCGAAAAGGGCAGTGTCATGGGATGTTTCTGCCGGTATTCGCCGGGCTGAGCTCGAAGCGGGCAGATGATAATGACACATGGTTTCTCGACTGTCGGCCTTCGTGGTCTGGGCCCTGGTCGCCGCGACCGTGGTGTTCTGGAGCCTCCGTCTGGGCGTGCACGCACCCGCGGCGCCGCCGTATGCGGTCGCGGTCGGCGAGGGACCGGCGCTGCGCGGCGACTTGAGCCGCCTGCTCGGCACCGCGCCGGTCGCAAGCGTCGCGGCCGCGCCCGAGGCGGCTTCGCGCTTTCGCCTGCTCGGCGTCGTCGCGCCGAAGGATGCGGGGGCGGGCGGCGCGAGCGGCGTCGCCCTGATCGCGGTCGACGGCAAGATGCCGAAGGCCTTCAAGGTCGGGTCGAGCGTCGATGGTGATCTGATGCTGCAGTCGGTGAGCCTGCGCAGCGCGTCGATTGCGACGGGCCGCAGCGCACCTGCGCTGACGCTCGATCTGCCGCCGCTGGTGCCCGCGGCCACCGGCACCTTGCCGACTGGCGGAGGCCCCGGCGCCGGCTACGTGCCGGTGCCTATGCCGGCACCGGTGCCGCAATTCCAGTCCGCGCCCGGTGGCTTGTCGATGGGCGGCGTGCCGGGGCGGCCGGATTCGATGGCCCCGGTGCAGTAAGCGCGTCGCTCGCACGGCGTCCGGGCGGCGTCGTTCGGCGCGTGGCGACTCGGCTCGGCGCGTGGCGATTCGCCGTCTCAGCCGCGCGCCATCGGCTGCAGCGGGACGTCGCCCAGCCGCGATGGGCCCGGATCCTCGCCTTCGGTCACCTCGGTCAGCAGCGCCGCTGCGCACCGCACCAGCGGCCAGGCGAGTGTCGCGCCGGTGCCGTCGGTGCTTTCCATCCCCAGCTCGAGCAGCGCCGAGGCGTGGAACAGCGCCAGCATCTGGTCGAGCCCCTGGTGGCTGTTGCTGCGGCTGTAGATGCAGTAATCGGTGACCGCCGGGGCGATGCGCGCCGCCACCAGCAGCGCCGCACATGCCGGCATGCCGTCGATGATGATCAGGTGGCGCTTGCTCGCCGCGACCAGCATCAGGCCGACCATCACTGCCATTTCGAACCCGCCGAACGCCGCGAGCACCTCGACCGGGTCGCTCGCCTCCTTGTGGCGCGTCTGCGCGGCCTGCAGCACATGCAGCAGGTGCTGGAGCTCGGCCTCGGCCATGTCGGGGCCGGCGATCAGCAGGTCGGCGAGCGGCAGGCCGGCGATGCGCGCGACGACCAGCGCGGCGCTTTCGTTCGCACCGGCGCCGACGCCGGCACAGACCACGAGGTTGCCGGCGAGCGAATCGGCGATCTCCATGCCGGCGCGGATCGCCGAATGCGCCTGGTCGAGCGACATCGCCGCTGTGGCGCGTGCGTTGCGCGTGCCGTGGGCGATCTTGCGGGCCAAAAGACGCGCGTGCGGTGGCACCGACTCGGCGACCCCGCAGTCGACCACCGAGAGCTCGAGCCCCTGGATCCGCGCGAACACGGCGACCGGCAGTTGCGCGCTGAGCAGCCGGTGGATGAGCACCGCGGTCGACTGGTGGCCCCCCAGCCCTTCGACCGCCAGCCCGTGATCGGCAGCGAAGATCACGAGCTGCGGCGCCTCGAAGCGCGGTTTCAGGGTGTTCTGCACCAGCCCGAGCCGCACCGCGAGCGATTCGAGCTCGCCGACGCCGCCGGTCGTCTCGGCGCGGCGCTCGAGCTTGCGGCGCAGGGCCTGTTCGAGCAGCGGGTTCGAAGTGGCCGAAATCAGCGAGCGATTGACCGACATGGCATCCGGAGGTTCGGCCGACGCGCGGGGGCGGCGTCGCACGCAAGGAACGGGCGGATTCTGCCGTCCGCGCCCGGCCGACAGCGATCCGGCGGCCCGACCGCGGACTTCATCGCAGGAAGCGTCGGTAGGCCGGATTGTCGGTCTCATCGGCGCACGGGTAGGCCAGGCCGTCGATGAAGCGCTGAAAGCTCCGCCGGTCGGCGCCCGGCACCTGCATCCCGACCAGGATACGGCCGTGATCGGCACCCTGGTAGCGGTAGTGAAAGAGGCTGATGTTCCATTCCGGCGGCATGCTCGACAGGAAGCGCATCAGCGCCCCGGGCCGCTCGGGGAACACGAAGCGGTAGAGCCGCTCGTCCTCGGCCAGGCTGCTGCGGCCACCGACCATGTGGCGCAGGTGTTCCTTCGCGAGCTCGTCGTGCGTCAGGTCGAGCGTCGGGAAGCCCTGGCGCGCGAAGCGGCGCGCGAGCTGCGCCGATTCGGCGCCGCGGGTGGTCGAGAGACCGACGAACACCTGTGCTTCGCGAGTGTCCGAGATCCGGTAGTTGAATTCGGTCACCGCGCGCGGTCCGATCAGCTCGCAGAAGCGCCGGAAGCTGCCGCGCTCCTCCGGGATCGTCACCGCGAACAGCGCCTCCCGCTCCTCGCCGACCTCGGCGCGCTCGGCGACGAAGCGCAGGCGGTCGAAGTTCATGTTCGCACCGCAGGTCACGGTGACGAAGGTCTGTCCCCTGCAGCCATGCGTTTCGACGTACTGCTTGATCGCCGCGACGCCGAGCGCGCCCGAGGGTTCGAGCACGCTGCGGGTGTCCTGGAACACGTCCTTGATCGCCGCGCAGACGGCGTCGGTGTCGACCACCACATAGTCGTCGACGAGCTCGCGCGCCAGGCGGAAGGTTTCGACGCCGACCTGCTTCACCGCGGTGCCGTCGGCGAAAAGACCGACCTCGGCGAGCTGAACCCGTTTGCCGGCGCGCACCGACTGCAGCATCGCGTCCGAATCGGTGGTCTGCACGCCGATCACCCGGATCTCCGGCCGTACCGCCTTCACGTAGGCGGCGATGCCGGCGATCAGGCCGCCGCCGCCGATCGCGACGAAGATGGCATCGATCGGCGCCTGGTGCTGGCGCAGGATCTCCATGGCGATCGTGCCCTGGCCGGCGATCACCTCCGGGTCGTCGAACGGGTGAACGAAGGTGTAGCCGTGCGCTTTCTCGAGCGCCTGAGCCTCGAGGAACGCGTCGGAATAGCTCTCGCCCGCCAGCACGACCTTGCCGCCGAGCGCGCGCACCGCGTCGACCTTGACCTGCGGCGTGGTGACCGGCATCACGATCTGCGCGGTGCAGCCCATCCGCCGGGCAGCCAGCGCGACGCCCTGTGCATGGTTGCCCGCGGAGGCGCAGATGACGCCGTGCGCGCGCTGCTCGGCCGTCAGCGACGCCATCTTGTTGTAGGCGCCGCGCAGCTTGAAGCTGAACACCGGTTGGGTGTCTTCGCGCTTTAGCAGGACTCGGTTGCCGAGCCGTCGCGACAGGCCGGCGGCCGGCTCCAGCGCGCTCTCGATCGCGACGTCGTAGACCCGCGCGGTGAGAATCTTCTGCAGGTAGTCGGCGAGCGAAAGGGGGCTTGGCGCGGCCGACTTCGTACGGCTGGCGCGGGTCTTCTTCGTCGATTCGGCCATGGCGGGAGCTGGAGCGGGCGCTTCGGGCCGTCCGCGGTCCGGCGGCCGCCCTTGGGACAGAAAAAAGCCCAAGGCATTGCTGCCTTGGGCTGAATCCACCAATGGAGGAGGTGGAGGAGACAAACGGTCGGGCCGTCGACCCGATGGGGCCAATGTACGCGCTTTTTTGTTGCGGTGCAATAAAGGCGTGCGGAACCCCAACGTCAGAATCGACTGCGTTGCAACGGGCCGACGGGAAACGAGATGGACTGCACGATTCAATGGCTGCCGGAAAGCGGCATGAGTTTCGTCGCCGAGACCGGCAGCGGCCACCTGTTGACGATGGACGGCGCTCCCGACGGCGGCGGCCGCAACCTCGCCCCACGGCCGATGGAAACGGTGCTCGCCGGCACTGGCGGGTGCACCGCCTACGACGTGGTGCTGATCCTGAAGCGCGGTCGCCATGACGTGCGCGGCTGCCGGGTCGAGGTGCGCTCGGAACGCGCCAGCGACGATCCCAAGGTGTTCACGAAGATCCACCTGCACTTCATCGTCACCGGGCCGGGGCTGAGCGAAGCCGCGGTCGGACGAGCGGTGCGGCTCTCGCACGAGAAATACTGCTCGGCGACCATCATGCTCGGGAAAACTGCCGAGATCACCACCAGCCACGCGGTCGTCGACGGCTGACGGCGCCTCGGCTCCGGTGTCAGACCCGGTGTGCGGTGACCGTCATCACCTTGGCGGCCAGCCACATGGCCAGGCGCACGGGCGCTGGCAGGGTGCGCGCGCCGGCCGCCCGGGCGGCGGCTCCGTGGCGCGCTTCGTCCGCCTGCATCTGGCGGACGATCGCTTGCGAGCCGGTATCGGCGGCGGGCAGCCGACCGAGATGCGTTTCGAGGTGCCGTTCGACCTGGCGTTCCGTCTCGACGACGAAGCCGAGGCTGATCGCATCCCCGACACGGCTGGCCGCGAGCCCGAGCGCGAACGCACCGGCGTACCAGACCGGATTCAGCAGGCTCGGCCGGGCCCCGAGCTCGTGCAAGCGAGCCCGCGTCCAGGCGAGGTGGTCGCCTTCTTCGGCCGCGGCCGCATCGAACTCGGCCCGCAATTGAGGGTCGCGGGTGCCGAACGCCTGCGCCGAGTAGAGCGCCTGGGCGCAAACTTCGCCGACATGGTTGACCCGCATCAGCGCGCCGGAGAGGCGACGCTCGGCCGGGTCGGCGGGGACAGGCGCGGCGGGCGCCGGCGACGGGCGTGACGCGGCGCTGCCGCCGGAAAGCGTGCGCAAAGCGACCTCGGCGGTGCTCAGCAGTCGGTCGGTCGCCGTCGACGGGCTCATGGAACCTTGCTCCGGTTGGATGTCGCAGTCCGCCGCCGCCTCGTTGTGCCGCGACAACAGAAGACCGTTTTTTGGGGGCGAAGGCTTTCCAGCGTCGGGCCCCTCTGGTGCAATACGTACAACTTCCGCTGCGGGGGTTATGCCTGATCTGCCCCACGGGTGATTGTTGATCGGGACCTCTTGTTCAACCTAGGAGATATTGCAATGAAAAAATCTCTGCTCGCCCTGGCGGTGCTGGGCGCTTACGCCGGTGTCGCATCGGCACAGTCCTCGGTCATCCTCTATGGCACCGTCGACCTGAACGGCCGGTATGTGAAGAACGACGGCTCGACCCGTCGCTTTTCGCTGAGCCAGGATGGCATCAACAGCAGCCAGCTCGGCTTCCGCGGCACTGAAGATTTGGGCGGCGGTCTCAAGGCCGGCTTCACGCTGCTGTCGGGCGTCAACGCCGACACCGGCACCGCGAATGCCAAGTTCTTCAACCGGCGCTCGACCGTCAGCCTGATGGGCAACTTCGGTGAAGTTCGTCTCGGTCGCGACTACGTTCCGACCTTCTGGAACACCACGATCTTCGACGCCTTCGGTACCAACGGCCTTGGTGATTCGTCGGGCGTGAAGCAAATCGTCGCGACCGATTACGTGCGTGCGGACAATGCCATCGGCTACTTCCTGCCGTCGAGCCTCCTGGCCGGCGCCTATGGCCAGTTCATGGCTGCCGCGGGCGAAGGCACGACGGCCGGTCGCTACCTCGGTGGCCGTCTTGGCTTCGGGAGCGGCCCCTTCGACATCGCAGCTGCATACAGCCGTGAGCAGCGCATGACCGTTGGCGGAACAGTCCCGGCCAACTCCGCCGTGACATTCGCCGTACCGTCGCCGGCACTTAACGGCAATGCGACCTACGTCACTTGGAACGTCGGTGGCTCGTGGGACTTTGGCGTCGCCAAGCTCCTCGGCTACTACAACCGCGAAACGGTCGTCGGCTTCCGCGACCAGATCGGCTCGCTCAGCGTCGTGGTGCCAATCGGTCAGGGCGAAATCCATGCCGGCGGCGACTACAGCAAGCTGAACGGCAACAACATCAATAACAAGGCCAAGAAGTTCGCGCTCGGCTACGTCTACAACCTCTCGAAGCGCACGGCGCTGTACGGTACGGCCGCGTATGTCGACAACGACAACCGTACACGCATCAGCCTGGGCGCCGTCGGTAGCAGCGCCACCGCCGCGCCGACTGCGGGCGGCAAGTCCAAGGGCGGCGAAGTAGGTCTTCGTCACTTCTTCTGATCGGCGCTCGCCTCGGGCGAGTTCGGTCGATCGAAAGCCGCCTTCGGGCGGCTTTTTTTATGGTGCGACGGGGATGGCGACGGTCCCGGCGACGGGGTTGGTTCGGCTCTTGCAGCGAGAATCGCCGCCGCGCCGCCGCGCCGCCGCGCCGCCATGGCCCCTCCGCATGCTCGTCTTCATCCTCCGCCGCCTGCTCCAAGCCGTGATCGTGCTGGCGACGGTCGCGTTCATCGCGTTCATGCTGTTCCAGTACGTCGGCGATCCGGTCAACAACATGCTGGGTCAGGATGCGACGCTCGCGCAGCGCCAGCGCCTGCGCGCCGATCTCGGCCTCGACCGGCCGTTCCCGGTGCAGTTCGCGCGCTTTGCCGGTAACGCGCTGCGCGGTGAATTCGGCAGCAGCCTGCGGCAGGGTCGGCGGGTCTCGGCGCTGATTGCCGAGCGCCTGCCGGCGACGCTCGAACTCTCCTTCGTCGCCGCGTTCCTCGCGCTGGCGCTTGGCCTGCCGCTCGGCGTCTACGCGGCGCTGCGGCGCGGCAGCTTCGGCTCACAGCTGGTCATGACGCTCTCGCTGCTCGGCGTGTCGCTGCCGGTGTTCCTGATCGGCATCCTGCTGATCCTGGTGTTTGCGGTCATGCTGAAGTGGCTGCCGAGCTTCGGCCGCGGCGAGGTCACGGTGCTCGGGCGGTGGACCACCGGCCTGCTGACGGTCGACGGCTGGCGCCACCTGGTCTTGCCGGCGGTGACGCTGGCGGTCTTTCAGCTGACCTTGATCCTGCGCCTCGTGCGTGCCGAAATGCTCGAGGTGCTGCGCGCCGATTACATCCGCTTCGCCCGCGCCCGCGGCCTGCCCAATCGCGCCGTCTACTTCAGCCACGCGCTGCGCAATACGCTGGTGCCCGTCATCACGATCACCGGGCTGCAGCTCGGCGGGCTGATCGCGTTCGCCATCATCACCGAGACGGTATTCCAGTGGCCCGGCATGGGGCTGCTCTTCATCCAGGCCGTCACCTTCGCCGACATTCCCGTGATGGCGGCCTACCTCTGCTTGATCGCGCTGATCTTCGTCGTGATCAACCTCGGCGTCGATCTGCTGTACTTCATGGTCGACCCGCGCCTGCGCGTCGAACGTGCCGGAGCGGCGCCCGGATGAGCCCCGGCGTCGACACGCATGTCGAAGCCGCTTCGGCCGCCGAGATACTCGCCGCCCCGGCGGAGCGCGCGCCGACCGCCTGGGCCCGCTTCGTCGACGGCGAGGTCTGGCATTCGTTCCGCAGCTCGCCGATGGCGATCGGGGCGGCGCTGGTCGCGCTGGCCTGCATCGCCTGCTCGATGTTCGCCGGCTGGATCGCGCCGCACGATCCCTTCGACCTGGCGACGCTCGACCTTTCCGACTCGATGCTGCCGCCGGCATGGATCGAAGGGGGTCGCCGCACCTATCTGCTCGGCACCGACGAGCAGGGCCGCGACGTGCTCTCGGCCTTGATGTACGGCGCGCGCATCTCGCTCCTGATCGGTAGCGCCTCCGTCGTCGTGTCGCTTCTGATCGGGGTGGCGCTCGGCCTCGTCGCCGGATATGCGGGTGGCCGGGTCGACGCGTTCATCATGCGCATCTGCGACGTGATGCTGTCGTTTCCCTCGATCCTGATCGCGCTTTTGATCGCCGGCGTTGGGCGCGCGCTGTTCCCGCAGGCGCCCGACAAGCTCGCGTTCGGCGTGCTGATCCTGGCGATCGCGCTGCCCGGCTGGGTGCAGTACGCGCGCACGGTGCGCGGCTCGACGATGGTCGAGCGCCACAAGGAGTACGTGCAGGCGGCGCGGCTGGTCGGCGTGCCGCCCCTTCGAATCATGGGCCGGCATGTGCTGCCGAACGTCATGGGCCCGGTGCTGGTGCTGGCGACGATCCACCTGGCGCTGGCGATCCAGACCGAGGCGACGCTCTCGTTCCTCGGCGTCGGCGTGTCGCCCACCTCGCCCTCGCTCGGCACCTTCATCAACGAGGGCAACAAGCAGCTTTTCAGCGGCGGCTGGTGGCTGGTGATCTTCCCCGGCACGATGCTGCTGCTGATCGCCCTCAGCATGAACCTGTTCGGCGACTGGCTGCGCGATGCGCTGAATCCGCGGCTGCGCTGAACGAATCGCTCGATGCCGCCGCTGCACGCCACCGCCGCCGTCCGGCCGCCGCCGCTGCTCGAGGTTCGCCACTTGCGGGTCGAGTTTGCGACCCGCCGCGGCCGGCTCGTCGCGCTCGACGACGTCTCGTTCGAGATCGCACCGGGCGAGATCCTCGGCATCGTCGGCGAGTCGGGCGCCGGCAAGTCGCTGACCGGCGCGGCGATCATCGGCCTGCTCGATCCGCCCGGCCGGATCAGCGGCGGCGAGATCCGCTTCGAGGGCGAGCGCATCGACAACCTGCCGTACGCGGCGATGCGCCGCATCCGCGGGCGCAAGATCGGCGCGATCTTCCAGGATCCGCTGACCTCGCTGAACCCGCTGTTCACGATCGGCCGCCAGCTGATCGAAACCATCACCACCCACTTGCCGGTCGATGCCGCCGAGGCGCGCCGGCGCGCGATCCGGCTGCTCGAAGAGACCGGCATTCCGGCCGCGGCCGACCGCATCGATCACTACCCGCACCAGTTCTCGGGCGGCATGCGCCAGCGGGTGGTGATCGCGCTGGCGCTCGCCGCCGAGCCGAAGCTGATCGTCGCCGACGAACCGACCACCGCGCTCGATGTCTCGATTCAGGCGCAGGTGATCGCGCTCCTGAAGCGGCTCTGCAAGGAGCACGGCGCGGCGGTGATGCTAGTGACGCACGACATGGGTGTGATCGCCGAGAGCTGCGACCGCGTCGCCGTGCTTTACGCCGGTCGGGTGGTCGAGATCGGCCCGGTGCACGCCGTGATCCACACGCCGGCGCATCCCTACACGATCGGCCTGATGGGCTCCATTCCCGCGATGGACGAAGACCGCGAGCGCCTGCTGCAGATCGACGGCGCAATGCCGCGGCTGAACGCGATCCCGTCCGGCTGCGCCTTCAACCCGCGCTGCCCGCTCGTCTTCGACCGCTGCCGCATCGAGCGCCCCGAACTGCTCCCCGCCGGCGCAACCCGCGCCGCCTGTTGGCTCCACGCGCCCGGCGCGCCGCCGCTTTGATGACGACGACCGGATCGCCGCTCGTTGCGGTGCACGGGCTCACCAAGACCTTCGAGGTCTCGGCGCCGTGGCTGAACCGCGTCGTCGATAAGAAGCCGCGGCAGTTCGTGCACGCGGTCGACGGCGTCAGCTTCGCGATCGCCGCCGGGCGCACGCTGGCGCTGGTCGGCGAATCGGGCTGCGGCAAGAGCACCGTGGCGCGGCTCCTCGTCGGGCTTCTGACGCCCACCGCCGGCCGGGCGGAGTTCGACGGCATCGAGCTGACGAGCGGCTTCCAGTCGCGTCAGGCGCGCGCGTTGCGACGCCGCTTGCAGATGATTTTTCAGGATCCGTACGCCAGCCTGAATCCGCGCTGGAAGGTGCTCGACATCGTCGGCGAGCCGCTGCGCGAGCACGGGCTGCCGGAGGCGCCGGGCGCGGCGCCCGCGCGCGCCGCGATCCGGCAACGCGTCGCGGAACTGCTGCAGTCGGTCGGCCTCGCGCCGGCGGATCTCGACAGGTTCCCGCACCAGTTCTCGGGCGGGCAGCGCCAGCGGATCTCGATCGCCCGGGCGCTGGCGACGCGCCCGGAATTCCTCGTTTGCGACGAGCCGACCTCGGCGCTCGACGTCTCGGTGCAGGCGCAGGTGCTCAACATCATGAAGGACCTGCAGCGCCGCCAGGGCCTGACCTACCTCTTCATCTCGCACAACCTCGCCGTGGTGCGGCACGTGGCCGACGAAGTGGGCGTGATGTACCTCGGGCGGATCGTCGAGCTGAGCCCGAAAACCGAGGTGTTCGCACGGCCGCGTCACCCCTACACGCGGATGCTGCTCGACGCGATCCCCGACATCCACATGAGCGGCCGGGCGCGCACGCCGGTGCAGGGCGAGGTGCCGAACCCGCTGGCGCCGCCGAGCGGCTGCACCTTCCACCCGCGCTGCCCGCATGCCAACGAGCGTTGCCGCGTCGAACGGCCGGCGCTGCTGGCATACGGCGCCGTTCACGTCGCCTGCCACGGCGTCGAGGAAGGACGGATTTGAGCGGCGAGCGTCAGCGCTGGTCGTCGGGCAGCCGCTCGCTTCGAAACAACTCTCGGGGTTCTTCGCGCTCGCGAATGAGCCAGGCCTCGGCGCCGGCGACCAGCACCTCGGCGGGCCGGCCGCGGCTGTTGTAGTTGCTCGCCATGCTCATGGCGTAGGCGCCGGCCGAAAGTACGGCGAGCAGGTCGCCGGCCGCGACCGCCAGATCGCGATCCCGGCCGAGCCAGTCGCTCGATTCGCACACCGGGCCGACGACGTCGAAGCGCATCGGGGTTCGATCGTCGCGGCGCCGGCAGGGAACGATGTTCATCCAGGCGCCGTACATGGCGGGGCGGAGCAGGTCGTTCATCGCCGCGTCGACGATGCAGAAGTTTTTCGCTTCGGCGTCGACGCCCGGCTTGACGTGCACGACCTCGGTCAGCAGCACGCCGGCATCGGCGACGATCGAGCGGCCGGGTTCGAGCAGGAGCCGCCGGTGGCCGTGGCCGCGGGCGTCGATGCGTGCGAGCAGCCGCGCCAGGAAATTGGCGATCGACGGCGGCGCCTCGTCGCGGTAGCGCACCCCGAGGCCGCCGCCGAGGTCAAGGTGCGGGATCACCAGCCCGCGCGCTTCGAGCGCCTCGAGCAGGTCGAGCAGCCGGTCGAGGGCGTCGAGGTAGGGCTCGATGGCGGTGATCTGCGAGCCGATGTGGCAATCGATGCCGGTGATGCGCAGCCCCGGCAGCTGCGCGGCGCGCAGGTAGACGGCCTCGGCCTCGCGGTGGGCGATGCCGAACTTGTTGTCTTTGAGGCCGGTCGAGATGTAGGGATGCGTGCGGGCATCGACATCGGGGTTCACGCGCAGGCTGATGTCGGCGGTGCGGCCGTTTTCGACCGCGACGCGCGACAACAGCTCCAGCTCGGCAACGCTCTCGACGTTGAAGCACAGCACCCCGGCCTCGAGGGCGCGGCGCATGTCGGCGCGGGTCTTGCCGACGCCCGAGAACACGATCTTGGCGCCCGCCACGCCAACTGCGAGCACGCGCTCCAGTTCGCCGACCGAGACGATGTCGAAGCCGCTGCCGGCGCGCGCCAGCGCCTGCAGCACCGCGAGGCTGGGGTTGGCCTTCACCGCATAGCAGATCAGGTGATCGCGACCGGCGAGGGCGCGTTGGTATGCGTTGAGCGCTTCGAGCATCGCGGTGCGCGAGTACACGTAGAGCGGCGTGCCGTGGCGGGCGGCGAGCGCGGCGAGCGGCTGGCCGTCGAGGCAGAGGTCGTCGCCGTGGTAGGTGACCGGCGCAGGCAGGGGCGGCGGAGGCGGCATCACGGATGGGGTGTGGACGCCGGCGCGGAGGTCGGCGGCGGTTGGGAAAACGGATCACGCGCGTCGACCGCCGACGCCGACGGCGCGCTCGGCAGCGGCGGCCGGGTGGTGGCGGCCGCGGAGGCGGTTGCCCCCGCGCTCGGCAGGCGGAGCGGCCCGCGCTGCCCGCAACCGACCAAGGTTCCGGCGCAGCCTACCAGCGCGAGCGCCGCCGCCACGACGACGCGGGCCGCGTCTGCCGAGGCCGGATCGCGTATCGTCATCGGCGAATTCTATCGACCGGGCTCCGCTGCCCGCGTCTCACCGACCCGTCCGCGATGACCGACCACGAATTCCACGACAACACGAACGCGGTGCTCGGCCGCATCGAGGCGCAGGTCGACGCCTGGTTGCAGGATGACGTGGTCGACATCGACGCCAGCCGCACCGGCGGCCTGCTCGAGCTGCACTTCCCGAACCACAGCGTCATCGTGATCAACACGCAGACGCCGCTGCACGAGCTGTGGCTGGCGGCGCCTTCGGGCGGGTTCCACTACCGGCATGTCGACGGCGCCTGGCGCGACACGCGCGACGGGCGCGAGTTCTTCGAGGTGCTGTCAGCCTGCGTCTCGGCGCAGGCCGGCGCGCCGCTGGTGATCGGCGTTTGATCAGCGTTTGAACAGATCGAGGATGCTCTTCCGCTCTTCCTCGTCCGCCGAGGCGGGCATCTTGTCCTCCAGGCCGACGCTGGCGACCCCGGCCGCCTTGGTGTACTCCTCGTAGTACCACTCGTCGCCGATCGTGACCACGCCTTCGGGCACCGGGTAGGTCTCGACCGGTACCCCGACGAGCGCGTGCTTCATGTAGTCGATCCAGATCGGCAAGGCCAGGCCGCCGCCGGTCTCGTTGTCGCCGAGCTTCTTCGGCGTGTCGTAGCCGATCCAGACGATCGCGACCTGGCTCGGCTGGAAGCCGGCGAACCAGGTGTCGATCGAGTCGTTCGTGGTGCCGGTCTTGCCGTAGATGTCGGGCCGGTTGAGCGCGCGCCGGGCCGCCGCCGCGGTGCCGCGCAGCGCGACCGATTGCAGCAGGCTGTCCATCACGAAAGCGTTGCGCGCGTCGATCACGCGCAACGATTCGTTGAGCGCCGGCGGCATGGCCTCGAACAGCACCCGCCCTTTGGCGTCGGTGATCTTCTCGACCAGGAGCGGGTTCATGCGGTAGCCGCCGCTCGCGAAGACGCTGTACGCCGACGCCATCTGCAGCGGTGTGACCGAGCCGGTGCCGAGCGCCATCGGCAAGTAGGCCGGGTGCTTTTCGGCCTCGAAGCCGAACCGGGTGATCCAGCGCTGCGCATAAGGCGCGCCGACCGATTGCAGGATGCGGATCGAGATCATGTTCTTCGATTTCTCGAGCCCGCGCCGCAGCGTCATGGGGCCTTCGAACTTGCCGTCGTAGTTCTTCGGCTCCCAGGGCTGGCTGCCGGTCGAGCCGGCGTCGAAGAAAAGCGGCGCGTCGTTGATCACCGTCGCCGGCGTGAAGCCCTTTTCGAGTGCGGAGGAGTAGATGAACGGCTTGAAGCTCGAGCCCGGCTGGCGCCACGCCTGGGTCACGTGGTTGAACTTGTTCTTCGCGTAGTCGAAGCCGCCGACCAGCGCCCGAATCGCGCCGTTGCGCGGGTCGATCGCGACGAACCCGCCCTCGACCTCGGGCAGCTGGGTGATGCCCCAGGCGCCTTTGGTGTCGCGCACGACGCGGATCACCGCGCCGGCGCGGATCTGGGTCTTCGGATTGCCGCCTTTGGCCAGCAGACCCGACGCCGCCGGCTTCAAGCCGTCGCCCGTGATCGTCACGGCCGCGCCGCTCTGCAACACGGCCACCACCCGCTTCGGATTCGCCTCGGTGACGACCGCCGCTCTCAGCTCGTCGTTGTCCGGATGCTCCTGCAGGGCGTCGGTGATGCGGGCGTCGAGTTCCTTCGCGTCGCCAGGCAGGTCGACGTAATCCTCCGGGCCGCGATAGACCTGCCGGCGTTCGTAATCCATGATCCCCTTGCGGAGCGCCCGGTAGGCGACCGCCTGGTCGTCGGACTTGAGCGTCAGGTAGACGTTCAGTCCGCGCGTGTAGGCCTCGTCGCCGTACTGCGCGAAGATCAGCTGGCGCGCCTGCTCGGCGACGTACTCGGCATGGACCGCCACCGGCGCGGCCTCGCGGTATTTCAGCGCTTCGACCCGCGCCGCGGCGCGTTGCGCCGGCGTGATGTAGCCGTTGTCGGCCATCCGGTCGAGGATCCGCAACTGTCCGGCCTTGGCCCGCTCGGGGTTCGTGAAGGGGTTGTAGGCCGAAGGGGCTTGCGGCAGCCCGGCGAGCATCGCCGCCTCGGCCACATCGATCTCGCGGAGGGGCTTGCCGAAGTAGGTCTCGCTCGCCGAGGCAAAGCCGTAGGCGCGCTGCCCGAGGTAGATCTGGTTCATGTAGACCTCGAGGATCTGGTCCTTCGTGAGCAGGCTTTCCATCTTGAAGGCCAGCAACATCTCGTAGATCTTGCGGGTGTAGGTGCGCTCGGTTCGCAGATAGAAGTTGCGGGCGACCTGCATCGTGATCGTGCCGCCGCCTTGCGTCGTGTGGCCGGCGACAAGGTTCGCCAGGCCGGCCCGCATCACACCTTTCCAGTCGACGCCGTTGTGCTCGTAGAAACGCGCGTCTTCAGAGGCGAGCACCGCCTGCTGCATGACCTTCGGAATCTGCGCGAGCGGGGTGAAATTGCGGCGCTCCTCACCGTACTCGCCGAGCAGCACCCCATCGGCCGAAAGCACCCGCATGGGCAGCTTCGGCCGGTAATCGACCAGACCGCCGATCTCGGGCAGGTTCGGGTAGGCGATCGCGAGGGCGATGCCGCCCAGCACGACGGCGGCCAGCGCGCCGGCGCCGACCAGGGCGGCCAGCCAGAGCAGGCTCCTCATCAGCCAGCGGGCCCAGGGCGGCAGCGCGGCGGCGCGCTGCCGGCGGGGTTCGCCTCCACCGCCAGCCGGGCGCTCGGATTGGTTCATCACACTCCCGGTTTCAAATTCGAATTATAGAAAACCTGCGGCTGGCCGAAATACCGCCCGGCACCTGTGAAAAACCGCCGGTCGGCGGACATAAGCCGGCGTATTTCGACGTTCGTCGTGACTTGCACCACGGAAAAGCGTGTGCACTTTGCAACGCTGCACGCTGGCGCTGACCGGACTTTTCACCGGGGCACAAAGGCTTTGCTGCTAGCATTGAAGTGAATTCTTAACAATCCGCCGGCACCCCTCGAACGCGTGGGATAACCGGCCGGTAAAAGCAAGGACGCCGTGAGCTTCCTGGATACCTTGTTGGGTCGCAAGCACCCGCCGATGATCGGTCTGGACATCAGTTCTTCCAGCGTCAAGCTGGTCGAGCTCGGCCAGAGCGCGACCGGCGAATACGTGGTCGAACGCTTCGGCATCGAGAGTTTCGAGAAGGGCTGGATCGCTGACGGCCAGATCGAGAAGTTCGATGAAGTGGCCGAGGCGGTGAAGCGCGTGGTCTCCAAAAGCGGCACCCGCACCCGCCACGTGGTGATGGCGATGCCGCAATCGGCGGTGATCACCAAGAAGATCATGCTGCCCGCGGGCCTGCGCGAGGAAGAACTCGAGGTTCAGGTCGAAGCCGAGGCCAATCAGTACATCCCGTTCTCGCTCGACGAGGTGAGCCTCGACTTCTGCGTGATCGGACCGAGCCCGACCTCGGTCGGCGATGTCGAGGTGCTCATCGCCGCCTCGCGCAAGGACCGCGTGCAGGATCGGCAGGGGCTGGCCGAGGCGGCCGGCCTGACGCCGGCGGTGCTCGACATCGAGTCGCACGCCTCGCGGCTGGCGATGAGCCGCCTGGTCGCTGCACTGCCCAACGAAGGGCGCGAGGCCTTGGTCGCGCTGTTCGAGATCGGTGCCGACACGACCAGCCTCAAGGTGCTGCGCGACGACGAGATGCTCTACGACCGCGATCAGGCTTTCGGCGGTTCGCAGCTCACGCAGCTGATTTCGCGCCAATACGGCTTCTCGTACGAAGAGGCCGAGCAGAAAAAGCTGACCGGCGATCTGCCCGAAGATTACGAGGCGACGCTGCTCGCGCCCTTCGTCGACAGCCTCTCGCAGGAAATCGGCCGCGCGCTGCAGTACTTCTTCACCAGCACGCCGCACCACAAGGTGCATTACGTGATGCTCGCCGGCGGCACCGCCGCGCTGCCGGGCCTGAAGGATCGGGTCACCGAGCTGACCGGCTTCGCCTCGATGGTGGTGAACCCGTTCGAGAACATGAAGCTTGGCTCGGCGGTGCGTGAAAGCCGCTTGCGCCGTGAAGCGCCGTCGTACCTGACCGCCTGTGGCCTGGCGATGCGGAGGTTCGTGCAGTGATCCTGATCAATCTGTTGCCGCATCGCGAAGAGCGTCGACGGCGCCGCAAGATCGCGTTTTTCGCCGGCCTCGGCGCGGCGGCGGTGGCCGGGCTTTTCGTCGTCGGGGCCTGGTACGCGATCGTCGAGCAGCTGAAATCGGTGCAGCAGGATCGCAACAAGTTCCTGCAGACCGAGATCGCCAAGCTCGAGAACGAAATCAAGGACATCGCCAACCTGAAGGCCGAGATCGCCTCGCTGACCGCGCGTCAGAAGGCGGTAGAAGACCTGCAGACCGATCGCAACGTGCCGGTCCACATCCTGAACGAGTTGGCCCGCCAGACCCCCGAGGGCGTGTACTTCACGACCATGAAGCAGGAGGGGCAGCTCGTCAGCCTGGGCGGCATCGCGCAGACCCAGGAGCGGATCTCCGAGCTCTTGCGCAACACCGCCTACGGCTCGCAATGGCTGACCTCGCCGGAGCTCATCGAGAGCAAGGCGACCATCGTCACGGCCGCGAACCGCGAGCAAAAGCGGCTCTTCGACTTCTCGGTCCGGCTGACCGTGAAGCGGCCCCAGGACAAGGTTCCGCCCAAGGCGCCGGCCGGCGGCCCCGCGGCAAACAAGCAGGGGCTCACATGACCTGTTTGCCCGGCCGTCCGAAGGGCCTGCGCAGCGCGAAGGCGGCCCCGATGGGCGTCGTCGCCCATCGCGTATCCACACGGGAAGCGTGCTGACATGGCAACCCTGACCCGACCGGCGCTTCCGAGCGTCGACCTGAACTCGATGTTCGAAGGCGCGGCATCCCAGTTCCGCGGCCTGAACCCGAACGAGCCCGGCCAGTGGCCACTGCTGCCGAAAATTGCCACCTGGCTCGCAGTCGCGATCGCGGTGCTCGTGGCCGGCTGGTTCCTCCTGCTGCAGTCGGCGCACGACGAACTCGACGCCGAGCGCGCCAAGGAACCGGCGCTGAAGCAGGACTACCGCGCCAAGCTGACGCAAGCGGTCAACCTGAACGAGTTGCGCAAGCAAAAGCTCCAGGTGCAGGAATACGTGACGCAGCTCGAGAAGCAGCTGCCGGGCCGCGCCGAGATGGACGCGCTGCTCTCCGACATCAACCAGGCCGGCCTCGGTCGCGGTCTGCAGTTCGAGCTGTTCCGGCCCGGCCAGGTGATCGTCAAGGACTACTACGCGGAATTGCCGATCGCGATCCGCGTCTCGGGCCGCTACCACGACATCGGCGCTTTCGCGGCCGACATCGCGAACCTCTCGCGCATCGTGACGCTCAACAACATCAACATTACCGCGGCGCCCCGCGACAACGCCGGCGCGCTCGCGATGGATGCCACCGCGCGCACCTACCGCTACCTCGATCAGGGCGAGATCGAGGACATGCGCAAGGCGGCCGCGGCGAGCAAGGCGGGGGCGCGCAAGTGAGGCGCGCAAGCCTTCATGGGGGAGTCGCCTGCGCCCTGGCGCTGCTGCTCTCCGCCTGCAGCGACGATCAAGACGAGCTGAGCCGCTGGGCCGTGCAGCAGCGGGCCGAGGTGCGGCCGAACGTCGAGCCCCTCTCGCCGCCGAAGAAGTTCACGCCCCAGGCCTATGCCGTGGCTTCGCTCGTCGAGCCGTTCAGCAGCCAGAAGCTGACGGTGGCGCTCAAGCAGGAGGCGCGACAGCCCAATTCTTTGCTGTCGGCCGAACTGAATCGCCGCCGCGGGCCGCTCGAGGCCTACCCGCTCGACAGCATGTCGATGGTCGGCAGCGTGGTGCGAAACGGGCGCTCGTACGCTTTGCTCCGCGTAGACAACCTGCTCTACCAGGTCAAACCTGGCGATTACCTTGGGCAGAACTACGGAAAGATCACCCGGATCACGGAGACCGACGTGAGCCTGCGCGAGATCGTCCAGGACGCCGCTGGTGAGTGGATCGAGCGCACCGGTGCGCTGCAACTGCAGGACAAGGCGCGATGAAGATTCGGGAGATTCAGATGTCGGTTCCGTGGCGCGCGCTTGCGGTCTCGCTGTTGTTGCTGCTCGGCGCAACCGCGAGTGCCTGGGCGCAGAACGCGATCCAGTCCATCACGACCAGCCAGCAGGCCGGTGCTGAACTGGTGCGGGTCGAGCTGGCCCAGCCGCTCAGCGCGATTCCCGCCGGCTTCGCGGTGCAAACGCCGCCCCGCATCGCGATCGACCTGCCGGGGATCGCCAACGGGCTCGGCAAGAACACCGTCGAGATGAACCAGGGCAATCTGCGTTCGGTGAGCGTTGCGCAGTCGGAAGAGCGCACCCGCCTCGTGCTCAATCTGAAGAAGCCGGCCAGCTATCGCGCCGAGCTTCAGGGCCGTTACCTGATCGTCGTGCTCGATGGCGCCGCGCTCGAGGCCATGCCCGCGGCAGCTGCGGCAGTGCCGGCCGCCGCAATCCCGGCCACCGCGCTCGCAACCACGACGGCCACCACGACGGCCGTTCCGGCCGGCGCCGCGAACTTCGCGCCTAGCCTGAACCGCAGCCCGCTCGCGCTGAGGGACATCGACTTTCGCCGCGGCGCAGATGGTGCCGGCCGCGTGATCGTCGAGTTGCCGAACCCGCAGGTCGGTGTCGACATCCGCCAGCAGGGCCAGGCGCTGGTGGTCGAGTTCCTGCGCTCGACGCTGCCGGAATCGATGCGCAAGCGCCTCGACGTCACCGATTTCGGCACGCCGGTGCAAACCGTCACGACCACCCAGACCGGCGACCGTGTGCGCATGCTGGTGGAACCGCGCGGCGCGTGGGAGCACAGCGCCTACCAGAGCGACAACCAGTTTGTGCTCGAGGTCCGGCCGCAGAAGATCGATCCGAACAAGCTCACCCAAGGCCCGGGTTACGCCGGCGAGAAGCTTTCGCTCAACTTCCAGAATATCGAGGTTCGGGCGCTGCTGCAGGTGATCGCCGACTTCACCAATTTCAACGTCGTGACCAGCGACACGGTGACCGGCAACGTCACGCTGCGGCTGAAGGACGTGCCCTGGGACCAGGCGCTCGACATCATCCTGCAGGCCAAGGGCCTGGGCCTGCGCAAGTCGGGCAACGTGATCCTGATTGCGCCGAAGGACGAGCTGAACGCCAAGGAGAAGAACGAACTCGAGGCGCGCCGCCAGATCGCCGACCTCGAACCGCTCCGCACCCAATCGTTCCAGCTCAACTACGCGAAAGCGGCCGACGTCTCGGCCGGGCTCACCGGGCAGCTTGCCGGCCAGGGCGGTGGCGGTGGCGGGGGCGGCAGCGGCGGCAACAACACGCGGATCCTTTCGCCGCGCGGCAGCGTGATCTTCGAGGCGCGCACCAACCAGCTCTTCGTCAGCGACGTGCCCTCGAAGCTGCAGGAGATCCAGGACATGATCGCGAAGATCGACATCCCGGTGCGCCAGGTGTTGATCGAGTCGCGGATCATCGTCGCCGACGACACCTTCGGCCGCTCGCTCGGCGTGCGCCTCGGCGTCAACGATCTGCGCGGCATCAACGGCGGCACGCCCGGCTACGGCGTCGGCGGCAACAACCGGGTTCTGGTCGGCGGCAACATCAACGCGATCGGCGCCCAGACGAATCAGACGGGCGGGGGTCTCACCTACTCGGACACCAATTTCGTCAATCTCCCGGCCACGGCCGAGGGCGGCTTCAACCCGGCCACCTTCGCGCTCTCGCTCTTCAGCGCCACCGCCAATCGCTTCCTGAACCTCGAGATCTCGGCGCTCGAGGCCGACGGCAAGGGCAAGATCGTTTCGAGCCCGCGCGTCGTCACCGCCGATCAGCAGAAGGCGCTGATCGAGCAGGGCGAAGAGATCCCGTACCAGGTCGCGACCTCGAGCGGCGCCACCTCGATCCAGTTCCGCAAGGCCAGCCTGAGGCTCGAGGTGACGCCGCAGATCACGCCCGACGGCAGCGTGATCCTCGATGTCGACGTGAGCCGCGACAGCCGTGGCGCCTCGGCCGGCAACGCCGGTTTCGCGATCAACACCCGGCACGTGCAGACCAAGGTGCTGGTCGAGAACGGCGGCACCGTCGTGATCGGCGGCATCTTCGAGCAGAACGACCGCGAGGACATCGCCAAGGTTCCGTTGCTCGGCGACGTGCCCTACCTCGGCAACCTGTTCAAGACCAAGACCCGCACGCTCGACAAGACCGAGATGCTGATCTTCCTGACCCCGAAGGTCGTGACCGACCGGACTGCGGCGCGGTGATGCGCCTGAAGACGAACCCCGGGCCAACAAGGCTGCAAGACATGAACAAGATTCGGTGCTTCGCCCTCGGAGCGGCAATGGTCGCGGCGCTCGGCGGCTGCGGTGGTGGCGGCGGCGACGCCGGAACGTCTGTTTTCGGTTCCGGTTCTGGCACGACCACCGGGACGGGAACCGGTACCGTTACCGGTGGTTCGACCGTGACCGTCGCCGCGTCCGACCTGAACCTGAAGCTCAGCACCACGAACGTCAACAATTCGGGCAGCCAGACGGTGGCGGTCACCGCGACGGCGGTCGATGCCTCGCGCAACACCCTTACGGGCGTCCCCGTGACCTTGAGCTTCGACGGCAACGCGGTTGCCCAGGTCGTGGGCAAGACCACCGGCGCCGACGGAACGGTCACCGCGACGGTCGCGATCGGCGCCGACCGATCGAACCGGATCGTGACGGTCACCGCCACGAGCGGCGATATCACCCGCACCGGGAGTTTTCAGGTCACCGGCACGCAGATCAATTCGACGCTCGGCGCCGCGGTCGTGGCACCGTCGTCGCCCATGAACAGCATCCAGTACCGTGTCCTCGACGTGAATTCGGCGGCGATGGCCGACCAGGCGATCACCGTCTCGGCGCCGGGGATTGCCGATGTCGCGGGCAAGACCGACGGCAACGGCGCATTTACCTACCTGTACACCGCGCCGGCGACGTCGGGAAGCATCGACTTCACGGCCTCCGCCGCCGGCGTCAAGGCGGTCAGCACCGTGCTGGTCCAGTCGACGACGGCCGGTGCGATCCCGGCTGCGGTCGGCACGCTGCAATCCGGCTCGATTTCGGCCAACCCGAGCGTCATCGCGGTCAACAGCGCGACGAGCAGCGCCAATCGTTCCGAGATCCGGGCCTTGTTCCTCGGTGTCGGCAATGCATCGATGAAGAACATGCGCGTTCGCTTCGACCTGCCCGACCCGAACAGCATCGGCGGCTCGCTGTCGACGGCTTCGAACCTTGTCTACAGCGATGCCAACGGTGTGGCGACGACCGCCTACATTCCCGGCACGCGCGCCAGTCCGACCGACGGGGTCGTGGTTCGAGCGTGCTATTCGGCGACCGATTTCGCTGCCGGAACCTGTCCCGCGGCGGTCCAGACCACGCTCACGGTGATCTCGGAAGCGCTCGGCGTCACGATCGGCACCGACAACACCATCACGGAGGGAACGGGCGGCCTGACCTACATCAAGAAGTACGTCGTGCTGGTGGTCGACTCGTCGGGGCAGGCCAAGGCCAACATCCAGTTGTCGGCATCGATCGACCTCGTCTCGTATCTGAAGGGCTACTACGACGGTAAGGGCAACTGGAACCGGTCGTCGCCCTCGCTGGCCAACCCGACGCCCGTCGCCGGATCGATCGGCTTCACCGGTCCGACCTGTCCGAACGAGGATGTGAACCGCAACGGGGTGCTCGAAACGATCTCGGGCATCAGCGAGGACATCAACGGCAACGGCCAGCTCGACCCGCGCAAGTCGGATGTTGCGGTCAGCTTCGTCGGCGCAAGCACGACGAGCGCCAACGGAACCGCTGTCGTCCAGATCGAGTACCCGAAGAACGTCGCGACATGGTTGAACTACAAGATCCTGATCGCGGCCTCGGGCGTGTCGGGAACCGAAGGTCGCGCCACCTGGTCCGGTAATCTGCCGGCCGATGCCAAATCGTTTACCGACGACACTCCGCCGGCGTTCGTCGTCAGCCCCTACGGTGTCAGCGCCCTGTTGCCGAGCACCTTGGCCACGAACCCCGGGCGCGGTATCCCCAACGGTTGCTATAACGCAAACTGACGTTAGCCAATCATGCTGGTGACGCTCGTCGGCATGCCCGGCGGCGGGAAGTCGACGGTCGGACGGCATCTGGCGCGGCGACTCGGGCTCGAGTTCACCGACCTTGACAGCGTAATCGAGCAGCGAATCGGCTGCTCGATCCGCAGCTTCTTCGAGCACGAGGGCGAAGCGCGGTTTCGGGTCATCGAGGCCGAGCTTCTGACGCGCGAGCTTGAAACGTCGCAGCAGAAGGTTCTGGCGACCGGCGGCGGCACCGTGCTCGACGCCGCGAGCCGCGCGGCGCTGCGATCGCGCAGCGTCTGCATCTACCTGCGCTCGACGCCGGCCGAGCTGTTCCGGCGCCTGCGGCGCGACCTGCGGCGGCCTTTGCTGCAGGTCGCCGACCCGCTGCAACGCCTGCACGAGCTTCACGCGGCGCGCGATCCGCTCTACCTCGAGACGGCCCGTTTCGTCATCGAGACCGGCCGGCCATCGGTGCCGACGCTCGTCAACATGATCGTCATGCAGCTCGAGCTCGCCGGCCTGAGCGGCGGCAACGGTGACGCGGCCGGTCCGCCTTTCGCCGCGTCGAGTGCCTCCTAAACTTCGCGGAATGAACCCGCCTTCGTCCGATGCGCCCGGCGCGCCTGAGCGCGTGCGCATCGCGCTCGGCGCGCGCAGCTACGAGATCCTGATCGGCGCCGGCCTGCTCGACCGGCCCGAGAGCTTCGGCGCCGCGTCGAGCCGCGCGACCGCGGTAATCGTGACCAACCCGACTGTCGCGCCGCTCTACGCTGCGCGGCTCGAGGCGGCGCTGGGCGATCGCCATGCGCGAGTTCTGACGCTCGGATTGCCCGACGGCGAGGCCCACAAGGACTGGCCGGCGCTGACCATGATCTTCGACGCACTGCTTGCCGAAGGCTGCGACCGCAAGACCGTGCTGTACGCCCTCGGCGGCGGCGTGATCGGCGACATGACGGGGTTCGCAGCCGCCTGCTACATGCGCGGAATCGATTACGTGCAGGTGCCGACGACGCTGCTCGCGCAGGTCGATTCGTCGGTCGGCGGCAAGACCGCGATCAACCACCCGCTCGGCAAGAACATGATCGGCGCGTTCCATCAGCCGATCCATGTCGTCGCCGACCTCGACACGCTCGACACGCTGCCCACGCGCGAATTCGCCGCCGGGCTCGCCGAGGTGATCAAGTACGGACCGATCGCCGACGAGGCCTTCTTCGGCTGGCTGGAGGCCAACCTCGACCGGCTGCTCGCGCGCGACAAGCCGGCTTTGGCGTACGCGGTGCGGCGCTCGTGCGAGATCAAGGCGGCGGTCGTCGCCGCCGACGAACGCGAGGCCGACGTTCGCGCGATCCTCAACTTCGGCCATACCTTCGGCCACGCGATCGAGACCGGGCTCGGCCACGGCGCCTGGCTGCACGGCGAGGCGGTCGGCTGCGGCATGGTGATGGCCGCGGATCTGTCGCACCGGTTGCGGCTGATCGACGGCCACTGCGTCGATCGGCTCGTCGCCCTGATCGAACGTGCCGGCCTGCCGACCCGCGGGCCGCGCTTCGGCGTCGACCGCTATCTCGAACTGATGCAGGTCGACAAGAAGGCCGAGGGCGGCGCGATTCGTTTCGTGCTGCTCGACGGGCCGGCGCGCGCGGTGCTGCGCAGCGCCGACGTGTCGCTGGTCGCGGCGACGCTCGACGCCTGTTGTGCCTGACCCGGTCGCACGATGCCGTTGAACTGCCGGCGCGGCGTGCGGCGACCGGTTCGGCGCGCGACGCCGTCCTGACGTTTGCCGTTGCGCCAGGTCACGCTATCGGCGTGCCATAACGCACGGCCCGTGCGGCCAGCCGCTTGGCGTCCGACGAGCGGTCCACCTTGTCCGATCGGCGGTTATCCGCTCGGTTGCGGCGCGGCGGGTAGGGCCCGGAGAATGCCCTTCATGCTGCCATCTGCCTCGAACGCACCCACGAACCGAAGTGCACGGCCACGCGCATACAGGCATCCAGTGCGCGGTTTCTCGCTGCTCGAAGTGCTTATCGCGATCGTCGTGCTGTCGTTCGGCGTGCTGGGTGTCGTCGGGCTGCAGGCTACGGCACTGCAGGCCAACAAGGAGGCTCGTTACCAGTCGGCCGCGGTACGCCTCGCGCGCGAACTTGCCGACCTGATCCGCGGCAACAACCAGGTCGCGGCATTGACGACGCAGAGCGCCAATCCCTACTTGATCGGCACGATCGGACCGGGCGGCACGACCGGCTACGCGCCACCGAATTGCTATGCCGCCACATGCACGAACACCTTGCAGATGGCGCAGTTCCAAATGAACGAATGGGTCAAACGCGTGCAGACCGAGCTTCCCGGCGCCCAGGTTGCGGTGTGTTTCGATCAAAGCCCCTATGCGAGCGGCAAGCCGCAGTGGACCTGCGCGGCCGGCACCGGCGGCGTGCTCTCGATCAAGATCGGCTGGTCGCGCGGGTCGACCGATCGCGGCGCGGCCGCCGCCTCCGCGGTGGTGGCGGCGAGCACGTCACCGCTGGTCGTCGTGCCGGTGGTGCCCGGATGAAAGATCCGATGAACCTCGAGCGTCGATCGATTTGGTCGAGCCGAGAGCCGGTGCGCCAGGCCGCTGCCTTGTCCGGTCCTCAGCGCGGTCTGACGCTCATCGAGCTGATGGTCGCGATCGCGCTCGGCATCCTGGTGGCCGGCGCCGCGATCGCCACGTTGATCGTCGCGCGCCAGGGCTTCACGAGCGCCGATGCCAGCAGCCAGTTGCGCGAGAGTGCGCGTTTTGCGGCCACGCAGATCGAGCGGGCCGTCGTCGAGGCGGGCTTCGAGAACGCCGCATATGGCTACTTCAGTTCACCGACCGCACCGAAAGATCCAGGCCTGCGCGGCTTCGACAATGCGCTGGTCAGCCCGGTGGTCGGGTCGCTGCCGGCGGGGCTGGTGAGCAACAACCGAACCAGCGCCAACTGCGGCGCCGCGACCGGCACCGCCTGCATGAACGGCAGCGACGTGCTCGTCGTGCGGTTCTGGGGGATCACCCGCGGCGCCGGTGCCGACCAGTCGATGGTCAACTGCGCCGGCTTCCCGGAGCCCGAGGGCACTGGTGCCGACCCGCGCGCCTACAGCATCTTTCACATCGCGACCGGCGCCACCGGCGAGGTCGATGCCGAGCCAGCGCTTGCCTGCACATACCGCGATGCAGCCGGCGCGTTCCAGACCGTGTCGGTGGTGCAAGGCGTCGAAAGCTTTCAGGTTCTTTACGGCACGACTGGGGTCACCGCCGGTGTCTGCGCCGGCCCCCTTTCGGGACAGAACCTCGTCGTCGATGCGTACCTCACCGCGCCGGAGCTCGATCCGGCGGGCACCTATTGCGCCAACAACTGGGCCCGCGTGCGCGTCGTGCGGATCGGCCTGGTAGTGCGCGCGCCGGCCAATTCGGCCGTGACCAAGGCGGCGAAGAATTGGGCGGTGCTCGGTACCAACGACCCCTCGGCCGCCGTCAATTTCGACAACACCGGACGCGACCCGGGCGCCGTGCTGCGGGCGGCCGCCGACGGCCGCCTGCGTCAGCAACTCGCGTTCGACGTGCACCTGCGCAACGCGCAGTACGCGCCATGAGCAGCATCGCATCCGGCGGCTTGGCCCGCCCGCAACATCGCCTGTTGCAGGATCGCCCGCAAGCTCAACGCGGGGTCTCGCTGATCATCGTGATGCTGATTCTGGTCGTCGTGACGATCCTCGGCATCGGCGGTGCGCAGCTCGCCTTGCTCAGCGAGCGCTCGACGCGCTACGACCGCGACTACCTGATCGCGACGCAGGCGGCCGAGGCGGCGCTGAAGGACGCCGAGGCCGACATCGGCACCTCCGCGAACGCGACCGTGCGTTCTGCATTGTTCACCCCGGGCAACTCGGGCATCTTCGTCGCTGGCTGCGGCACCGGCAACAGCGCCGCATCGACTTCGGTGCGAGGGCTTTGTCTGGCGCCGGTCGACACCGCCAAGCCGGTCTGGGCGACGGTCGATTTCCTCGACACCAGCGCCAACGCACCGACGGTCGCGTTCGGCGACTTCACGAACCGTCAGTTCCAGAGCGGCACGGTCGGCATCCAGCCGGAGCGCGCGCCCCGCTACATCATCGAGGCGGTCGACGACACAGGTTATGGCGGCGACGCGAGCGCCAGTGCCACGCCCCGCTCGAAGATCTACCGCATCACCGCGATCGGCTTCGGCCCGCGCAAGGAAGTGCAGGTCGTGATGCAGACCGCCTACCGCAAGAAATGAGCACTCCCATGTCGCGTCTCGTCGATCGTTTGCAGGCCGCGCGGTGGTCGCGTTGGCTGAAGTGGCTGCTGTTGCCCGGCGCCGCGGCGGCGGTCGTCGGCACGGTGCTGAGCCAGTCTTCGTCGCCGCCGACGCCGACCATCGCGCTCGCGAGCGAGCCGCTCTACGCGCGCGGCGCGCGCGCCAAGCCAACCTTGACGCTGGCGCTCTCGGTCGAGTTCCCGACCGTCGGCGCGCAATACGTCAGCACGCCAGGTGCGAATACCGACAACACCTACTCGCCGTCGAACGAGTACATCGGCTACTTCGACAGCGGCAGCTGCTACCGCTACAACGACCAGAACCCACCCTCGAGCACCGAGGTTCCGAGCGGCGGCAGCGCCGCGGATGCCAAGCGCTTCGATTGGTTGAGGCTCGCGACCAACCGCACCTGTGGCGGTGACAGCTTCAGCGGCAATTTCATGAACTGGGCCAGCAGCTCGGCGATCGACATCCTCCGCTATGGCCTGACCGGCGGCGATCGGGTGGTCGATCTGCAGGGGCTGACCGTGCTGCAGCGCGCGGTGCTGCCCGATTTCTTCTGGAACTCCAGCAACTTTCCCGACAAGCAGCTGTCGTCCGCCGATGCGCCTGGGGCGGTGCCGAACGCGCTGAGCGGCGGCACGACCGGCACCATCCACGTCGCGAATTGCTTGAACCACATTCACTTCGGTACCTCGACGCTGAACACGAGCTGCGCGAACCCGGGCGGCAATGCCAACCTCGGCGTGGCCGGGGCAAGCTCGCAGATGTCCGCCGTGAGCAGCTCGAGTTCTTTCCCTTCCTCCGGCATGACGCCCTGTGCCAGCGAGGGTGGCACCTGCAGTGTCAGCGGTGCGAACCAGCAGGTCTGGTACGGTGCTAACAACAGCTGGAAATACGCGAGCGTTTCTAATAGCGTCGGTTGCAACAACGGTGTATTCGGCGATCCAATTTCAGGAGTGGTTAAAGCATGCTTCTACCGCACCTATTCGACCGGGTGGACGCCGACCACCTCCCCCAATGCGCTGACAACCGACGGGTTTTTCTACAGTCGGGTGTCGGTGTGCCAGAAGGACTCGACCGGCAATCTTCAGGATCCGCGACCGGACCTTTGCCTGCGTTATCCGAGCGGCTTCTACAAGCCGGTCGGCAATCTGCAAAAGTACAGCGACCGCCTGCGTGTCGCCGCCTTCGGCTACCTGAATGATTCCACTGGCAATCCGAACGAGCGCTATGGCGGTGTGCTGCGAGCGCCGATGAAGTACGTTGGCCCGAGCTATTACGACGCCAATTTCGCGCTCGTTTCCGGCAACAACCCGAACCGGGAATGGGATCCGGCCACCGGCATCTTCGTCGCCAACCCTGACGGCAACACGACGGTGCCGACGGCCAATGCCATCTACCTGAGCGGTGTCACCAACTATCTGAACCAGTTCGGCCGCACGGGCACCTTCGGCCAGTACAAGATCTATGACCCGGTCGGCGAGCTCTACTACGAATCGCTGCGCTACCTGCAAGGCCTGCCACCGACCCCGCAGGCGACCGTCAACATGACGACCAGCATGCAGGATGGCTTTCCGGTCACGACCAGCTGGACCGATCCGCACCCTGCCGTCGCCGGCATGTCGACCACCGACCCCGACGCTTACGCCTGTGTGCGCAACAACATCGTCGCGATCGGCGATGTGAACACCCACAACGACAAGTCCTATCCCGGCAACCTCGGCCGCACGTCGAACGAGGGGTCAACCGGGACGGTCGGCTTCCCGTCGGGCCGGCCCGCGAACGTCGCAGCCAACGAGCCCGATTTCTACTTCTGGACCAAGGTCGTCGGCGGCTTCGAATCGAACACTGGCGTGGCCTACACCGACGGCAAAGGCGCCAGCCGGACGACCGCGAACTTCAATCCGCCGAACACCGCGCGCTGGGGGATGGAGAACCAGAACATCGGCGCCGACGCTGCGTCTTACTTCCTCGCCGGTGCGGCTTACTGGGCCAACACGCACGACATTCGCGGCTCGGCATGGACCAGCTGGCCGTCGACCGCCGACCCGCGCCGCCCCGGCATGCGGGTGACGACCTATTTCCTCGACGTCAACGAGTTCGCCAACCAGAACGACGCCACCACCCGTCACAACAACCAGTTTTTTCTGGCGGCGAAATACGGCGGCTTCGACGACGTGACCGGGCAGGGCACCCCCTACAAGGCTGCCGACCTTTCCGACAGCAACGACACTTGGCAGGACGCAGCGCATCCCGGCGAGGCGAAGAACTACTTCTTGTCGAGCTCCGCCCCGGCGGTGCTCAGCGCGCTGAACAACATCTTTGCCAAGGTCGCCGCGCAGGCGAACAGCATCGCCGGCGGGGCGGTGTCGACGCAGCGGCTGACGAGCGTGGCCTCGTACATTTACCAGGCGCAGTTCGATCCGGCGGCCTGGAGCGGTGACCTGCAAGCCTTCGCCGCCACGAGCACGAGCGGCGTTGCCACGACACCAACTTGGCAGGCATCGGTCGAACTCAACACCAAGGCGGCCAATTCGACCCCGGGCGGGGCGAGCCGCAAGATCGTGATCGGCAAGGTGACGCCAACGAGCACCGCGACGGCCACCGATTTTCAATGGGCGAGCGTCGACGCCGGCGTGCAGACCGCACTGCGGACGCCGCCGTACGCCAGCGCCTCGGCACCGCTCGATCTGGCAGCGACCGGGCAGGCACGGCTCGAGTACCTGCGCGGCTCGCGCTCCAACGAAGCGCCGTCGGGCCTCTTGATGCGAAAGCGCGTCAGCGTGCTTGGCGACATCGTCAATGCGGCGGTGGCGTACTCGGGCGCCCCCTCTCAGGACATTTCGGATTCGGCCTATGCGACGTTCGCGAGCAGCCATGCCGGTCGCCGCCACGCGCTTTTCGTCGGCGCCAACGACGGCATGCTGCATGCCTTCGATCCGGACACCGGCAGCGGCACCGGCTCCGGCGGTGACGAGATCTTCGCGTACATCCCGAGCTGGATGACGCCGAAGCTCGCCGCGCTGACCTCGCCCAGTTACGTCCATCAAAGCTATGTCGACGGCAGCGCGGCGGTTGCCGAGGCCAAGGTCGGCGCGGGAATGTCCAGCGCGACGTGGAAAACGGTACTGGTCGGTGCTACCGGGGGCGGCGGCCAGGGCGTCTACGCGCTCGACGTCAGCGACCCGGGCTCTTTCAGTGCCGCCGACGTGATGTGGGAGTTCACCGATGCGGACGACCCGGACCTCGGTAACGTCATCGGCCACCCGCAAATCCTGAAGCTGCGCTCGACCGCGACGAGCGCCACGGCCGACTACCAATACTTCGCGGTGTTCGCGAGCGGCGTCAACAACTACGCTAACGACGGCCACTCCAGCACGGGCGACCCGGCGATCTTCCTGCTCGATCTTTCGAAGCCGAGCGGCGTGAAGTGGACAAAGGGCACCAACTACTACAAGGTCTCGTTTACTTCGTCGACATCGATGGCGAGCGGCATGGCCGGTTTCACGGCGCGGCTCGGCAGCGCCGGGGAGGTCGCAGCGATCTACGCGGGCGACCTGCAGGGCAACCTCTGGAAGCTGGACTTTGCGCAGGCCATCAACGGCAAGGGCGACTGGAATCTCGCAAAGCTCTCGTCTTTCAAAGCCACGAGCGGCGGTACGGTGCCGGTGCCGCTGTACATCGCGCAGACAGCGGCCGGCGTGCGCCAGCCGATCACGATGAACCCGAAGATCGTCTACGACGCCAACCGCAGGATCCTCGTGACTTTCGGCACCGGCAAGTTCCTCGAGGTCTCTGACAACGTGCGCACCGGTGCACCGCAACAGTCGGTCTACGCGATCCTCGACAATAACTCGAGTGCTGCCGACACGACCGGCACGGTCGCCAGCGCCATCCGCGGGCGCGGCCGGCTCGCGCAGGGCACGGTGAGCGGGTTGTCGAGCGGCAGCGGCACGATCGCGGTGCCGGCCTTCACCTGGGGCCGCTCGCTGGCGGACATTGATCCGGCGAACGTTCGCTCCGGCTGGTATTTCGATTTCACAACCTCGGGTGAACGGCAGATCAGCGACTTCGAGGTGCTGGTCGGTCGGATCGTGTTCGGATCCGTCGTGCCAGCGCTCAACAGCTGCGATAACGGCAGCGGGAACGTCTACGTCACCGACCTCGCCAGCGGCAATTCGACTTTCACGCAATCGAACGTCGGCATCCTGGGCCAACCTTATGTGTCACAGGTTAATGCGGCCACGCTGGTCTCGGCAGACAACACCGGGCAGCGCAAGGAGACGAGCACCTGGCAGATCATCCTCCAGGGTTCGGGCGGCCTGGCGGCGCCTGCCCCGCTGCTGCAAACGGTGGTCAGCTACTTCGGACGACTCAGCTGGCGGGAGATCAGCAACTACCAACAGATACGGAACAACCCATGAGCGAAGGAATGGCGATGGGGCACCGGAATCAAGCGGCGCGGTCGGTCGTCCGCTCGCGCACCGCCCGCGGCTTCACCCTGATCGAGTTGATGATCACCGTGGCGGTGGTCGCCATCCTCGCCGCGATCGCCTATCCCGCCTACACCAGCTCGATCATCAAGGGCAAGCGCGCGCAGGGCCGGGCGGCCGTGCTGGAGCTGATGCAGCAGCAGGAGCGCTACCTCACGCAGAGCGGCTCGTACCTCAAGTTCGCGGCGAACGGCAGCTCGGCCACCGATTCGGGCGGCGCTGCCGTGACGCCGGTTCCGTTCAAGATGACCTCCGGCGACACGCCGTCGAACGCCGCGTACAAGCTCGGGGCCCGGGTCTGCACCAGCGGCGCGGCCGATTCGACGCTGCGCGAGTGCGTGATCGTGTTCGCCGTGCCGCAATACGCCGACCCCGCGATCACCGAGCTGACCATCGCCAGCAACGGCGCCAAGAGCTGCACCGTCGGCAGCGGCAGCACCTCGGTTTGCTGGTGATGTCCCAGTCGACGATGCAACCCGGCTCCTCCGTCGTTCGCGCCGGTGGGTCCCGTTGCGCCGGATGCAGTCGCGGCTTCACGCTGATCGAGCTGTTGACGACGATTTCGATCGCCGCGATCTTGCTGGCGATCGCTGCGCCGAGCTTCGTGCAGTTCCAGCGCAACTCGGAACTGACGTCGAGCGCGAACTCGTTTCTCGCCGCGGTGACGGCGGCGCGCGCCGAGGCGATGAAGCGGCAGCTCACCGTCTTCGTCGTGCCTTGCAGCACGGCGGTGCCGGCATGTTCGGCCGTCGGCGGTACCGACTGGAGCCAGGGCTGGATCGTTTATGCCGACGGTGATTGGAATAACGCCTACACCACGGGCGGCACGTCGACCGACGTGCTGGTCTCCCAGCGCGACAAGCTGCCGACCACGGTCAGCATCGGTCTCGACAACACCGGCGGAAGCGTGCAGTTCAACGGTGCCGGCTACCTGCTCTCGGCCGGTGGGTCGACGCAACCTGTCTCGACGTTGCGCTACGTTCAGTTCAAGAACGCAACCGAGACGCGCAACGTGCTGTTGATGCCGGGCGGCAAACTCCGGGTCTGCAAGCCGGACGCCCTTGTTTGCACGACCACCGCGACGTTCTGACCCGCGCCTCTCCCGGCGGTCGGTGAATCGGCGCGTTTGTCTGTCATGCCGCTCCGGATCTGATGGCTCGGCTCAAGCGCATCGTCGTTCCGGGCGAAGTGCACCTGATCGTGCAGGCCGCCCAGGCCGAGCAGCCGGTTTTCGCGAGCGCCCCCATCCGCCAGCTTCATCTCGGCATCCTCCGCGATGCGGCGCGCGAGGCGGGTGTTGCCGTGCACGCCTACGCTTTCGACGACCACGAACTCCGGTTGCTGTCGACGCCGGAGGCCGAGACCTCGTTGGCCCGAATGATGCAGACGATCGGACGACGCGGTGTGCGGTCGATCAACATGGTGCGGGGCCAATCGGGCAGCCCGTGGGCCGGACGGTTTCGTTCGGCGGTCGTCGAGACACCGGGTTGCTATCTGGATGCTTTGCGCTTCGTCGAGTGGCCGCGCTCCTGGGCGTCCCTCGAGGCTGCTGATGCGCCTGTTCCGCTGGACCGCTCGAGCCTGCGCCACCGCCTGGGGCTCGAGCGCAGTCCGGTGGTGGTCGAGCATCCAGCGTTCTGGCAGCTCGGCAACACGCCCTTCGAGCGCGAAGTGGCCTACCGCCGTTCGTTCGAGGTCGAGGCCCGAATGAATGAAGCAGACTGGGCGGCGCGGCGCGCACTGGCCGGATGGGTGCTCGGATCGAAGGTTTTTGCAGCGGAGATCGCGGAACGTGCGGGTCGAAGAACGGAGCGTATCTCGCCGGGGCGGCCGAGGCGCAGGAACCTGTCCCCGAATTAAACGCTCAGCAGCAAACCTTCAAAAATTCAGGGTCAGACCCCGATTTATAGCGGTTGAGTCGGTCGCCCCGCTGACGTATGTTCAGTGAGTCTTTGCCGACCGTGAGATTCGTCATGAAAAGCACGCTGTTTCCCAGTTTTTTCTCGCCCGCCGATCTGACGGAGCGTCGAGACGCCGAGCAACACGGTCTCTACGGCGCTTCCGCCGAACACGACGCCTGTGGCGTCGGCTTCGTTGCCCATATCAAAGGCACGAAGGCGCACTCGATCGTCGCGCAGGGCTTGAAGATCCTGGAGAACCTCGATCACCGCGGCGCGGTGGGAGCCGACCCGCTGATGGGCGACGGCGCGGGCATCCTGATCCAGATTCCCGACGAGTTCTACCGCGCCGAGATGGCGCAGCGGGGCATCGAGCTGCCGCCGCCTGGCGAATACGGCGTCGGCATGATCTTCCTGCCGAAGGAACACGCCTCGCGCCTGGCTTGCGAGCAGGAACTCGAGCGCGCGATCAAGGCCGAGGGCCAGGTCGTGCTCGGCTGGCGGGAAGTGCCGGTCGACAAAGAGATGCCGATGTCGCCGACGGTTCGCAACAAGGAACCGATCATTCGCCAGGTCTTCATCGGCCGGGGGCCCGACGTGATCGTGCCCGACGCGCTCGAGCGCAAGCTCTACGTGATCCGCAAGACCGCGTCGCGCGCCATTCAGGCGCTGAAGCTCACCCATTCCCGCGAGTACTACGTGCCGAGCATGAGCTGCCGCACGGTGATCTACAAGGGCCTGCTGCTCGCCGATCAGGTCGGCAAGTACTACCGGGATCTGCAGGACGAGCGCGTCGTCTCGGCGATCGCGCTGGTGCACCAGCGCTTCTCGACCAACACCTTCCCCGAGTGGCCGCTCGCCCACCCGTACCGCATGGTCGCGCACAACGGCGAGATCAACACCGTAAAGGGCAACTTCAACTGGATGCGTGCCAGGGAAGGCGTGATGAAGTCGCCGGTGCTCGGCGACGACCTCGAAAAGCTCTATCCGATCACCTTCGAAGGCCAGTCCGACACTGCCACCTTCGACAACGCGCTCGAGTTGCTCGTGATGAGCGGCTACTCGCTCGCCCACGCCGCGATGATGATGATCCCGGAGGCGTGGGAGCAGCACACCACGATGGACGCGCGGCGCCGCGCGTTCTACGAATACCACGCCGCGATGATGGAACCGTGGGATGGTCCGGCGGCGATGGTCTTCACCGACGGCCGCCAGATCGGCGCCACGCTCGACCGCAACGGCCTCAGGCCGACCCGCTACATCGTCACCGACGACGACCTGATCGTCGGTGCCTCCGAGTCGGGCGTGCTGCCGATGATCCCGGAAAACCGCATTGTCAAGAAGTGGCGGCTCCAGCCCGGCAAGATGCTGCTGATCGACCTCGAGCAGGGCCGCATCATCGAGGACGAGGAGCTGAAAAACCAGTTCGCCTCGGCCAAGCCCTACCGGCAGTGGATCGAGAGCGTGCGCGTCAAGCTCGACGACGTCGATCCCGGCCCGCGGCCCGAAGCTCACGCCGAATCGCTGCTCGACCGTCAACAGGCGTTCGGTTACACGCAGGAGGATCTGAAGTTCTTGCTCTCGCCGATGGCGCAGGCCGGCGAGGAGGGCATCGGCTCGATGGGCAACGACTCGCCGCTCGCGGTGCTGTCGGACAAGAACAAGCCGCTCTACAACTACTTCAAGCAGTTGTTCGCGCAGGTCACGAACCCGCCGATCGATCCGATCCGCGAGGCGATCGTGATGTCGCTCGTCTCGTTCATCGGCCCGCGCCCGAACCCGCTCGACATCAACGCCGTCAACCCGCCGATGCGGCTCGAGGTGCCGCAGCCGATCCTCGATGTCGACGCGATGGCGCGGCTCCGCAACATCGAAAAATACACCAACGCGAAGTTCAAGACCTACGAGCTCGACATTACTTACCCGCTCGTCTGGGGCGACGAGGGCGTCGAGGCCAAGCTCGCATCGCTCTGCGCCGAGGCGGTCGATGCGCTCAAGAGCGGCCACAACATTCTCGTGATCACCGACCGCCGGATGGACCGGGAGCACGTCGCCATTCCTGCGCTGCTCGCGCTTTCAGCGGTGCACCAGCACCTGATTCGCGCCGGCCTGCGAACGGCCGCCGGCCTCGTGGTCGAGACCGGTTCGGCGCGCGAAGTGCATCACTTCGGCGTGCTCGCCGGCTACGGCGCCGAGGCCGTTCACCCGTACCTCGCGATCGAGACGCTCGCCGATCTGCACAAGGGGCTGACCGGCGAGCTCTCGGCCGAGAAGGCGGTCTACAACTACGTCAAGGCGATCGGCAAAGGCCTCTCGAAGATCATGTCCAAGATGGGCGTGTCGACGTACATGAGCTATTGCGGCGCCCAGCTCTTCGAGGCGATCGGCATCGACAAGCCGACGGTCGACAAGTACTTTCGCGGCACCGCGAGCCAGGTCGGCGGGATCGACGTGTTCGACATCGCCGAGGAGTCGCTCAGGATGCACCGTGCGGCGTTCGGCGACGACCCCGTGCTTGCCTCGATGCTCGACGCCGGTGGCGAATACGCCTGGCGCGTGCGCGGCGAAGAGCACATGTGGACCCCCGACGCCATCGCCAAGCTGCAGCATTCGGCCCGGGCGAACCGCTACGACACCTACAAGGAGTACGCGCAGCTGATCAACGACCAGTCGGCGCGCCACATGACGCTGCGCGGCCTGTTCGAGTTCAAGGTCGATCCGGCGAAGGCGATCCACATCGAGGAGGTCGAGCCGGCCAGCGAGATCGTCAAGCGCTTCGCGACCGGGGCGATGTCGCTCGGCTCGATCTCGACCGAGGCGCACGCGAACCTCGCGGTCGCGATGAACCGGATCGGCGGCAAGTCGAATACCGGCGAGGGTGGCGAAGATCCGGCGCGCTACCGCAACGAGCTGAAGGGCATTCCGATTGCCGCCGGCACCAAGTTCAGCGACGTGATCGGCCCGGGCAACATCCAGGTCGATTTCGAGTTGCAGGCCGGGGACTCGCTGCGCTCGAAGATCAAGCAGGTCGCCTCGGGCCGCTTCGGCGTCACGACCGAGTACCTGCAGAGCGCCGACCAGATCCAGATCAAGATGGCCCAGGGCGCCAAGCCCGGCGAGGGCGGCCAGCTGCCGGGCGGCAAGGTTACCGACTACATCGGGTACCTCAGGTATTCGGTGCCGGGCGTCGGCCTGATCTCGCCGCCGCCGCACCACGACATCTACTCCATCGAAGACCTGGCGCAGCTGATCCACGACCTGAAAAACGTCAACCCGCGCGCCAGCATCAGCGTGAAGCTGGTCAGTGAAGTCGGGGTCGGCACGATTGCGACCGGCGTCGCCAAGGCCAAGGCCGACCACGTCGTGATCGCCGGGCACGATGGCGGCACCGGCGCCTCACCGTGGAGCTCCATCAAGCACGCCGGCACGCCGTGGGAAATGGGCCTCGCCGAGACGCAGCAGACGCTGGTGCTGAACCGCCTGCGCGCGCGCATCCGGGTGCAGGCCGACGGCCAGATGAAAACCGGCCGCGATGTCGTGATCGGCGCTTTGCTGGGCGCCGACGAGTTCGGCTTCGCGACCGCGCCGCTCGTTGCCGAGGGCTGCATCATGATGCGCAAGTGCCATCTGAACACCTGCCCGGTCGGCGTCGCGACCCAGGATCCGGTGCTCCGGAAGAAGTTCACCGGCCGGCCGGAGCACGTCGTCAACTTCTTCTTCTTCGTCGCCGAGGAAGCGCGCTCGATCATGGCGCAGCTCGGCATGCGCAGCTTCGACGAGCTGATCGGCCGGGTCGACCTGCTCGATACGAAGAAAGGCATCGCCCACTGGAAGGCCAAGGGCCTCGACTTCAGCCGCATCTTCAGGCCGGCCGCGGCGCCGGCCGAGGTGTCGCGCCGTCAGACCGAGCAACAGGACCACGGCCTGGGCAAGGCGCTCGACCTCCGGCTGATCGAGAAGTGCCGCCCGGCGATCGAACGCGGCGAGAAGGTGCAGTTCATGGAGGAGGTGCGGAACGTCAACCGCACGGTCGGCGCCATGCTTTCAGGCGAACTGATCAAGCGCCGCCCCGAGGGCCTACCCGATCACACGATCTTCATGCAGATGGAAGGCACCGGCGGCCAGAGCTTCGGCGCGTTCCTGGCCAAGGGAATCACGATCTACCTGATCGGCGATGCGAACGACTACACCGGCAAGGGCCTCTCCGGTGGGCGGATCGCGATCCGGCCGTCGATCGAGTTCCGCGGCGACGCGACCGACAACATCATCGTCGGCAACACCGTGCTCTACGGCGCGACCAGCGGCGAGGCGTTTTTCCGCGGCGTCGCCGGTGAGCGCTTCGCGGTGCGGCTCTCGGGTGCGACCGCGGTCGTCGAAGGCACGGGCGACCACGGCTGCGAGTACATGACCGGCGGCACGGTCGCGGTGCTCGGTCGCACAGGGCGCAACTTCGCCGCCGGGATGAGCGGCGGCATCGCCTATGTCTACGACGAGGACGGTGGCTTCGCCGCGCGCTGCAACACCGCGATGGTGACGCTCGGCAGCGTCGTTTCCACGGCCGAGCAGGAGGCCGACAGGGCGCATTGGCACCAGGGCCAGTCGGACGAGACGCTGCTCAGGAAGCTGATCGAGGACCACCACAAATGGACCGGGTCGCTGCGGGCACGATTCCTTCTCGACCACTGGGCCGAGTCGCGTGCCAGGTTCGTCAAGGTGTTTCCGAACGAGTACAAGCGCGCATTGGGCGAACGGGCCAGCAAGGCGGCGCTCGTTCCGGCCGCACCCGAGGCCGTGCAGGAAGGGCCGAAGCAGCTTGCGGGCGCGATGGCGCCCGCAGCCGTCGCACCGATGACGGTGCCGGCCCCCAAGCGGCCGAAAACGACGACCGTGCCCGCCAAGTGACGGGCCTCTCGACCGACAGGGCTTCGACAAGCTCAGCCCGAACGGGTTGGCGTGAGCGGCGCGATCGCCAACGTTCTAGGGCCTGTCGAAGAGCTGTTTCCGAGCACCCATTTCCTCCAAGCCGCTCGGAGGGTTTATCCAACACCCCTTCGTACCGGGCTTGTCGAACGGCCACTCCAAGCACCCGTTCGCCTGAAGCTCATCGAAGGGCACTCGAAGCACCCCGTTCCGCTTCGAGCTCGTTGAAGGGCGCTCCAAGCATCCGTTCGCCCTGAGTTCGTCGAAGGACACTCCGAGCACCCGTTCCGCCCTAAGCTCGTCGAAGGGCACTCCAAGCACCCCGTTCCGCCCTAGCTCGTCGAAGGGCACTCCGAGCACCCCGTTCGCCCTAAGCTTGCCGAAGGGCGCTCCAAGCACCCCGTTCGCCCTGAGCTTGTCGAAGGGCTTTACGCAAATAGCGACGCACATGGGAAAAGTCACCGGCTTCATGGAGTACGACCGGCTCGAGGAGGGCTATGCCCCGGTCGCCGAACGCAAACAGCACTACCGCGAATTCGTCATCGGGCTGGGCGAGGCCGAGGCGCAGATCCAGGGCGCGCGCTGCATGGATTGCGGCACGCCGTTCTGCAACAGCGGTTGCCCGGTGAACAACATCATCCCGGATTTCAACGACCTGGTGTATCGCGCCGACTGGCAGAACGCCTTCGCGGTGCTCGACTCGACCAACAACTTTCCCGAGTTCACCGGCCGCATCTGCCCCGCCCCCTGCGAGGCTGCCTGCACGCTGAACGTCAACGACGACCCGGTCGGCATCAAGAGCATCGAGCACGCGATCATCGACCGCGCCTGGGCCGAAGGGTGGGTGCGGCCGCGCCTGCCGAAGGCGAAAACCGGCCGCCGCGTGGCCGTCGTCGGTTCGGGCCCCGCGGGCATGGCGGCGGCGCAGCAACTCGCGCGCGCCGGCCACGACGTGACGCTGTTTGAGAAGAACGACGCGATCGGCGGCCTGCTGCGTTACGGCATCCCCGATTTCAAGCTGGACAAGCTGCACATCGAGCGGCGGGTCGAGCAGATGAAGGCCGAGGGCGTCACCTTTCGCACCGGCGTCCTGGTCGGACGCATGCCGGACGGCACCAAGGTCACCAACCACGCGCAGGAAACCGTCACGCCGGAGCAGTTGAACGGCGAGTTCGACGCGATCCTCCTGACCGGCGGCTCCGAGCAATCGCGTGATCTCCCGGTACCCGGCCGCGAGCTCGACGGCGTCCACTTCGCGATGGAGTTCCTGCCGCAGCAGAACAAGGTCAACGGCGGGGGAACCGTGAACGGGCAATTGCGTGCCGACGGCAAACACGTCGTCGTCATCGGCGGCGGCGACACCGGCAGCGATTGCGTCGGCACCAGCAACCGCCATGGCGCCGCCAGCGTCACGCAGTTCGAACTGCTGCCGATGCCGCCCGAGCACGAGGAAAAGCCGCTGGTGTGGCCCTACTGGCCGGTGAAGCTCCGCACCTCGTCGAGCCACGAGGAAGGGTGCGAGCGCGAATTCGCGATCGCGACCAAGGCGTTCATCGGCGAGGGCGGCAAGGTCAGCGGCTTGAAGGCGGTGCGCGTCGCATGGCAAGGCGGCAAGATGGCCGAGGTCGTGGGCAGCGAGCAGACGCTGCCGGCCGATCTGGTGCTGCTCGCGATGGGCTTCGTCAGCCCGGTCGCGAGCGTGCTCGAGGCCTTCGGCGTCGAGAAGGACGTGCGCGGCAATGCCAAGGCGAGCGTCGACGCGCTGGGCGGCTACGCCACCAATGTCGAGAAAGTGTTCGCGGCCGGCGACATGCGGCGCGGCCAGTCGCTCGTCGTCTGGGCGATCCGCGAAGGTCGCCAGGCAGCGCGCGCGGTCGACCTGTTTTTGATGGGAAAGAGCGAGTTGCCGCGCTAGTCTCGAGAGGCCCCGGTCGTCTTTCAGACCATGTCGTAGGGCGCGGGTGCGACTTGGGTTTCCCCGGTGGTCGCATGCGAGAATCCGGCGCCCCGAACGGTGCCCAGCGGCGCCGCTCCTGGAGCCACGACGCCCCCCGACCCGCCGATGCCCCCCGAACCCCGGCCCACGCCTTTCGACCGCCAGAGCGCCGCCACGCCGCTCATCGAGGTCGACGCGGTTCGCTTCGGATACGACCCCACCCGGCCGATCCTCCTCGATGTCTCGATGCGCTTCGGTCGCGGCGAGGTCGTCGCCATCCTCGGCGGATCGGGCTGCGGCAAGACGACGCTGCTGCGCCTGATCGGCGGCGTCTACGCGCCCGACGCGGGCAAGGTCCGCGTCGAAGGCCAGGCGATCGACACGCGCAACCCGCGGCAACTCGACACGCTGCGCCGGCGCCTCGGCATGTTGTTCCAGTTCGGCGCCCTCTTCACCGACCTCTCGGTGTTCGAGAACGTCGCGTTCCCGTTGCGCGAACACACCGACCTCGGGGAGCCGATGCTCCGCGACATCGTGCTGATGAAGCTGAACGCGGTCGGTCTGCGCGGCGCCGCGCGCTTGCGCATCTCGGAGATTTCGGGCGGCATGGCGCGGCGCGTCGCGCTCGCCCGCGCGATCGCGCTCGACCCGGAGATCCTGCTCTACGACGAGCCCTTCACCGGCCTCGATCCGATCGCGATGGCGGTTACCGCCAACCTCATCAGAAAGCTCAATGACGCGACCGGCGCGACCTCGCTGCTCGTCTCGCACGACGTGCAGGAGTGCTTCGCGATCTGCGACTACGCTTACCTGATGGCCGCGCCCGGCCATGTGATCGCCGAGGGCAGGCCCGAGGCGATACGCGCCAGCACCGACCCCCTGGTTCGACAGTTCATCCACGGCGAGCCCGACGGCCCGGTGCCGTTCCACTATCCGGCGCCCCCGATCGCGCAGGATTTCGGGCTGGTCGCGGGTTGAGGATGGGATTCGTCGCCGCGCTCGGCCGCTTCGTGATCGACCGCCTGGCCGCGCTCGGCCACCAGGCCCTGTTCTTCCTGCAGCTGCTGCGCGCCTTGCCCAGCTCGCTCCGGCGGCCGTACTTCGCCGTGCAGCAGGTGCACGCGCTCGGCAATCTCTCGTTGCTGGTAATCCTCGCTTCGGGCCTCGCGGTCGGCTTCGTGCTGGCGCTGCAGACCTACTACGCCCTGGCGACCTACGGCGCGGCCGATTCGGTCGGCCTGGTCGTGAACCTGTCGTTGGTGCGCGAGTTGGGCCCGGTCGTCACCGCGCTGCTCTTCGCCGGCCGCGCCGGCACCTCGCTCGCCGCCGAGATCGGCTTGATGAAGGCGGGCGAGCAGCTGGCGGCGATGGAACTGATGGCGGTCGACCCAAAACGCCGCGTGCTCGCGCCGCGGTTCATCGGCGGCATCGTCGCGATGCCGGTGCTCGCGCTGCTGTTCTCGGCGATCGGCATCGTCGGCGCCTACGTGGTCGGGGTACCGATGCTAGGGATCGACGCCGGCAACTTCTGGTCCATCATGCAAACCGGTGTCGACGTGCGGCGTGACCTCGGCAACGGGATCATCAAGAGCCTGGTGTTCGGCGTCGTCTGCAGCTTCACTGCCGTCTACCAGGGGTACGAGGCCGAACCGACGCCCGGCGGTGTGGCACGCGCGACCACGCGGACGGTCGTGATCTCGTCGCTCACGGTGCTGGTCATGGATTTCATCCTCACCGCGCTGATGTTCACGGCCCGATGACGAGCCGCGGCAAGAGAAACAACGCCATGTCATTCACTACAGGTGCCCGATGAACCGCAAGCTGACCGAGGTGCTCGTCGGTTGTTTCGTGCTGCTCGGCATTGCCGCGCTGGTGTTCCTGGCCTTGCGCGCGGCCAACCTGAGCAGCTTCAGCAGCGACGCCACCTACCCGTTGCTCGCCAAGTTCGACAACATCGGCGGGCTCAAGGTGCGCTCGCCGGTGCGCAGCGCCGGGGTCACGGTCGGCCGGGTCGCATCGATCACGCTCGATCCGAAGACCTTCCAGGGCGTGGTGCGGCTCGACGTTCAGAGCTCGGTGCAGTTTCCAGCCGATTCGTCGGCCCGAATCCTGACTTCGGGGTTGCTGGGCGACCAGTACGTCGGGCTCGATGCGGGCGCCGACGCCAAGAACTTCGAGCCCGGCGGGACGATCCGCTCGACCCAGTCGGCGGTCGTTCTCGAGAGCCTGATCAGCCAGTTCCTGTTCAACAAGGCGGCCGATTCCGGATCCGGTCCTGCGGCCTCGTCGCCCGCACCCATGGATGGAGGAAAGAAGTGAAGCGAGCCCGCTATCGTTCGGCCTTGGGGCTGCTGCTCGTCGTTGCCCTGCTCGGGCTCGCTGGCTGCGCCGGCACGCAGAGGCTGGTGACCGACGCACGCGGCGGACCGGGGGCTCGGCTCGATCCGTGGGAGAGCTGGAACCGCAAGGTGTTCGGGTTCAACCAGTCGCTCGATCGGATCGTGCTGAAGCCGGTCGCTACCGGCTACGCCAAGGTCGTGCCGCAGTTCGTGCGCCGAGGCGTCGACAACTTCTTCGCCAATGCCGCCGACGCCTGGTCGGCGGTCAACAACGTGCTGCAGTGGAAGGCGACGCCGGCGTTCGAGGATGTCGTCCGTTTCACGACCAACACCTTCTTCGGCTTCTTCGGCGTCCTCGACATCGCGAGCGAGTTCGGCCTGGAGCATCACTACGAAGACTTCGGCCAGACGCTCGGCCGCTGGGGCTTCGGCCCCGGCGCCTACGTCGTGTGGCCGGTGATCGGACCGTCGACGGTGCGCGATTCGCTCGCCCTGCCGGTCGATCGCGCCGCGTCACCCACGCTGCTCATCGGCGATGGCAGCTACCAGTTCGGTATTTTTGGCCTGCAGCTCATCAATACCCGGGCGCGGCTGCTCGGGGCCAGCAACCTCATCGACGACATCGCGCTCGACAAGTACAGCTTCATCCGCGACGCCTACCTGCAGCGGCGGCGCAGCCTGGTGTTCGACGGCGATGCGCCCGACGAGGTTCCGGCGCCGTTGTTGCCGACGCTGCCAGGCGCCGCACCGCTGCCCGCCATGCCGGCCTCGTCGGCCGCGCCGTGAACCGCCGGTCCCGTCCGCGCGTTGTAGGGTGGGGCGCTCGCTCTGGAACCCACGCCCGCCTGCTCGAACGAAGCTGCTCCGGGCAACCCGCCCGGGAAACCAAAGGACACCCGTCATGATCACCCGAAGAATGCTGCCGTGGCTGTTCGCGGGCCTCCTCGCCGGCACTGGCGCGCTTGCCCAGGCGCAGCAGGCCGGCAAAGCCCCCGATGCGCTGATCAAGGAGGTCTCGAGCGACGTGCTCGATACGCTCAAAGCAGACAAGACGTACAAGCAAGGCGATCTCCAGAAGATCAACGCGCTGGTCGACCAGAAGGTCATGCCGTACGTCGACTTCCAACGGATGACCGCCGCTTCGGCCGGCCGCTACTGGCGTCAGGCGACGCCCGAGCAGCAGAAAAGCCTGCAGGAGCAGTTCAAGCTGCTTCTGGTGCGCACCTACTCGGGCGCGCTGGCGCAGGTATCGGACCAAACCGTCGAGCTGAGGCCGTCGCGCAGCAGCCCCGACGACAAGGAAGTGGTGGTGCGCACCGAGGTCAAGGGCCGCGGCGACCCGATTCAGCTCGACTACCGGCTCGAGCAGACGGCGGCCGGCTGGAAGATCTACGACGTGAACGTGCTCGGCGTGTGGCTCGTGCAGAGCTACCAGAACATGTTCGCGCAGGAGATCGGCACCAGCGGCATCGACGGGCTGATCGCCAAGCTTGCGGCGCGCAACAAGGGCGCGGCAGCGTCGAAGAGCTGAGATGCTGGTGCTGCCGGCGACGCTCACCGCCCGTGAGGCGAACGACACCCGGCGCCTGCTCCTGCAAGCCCTCGGCGCGCTTGTCGACCGCAACGAGGTGGTCGTGGATGCGTCGAACCTGAAGCGCTTCGATTCGGCGGCCCTCGCCGTGTTGCTCGAGTGCGAGCGTGCCGCTCAGGCCGCCGGAAAACCCTTTCATGTGCGCCAGTGGCCGGACCACCTGCTGGCCTTGGCGCATCTCTACGGTGTCGACGCCCTGCTTTCGGCGAATGCCCCGGCTGGCGCCCCGGCGGGCCCGACCGCCCCCCAATTGCCCGCGGTTTCGCAAACCGCTTAAGCCGCCGCCGCCTTTCTGGCGACGCGCAGCCGCCGCCGCGAGCGCAGCGCCTCCACGATGCGCCAGCCGAGCAGCACCGCGACGATCGCCGCGTAGACCGCGACTTCCGCATAGTTGCTCTTGGCCGAGCGCATCCAGAAGAAATGCAACAGGCCGAGCAGCACGACGCCGTAGACCGTGCGATGCAGCGTCTGCCAACGCGCCGCGCCGAGCGCCTTGATCGCGCGGTTGAACGAGGTCGCGGCGAGCGGCGTCATGAGGACGAGCGCTGCGGTGCCGACCAGGATGAAAGGTCGCTTGGCAATGTCGCGCACGATTTCGGGCCAGTCCAGGCCCATGTCGAACCAGCCGTAGCAGACGAAATGCAGGCAGGCGTAGAAGAAGGTGAAGAGCCCGACCATGCGGCGGAAGCGGGCCAGCGCCGGGAGGTTGAGGAGCTTGCGCACCGGGGTGACGGCCAGCGTGATGCAAAGGAAGCGCAAAGTCCAGTCGCCGGTGGCGCGGATCAACGCTTCGGCCGGATTGGCGCCGAGCGCGTTCGAACCCATCGCCGCCGATGCGGTTCCCCAGGCCAACCGGGCGAACGGCAACAGGCAAAGCACGAAGACCAGCGCCTTCGCCTGGGGACGCAGCAGAAAGGGCTTCGGCCGGGCCGTCCGGGGCGGCGCCGCGGCCATCGCAGGGTCCTTCACGCCTTCAGAAGTTCTTGCGCAGATCCAACCCGGCATAGAGCGACCCGACCTGCGGCCCGTAGCCGTTGAACATCAGCGTCGGGCGCTTCTTCGCGAAGATCCCGTCCTCGCCGATGCGGCGCTCGGTGGCCTGGCTCCAGCGCGGGTGATCGACCTCCGGGTTGACGTTCGAATAGAACCCGTACTCGTTGCTCGCGCTTTTGACCCACGCCGTCGGCGGCTGCTTTTCGACGAAACGGATCTTGACGATCGACTTGGCGCTCTTGAAACCGTATTTCCACGGCACGACGATCCGCACCGGCGCGCCGTTCTGGTTCGGCAGCACCTCGCCGTACATGCCGAAGGCGAGCAGCGTCAGCGGGTGCAACGCTTCGTCGAGGCGCAGGCCTTCCACGTACGGCCAGTCGAGCACCCGCGAGCCGACGAAGGGCATCGTCTTCGGGTCGGCGAGCGAGACGAACTCGACGTATTTCGCGTTGCCGGTCGGCTCGGCGCGGCGGGCGATTTCGGCGAGCGGGTAGCCCTCCCAGGGGATCACCATCGACCAGCCTTCGACGCAACGCAGGCGGTAGATGCGCTCCTCCATGGGTGCGAGCTTCAACAGCTCGTCGATGTCGTAGGTTTTCTTGTTCTTCACCTCGCCCTCGACCGAGACGGTCCACGGCCGGGTTTTCAGCGTGTGAGCGTTCTGCGCCGGGTCGGATTTGTCAGTGCCGAACTCGTAGTAGTTGTTGTAGCCCGACGCATCCGCGTAGGGCGTCGGCTTTTCCATCGTGACGGCACCTGCGGCCGTGCTGCGCACGCCGCTCAGCGCTGCTAGCTTGCCCGGCCGGGCACCTTGCGCATGGGCGTTCGAAACGAGTCCGGTGGACGCTGCGGCCAGCGCCCCGGCGCCTGCCAGGCGCAACACGTCCCGGCGGCCGCGATAAAGCACGGGTGGCGTGATCTCGGAGGCGGGCGGAACGGCGAAGTCGGCGTCGGGCGAGTGGTACATGGCAGGAAGCATCCCGTGAAGTGCATGGAGAGACCGCGCTGCGGCGCGATGGTTCCACGCCGCAGCGTCGTCGGGTCGCGGGTCGTCGGGTCGTCAAAGCGTGCCGTACGAGTGCAGGCCCGACAGGAACATGTTGACGCCGAGGAACGCGAAGCTGGTGACGACGAGGCCGGTCAGCGCCCACCAGGCCGACACCGTGCCGCGCAGGCCCTTCACCAGCCGCATGTGCAGCCAGGCCGCGTAATTGAGCCAGACGATCAGCGCCCAGGTTTCCTTCGGATCCCAGCTCCAGTAACCGCCCCACGCATCGGCGGCCCAGAAGGCGCCGAGGATGGTCGCGATCGTGAAGAACGCGAAGCCGAGGGCGATCGACTTGTACATCACGTCGTCGGCGATCTCGGCCGAAGGCGTGCGCGGGTTGATCCAGCGCCGGGCGACGATCGTCAGCGCAAAAAACGCGACCGTGCCGCCGACCAGGCGGCCGGCCTTGAAGGCCGCCCCGGTCGCATCGGCCGACAGACCACCGAAAATCGAGAAACCAGCGAGCGGCAGGCCGACGAGCACGAGCGGCACGCCGACCAAGCCGATCCAAAGCGCCCGGGGCGACGCGTTCTTCAGCACGTAGGCGAGCGCGACCATCGCCGCGAGCGCGAAGCTGCCGTAGCCGATGAAGTTCGCCGGCACGTGCAGCTTCATCCACCAGCTCTGCAGCGCCGGCACCAGGGGCTGGATCTCGCTCGCGTCGCGCGCGAAGGTGTACCAGAGCAGGAAGCCGACCGCCGCGCTGACGACCAGCATCACGAACGCGCCGAGCGAACGGATGCCGTGCTGCTCCCGGTAGTGCTGCTCGTAGTAGAGATAGAAGAGCGTCGTCAGCCAGCAAAAGAGCACGAAGACCTCGTACAGATTGCTGACCGGGATGTGGCCGATGTCGGGGCCGATCTGGTGGCTCTCGAACCAGCGCACCATGGTGCCGACGAGCGCCATGAAGACGGCCGCCCAGGCCAGGCCGGAGCCGATCCGGACGGCGGAATTCGGCCCGGCGCGCCCGGCAAATCCCATCCAGTAGAACGTGGTGCTCATGAAGAAGAGCACGCTCATCCACATGATCGCGCTCTGGCTCGAAAGGAAATACTTCAGCAGGAAGACGTGGTCGGCCTGTGCCAGGTCGATCCCGTAGCCGGCCCGGTGTCGGGCGTAGAGCGCGATCGCCAGCAGGCTTGCCGCGGCCACCCCGACCATCAGGAGCCGCAGCGTGCCCCAGAACCAGCCGAGCCCGATTGCGACCGGCAGAGCGCCGAGGAGGATCGCCTTTTCGTAGACGTCCATCGCGCCGGCGTAGCGCACGAGGGCGAAGGCGCCGCCCGCGACGACCAGCGCCGCGAAGGCCCAATCGGTTGGCGAACGCGCCGTCAGGACGTCGACGCGGCGGCCGGCCCGCCGCGTCAGCGGGAGCTCGTGAAGGGTGGTGGTGTTCATGCGCGCGGCTCCAGGAGGCTCTGCTTCAGCCGGTCGAACTCGGCATCGGCATCGAGCGTGCGGCGGGACGTCGACATGGCGGCGGTGATGCGCAGGCTGCGGTCGGACCGGACCAGCCACACCCAGAGGCGACGCTCGCGAATGTAGAGCATCGTGAACACGCCGACGATCAGCAGCCCCGCACCGAGGTAGACCAGCGTCTGCCCCGGCGCGCGGGTGACCTGGAACACGCTCGCCTGCACCTGACGGAAGTCTTTCAACTCGAGCAGCACCGGCGCCGGGTAGTAGAAGCTGTCGGAGAGCGACAGCACCGACTGGGTCATGAAGACCTGGGTTGCAGCGTTCGGCGCGAGGGCCGGCTCGCCGGCATCGGCACGGGTCAGGTTCGCCAGTTCGACGAGGCTGCCGTTCAGGATACGCAGCAGCACGTCCGAAATGCGGGCGCGCTCGCCTTCCGGGACGCTGCCTTCGATGAAGTCGGAGATCGCCTGCAGACCACCGCTCGGCGCCGCGGGCGGCGCGTCGCGCTTGCTCGCGGGCCTGCCATCGGCGCCGGCGAAGAGCCCAAGCACACGCTCCGCTGTCGTCGTGAGCTGCGCGCCGAGCTCGGGCTTGTCGGCGGGTGCGGCGATCGCGACGTAGCGCTCGACCGCACGGCGCCGCAAGGCCGGGTCGAGCAGGGCGTGGCGCAGCCGCACCCAGCCGTCGATGCGGTCGTGGTCGTCGGCTGGGATGCGCAGGTAGCGCATCGGCTGATCCGCCTTGTCGCGCGCCCCGGCGAGGAACACGCGCAGGCCGTCGAGTTCGACCGGCAGCAGGTAGTTGTTGAACTCGCGCGCCTGGCCGGCCGCGTCGCGCAGCTTGTAGCTGACCGAGGGGCCGACGTTGCGGAGCGTCTTCTTGCCACGGGTGCGCACGCCCGAGCCCAAATGCTCGGCGAGCCGGCCGACGAGGTCCGGCTTGCGCAGGTCGGTGCCGCCAGCGCCGCCGTTGCCGCTGGTCCCGCCGTTGCCCCGCGTCTCTCGATCCGTGACCCCGTCGCCGCCGGCGGCGCCGAGGTTCTCGACGTTGATGACGCGCAGCCCGGCGAACTCGAGCTGCAGCTGCTCGGCGCCGTTCGAGATCCGGGTGCTTTCCCCGATGGTTCCCGAAACGTCGAACGCCAGGCCACCGGCGCTCATCGGAATCGCATGCAAGGTGACCGCCGAGCCGCCGTCGTCGAAGCTGCTCTGGTAGATCGCGACCCCGCGGTGATGCGCGGGCTGGTTGACCTTCACGATGGCGGGCAGGCGCGCGCCGGTGTCGCGGTCGTGGATCACGATCTCGCTCGCGAACAGTTTCGGCATGCCGGTGTCGTAGTACTCGACGATGAATTTCTTCAGCTCGATGTCGAACGGCAGGTCTTGCAGCACGACGCCGTCGGACAGATTGACCACCGCGGTGCCGCTGTGCGAGCCCTCGGGCACCAGCAGGTTGGCACGGAAGGTCGGCGTCGACGCGTCCAGGCGGTGGCGCGCCGGAACATCGCGCAGCGTCCCCCCGCCCGTATAAGGCGTTTTTCCCTGCAGCGCCATCTGCAGCCGGAGCACCAGGTCGCCGTCGAGGAGGCCGCCGATGCAGATCAGCACGATCGCCGAATGGGCGGCGAGGTAGCCGAGCTTGTTGGTCGCGCCGCGGCGCGCGGCGACCATCGTCCCGTGGTCGCGCTCGCTGGATTTCGTTCTCCAGCCCGCGGCCGCCAGGGTCTCGACGATGCGCCGGTGCGCGGCGTCGAGCGTCTCGGCCGATTCGGCGCTGCCGCGGTGGTGGAAAGCGCCGAGCGACTGCTCGCGCATCTGTTCCTTGTAGGTGCGCAGATCGGCGACGATTTTCGGCGCATTGCGTGCGACGCAGAGACTCGTCGAGACGACCAGGAACGCGAGGATCAGCAGGAACCACCAGGCGCTGTAGACGCTGAGCAGGCCGAGCGCGGCAAACACCTCGGTCCAGAACGGGCCGAACTGATTCACATAGTTGGAATAGGGCTCGTGCTGGCGGACGACCGTGCCGATCACCGAGGCGATGCAGATCACCGTCAGCAACGAGATCGAGAAGCGCATCGACGAGACGAGCTCGACCGCGCTCGCGAGCCCGCGCGAGCGGGTGCGCACGACGATGCCGGTGGTCGCGAGCGTCATCGCGCCATTATCCGAATCGCCCCTGCGCCGCGGCCGCGGTCGTCGAAAGGGCCGGGGCGAGCCCGGCCCTTTGCGCGGCTGAAAGCAAAGGTTGCCGTCAGTGCAGGCCGGCGATGTAGTCGGCGACCGCCTTGATCTCGCGGTCGTTCATCTTCGAAGCCACGCCCATCATGACGATGCTGTTCTTGCGCGCGCCGCTGCGAAAGGCGACCAGTTGGGCTTCGGTGTAGTCGGTGTGCTGACCTGAAAGCCGCGGGTATTGCGAGGGTAGTCCGGCGCCGTTCGGGCTGTGGCACCCTGCGCAAGCCGGCACCATGCGGTCGGCGATGCCACCGCGAAAGATTTTTTCGCCGAGCGCCACGGTTTCCTTGTTCTTCGCGAAGCCCGGCTTCGGCTGCTTGCCAGCGTAGAACGCCGCGACGTTGCGCATGTCGGCCTCGCTCAGCATGGCGGCCATCGGCGTCATGATCGGATTCGGCCGCTTGCCTGACTTGAACTCGGCCAGTTGCTTGACGAGGTATTCGGGGTGTTGCCCCTGGATGATCGGATTCGCCGGGCTGCCGCGCGAGCCGTCGTTCGCATGGCAGGCAACGCAGACGTTCGTCGAAGTGAGCTGACCCTTGGTCGCATCCGGCGGCGCCGGCAGCTTGTTCGGTGGGGTGGTCTCCTGGGCAAGCACCGCGGCCGCGCCAAGCAGCAGGCTGGCGGCGACGCTCGCGGCGGTCTTCATCGGTGCGGCCATGGATACGGCATTTCCTCGTGCAAAACCTTGCGATCTTACAATGCACGTTTGGGCGCTTCGATCGTGCAGGACCCCACCGCCAGTCCTCCGACGCCCGGTGCCTCCGGGTTTCCGTCGGACCCGCCCGACACGCCGGACCTGCCGGGTAGGCTTGTGACCCCAGACCTGCCGCAGGCCGAAAAACGCGCGCTCGCCTGGTGCCATACGGCGCGCTTCCTGACGACCGCCAGCCGGCTCGATCAGTTGCCGCCCACCGAGCTGCCCGAGATCGCCTTCGTCGGTCGCTCGAACGCCGGCAAGTCGACCGCCATCAACGTGCTGGCGCAGCAGAAGCGGCTGGCGTTCGCCTCGAAAACGCCCGGTCGCACCCAGCACATCAACCTGTTCGAGCTCGGACCCAAGACCGAGCCGAACGCGCTCTTCGCCGATCTCCCTGGCTACGGCTACGCCGCCGTGGCGCGCGACGCCAAACTGCGGTGGCAGCGTGTGATGGCCGATTACCTCGACGTGCGGAGGAGCCTGACCGGCGTCGTGCTCATGGTCGACGCCCGGCTCGGCTTCACCGACCTCGACCGCCGCCTGATCGCGTTCGTCGCACCCCGCCTCGGCAACGGCGCGGTCCGCCTGCTGGTGCTGCTGACCAAGGCCGACAAACTGAACCGGCGCGAGTCGACCGCGGCGCTGGCCGAGGCCGAACTGGTGCTCCGCGAGATCGCGACCGAAACCTCGGACCTGCAGGTCACGCTGTTCTCGGCGCTCGCCAAGCTGGGTGTCGGCGACACCGCCCGGTTGCTGCACGGCTGGGTGTCGGCAGTAGCGCTTCCGGACGCCGCGGCATGATCGAGACCTTCGATGCCGTCCTGCCCTCCGGCATCACGCTCGGCTGCCGGGCGGCCGGGCCGCGCGGTGCACCGGTGCTGATGTTTTTGCACGGCTTCCCCGAGGCAGCGTTCGTCTGGGACGACTTGCTGACCCGGTTCAGCGACGGTTACCGCTGCGTCGCGCCGAACCTGCGCGGCTACGGTCCCTCATCCGCACCGACCGACGTCGAGGCCTACCGCGTCAAGCACCTGATGGCCGACATCGTCGAGTTGATCGGGCAGCAGGCCGGCGGCGGCCCGATCGAGGCCTTGATCGCCCACGACTGGGGCGGCGCTGTCGCCTGGACCCTCGCCGCCCTGCGCCCCGAGCTGGTCAAGCGGCTCGTGATCGTGAACTCGCCGCACCCGGCCACCTTCCTCCGCGAGCTTCGGCACAGCCCCGAGCAGCAGGCCGCCAGCGCCTACATGAACCGCCTCGTCCGTCCCGACGCCGAGGCGCTTCTCGCGGACAACGACTTCGCCCGCATGTGGCCGATGTTCGAGCAGATGGGAGCCACCGACACCGCTCGTCCCGGCGGCGGCTGGCTTACCGACTCGGTTCGCGACCAGTACCGGGCAATCTGGCGCGCCGGCCTGACCGGCGGCTGCAATTACTACCGCGCCTCGCCGCTCCGACCGCCGACATCGCCCGACGACCCCGTGCTGTCGATTGTCTTCGCACCCGAATACGTCACCGTCCGCGTTCCCACGCTCGTGATCTGGGGCGTAGCCGACAAGGCCTTGCCCCCGTCCCTCGTCGAGGGCCTCGATGCCTACGTCCCCGACCTGCGCCTCCTTCGCGTCCCCGAGTCCACCCACTGGATCATCCACGAGCGCCCAACGCTGGTTGCCGATGAACTGGCCCGCTTCCTGCCGTGAATCAGGCGAGTGCCGGTCAGGCACGAAGCCGCGCGGCGGAGCAACGCGTAAGCCGCGCATCCATGAAAAAAGCGCGGCTCTGCCGCGCTTTTTGATCCAGCCAGAACCCACGGAGAAACGCGCAGCGTTTCTCCGTTGAAGTCCTTACATATCCATCCCGCCCATCCCGCCCATGCCGCCCATCCCACCACCCGGCATGCCGCCACCGCCGGCGGCTTCATCCTTTGGCGCTTCGGAAATCATCGCCTCCGTCGTCAGCATCAGCGAAGCGACCGACGCGGCGTTCTGCAGCGCGGTACGGGTCACCTTCGTCGGATCGAGAATGCCCATCTCGATCATGTCGCCGTAGGTGTCGTTGGCGGCATTGAAGCCGTAGTTGCCCTTGCCGGCCAACACTGCGGCGACGACCACGCTGGCTTCGCCGCCGGCGTTGAACACGATCTCGCGCAGCGGCGATTCGATCGCCTTCAGCACCAGCTTGATGCCGGCTTCCTGGTCGGGGTTGTCGCCCTTGATCGTGCCGGCCGACTGCTTGGCCCGCAGGAAAGCCACGCCGCCGCCTGCGACGATGCCTTCTTCGACCGCCGCACGGGTCGCGTGAAGCGCGTCCTCGACCCGGGCCTTCTTCTCCTTCATCTCGACCTCGGTCGCGGCACCGACCTTGATCACCGCAACACCGCCGGCGAGTTTGGCGACCCGCTCCTGCAGCTTCTCGCGGTCGTAGTCGGAAGTCGCTTCCTCGATCTGGACGCGGACCTGCTTGACGCGGGCCTCGATGTCCGCGCCGGCGCCAGCGCCGTCGATGATCGTGGTGTTCTCCTTGCCCACCTCGACGCGCTTGGCCTGGCCCAGATCGGCCAGCGTGACCTTCTCGAGCGTCAGGCCGACTTCCTCGGCGATGACCTTGCCGCCGGTCAGGATCGCGATGTCCTCGAGCATCGCCTTGCGACGATCGCCGAAGCCCGGCGCCTTGACGGCGACGACCTTCAGGATGCCCCGGATCGTGTTGACCACGAGAGTTGCAAGCGCTTCGCCTTCGACTTCTTCGGCGACGATCAACAGCGGACGGCCGCTCTTGGCGACCTGCTCGAGCGTCGGCAACAGGTCACGGATGTTGCTGATCTTCTTGTCGAACAGCAGCACGAACGGGTTGTCGAGCGCCGCGACCTGCTTGTCGGGGTTGTTGATGAAGTAGGGCGACAGGTAGCCGCGGTCGAACTGCATCCCTTCGACGACTTCGAGCTCGCTGTTCAGGCTCTTGCCGTCCTCGACGGTGATCACGCCTTCCTTGCCGACCTTGTCCATCGCGTCGGCGATGATGCGGCCGACTTCCTCGTCGCTGTTCGCCGAGATCGTGCCGACCTGGGCGATTTCCTTCGAGGTCGTGGTCGCCTTGGATTGCAGCTTGAGCTGCTCGACCAGCGCCGTGACGGCCTTGTCGATGCCGCGCTTCAGGTCCATCGGGTTCATGCCCGCGGCCACGTACTTCATGCCTTCGCGAACGATGGCCTGGGCCAGCACGGTGGCGGTGGTGGTGCCGTCACCGGCGATGTCCGAGGTCTTGGAAGCGACTTCCTTGACCATCTGGGCGCCCATGTTCTGGAGCTTGTCCTTGAGCTCGATCTCTTTGGCGACCGAGACACCGTCCTTGGTGACGGTCGGGCCGCCGAACGAGCGCTCGAGCACGACATTGCGCCCCTTGGGGCCCAAGGTCACCTTGACCGCGTTGGCGAGGATGTTTACGCCTTCGACCATGCGGGCGCGGGCGTCACCGCCGAAAATCACGTCTTTAGCTGCCATGTGGTTTCTCTCCGAGTTCTGATGAGTTGCGTTGCAGGCGAATTACTTCTCGACGACTGCGAACAGATCGTCTTCCTTCATCACGAGCAATTCGTCGCCATCGACCTTGACGGTCTGGCCGCTGTACTTGCCGAACAGCACGCGATCGCCGACCTTGATGTTGAGCGCAACGAAGTCACCGGTCTTCTCGTTGCGCTTGCCCGGGCCGACGGCCAGGACTTCGCCCTGGTCGGGCTTTTCGGCGGCGTTGTCGGGGATCACGATGCCCGAGGCGGTCTTGGTTTCCTGCTCGAGGCGCTTGACGATCACGCGATCGTGCAATGGGCGTAGTTTCATGGGGAATCTCCTGCTGGTAAGGTTGAGCGTCGAACGGCAGACGGCGATGCATCCGGGTCGGTGGCCGCGGCGACCGGCCGATCGACTGTTAGCACTCAGGGGCCCCGAGTGCTAGCAAGCGCATTATAGGAAGTTGCCATAACCTTTCAAGCGCGCAGCCGAAGCGAGGCGCCAGCGCACCTGCTTCTTCGGGAAAACCTGAGCGCAAGCTGCCGGCGTCCCGCGATAGTCGTCTCGTGTCCGGATCGGCGCGCCCCGTCCGGAGTAAAAACTCCTTGGAGGAGAAGCTGGTGAGCGATCGCAAACCCTGGATTTCGTCGTATCCCGAAGGCGTGCGCTGGGACGCCGACCTGCCGCTGCTTCCAGTGCAGCAACTGCTCGACGATGCCGTCGCGCGCTGGGGCGAGCGGCCCGCGCTCGTCTTCATGGGCCGCACCATCTCCTACCGCGAACTTGGGGAGCTCGCCGATCGGGCAGCGGCGGGTTTCCAGCGGCTCGGGGTCGGGCCGGGCGTGCATGTCGGCCTCTTTCTGCCGAACACCCCGCACTACCCGATCGCGTTTTTCGGCGCGTTGAAGGCCGGTGCCACGGTCGTCAATTACTCGCCGCTCGATGCGGAGCGTGTCCTCGCCCACAAGATCGCCGACAGCGACACCGAGTTGCTCGTCACGCTCGACCTCGTGACGCTTTACCCGGTGATGGCGCGCCTGCTCGGCACGGCGCGGCTCGAGCGCCTGATCGTCGGCGGCTTCGGGGATTTTGCCGCGCAGCCGGCGGCGGTCCGAGCCGGGCTCGCTGCCGCTGGCCAGGGTGCGGCAGTCGAGTGGGATGCGAAGCGGTCGAGTTTCGAGTCCTTGCTCGACAACGACGGTGTGTTCGAATCCGTGCCGATTGGCGACCTCCGCGAGACGGTCGCCATGCTGCAATACACCGGCGGCACGACCGGCCTGCCGAAGGGCGCGATGCTGACGCACGCCAACCTGACGGCGGCCTGCGCGCAGTACGTCGAGTCGCTGACCGGCAAACCGTCGATTCTGACCGGGGGCGAGGAGCGTGCGCTGGTCGTGCTGCCGCTCTTCCACATCTACGCACTGACCGTGAACCTGCTCTACGGCGTGCGCCTCGGCGCGGCGCTCCTGCTGCACCCGCGCTTCGATGTCGATGCCGTCGTCGCCGACCTGATCGACCAGCGGATCACCCTTTTCCTCGGGGTGCCGACGATGTACACCGCGCTCGCGCATCATCCGCGGGTCGCCGCCGGCGAGCTCCGGTCGCTCAGGTTCTGCGGGTCGGGTGGGGCACCGCTGCCGGTCGAGATTGCGAATCGCTTCCTCGCGTTGACCGGCACGCACCTGAACGAAGGCTGGGGCATGACCGAAACCTCCCCCACCGGCACTTTCACGCCCGCGGTCGGCAAGCGCAGGGCCGGGTCCTGCGGGATGCCGCTGCCGAACATCGAACTGAAGTTCGAGCGTTTGGGCGAACCGGGTGTCGAGGCGGCGCCCGGCGAGCCGGGCGAACTTTGCATTCGCGGCCCGAACGTGATGAAGGGCTACTGGAAGAACCCGGAGGCGACCGCCGCCGCGATGACCGCCGACGGTTATTTCCGCACCGGCGACGTCGCGCGGATGGACGACGACGGTTTCGTCTTCATCGTCGACCGCACCAAGGACATGCTGCTCTGCGGCGGTTTCAACGTCTACCCCCGGGTGATCGAAGAAGCGATCTACGAGCACCCGTCGGTCGAGGAGGTCTGCGTGATCGGCGTGCCCGATCCATACCGCGGGCAGACGCCCAAGGCCTTCGTCAAGTTGCGCCAGGGCGCCGCCCCCCTGACGCTCGACGAGTTGAAGGCGTTTCTGAAAGACCGCATCGGCAAGCACGAGATGGTGCAGGCGCTCGAATTGCGCGCCGAGCTGCCCAAGTCGCCGGTCGGCAAGCTGTTGAAAACGACGCTGGTCGCCGAGGAGGCGCAGAGACACAACGGCTAGCGCGGGCTTTCAGCCAGTCGGCGCGGGTACCGCCGGCGTCCGCCGGGCGACAACCCGGATGCGGGGCCTGGCCTAAAGTTGCCGCATGCCCAACCGACCCTTGATCGCGCTCGATTGCGACGGCGTCCTGCTCGATTTTCATCTCGGGTACGCCGCCGCCTGGAAACGGGCGTTCGGCGTCAATCTGGTCGAGCGCGATCGGCTCGCTTACTGGCCGATGGACCGTTGGGAGGCCGAACGGCTCACGCCGGAGGGGCGCAGCGCGTTTCGCGCGGCCTTCGACACCGAGTTCTGGACCACGCTGGTGCCGATCCCCGGCGCCGCCGCGGCGTGCAGGCGCCTGCACGCCGCAGGCTACGAACTGATCTGCGTCTCGGCGCTCGACAGCGAGTTCGCGGCGGCCCGGCTGCAGAACCTGCGTGACCACGGGTTCCCGATCGAACAGGTGATCGCGACCGGTCACCACGAGGGCGCGCGCAGCCCGAAGGCGGATGCGATCGATCTGCTCGACCCGGTGGCTTTCGTCGACGACTACATCGCCTACATGCGCGGAATCCCGCGGCACATCCACGCCGCGCTGGTCACCCGCGCGCCGAACGGGAGCCCGAACGTCGGACCGGACCTGGCGCTGGCGCATTCGGTGCACCCGGATCTGAGCGCCTTCGCCGACTACTGGCTGAGTCGCTGAACCGGGGTGGCGGGGCTGGCGCCGTCGTCGTCCGGATCAGGATCCGGCGCGGCCGGCACCGCGTAGCGCTCGCTCGCCCAGGCGCCGAAGTCGTTGTTTTTGCAGCGGGCGCTGCAGAACGGTCGGGCGGCGTTTTCGGGCGCGTAGACGCTCGGTCCGCCACATCCTGGGCAGCGAATGACACGGGGTTGGCTGGGTGGTGTCATCAGCGCAGTTTCGTGCCGGGCATTTGGCGACTCACCCGGTCAGGCGCACAGCGTCAATTCGAAAGTCGCGTCCTCGAGGCTCGGCTTCAGACGCCGTTCAGCATCCTGACGCATCAGTCGCACCGACACCATCAAGCGGTGCCCGGTGATCTCGGGGACGATGTCGTCGGCGCCGTCGAGCCGCACCCGGAGCAGCTGATACATGCGTCCCTGGGGCAGGCTTTGCTGGTACTGCCCGGCTGGCGCGACCACCCGGTGGGGCACGCCAGATTCGCGCAGCAGCCCGAGCAACAGCTGGAGCGCCTGGGCTAACGGCATCAGCGGGGCGCTCCACTGCAGCAGATCAGCCCGCCGGCGCGGCGGCTCCAGGTGCTGCCAGGCATGATAAGAAGGCAGATCGAAGCTGCAGGTGCCGCCGGGGATGTTGATCCGGCTGCGGATCGCCATCAGCCACTCGTCGCCGGTCAGGGCCGTGCCGACCTTGCCCTGCACCACGTTGAGCGCGTCGAACGCCTGGTCCATGCGAGCGATCACGGTGTCGAGCGCCGCCTCGGAGATCGACGGATTGCCGCGGTAACCGGCGAACTGCGTGCGGTGTTTGTCGAGCTCCTTCAGCAGGTCCGATTTGAGATCGGCGCGCGACGAAACGTCGGCGATCTCGAACAGGGTCGCCAGGGCATGGTGGTGGTCGACGGCGGCGTCGCGCGTGCTCAGTTGCCCAAGCCGTTCGAACAGGTGCTCGAGCCGCAGCATCGTGCGGATGCCTTCGTGGAACGGGTATTCGTAGAGGATCACGGGCGTCGCCACCGCGCCGCAGCGGCCTTGCAGTCGAGGCAGGATTGTTTCACAGCGGGTCGGGCGCGGCCGCACGCCGGCCGCGCGACAGCCCGTCGATCAAACGTCCGTGCCCGGGCATGGCGTGTCCTCGCCTGGCGCCCAATCGCGCCAGATCCGCTCGACGGCGGCCCGCAGCTCGACGAGCGAGAGACCATCGTTCTCGATCACTGCATCCGCGACCGCACGCCGTGCCGCACGGCTCGCCTGCTGCGCGACGACCGCGGCCGCCGCCTCGGCGGTCCAGTCCGAACGCGCGACGACCCGGGCGATCTGCGTCGCGGCGTTGCAATCGACCACGAGCACCCGGTCGACCCGCGCCCGCCAGCGCCCTTTCGACTCGACCAGCAGCGGCACGTCGAACACGATCGCCGGGGCGTCGGCCGGCGCCGCGGCCGCCTGGCGATCGGTTTCGGCGCCGATGAGCGGGTGAAGGATCGCCTGCAGCCGCTCACGGGCAGCTGGATCGTGGAAGACGAGCGCACGCATGCGGGCCCGATCGAGGGCGCCGCGAGCGTCGATCGCGCCGGGCCCGAACGCGGCGCGGATCGGGTCGATCGCGGCGCCGCCGGGCAGCGTCAGCTGGCGTGCGATCAGGTCGGTATCGACCAGGGTCGCCCCGAGCTCGACCAGCATCGCCGCCACCGTGCTCTTGCCGCTGCCGATGCCGCCGGTCAGGCCGATCCGCAACGGCCGACGGGGGTTCACATCGCCGGCAGCCACAAGCGCGCCAAGGGCTCGCCCCAGAAGAGCGCCGCGATGCCGCCACCGGCGAGGTACGGGCCGAAGGGGATCGGCACCTCGCGGTCGTGGCGACGCAACACGATCAGCGCGATGCCGACGACCGCACCGACCGCCGAGGCGAGCAGCACGATCGACGGCAGCGCCTGCCAGCCGAGCCAGGCGCCGAGTGCCGCGAGCAGCTTGAAGTCGCCCGCGCCCATGCCCTCGCGGCCACGGATCAGGCGGTAGAGGTGGAATATCGCCCAGAGCGTCAGATAGCCCGCGGCTGCCCCGAGAACCGACGCGTGCAGCGATACCGGAATCCAGCCGAAAGCGGCGGCCAGCAGGCCGGCCCAGGTCAGCGGCAGGGTGAGATCGTCGGGCAGGAAGCTGGTGTCGAGATCGATGAAGGCGAGCGCGACGAGCGTCGCGGCCAGACCGCACCACAGCAGCACCGAGGGCTCGGCGCCGAAATGGAGGCCGCAGGCGGCGAACAGCAGCGCGGTGAGCGCTTCGATCGCCGGATAGCGCGGCGAGACGCGCGCCCTGCAGGCCGAGCAGCGGCCGCGCAGCGCAAGCCAGCTGACGATCGGCAGGTTCTCGTACCAGCGGATCGCGTGTCCGCACGCCGGACAGCGCGAGCGCGGCTGCGAGAGGCTGAGCGCGGGTGTCTCGGGAATCGCCACACCGAGCAGCTCGGCGCTGTCGATCCGCCAGCCGCGCTCCATCATCAGCGGCAGGCGGTGGATCACGACGTTCAGGAAGCTGCCGATGCAAAGGCCAAGCAACGCCAGACCGAGGGGCGAGAGCAGCGCCGCGACGAACGCCCCGGTGTCGTTCAAACCACCTGGCCGAGCTTGAAGATCGGCAGGTACATCGAGATCACGATGCCGCCGATCAGCACGCCGAGGATCACGATGATGAACGGTTCCATCAGGCTCGAGAGGCCCTTGACCGCCTCGTCGACCTCGTCTTCATAAAACTCGGCGGCCTTGCCGAGCATCTGGTCGAGCGAACCCGATTCCTCGCCGATGGCGCACATCTGGATCACCATCGTCGGGAACACACCGGTCGTCTGCATCGAGGTGGTGAGCGCCGAGCCGGTCGAGACATCTTTCTGGATCTGCTCGGTCGCGTCGGCGAACACCGCGTTGCCCGAGGCGCCGCCGACCGAATCGAGCGCCTCGACCAGCGGCACTCCGGCCGCGAACATCGTCGAGAGGGTGCGGGTCCAGCGGGCGATCGACGACTTGTTGACGAGATCGCCGAACACCGGCACGCGCAGCAGCAGCCGGTCCATGAAGCGCTGCATCTTGACCGAGCGCCGCCACGACTGCAGGAAGAAGTAGGTACCGCCGCCGAGAATCAGGAAGATCAGGTACCAGTACTTGACGAAGAACTCCGACATCGCGATCACGACCAGCGTCGGCGCCGGCAGATCGGCACCGAACGAGGTGAACACGTCCTTGAACGCCGGAATCACGAAGATCATGATCACCGCGAGCACCACGAAGGCGACGACCAGCACGGCGACCGGGTAGATCAGAGCCGACTTGATCTTCGACTTGATCTGCATCGTCTTTTCCTGGTAGATCGCCAGGCGATCGAGCAGCTGCTCCAGGATACCGCCGGCCTCGCCGGCCTCGACCAGATTGCAGTAGAGCGCGTCGAAGTGGAGCGGGTGCTTGCGGAACGCGGCCGAAAGGCTGGTGCCGGTCTCGACGTCGCTGCGGATGTCGGTCAGGAGCCGCGTCATGCGCGGGTTGGTGCTGCCGCGCGCGACGATGTCAAAGGCCTGGATCAGCGGCACGCCGGCCCGCATCATCGTCGTCAGCTGGCGGGTGAAGACCGCAATGTCCTTCTGCTTGATCGACCGCCCACCGCTCATCCGGCGCTTCTTGACCTTGTTCACCAGGATGCCCTGGCGCCGCAGGCTCGCGCCGACCACGGCCTCGCCGCCCGCGCGCATCTCGCCGCGAACGATCTTGCCGTTCTTGTCCTTGCCCTCCCACTCGAAGACGAGTTCCCGGAGAGTTTTCGCGGCCGCCGCAGTCGCCATGTGCACACCGGGGCTTTTGGCCCCGTTCCTTCGCTTCAGTGGTGGTGGTCGGCCCGACGTCGGCGCTTGGCGGCCGGTTCGTCGTTCACGTCGTTCGTCTACTCGTTCGTGACGGAGATCACTTCTTCGAGCGTCGTGACCCCGCTTCGGACCTTGAGGAGACCGGACTGGCGCAGGTCGCGCACGTCTTCGCGCTGCGCCTGAGCGGCGATGTCCACCGAGGTGCCTTCGTTCAGGATGATTCTCTGGATCGTCTCGCTGATCGGCATCACCTGATAGATGCCGACCCGCCCGCGGTAGCCGTTGCTGCAGGCCGAGCAACCGACGGCGCGGTAGGGACGCCAAGTGCCGTCGAGATCCTTTTCGGCGAAGCCCGCTTTCAGCATCGCCTCGCGCGGGTACTCGGCCAGCGCCTTGCAGTTCTCGCAGAGCTTCCTCGCCAGGCGCTGGGCGGTGATCAGCAGCACGCTCGACGCGATGTTGAACGGCGCGACGCCCATGTTCAGAAGCCGCGTCAGCGTCGACGGCGCGTCGTTCGTGTGCAGCGTCGACATCACCATGTGGCCGGTCTGCGCCGCCTTGATCGCGATGTCGGCGGTTTCCAGGTCGCGGATCTCGCCGACCATGATGATGTCCGGGTCCTGCCGGAGGAACGATTTCAGTGCGGTCGAGAAACTCAACCCCGCCTTGTCGTTGACGTTGACCTGGTTCACGCCCGGCAAGTTGATTTCGGCTGGGTCCTCGACCGTCGCGATGTTCACGCCCGGCTGGTTCAGGATGTTGAGGCAGGTGTAGAGCGAGACGGTCTTGCCGCTGCCGGTCGGGCCGGTGACGAGGACCATGCCGTACGGCCGCTGGATGATCCTCAGCAGCCGCTCCTTCTCGATTTTCTCGTAGCCGAGCGCCTCGATGCCGACCTTCGCGCTCGACGGATCGAGGATCCGGATCACGATCTTCTCGCCGAAAAGGGTCGGCAGCGTCGAGACGCGGAAGTCGATCGCCTTGGCGCCGAACTTCAGCTTCATCCGGCCGTCCTGCGGCACGCGCTTCTCGGCGATGTCGAGCCGCGAGATCACCTTGATGCGCGACGACAGCTTGTCCTTGATCGCGATCGGCGGCTGGGTGATCTCGCGCAACTCGCCGTCGATCCGAAAGCGCACCCGGTAGTGGTACTCGTAGGGCTCGAAATGCAGGTCGGACGCGCGCATGTTGATCGCGTCGATCAGCATCTTCTGCAGGAAACGCACGACCGGGGCGTCTTCGACATCGGAAACGACTTCGTTTTCCTGCTGCCCGGTCACGTCGTCGGTGACGTCGAACTCGAACTCACCTGACGAAATCGCTTCGAGCGTTTCGTTGGCGGTCGCGGCGCTCGCTTCGAGCAGCTTGGCCAGCTTGTCGTACTCGACGATCACCCACTCGGGCGAGAGCTGGGTCGCGAACTTGATCCGCTCGACCGCCTCCTGATCGGTCGGATCGGCGCCACCGATGAAGAGCCGGTTGCCGCGCCGGCCGAGCACGATCACCTGGTACTGCGCCGCGAGCTTGGCGTCGATCACATTGCGCGGCAGCTTCTGGGTGTCGATCGCCGACAAATCGAGCAACGGCAGCGCCAGAGTGCTCGACAAGGTGGAGGCGAGCTCGGCGGGCGAAACCGCACCGGCGCCGATCACCGAGGCCACGAAGCTGTGCCGCTTGTCCCTGGCGCTGCGGTAGAGATCCTCAGCGACCTTGGGCTTTAGCTTACCGGCGTGGACGAGCACCCGCGCGACGCCCGAGAGCGTCGACTGAGGGGCTTCCACCAGGGTCGTGTCCAAATCTGCGGGTTTCCGATCGGCAGGGGTGTCGAGCCGCGGCAATGATCCGCGATCGATCGGTCACTGTAAACGCCGGGGCGGAGCGCCGAGCACTCGAAGCGGGTGGCAATTCCGGCGCAATCCTGTCGTTTGGCACGTCCGGCGGCCGGTTTCCGTGCCGGACCACACACCGCAGGACTGCGACGTTCGCTTGCAAACGATACAGGGAAGCTACTACTTACAGATAACGTAAGCCGTCGCTGAGCCGGACGGCTGGTCGGGGTGAGAGGATTCGAACCTCCGGCCTCTACGTCCCGAACGTAGCGCTCTACCAGGCTAAGCTACACCCCGAATTCAATTTATTTTCGCCGCAGCGTCGGGCCAGAACTCGCTCAGGTCGAGCGGTCCACCGAATGAAAGCAAAATTCTAGCAGAGCATCCCGGTACACCGAGGCCGGCAGCGGGTAGAGGGCGAGCGCGGCTTTTTCGGCCTCTCGACGCGCCGCCTCGCGGGTGGCGGTCAAGGCGCCGGTCGCGCGGACGAGGGCGACGATCTCGTGGAGCCGCGCCACTTCGCCGTGCTCGATCGCGCTGCGGATCAGCGCCCGTTCGGCCGCGCCGCTGCGTTCCATCGCGAGCAGCAGCGGCAGGGTCGGCTTGCCTTCGCGCAAGTCGTCGCCGACGTTCTTGCCGAGCCGCTCGGTCGCGCCTTCGTAATCGAGCAGGTCGTCGACGAGCTGGAACGCGGTGCCGAGCGAGCGGCCGTAGTCCGCGCAGGATTCCTCGACGGCGGGCGAGGCGCCGGCCAGCACCGCGCCGATGCGGGCGCTGGCCTCGAACAGCTTGGCGGTCTTGAAGCGGATGACGCGCAGGTAGTCGTCGACCGTGACGTCGGGGTTGTGCATGTTCATCAGCTGCAGGACCTCGCCCTCGGCAATCACGTTGGTCGCGTCAGCCAGCACCTCGAGCACCCGCATGCGGTCGACCGACACCATCATCTGGAAAGCGCGCGAGTAGACGAAGTCGCCGACGAGGACGCTGGCGGCGTTGCCGAAGAGCGCGTTGGCCGTCTGCCGGCCGCGCCGCAGCGCGGATTCGTCGACCACATCGTCGTGCAGCAGCGTCGCCGTGTGGATGAACTCCACCGTGGCGGCCAGCTCGAAGCGCTCCGGGCCCGAGAAGCCCAGCGCCCGTGCGAACAGCAACACCAGCATCGGGCGGACCCGCTTGCCGCCGGCACTGATGATGTAGTCAGCGATCTGATCGATGAGCGCGACGCGCGACGCGAGGCGGGCGCGGATGACCGAATCGACTTGGCGCATCTCGTCGGCCATCAGCGCCAGCGCGCCCGGATCGGAGGTCGCTGGCGGCACCGACGCCGCAGCAGAGGAAGGAGGCGGAACGGACGCGTCGTGCACGCTGGGCTCTTGGGTCGACGAGCGATTATAGGAAGCCGGGATCCATCCGACCCGACCGGAGCCGGGCAGCCCAGGGCGCATGCTAGACTCCGAGGTTCTGCGGCAACGGCGCTTCCAAGGCGCTATCGATTGCCGCGTGCCGGGTTAGGTGTTAAGTCAGCAGAGGCAAAGTATGTACGCGGTCATTAAAACCGGTGGCAAGCAATACAAGGTCGCCGCCGGCGAGAAGCTCAAGGTCGAGCAACTTTCGGCTGAGGTCGGGCAGGACATCACGCTCGATCAGGTGCTTGCCATCGGCGAAGGCGCGGGCCTGAAGGTCGGCACGCCCCTCGTCGAGGGTGCGAGCGTGACGGCGAAGGTCGTGGCCCATGGGCGCCATGCCAAGGTCCGGATCTTCAAGATGCAGCGGCGCAAGCACTATCAGAAGCGCCAGGGGCACCGCCAGAACTACACCGAGATCGAGATCGGTGCGGTGAACGGCTGAGCCGTCCGCATCGATCGCAGCAAGCGAAGGGGCACGATTTATGGCACAGAAGAAGGGCGGCGGCTCGACGCGGAACGGTCGCGACTCGCAGCCGAAGATGCTCGGCGTCAAGGTGTTCGGCGGCCAGCTGATTCCGGCCGGTTCGATCATCGTGCGCCAGCGCGGTACAAAGTTTCATGCCGGACCGAACGTCGGCATCGGCAAGGACCACACGCTGTTCGCACTGATCGACGGCGAAGTCGCCTATGCCGTCAAGGGCCCGCGCAATCGCCAGACGGTGACGGTCAAGGGCAACGCCTGACGGGCGGGTGACCGGCTTTTTCCGGCGCCCCCGTTCTCGGGTGGCGAGCGGCGAAGCAGCGAAGCCTCGGCATGCCGAGGCTTCGCTGTTTTCGGAGGTCGGTCGGCGACTCGCCGAGCGGAAAGGGCACGCGGATGAAGTTCGTTGACGAGGTGACCATCGACGTCGTGGCCGGCGACGGCGGCAACGGCTGCATGAGCTTTCGGCGCGAGAAGTTTCTGCCCTTCGGCGGCCCCAACGGCGGCGATGGTGGCCGGGGCGGCAGCGTCTATGCGGTCGCCGACCCCAACCTCAACACGCTCATCGACTACCGCTATGCCCGCCGGCACGAGGTGCGACGCGGGGAGAACGGCCGCGGTTCGGACCAGTACGGTGCGGCATCCGACGACATCGTGCTGCGCATGCCGGTCGGCACGCAAATCACGGACCTCGACACCGAAATGCTCCTCGCCGAACTGCTCGTTCCGGACGAGAAGGTGCTTATCGCCAAGGGCGGCGACGGCGGTTTCGGCAACCTGCACTTCAAGACCAGCACGAACCGCGCGCCGCGCCAGAAGACGCCCGGATGGCCCGGCGAGCAAAAAAAGCTGCGGCTCGAATTGAAGGTGCTGGCGGATGTCGGTCTGCTGGGCATGCCGAACGCCGGCAAGTCGTCGCTGATCGCCGCGGTATCGAACGCCCGACCGAAGATCGCCGATTACCCGTTCACCACACTGCACCCGAATCTGGGCGTCGTTCGGGTCGGGCCGGAGCAGAGCTTTGTCGTCGCCGACATCCCCGGCCTGATCGAAGGGGCCTCCGAAGGCGCCGGGCTCGGCCACCTGTTTCTGCGCCATCTGCAGCGGACCCATCTCCTCCTGCACCTGGTCGACCTGGCGCCGTTCGACGACGCGGTCGATCCGGTCGTGCAGGCGCGCGCGATCGTCGCCGAGCTGAAGAAGTACGACCCGGCGCTCCACGCCAAGCCGCGCTGGCTGGTGTTGAACAAGATCGACATGATTGATCCCGCCGACCGCGAGCGTCGTGTCGGCGACGTGGTGAAGCGCTTGCGCTGGAAAGGACCGGTGTTCCAGATTTCCGCGCTGACCCACGAGGGCTGCGAGCCGCTGATGCGGGCGGTTTACGAGCAAGTGGCGCGATTGAAAAACGCCGTGCCGATCGCCCCGGATCCACGCTTCGACGCGGCTTCGACCGGCGGGGACGAGGCGCGATGAGCCTTGACGGGCCGCCCCAAGCGGCTCAGTCCCACCCGGCGAGACCGGCCGGGGGCTGCAGGGTGCACGCGTGAATTCGGTCGTCCAGCGCGCCCGCCGGTTGGTCGTCAAGGTCGGATCGAGCCTCGTCACCGACGAGGGACGCGGTCTGGATCCGCACGCCATCGGCGACTGGTGTCGTCAGATCGCCGCGCTCAATGCCGGCGGCCGCGAGGTCGTGATGGTCTCGAGCGGCGCGATCGCCGAGGGGATGAAACGGCTCGGCTGGACGGTCCGGCCCAAGGAAGTGCACGAGCTGCAGGCGGCAGCGGCCGTCGGACAGATGGGGCTCGCGCAGATCTACGAATCGAAGCTACGCGAGCACCGCATCGGCAGCGCGCAGGTATTGCTGACCCATGCCGACCTCGCCGATCGGGAGCGCTACCTCAACGCCCGTTCGACGCTGCTGACGCTGTTGTCGCACCGCGTTCTGCCGGTGATCAACGAGAACGATACCGTCGTCGTCGACGAGATCAAGTTCGGCGACAACGACACGCTCGGCGCGCTGGTCGCAAATCTCGTCGAGGCCGACGCCTATGTGATCCTCACCGACCAGCGCGGGCTGTACGCGGCCGATCCGCGCACCGATCCGGGGGCGCGTTTCGTCACCGAGGCGGTCGCCGGGACACCGGAGTTGGAGCAGATGGCGGGCGGCGCCGGATCGAGCCTCGGGCGCGGCGGCATGTTGACGAAGGTGCTGGCTGCCAAGCGGGCCGCGGGCAGCGGTGCCAGCACTGTCATCGCCTACGGCCGCGAGCCGGACGTGCTCCTGCGGCTCGCTTCGGGCGAATCGATCGGCACGACGCTCCGCGCCTCGACGCCGAAGCTCGCCGCCAGGAAGCAATGGATGGCCGATCACCTGCAGCTGCGGGGCACGGTGCGGATCGACGCCGGCGCCGTGACCAAGCTGCGCGACGAGGGCAAGAGCCTGTTGCCGGTGGGTGTCACCGAGGTCGAAGGCGATTTCCACCGTGGGGATGTGATCGCCGTGTGCGACGCCACGGGACGCGAGCTGGCGCGCGGCCTGGCGAACTACGGCAGCGCCGAGGCGCGGCTGATCGCGCGCCGGCCGTCGGCCGAAATCGAACGGCTGCTCGGCTACACGGCCGAGCCAGAGTTGATCCACCGCGACAACCTGGTGCTCGCCTGACCGGGCGTTTATGAACGAAGCGGTTCAGCCGCTCCGTGGGGTCCGGCCACGACCCGCCAGCACCGACCGGCAGACGAGCTTAGCCGTCGAACTCGGTGCCGGTCGCGTTGTTGGGCTCGAGCCGGGCCGCTGCGCGGAGGTCGGCCGCGTGCGCGCTTCGCAGGGCCGTGCGCGCGTCGGTCATCGGCGAGAGCAGCCCGTCGTCGCGAAAGTGCGGCCGCATGCCGGCACGCAGATACCGGTTGTGGTTCGCACCGCGCGGCAGGAAGCGCGCGAGTTCGGTCAGCGCCATCTGGTAGACATCGCGCTTGAACTCGATCACCACATCGAGCGGTACCCAGTACTCGTTCCAGCGCCAGGCGTCGAACTCGGGGTGATCGGTGGCCCGCAAGTTCATGTCGCTGTCGCGGCCGACGAGTTGCAGCAGGAACCAGATCTGCTTCTGGCCCCGGTAATGACCCCGAGCGTCGCGGCGGATGAAGTGATCGGGCACCTCGTAGCGCAGCCAGTCGCGGGTGCGCGCGACGACGCGCACATGGTCCGGCACGAGGCCCACTTCCTCGTGCAACTCGCGGAACATCGCCTGCTCCGGCGTCTCGCCGTACTTGATGCCCCCTTGCGGGAACTGCCAGGAGTGGGTGCGAATCCGCTTGCCCCAGAACACCTGGCTCTTTTGGTTGAGCAGGACGATGCCGACGTTGGGTCTGAAGCCCTCACGGTCGAGCATAATCAACCCCAGATTCGTTCGTTGAATCGATTATTACACCGGTGTGACCGGTTTCAAGCGCAGCGGTTCCAAGCCGCCCCGGCCCCGGATGCCGCGCCACCCGCCGCCGTATGAAAGCCTCCCAGTTCTTCATCTCCACGCTGAAAGAGGCGCCGGCCGACGCGGAGGTCGCCAGCCAGCGGCTGATGATGCGAGCCGGCCTGATCAAGCGGCTCGGCGCGGGCATCTACAGCTACATGCCGATGGGCCTTCGCGTGATCCGCAAGGTCGAGGCGATCGTGCGCGGGGAGATGAACCGCGCCGGCGCGATCGAACTGCTCATGCCGGTGGTGCAGCCGGCCGAGCTCTGGGAGGAGACGGGGCGCTTCCAAAAGTACGGCCCCGAGCTGCTGCGGTTGAAGGACCGGCACGACCGTGACTTCGTGATCCAGCCGACCAGCGAGGAAGTCGTGACCGACATCGCCCGGCAGGAGCTGCGCAGCTACCGCGCGTTGCCGAAAAATTTCTATCACATCCAGACCAAGTTTCGGGACGAGCGCCGGCCGCGCTTCGGCGTGATGCGCGGCCGCGAGTTCACGATGAAGGACGCGTACTCGTTCGACCGCGACATCGAGGCTGCCAAACTCAGCTACGACCGGATGTTCGCGGCCTACAGCCGCATCTTCGAGCGGATCGGGCTTCAGTTTCGCGCCGTGGCTGCCGACAACGGAGCGATCGGGGGCGTGCGCTCGCACGAATTCCAGGTCATCGCGGCGACCGGCGAGGACGCAATCATCTACTGCCCGACTTCCGACTACGCGGCCAACATCGAGATGGCCGAGGCGCTCGCGCCGGCTGCGCCCCGAGCCGCTGCGGCACTCGCACTGCGCAAGACGGCGACGCCCGGCAAGAGCACCTGCGAGGACGTGGCCGCCTTCCTCGGGCTGCCGCTCGAGCGCACGGTCAAGTCGCTGGTGCTCGCGACCGACGATCTCTCCGGCCCGACGCCGAAGGCCAGGGTGTGGCTGCTGCTGCTGCGCGGCGACCATGCATTGAACGAGGTCAAGGCGAGCAAGCTACCGGGCCTCTCGGAGGGATTCCGCTTTGCGACTGCCGCCGAGATCGAGACGCATTTCGGCTGCCGGCCCGGCTACCTGGGCCCGATCGGCCTGCACCGGCCGGTGACCGTCGTCGCCGACCGCAGCGTGGCGCAGATGAGCGACTTCGTCTGCGGCGCCAATGAGGCCGATGCCCATTACACCGGCGTCAACTGGGGCCGCGATCTGCCCGAACCCGACGCGGTCGCCGACCTCCGCAACGCGGTCGCGGGCGATCCTTCGCCGGACGGGCGCGGCGTGCTTGCAGTCGAACGCGGGATCGAGGTCGGCCACGTGTTCCTGCTCGGCTCCTATTACAGCGAGAAGATGAACGCCAGCTACCTCGACGAGCGGGGCAAGCCGCAACTCCTGCAGATGGGCTGCTACGGCATCGGCGTCACCCGCATCCTCGGCGCGGCGATCGAGCAGAACCACGACGAGCGCGGCATCGTCTGGCCGGCGGCGATCGCGCCCTTCGAGGTGGTCGTCTGCCCGATCGGCTACGACCGCTCGCCCGCCGTGCGCGAAGCCGCCGACCGCCTGCATGCGGAGCTGCTCGATGCCGGCATCGACGTGATCCTCGACGACCGCGGCGAACGCCCCGGCGCGATGTTCGCCGATTGGGAATTGATCGGCGTCCCGCACCGCGTCGTGCTTTCCGACCGCGGGTTGAAGGACGGCGTGGCCGAATACCAGGGCCGGCGCGACCGCGAGGCGACTTCGATGGCCGTGGAGCATCTGACCGCTACCCTGCGCGAGCGGCTCGCCGCCTGAACGGGCCGACACGAATGCGGCGCTTCGGAACCCCGCTCCGCTTGGAAGCCGCTGCAAGCGGCCCCGTCGACGAACGCTTGTCGGCGCGCGGTCGGTCCCGCCGCGAACTCGTCGCTGCCATCGTGCTCGGGCCGCTGGCGGCGGCGGTGCCATGCCGTGCGTTCGCCGCCGGCCAGATCGAAGAGCCGCTCGCCGATTCGGTTCGCACTGCGCTGGCCGCGGCCGTCGCCGACGGCGCGCCGCCCAAGCCGGCGTTCACGACGATCGAGGCGCGGATCGGCTACCTGCGCTGGCTGGGCGAGATGAGCACCCGGATGCGCCGTCGGGAGCCCGACGCGCCGCGCCGGCTCGATTTCCTCGAAGCGGCCTGGTATGAAAGCGCCCGCGCGGGCCTCGATCCGTCGCTCGTGCTCGGCCTGATCCAGGTCGAGAGCGGGTTTCGCAAGTACGCGGTCAGCACCGCCGGCGCCCGCGGTTACACGCAGGTGATGCCGTTCTGGGCGCGCCAGATCGGCGATGGCGACGCCCGACAGCTGTTCCACATGCAGACCAATCTGCGCTTCGGCTGCGTGATCCTGCGCCACTACCTCGACCGCGAGCGCGGCGACCTGTTTCTGGCGCTTGGACGTTACAACGGCAGCCGTGGCCGGGCCGAATACCCGAACGCAGTGTTTGCGTCGCAGCAGCAGTGGCGCTGGAAGTCGCCGCTCGAAGCGCAGGCCTAGTGGACGACAGCCGGCCGCTGGGCCGACGCGGTCAGGCGGCGGTCAGCAAGGGCTGCAACTCGCCCGACTGGTACATCTCCATCAGGATGTCCGAGCCGCCGACGAATTCACCGTCGACGTAGAGCTGAGGGATCGTGGGCCACTGGGCGTAGTCCTTGATGCCCTGGCGAATGTCATCGTCCTCGAGCACGTTGACGGTGGTTACCTTGGCGGCGCCGCAGGCCTTCAGCACCTGGATCGCGCGGCCGGAAAAACCGCATTGCGGAAACTGGGCCGTGCCCTTCATGAACAGGACCACCCGGTTCGTCTTGACGATGTCGTCGATGCGTTGTTGGACGTCGCTCATGATCGCTTTCTGCGGGGATGCTTCCTGAAGCCGGATTTATACGGCAAAGGGCGGCCGGAGCACAGCGCGGAAGCCGAAGCCCTTGCCGGGCGTGAGCCTCAGAACGCGTACGACACGCCGACCTGCGCCACCGGCGCCATGCGCATCTCGCGGATGGCGTCGTCGAGATTCGGGCCGCTGCCGAGCGCGCGTCCGAGCCGCGCGTTGCCGGCCGCCAGGCCAAGGTCGGCGCTGTAGCTCCAACCGCTGCGGACCGAGAGGCCGGTGTAGCCGAAGCCGAGGTAGGGCACCGTGGCCGAGGCCTCGGCGGCAGGATCGCTGCCTGGGAGGATCGACGATGGCGCCAGCGTGCGGCGTCCGACGTCGAGGCCGCTGCCGTCGAAGCGACCCGCCGCCGGGCCGAGGGACAGCGATGCGCGCGGGCCGATCATCAGCCCACTGGTCGCGCGAAAACCGCCGATCTGACCGGTCGGCACCCATGAACGCGCGAAGTAGTAGTCTCCCATCACGCTGGCGCCGCCGAAGCTGCCGTGCGGTGGCGGCATGCCGAGCCGGCCGGGAAGGGCGGCGGGTGTTCCGAGCGAGATGCGGCCATGCCACTGCGGCCAGTCGAGCGTCGATGCCGATGCACGCTCGCCACTGCCGGTCGACGCGACAGGCGCGACTTGCGCGAGCGCGAGGCTCGGAACCTCCAAGAGGGAAAGGGCGCTGACAGCGCCGACGGCGGCAAGGATCCGGGCGGAGGGTCGCATCGCAGGCTCCTTCATGAACGATGTGGCGCGCCGCAGCGAGCTTCACCGAACGATCGTACGCTGTCGGTGCGGTTGCGCAACCACCGAATTGCGGTCCGATAAGTCGCCGATCAGACGGTTCGGCCGGCCCGCGCACGGCGGCCCGTCAGCCGGGCCAGGTGCCGCCGGTGCAGCGATCGCGACCGGCCGCATCGCGGCGGGTGGCAAGCGCCGCGAAGCCGGCGCGCTCGAGCAGTCCAGTCACCGCCCGCGCCTGGTCGAACCCGTGTTCCAGCAGCAGCCGGCCGCCCGCTACTAGATGCGCAGACGCGCCGGCGACGATCGCCCGCAGCGCGTCGAGCCCGTCCGCCCCCGCGATCAGCGCGAGCGCCGGCTCGTGGCGCAGCGCCGGCAAGTGCGGGTCGCCGGTGGCGATGTAGGGTGGGTTGGAGAGCGCCAGCTGGAAGCGCCGCCCGCCGGCCGCCGCCCACCACGCTCCTTGCCGGAATTCGATCGGCAGCGCGAGCCGATCGGCGTTCGCGCGCGCCACCGCGAGCGCCGCGTCGCTCAGGTCGGTCGCAAGCACCTCGGCATGGGGCGCGGCGCACCGGACCGCGAGTGCGATCGCGCCGCTGCCGGTGCCGAGGTCGACGACGCGCGGGGAGGCAAGGCTCGATTCGGCCAGGCACTCGAGCGCCCACTCGACCAGCACCTCGGTGTCGGGCCGGGGCACGAGCACGCGGCGGTCGACCTGCAGGTGGATGCCGTGAAACGCCTGTTCGCCGAGCAGATAGCCGATCGGTTCGGCGTCGGCACGACGTCGGAACAGCGCGGCGACGGCCGCGGACGCGGCGCCGGCCAGTGGCGCATCCGCATGCGCAGCGAGCCAGCTGCGCGGCTGCGCGAGCACCTGCTCGAGCAGCCACTGCGCTTCGATGCGCTCGAGGCCCAGCTCGCGCGCCAGCGCGAGCGCACCGGCGACGGTGGGCGGCTTCGCCTCCGGCATCGCCCCGGGTTTGAGCGTCGCGTCAGGCGGCTCCACCGCTTTCGAGCGCGGCGAGCTGTTCGGCCGAACGCGCCGCCAGGAGCGCCTCGGTGACCTCGTCGAGGTCGCCATCAAGAATCGGCTGCAAGCGGTAGAGCGTCAGGTTGATGCGGTGGTCGGTCAAGCGGCCCTGTGGAAAGTTGTAGGTGCGAATCCGGTCGCTGCGGTCGCCGCTGCCGACCAGGCTCTTGCGGGTGGCCGCCTCCTTCGCGGCGCGCTCCGTGCGCTCGCGGTCGCGCAGCCGCGCGGTCAGCACCGCCAGCGCCTTGGCCTTGTTGCGGTGCTGCGAGCGGTCGTCCTGGCACTCGGCGACCAGGCCAGTCGGCAGGTGGGTCACGCGGATCGCACTGTCGGTCTTGTTGATGTGCTGGCCGCCGGCGCCACTGGCGCGGAAGGTGTCGATCCGGAGCTCGGCCGGGTTCAGCGTCACCTCCTCGGCCGCGTCGGGCTCGGCCAGCACCGCGACGGTGCAGGCGCTGGTGTGGATGCGCCCCTGCGTTTCAGTCGCCGGCACGCGCTGCACGCGATGTCCGCCCGACTCGAATTTCAGCCGGCCGTAGACCGCCTCGCCTTCGAGCCGGAGCACCACCTCCTTGTAGCCGCCGAGTTCGCTCGCGCTCTCGCTCAGCAGTTCGCTCCGCCAGCCGTGGCGCTCCGCATGGCGCAGGTACATCCGGGCGAGGTCGCCAGCGAACAGCGCCGATTCGTCACCGCCGGTGCCGGCGCGGATCTCGACGAAGGCATTGCGGGTGTCGTCGGGGTCGCGGGGCAGGAGCGCGGTGCGGAGCTGCTCCTCGAGCCGCGCGAGCTCGTGCTCCGCCTCGGCGATCTCCTGCGCGGCCAGCCCGGCCATCTCGGGGTCGGCGAGCAGCGCCTCGGCGTCGCGCCGGTCGCGTTCGCGCTGCTCGAAGCGCCGGAAGCGTTCGACCAGGCCCGCGACCTCCGCGTGCTCGCGCGACAACGCCCGCCAGCGCTGGGGATCGGCGGCCAGCGCCGGCTCGGCGAGCGTGGCGTCGAGCTCGGCGAGACGGAGTCCCAGGCGCTCGAACTGCTGGCGAAGCGCGTCTTTCATGCGGGCGGGACGGGGCCAGCCGCCCGGCGTCGCAGTGCGACGGCCTGCCGGCGCGCGCTAAAACTCAACGCCGGCCGCCGTCGCGGCGGCGCGGGCTCGTCGGCCGCAGGAAGAGCCGCGACACGGTGCGGGCGAGTTGCGCCCGTTGCTCGCCGTCGGCCGCGTGCAGCTCCGCGAGCGTTCCGTGCAGCAGCTTCTGCGTCAGGCCGTTCGACAGGGCCTCGAGCACCGCGTCCATGTCTTGGCCGCGCGCGAGCAGCTTGCGCGCCCGGGCGATCTCGGCCGCACGCCAGGCGTCGGTCTGGGTTCGAAGCGCCTGGATCAGCGGCACCGAGCCGCGTTCATCGAGCCAGTGGACGAAGCTTTGCACGCCGGTTTCGATGATCGCCTCGGCCTGTTCGACCGCGGCCTGGCGCTTTTCGCCGGCGCTCTGCACCAGCGCCGAAAGATCGTCGACGGTGTAGAGGTAGACGTCCGACAGCCGGGCGACCTCGGGCTCGATGTCGCGCGGTACGGCCAGGTCGACCATGAAGATCGGCCGGTGCCGACGCGCCTTCAACGCCCGTTCGACCGCGCCGAGGCCGATGATCGGCAGGCTGCTCGCGGTGCACGACACGACGATGTCGAACTCCGCGAGCCGGCCGGGCAGGTCGGCCAGCCGCATCGCCTCGGCGCCGAACTGCTTCGCGAGCCGCTCGCCACGTTCGAGCGTGCGATTCGCGACCGTCAGCCGTGCCGGGCCGCGCGCCGCGAAATGGGTCGCCGCCAACTCGATCATCTCGCCAGCGCCGACGAACAGCACCCGGGTCCGGCGCAGATCCTCGAACAGCTGCGAGGCGAGCCGCACCGCCGCCGCCGCCATGCTGATCGACTGCGCGCCGATCGCGGTCGAGCTGCGCACCTCCTTGGCGATCGCGAAGGAGCGCTGGAACATCTGGTGCAGCGTGCCGCCGAGCGTGCCGGCGCTCTCGGCCTCGCGCACCGCCTGCTTCAGCTGGCCGAGGATCTGCGGCTCGCCGAGCACCATCGAATCGAGCCCGCTCGCGACGCGGAACGCATGCCGCGCCGCCGCCCCGCCCTCGAGCTGGTAGGCATGCTCGCGCACCGTCTCACCCGCCACTTGGCCGATCGAGGCCAGCCAGTCGAGCGCTGGGCTCGCCGCATCGGCCGCGCCACCGATGTACAGCTCGGTGCGGTTGCAGGTCGAGACGATCGCGACCTCGGGCTTCTGGCTGAAGCGCTGGCGAAAGCTGTGCAGGGCCGGCACGCGCTGATCGGCCGCGAACGCGAAGCGGCCGCGCAGATCGAGCGGCGCGGTCGTGTGGTTGAGGCCGAGGGCAAAAACACTCACTGTGCCGAATTATAAAATTCGGCGATGCGGCCGGGTCGCGAACCCCTGCGTTCGCCCATTTCTTCGTTCGTTCCTCATTCGCGCGGCAGTGCCGCTTCCGGCTTGGACCTTTCGCTCGCGTTCTGGCATCTGGCCGGCTTCGTCGCCCCAGCGTTCGGCGTCGCCACGATCACCGCCGGGCTGGCCAAGCTCGTCTGGCGCCGGGAACTCGCGGCCGTCCGCTGGTGGCGGCTCACGGTCGCGGCCAGCGCCGCCGGGACGCTGGTGCTGGTCGCCGGGCTCGTCGGCTTCGGCCACGACGGCAAGATGACGACCTACGCCGCGATGGTCGTCGCCTGCGCCGGCGTCCTCTGGTGGATCGGGTTCGGCCGCGGGACGTGAGCGCCCGACCCGCTCATGCGGCCAACCGCTCGCCGCGCAACGAATGGGCGTTGAGGCCGCTGATGCGCAGGTCGATCAGCTGCCCGACGAGCCCTGCGGGGCCGGCGAAGCTGACCATCCGGTTGCACTCGGTGCGCCCGCTCAACTCGGACGGGTTCTTGCGCGACGGCCCCTCGACCAGCACGCGCTGGACCGTGTCGACGCGCGATTCGCCGATCCGCCGCGCGCTCGCGCCGATCGCCGCCTGCAGCCGCTGCAGGCGCGCCGACTTGACGGCTGCCGGCGTGGCGTCGGGCAGGCTCGCGGCCGGCGTCCCCGGGCGCGGGCTGAAGACGAAGCTGAAGCTGTCGTCGAAGCCGAGATCGTCGACGAGCCGCATCAGCTGGTCGAAATCGGTGTCGGTCTCGCCGGGAAAGCCGACGATGAAGTCGCTCGAAAGTGCCAGCTCCGGCCGCACCGCGCGCAGCTTCCGCACCGTGCTCCTGTATTCGACCGCCGTGTAGCCGCGCTTCATCGCCGCGAGAATGCGGTCGCTCGCGTGCTGGACCGGCAGGTGCAGGTGGCTGGCGAGCTTCGGCACACGGGCGTAGGCCTCGATCAAGCGCGGCGTGAACTCGTTCGGGTGGCTCGTCGTGTAGCGGATCCGGGCGATGCCGGGGATCTCGGCGACGCATTCGAGCAGCAGCGCGAAATCGGCGATCTCGGGCGTCGTGCCCATCGCGCCGCGGTAGGCATTGACGTTTTGGCCGAGCAGCGTCACTTCCCTGACGCCCTGCTCGGCGAGGCCGGCGACCTCGACCAGCACGTCATCGAACGGCCGCGAGACCTCCTCGCCGCGCGTGTACGGCACGACGCAATAGCTGCAGTACTTCGAGCAGCCTTCCATGATCGAGACGAAGGCGGTGGCGCCCTCGACCTTGGCGGGCGGCAGGTGATCGAATTTCTCGATCTCGGGAAAGCTGATGTCGACCTGCGGGCGCTGCTGGCGTTCGCGCTCGCGCAACATCGCCGGCAGGCGGTGCAGCGTCTGCGGTCCGAACACCAGATCGACGTACGGCGCGCGGCCGATGATCGCCGCGCCCTCCTGGCTCGCGACGCAGCCGCCGACGCCGATTCGCACCCCCGGCCTGGCCTTCAGGTGCTTGACGCGGCCGAGGTCGCTGAAGACCTTCTCCTGCGCCTTTTCGCGGATCGAGCAGGTGTTGAAGAGGATCAGGTCGGCCTCCTCCACGTTCGGCGTCGGCACGTACCCCTCGGCGGCGGCGAGCACGTCGGCCATCTTGTCCGAGTCGTAGGCGTTCATCTGGCAGCCGAAGGTCTTGATCCAGACCTTGGGCGCGGCGCGCGGGCGGCTCGCTCCGCTTTCGTCGCCGCGATCGCTCGGATCGGTCGAATCGGTCGAATCGCTCATGGCTTGCTCCACCGCATCGTCGTGGCGTCGTACATCCAGGTCGCGGCTTCTTCGGGCGTGCGCGGCCACGGGCTGATCGCGGCTTCCTCGGGGCGGAGGATCCAGACGTCGCGCACCTGGGCGCCGCCGATCTCGAGCGTGTAGTTGGCGACGGCCCTGGCGCCGCCGAGGGTGCCGGCCTGCACGATGCGGTTTTCGGCGTCGCGCACCCGCGAGCCGGGCACCAGACTCGTCGCCCGGCCGTTCAGGCGGATCTCGGGGTACGCGCCGAAGACGATCGTGCCGCGCAATGTGTTTTGAGGGAAAGCGCGGGACTGCGCGGCGGCGGGCGCCACGAACCCGCCCACCGTCAACGCAGCGGCGAGGCCGAGGGCACAGCGGTACGTGGTGTTCATCCAGGGGCTGTTCCGGGGAGGGGCGGCGATTCTATCGGCGGCGCCTGCCCGGCAACGGCCCGGCTACGATCGCGCGCCCGCCAGGCAACCGGAGCGCGCCATGTTCGGAGTCGCCGACTACCCCTCGTTCGTCGTCGCGGTGATCGTTTTCCTGATGATCCCAGGCCCGGGGAATCTGGCGCTCGTCACCTCGACCGGCAAGGGCGGGGCCCGCGCCGGCGCGGCCTGCGCCCTGGGGGTGATCGCCGCCGACCAGGTGCTGATGTGGCTGGCGGTCGTCGGCGTCTCGGCGCTGCTCGCCGCCTGGCCGCCGGCGCTGCGGGCGGTGCAGTGGGCTGGCGCCGCGTACCTCGGCTGGATCGGTGTTCGACTGCTCTGCGCCGGTCCGGGCGCAAAGCCGGTGATCCAAATCCGGCCGCGGCACTACGCGCGCCAGGGATTCGTGATCACGCTGCTGAACCCGAAGGCGATCGTGTTCTACATGGCTTTCTTTCCGCTCTTCGTCGATCCGGCCGCGCCGCATCGACTGCTCGCCTTTGCGGTGCTCGCCGCGACCATCGCTGGGCTGACGCTGCTCTACGCCGGCAGCGTCGTCTGGCTGACGCTGCGCCTCGCCGCACGCCTTCGCGCCAGCCCCGCGCTCGGTGCCTGGCTGCAACGGCTCGCCGGCGTGTTCCTGATCGGGTTCGGCGTTAAGCTGGTGCTCGCCCGCTGAGGCCGCCGTCAGCCAGCGCCGACCGCCGGCAGCACTGTGCCGCTGACCTCGCCGAGCCCGATGCGCACGCAGCCTTCGCGTTCGGCATGGCCGCGCAGCGTCACGGTGTCGCCGTCTTCGAGAAAGGTGCGGCGTTCGCCGTTCGGCAGCGCAAGGGCCTGCTTGCCGCCCAGCGAGAGTTCGAGCAGCGAGCCCGCCTGGTCGGGCGCGGGCCCGGAGAGCGTCCCCGAGCCGAGCAGATCGCCGGGCAGCAGGTTGCAGCCGTTGACCGTGTGGTGGGTGACGAGCTGGGCGAAGGTCCAATACGCCGCTTCGGCGACCTTCGCCGAGGAGAGGCGGACCGCCGGTTCGCCTCTCTCGCGCATCGCCGCGGTTTGCAGCCAGGCTTCGAGCGTCAGGTCGAGCGCACCGTGTTCGCGTCCGGACGGCGAATCGAGGTAGGGAAGCGGCTCGGGCACGCCGGCAGGCCGCGTGAAGGCGCTCCTGAACGGCGCGAGCGCTTCCATGGTGACGATCCACGGCGAGACGGTGGTCGCGAAGTTCTTCGCGAGGAAGGGCCCGAGCGGCTGCGACTCCCAGGCCTGCAGGTCGCGCGCCGACCAGTCGTTCAAGAGGCCGATGCCGAACAGGTGGTCTTCGGCCGTCTCGATCGGGATCGGGCTGCCGAGTGCGTTGCCGGGGCCGACGAAGATCGCGAGTTCGAGCTCGTAATCGAGCCGGCGGCTCGGACCGACCACCGGCGTGTCGGCCTCGCCCTTGGTCTGGCCGCGCGGCCGCGGGAACTGCTGGCCGCTGACGCCGATCGACGAGGTGCGCCCGTGGTAGCCGATCGGCACCCAGCGGTAGTTCGGCAGCAGCGGGTTGTCGGGGCGGAACAGCTGCCCGACGGCGGTGGCGTGGTGGATGCCGGCGTAGAAATCGGTGTAGTCGCCGATGGTGCAGGGCAGCGCCATCTGCAGCTCCGCCATCGGCACCAGCGCGCGGTCGAGCTTTTCCTGCTGCGGGCTGCCTTCGGCGAGGGCGGCCGAGAGTTCGGCGCGCAACGCCCGGCGTGCCGCGGCATTGCGGGCCATCAAGGTGTTGAGGTCGCCGAGCGCGAGCGGCGCGAGCATCACGGCGGCGTCGGTGCTCCAACTGCCGCTCTCGGCGGCGAGCCGCAGGTCGAGCACGTGGTCGCCGATCGCGACGCCGATCGTCCACGGCTCGGTGGTGCCGGCGCGGCGGAAGCGGCCGTAGGGGAGGTTCTGGATGGGGAAGTCGCTCTGGCCGTCGTTGGCCGACGGGACCCAACTGCGGAGGTTCGGGGCGTGGGTGGGATCGAGGGTCATGTGGATGGCCGGTGGGGCACGGGGCTTCGACAAGCTCAGCCCGAACGGTACATCGCAAGGCTTCGGAATGTCGCGAACGCTTCGACAAGCCCAGCCGGAACGGGGCAACGCAAGGGCTTCGGATGTCGCGAATGCTTCGACGGCTCAGCCGAACGGTACATCGCGCGGCCGTTTCGACCGGTCCAAAAGCCGCGACGCGCCGGCTTCGACAAGCTCAGCGCGAACGGTAAATCACGTGGCTTGCGGATCTTGGGAACGCTTCGACGGGCTCAGCTCGAGCGGGCACCGCATGCTGGAACTTGCCCGTTCGGGCTGAGCTTGTCCAAGCCCTCGTCGACGACAGCGAGCGCTCCGCCGGTACTCGCCGCCCGCTCGCCGCCCGCCCGCTCGCCCGCTCGTGCGCCGCTGCGAGCGCTGCCCGCAACCCATCGGCGCCGCCGGCCATGGCTGCAAGATCATTCGAACACCACGATATCGCGCAGCGAATGCCCGGTCGCGAGCCGGTCGAAGCCGGCGTTGATCTCGTCGAGCCGAATGCGTGCGCCCATCAGCCGGTCGATCGGCAGCTTGCCGCGGCGGAACAGGTCGACGTAGCGCGGGATGTCGCGGCTCGGGATGCTCGAGCCGATGTAGCTGCCGCGGAGCGTGCGCTCCTCGCCGACCATCGACGCGGGCGAAAACGCGAACAGCTGCGCCGGGTTCGGCAGACCGCCGGTGATCGTCGTGCCGCCGCGCCGGGTGATCCGGTAGGCCAGTTCGAGCGCGGGAATCGCGCCGGCCATCTCGAAGGCGAAGTCGACGCCGCCGCTGGTCGCGTCGCGCACCTCGTCGGCGGCAGTCGGCGAGCGCGCATTCACGGTCAGCGTTGCGCCGAGCTGGCGGGCCAGTTCGAGCTTGTCCTCGTTGAGGTCGATCGCGACGATCTCGCGTGCGCCGCTCGTCACCGCCGCGAGCAGCGCGTTCAGCCCGACACCACCGAGCCCGAGCACCGCGACCGTGCTGCCCGCCGGCACGCGGCCGGTGTTGATGACCGCGCCGACGCCGGTCAGCACCGCGCAGCCGAACATCGCCGCCTCGGCGGCAGAAATGTCGGCGTCGATCTTCACGCACGAGCGCCGGCTCACCACCGCGTACTCGGCGAAGCAGGAGACGCCGATGTGGTGCTGCAGCGCTTCGGCGCCGCGGTGCACACGCCGCGCGCCGGAAAGCAGCGTGCCGGCGACGTTGGCCGCGGCGCCCGGTTCGCAAAGCGCCGGCCGGCCCTCGGCGCAGGGCAGGCAGTGGCCGCAGCTGGGCACGAAGACCAGCACGACGCGGTCGCCGGGCTGCAGATCCTTCACGTCGGGCGCGCACTCGACCACGTCGCCGGCCGATTCGTGGCCGAGCACCATCGGCACCGGGCGCGGCCGGTCGCCGTTGATGACCGAGAGATCGGAGTGGCAGAGGCCGGCGGCGCGGATTCGCACCAGCACCTCGCCGGGCCCGGGCGGATCGAGGTCGATCGTCTGCACGCGCAGCGGTCGGCTCGCGGCGTACGGCGCCGGGGCGCCGACCGATTCGAGGACGGCGGCGCGGATCTTCATGGGCAGGGCGGCGGGTGGAACAGCAGCGGGACGGGATGAGTCTAGCGGCCGCCAGGCCGTGGTCGAGTGCGGGTCGTTTCCGCGTCCGACTTGCGAACCGCGCAGCGCGGCCCCGGCTCGACGCATGGTACGCTCAGAAGTTATGCAACTCGCGCGGGACATCGTCAAGGCCGTGGTGCGCCACGCGCCGTTCAAGGCCCTGCGCCAGCGGCGCTTCCTGCGCTCGCGCATCACCTCCTGGCCTGCGGCGGTGCCCGGCGGGCGCAGCGCTTCGCCGGTCCGGGTTCTCGTCCTCGGCGTCTACCTGGGCAACCGGCCGAACCATGCGGCGCATCTCCGCGCGCGCTTCGCGGCGGGCGGCGCCGGGCTCCAAGTCGAGCAGCGCTGGACCGCGCTCAACGGCGTCTCGGACGATCCGGCGCTCCGGGCAGTCACGCGAAGCGCACCGGAAACCGGCAGCTGCGCCAAGTTCGCGCTGATCAACCGGATGCTGCAGCCGGCCGATATCGACGCGCACGACTTCATCGTCGTGTGCGACGACGACATCCTTCTGCCCGACAACTTCCTGGAGGCGTTGCTGGCGCATCAGACGGCGCTCGACTGGTCGGTCGTTCAGCCGGCGCGGACGCTGCACAGCCATTTCGATCACCTGTTCGCGATGCAGCGGCCCTGGCTGCGTGCCCGCCAGACGCGCTTCGTCGAGTGCGGCCCGCTGGTTTCGTTCCGACGCGATGCCGCGCGCCTGCTGATGCCCTTCGAAGGGGAAGACGCGATGTGGGGGCTCGACTTGGTCTGGCCGCTGCACCTCGGGCGCGCCGGGCTGAAGATGGGCATCGTCGATGCGGTCATGGTCGACCACAGCCTGCGGCCGCAGGCCTCAAGCTACAGCAAGGTGGTGTACGACGCCGCGATGCACCGGTTCCTCGCAGCCACGCCCCACTTGCCGATGCATCAGGCCTTCGCCGTGGTCGCGCGGCACTGGCGCGGCCCGCTGCGGTGGCCCGTCCCTCAGGCGCGCTGATTGGCGCAAGCTTTCATGAAGGCGAGGATGCGCGGGACGTTCTTCGCTGCGTCGAACTCGCGCTCGATTCGCAGACGCCCTTCGCGTCCCATGCGCCGGCGCAACGCCGGATCGTCGAGCAGCTGGCGCAATGCAGCCACCAGCGCGGTCTCGTCGTCCGGCGGAACGACGAAGCCGGCGACGCCGTGCGCGAGCATCTCGGGAATGGCGCCGACATCGGTCGCGACGACCGGGCACTCCATCGCCATTGCCTCGAGGACCGCCCAGGGGACGAGGTCGGCAAGCGTCGGCAGCACGAGCACGTCGGCCGCGGCGTAAAGCGCGACCAGGCGGGGATCGTTCGGCTGCAGGTCGGCGTGGACCGCCACGAAGGGAGGCAGTTGTGCCGGGCTCTGCGGCGAGACTACATCGAGCTCGGCGACGTCGGCGAAATGGCGTGCAAACGCCGCTATGAGACGGGCGCCGCCTTTGCGTTCGAAATCGCCGCCGACGAACAGCATGCGGAAGCGCCCGACCGCCGGCTCCGGACGCGCGCTGCGGCGGGTCCAGACGTCCAGATCGATGCCGACATGGATCGGCGCGATCTTCGCCCGCGGGATGTCGCAAGCCCGCGCGAGCAGGTCGGCGCCCCATGCCGAAAAGGGCACGAAGCCGTCGAAGCGTCGGGCGCGCCAGCGGTCGAGCTTCAGCCGCAGGGACTGTCGCCATGGCGACTTCGACACTTGGTGCGGGTAGAGCGGATAGGTCGACGGGTCGAGCACCGGCGCGTCGTCGTTGCTGGCGATCAAGGCGGGACGCCGCGCGAAAAGCCGCCGCACCGCCAGCAGCACCTCGGCTTCGAACAGATGCACCATGACCGCGTCGAGCCGGTGCGCCTTGCGTAGCACCGGCGACACCTCGGACAACAAGCGCAGGCGCAGCGCGGCGAACGGAACGAAGCGGTCGAGCAAACGTCGCCAACGCGATCCGCTCTGCGGCGCCGGCGCATGGCTCACTGTGGCCCAGTGGCATTCGACTTCGGCGTCCCGTTCGGCGAACTTCCGCAGGTTGCGATACCGCGTCGCGTTGCCGATCGTGGTGTTCAGGACAAAACCGAAGCGGTATTTCGGCCCGAATGGCCGCTCCGCTTGGTTCGGTCGGGAAGGGAAATGCGGCGTATCGATAATGGATCGTCTCACCGCAGCGGGCGGCCAGCCTGTCAGCCATCTTACGACTGCAACGCTGTGGCTCGACGTGGGCCGTTATCCTGCGGCCTGCTGCGACTGGGTATTCCTGAATTGTGTCTTCTGCTTTCTCGAGCCATGCCGCGACCGGGTCGCACCTTGTCGCCGGCTCTGGTGTAATGCCGCCCTCTCAAGGCCTCATGCTGCACCGACAAGGCGATCGGCGTTGGATGCTGGGGCTCGTTCTGCTCGGCGCCCTCGCCCAGTCCGCGTGGATGGACGCGACCGTCAACGTCTACGACGAGGGCTTGATGCTGTTCGGCGCGGACCGCGTGCTGCATGGCGACGTGCCTTACCGCGATTTCTGGACGCTTTACGGGCCGGCCGGTTTCTACGCGCTCGCCGGCCTGTTCGCCGCTTTCGGTGAAACGGCGCTGGTCGAAAGGTTGTTCGACATCGGCGTCAAAACCGCCATCGTCGCACTCAGCTTCGAGCTGCTCTTGGTTTTCGGTCGCCGGCTGACGGCGGTCGCAGGTTCGCTCCTGATCCTGGGTTTACTGATTTACCTGCGAAATTATTCCGCCCCCATGTTTCCGGCCATGGCCGCGATCCTTACCGCCGCGCTCGCCTCGTATCGAGCCGTGACGCGCGGCGGGCCTGGCGCCGCGGCCGCCGCGGTTGTGGCGGGCATCGCCGTCGGCGTCGCCGTGCTGTTCCGGCACGACTTGGGCGGCTACGCGCTGCCGTGCATCGCGGCGTTTCTTCTGGCGCAGGCCTGGCGCTGCGGGCCGGCGGCCCGCCGCTCGATGGGATTCGGCTTCGGTCTCGGCTGCGTTCTCGTCCTAGCGCCGGTTGCCGCCGCGTTTGCGTGGGCGGTGCCGGCGCGGATTCTGGTCGAGGATTTCATTCGTATTCCGCTCGTCGTTTACCCGGCCGTGCGGGCGCTGCCTTTCCCAAACCTGCACGTCCTTTTCGACGAGGCGCTCGCGCGGCGCTCCCCCTCCGCGCTCGGGGTCGGTGTCGTCTACCTGCCGCCGCTCGTGATCGTGGCGAGCCTTGCGGCCGTGTGGCTTCGGCGGCGTCTGACCGGGCCTTGCGCGCCGAGTGCGGTCCGTGCCGATCGGGCGGCGTTCTTCCTGCTGCTGGTCGCCCTGGACGGCTTGTTCCTGTTGAAGGGCCTGGTGCGGGTGTCACCGGTCCACATGGGCCCTGCGCTGATCGTGTCGGTGATCGTCGTCGCGGCGGGTGCCGGGCTCGCGGTCGATCGGCGCTGGCGCACGGGCTTGCTCGCGGGCGGCGCGGTCGCGGCGGCCATGTTGATCGCCAAGCCTTTCGTTCTGGCCGCCGAGCGGAGCAGGGAGGCGCCGCATTCAGGTGCGGCGCCGGCGGTGCTAGCGAACCGCTGGATCGTCGATGCAGCGACGCTGTGCCGCGATCCGCGCCTGCCGCGGCTCCGCTGTTTCCGCCTCGACTCGAGCCGGCAGGCAGTGGCCGAGTACCTGGTGGAGCACGGCGCGCGCGGCAAGTACGTCTACGTCGGCGTCGGCCGGCACGACAAGCTCTTCGTCAACGATCTGGCGATCTACTTCGCCGCCGAGGTGCTGGCGCCGACCCGCTGGCACGATCTTCACCCCGGTATTCAGACGACCGCGGCCGTGCAGTCAGAAATGCTCGTTGAATTCGCTGCGAAGCCGCCGGCCTACGTGGTCATCAATACCGAATGGGACGATTGGAGCGAGCCGAACGCGAGCGCCGTCTCCAGCGGCGTGACCCTGCTGGACGATGCGATCCGGGGTCACTATCGCCCGGTGTTCGCCTCCGGTTCTCTTTCCGTGCTGGCGCCGCGCCTCCCGGGCCTTTGATGGCGTCCGTGGTAGCCCGCGCGAATCTCAGCGAACGCTTCCAGTTTCTGCGTTTCGTGGTGGCCGCCGGCCTTTCCGTGCCGGTTAATCTCGGAAGCCGGGTGTTGTTCTCGCGTGTCGTGCCGTATGAAGTCGCCATCGTCTTGTCGCAGGTGTGCGGGATGCTGACCGCCTACGCGCTGACGCGTGTCTTCGTCTTTGGACGCTCGGGCCGCGGCGCTGTCAGCGAGCTCGGGCGTTTCGCGCTCGTGAATGTTTTCTCGGGTTTGCAGACTTGGATCGTCGCGGTCGGCCTGGTCCGTATCGTCTTTCCCTGGCTCGGCTATCGAGACGCCCCCGAACTGGTCGGCCATGTGGCCGGACTCGCGCTGTCGGCCGTGACCTCGTTCTTCGCGCACCGGCTGTATTCGTTCGCACGGCACTGACGTGCACGGCCGCGAGGTGGACGTGGTGAGGGCGCCGCTTCGGGCGCCCGGCCGCTCGGCGTCATCGCTTGGCGCCGGGTTGGTCCAGGACCTCGCGCCAACGCGGATCGCAACGCTCGAGCGCCTGGTCGACCGTCGGCGTGATCGGGCCACCCAACTTGATGACAAGCCGTTCGAACGGCGGGCTCGGCGAATAAACCCGCAGCACATCGCTGGCGCGCCAGAGGATCAGCGGCACGAGCAGCAAGGCAAGCGCTGGCCTCCCAACGCGCGCCAGGGTGCGTATCGGCGTATCGTCATTCCTCGCGGCGCGGTTGCTGACGGCCAGCAGCCAGACGTTGAAACAGGCGAACATCGCCCAGCGTCCGATATCGTTCGCGACGACCGACAGGAAGACGAAGCCGGGCAATGCGGCGAGCGCGGCGTTGCCCCACTGCCGTCGTGGAACGAGGGCCAGCGTCGTCAGGCCGATCAAAGCGAGGCCCCCGACCGGGTGCATCCAGTAGCTGGGATCGGTACGGTTCTGACACACGCTGGTCGCCACGCCGCGCATCCCGCTCAGCGCGAAATACAGCGCCCACTCCACATAATCATGTGGCGGCAGCCGACCACGGACTGTATCGACGATGGTGCGAACATCGGCATGGGGCAGCGCTCCGACGACGACGTACATGGTCAACGCGATGCCGATGCCGGCAACCATCGCCGCTCGCTGCGGTTTCGAGAGCCGCTTCAAGCCGCCCGAGCGCTGCAGCAGCGCGGCCAGCAATGGCAGCCCGAACACCAGGCTCGACTCGTGGGCGAAGAGCCCGAGCCCCACGATGGCCGCGGCCAGTCCCGGCCGTCCGCGGTCCCAAGCGATCGTTGCACAGCAAAGGCCGAAGGCGATGGCCATGTCGATGCGCCCGCGGTCATCGCCCCAGCGCAGCATCAGGACCATGAAGACGATCGCGAGAGCAGCGCGGCGTTCGGCCGCCGAGCATTTGAAGAGCCATGCGGCGCTGGTTGCCAGGCACACGGCCGACAACACATGAAAATAGATCGTCGCGAGGGTGAGGTCCGGACTCAGCAGCTGGGCAATCGTGCCTGCCAGACCGCGCCGGAGCGGCCCGAAGTCGATGTAATTGATGCTGAGCGTGCCGGCCTGGTAGAGGATGTAGTGCTGAACCTCGGGCAGGCCGCCCTCGATGAAGTCGAGCGCCATGAAGCGCATCGACGCAAGCACCCCGAAAGCCGCCAGGAGCACCGCCGCGCGGTAGGTTGCCGGCGAACTCGCCTTGGATGCGCTCATACTTTCCGCGAATGCCGCGGGCGCTGGCGTGCCGGTGGTCGTCATGACCCTCGAACCGAACCAACCGACAGGACATCCGAGCCATGACAGCTGCGCAAAACGTTGCGGTGATCGGCGCCGGCCCGATGGGCCTTGCAGCCGCCTACCGGGCGGCCGAGCGGGGCGCGAAGGTGACGGTCTTCGAGCGCGACGACCGCATCGGCGGGATGTCGGCGCACCTCGACTTCGACGGCACCGCAATCGAGCGCTATTACCATTTCATCTGCGCGCCCGACCGCACGACCTTCGCCTACCTGCGCGAGTTCGGCGTCGAGGATCGGCTTCGCTGGACCGATACCCACATGGGCTTCTATTACAACGGCCGGCTCTACGACTGGGGACATCCGTTCGGTCTGCTGAAGTTTCCCGGGTTGTCGCTGGTCGACAAGCTGCGCTACGGCGCCCACGTGATGCGCGCCAAGTCGATCCGCGACTGGGCGCCCTACGACCAATTCTCGTCGACGGATTGGCTGAAGCGCTGGATCGGGCCGCGCGCCTACGACGTGCTTTGGAAAAGCCTCTTCCATTTCAAATTCTACGAATGGGAGAACAGCCTCTCGGCCGCCTGGCTCGGCACGCGGATCAAGCGCGTCGCCCTGTCGCGCAAAAGCATCTTCCAGGAGCGGCTGGGCTACCTCGAAGGCGGCTCTGAAGTGCTGCTCGACCGTATTGCCGAACGGGTGCGCGAGAAGGGCGGAACGATCGAGCTTTCGACCGCCGTCGACGCGGTGCAGGTCGAAGGATCGCCGGGGGCGTCGCGGGTGCGTGGGGTGCAGGTCGGGGGCGTCGAACGCAGCTTCGATGCGGTCGTCTCGACAATCCCTCTGCCCTATGTCGTGCCGCTGATTCCCGGCCTTCCCGACGATGAGCGTGAGAAGATCGCTGCGATCGGCAACATCGGCGTGGCCTGCGTGCTCCTGAAGCTGAAGCGGCCGTTCTCGCGCAACTTCTGGATGAACATCAACGATCCGCGGATCGAGATCCCGGGCCTGATCGAGTACTCGAACCTGAATCCGCTCGACGGCAGCACGATCCTCTACGCGCCCTTCTACATGCCGCCGTCGCATCCGAAATACCGCGGCGATGCGGCCGACTTCATCGAAGAGACGGTCCGTTGCCTGAAGACGATCCGCCCTGATTTCACCGATGCCGACGTGCTCGCGGCGACCGTCTCGCGCTACGAATATGCGCAGACAGTATGCAGCCCCGGCTTTCTCGCCCGGCTGCCACCGATGCGCAGCAAAGTCCAGAGGCTCTTCCTGGCCGACACCTCACATTACTATCCCGAAGATCGCTCGATCTCCGAGAGCCTGCGCCTCGGTGACGAGCTGGCGGCCATGGCGGTCGGCGGATGACGGCGCTGCCGCCGGCAGACGCGGACCCGTCCGTGCCGCTCGTCGTCGATCTCGACGGCACTCTGCTGCGCTCCGACTTGCTGCACGAGTCGACGTTGCGCCTGATCGGCCAGGCACCTTGGGCGCTGCTGCAACTGCCGCTCTGGCTCGGGGGTGGAAAGGCGAACCTCAAGCGGCAGATCGCCGCCCGGGTCGCGGTCGACGTCGCCACCTTGCCGTACGACACTCAACTTGTCGACTGGATCGCCGCCGAGCGCGCGCGCGGGCGGCAGGTGGTGCTTTGTTCCGCTTCCGACGAAACCCTGGTGCGGCAGGTGGCCGAGCACCTCGGCATCTTCGACGTGGCGCTCGGCAGCGATGGCGTGACCAACCTGTCGGCGGGTCGCAAGGCCGAAGCGCTCGTCGGACGCTTCGGCGCGCAGGGTTTCGATTACGCCGGCAACGCCCATGCCGACGTGCCGGTCTGGGCCCAAGCGAGAAAAGCGATTCTCGTCGCCCCGCACCGCGGCGTGCGCGACGCGGCGCTGCGGGTGGCCGAGGTGCACGGCGAATTCGGTCGCCCGGGCGCCTCGATCCAAGGCTGGCTCGGGGCGCTGCGTCTGCACCAGTGGTTGAAGAACCTGCTGGTTTTCCTGCCGCTGCTCGCCTCGCACCGGATCGGCGAATGGCCGCTGCTCGTCGACGGCTTCATCGCCTTCTTCGCCTTCGGTCTCAGCGCTTCGTCCGTCTACGTCTTGAACGACCTGATCGACCTGGAGCACGACCGCGCCCACCCGCGCAAGAAAAACCGCCCCTTCGCCGCCGGCCGGCTCTCGCCGGTGCATGGCCTCGCGGCTGCCGTTGGCTGCCTCGTCGCCGGCCTCGCGGTCGGCTCGATGGCCGGTGCGGCCTTCGTGGCGTGGCTGCTCGCCTACCTCGTGCTGACGCTTCTCTACACCTTCGTGCTCAAGCGCAAGGTGCTCGTCGATGCGCTCACCCTCGCGGCGCTGTACACGGTGCGGGTTCTTGCTGGAGGCGCCGCCGAAGGCATCTGGCCGGGCTTCTGGCTGCTGGCGCTCTCGCTGTTCATCTTCCTCAGCCTGGCATTCGTCAAACGTTATTCGGAGCTCGATCTGGTGCTGCGCCAGGGACGCAGCCAGGCCGGTGGCCGTGATTACCGGACCTCCGACCTGCCGCTGATCCAGACGATCGGCATCGTCTCCGGCTTCTGCGCGGTCGTCGTGATGGCGCTCTACATCAACGGCGAGTCGATCAGCCGGCTGTACCCGCACGAGAATTTCGTCTGGCTCACCGTGCCGATCCTGCTCTACTGGATCAACCGGATGTGGGTCAAGGCGCACCGCGGCGAAATGCACGACGACCCGGTCGTCTTCGCGGTCAGCGACGGGCTGAGCCTCCTGATCATCGCTGCGTTCGCGGCCGTGATGGTCGCGGCGGCCGTGCCGTGGTGACCCGTCCGGTCGCGTCGTGGGGGCGCCTGTCGCAGGCGCCGCACGAGGTCGTGGCGCTCGCTGACCGGAGCCGGCTGCGCGACACCCTCGCCGCCGGCCGCCGCCCGGCGCTCGCTTACGGCAACGGGCGCAGCTACGGCGATGCGTGCCTCAATCCCGGCGGCCTGCTCTGGTCGACCCGCGGTCTCGACCGCTTCGTCGGTTTCGATGCCGCAACCGGAACGCTCGAATGCGAAGCCGGCACCACCTTGCAGGAAATCACGGCGCTGAGCTTGCCGCAGGGCTGGTTCGTGCCCGTCACGCCGGGGACGCAGTTCGTCACCGTCGGCGGGGCTATCGCGAACGACGTGCACGGCAAGAACCACCATTCGCAAGGCTGTTTCGGCGAGCACGTCGAACGCCTGACCCTGCATCGCACCGACGGCTCGCGCATCGAATGCGCACCCGACCTCGAGCCCGACTGGTTCGCCGCGACCGTGGGCGGGCTCGGGCTCTCCGGCCTGATCGGAACGGTGCGGCTGCGCCTGCGTCCGGTTCCAGGCCCGTGGCTCGGAGTCGAGACCCGCACCTTCGACGACCTCGACGGCTTCTTCACGCTGTCGGCCGAGGCTGTCGGCGGCCCGGAGTACACCGTCTCCTGGATCGATTGTGGCGCGCGCCGCGATGGCCGCACGCGGGGCGTGTTCTTCACCGGGCGGCATGTCGCCGCGACGCGGCCCGAGCCGGTCGCCCGACGCCGGAGCTTGGCCCTTGCGCCGCCGTTCTCGCTGGTCAACCGGCGGACGCTTTCGATGTTCAACGCGCTCTACTTCGAGCGCCATCGCCGCGCCACGCGCCACCGGGTGGCCCACTACCAGAGCTTCTTCTACCCGCTCGACGGCGTGGAAGGCTGGAACCGGCTCTACGGGCCCGGCGGCTTCTACCAATTCCAGTGCGTCGTGCCAGTGCCGGTGCAGCGCGACGCGACCGCGGAGCTGCTGCAGGCGATCGGCGCCAGCCGGGCGGGCTCGTTCCTCGCCGTGCTGAAGACCTTCGGCGAACGACCGCGGGCGCTGCCACTCAGTTTTCCGATGCCGGGCACGACGCTCGCGCTCGATTTTCCCAACCTCGGCGAGCCGACCCGGCGGCTCCTGGCGCGCCTGGAGGCGATCACGCTCGCCGCGGGCGGGCGGATCTATCCGGCGAAGGACGCCTCCATGACAGCCACCTCGTTCCGCGCCGGTTACCCGGCCTGGTCCCGCTACGCCGCGTTTCGCGATCCGGGCATCTCGTCGGCCCTCTCGCGTCGACTCCTGGGTGACTGAATGGCCGCAACCCGACGCTCGACCCCGCCGATGAACCGGATCCTCGTCGTCGGCGCGACCTCGGCGATCGCGCATGCGGTGGCACGCCGCTATGCCGCGCGCGGCGCACGCCTCCTCCTAATCGGACGGCGCGCTGCAGCGCTCGAGGCCAATGCCGCCGACCTCCGGACCCGCGGCGCCGCCGACGTCCGAACCGTGGTCCTCGACGTTGCCGACATCCAGGCGCAGCCGGCGATGATCGATGCCGCGTTCGCGGCCTTCGGAGGTGTCGACGGCGCGCTCGTCGCTTACGGCACGCTGCCCGAGCAGGCCACCGCCGAGCGATCGGTCGCCGAGATGCTGGCCGGCTTCGACACCAACGCGCGCTCGGTCCTGGCGTTGCTGACGCTGTTGGCGCTGCGCTTCGAAGCGCAGCGCAGCGGCTGCCTGGCGGTGATTTCGTCGCCGGCGGGCGAGCGGGGGCGTGCCTCGAACTACGTCTATGGCGCGGCCAAGGCGGCGGTGAGCGTGTTCGCCGCGGGCCTGCGGCACCGGCTGCACGCGCACGGTGTCCGCGTGGTCACGATCGTCCCGGGCTTCGTCGACACGCCGATGACCGCGGCTTTCCCGAAAGGGCCGCTCTGGGCCAGCGCCGACCGCGTCGCCGTCGACATCGAAGCGGCGCTCGACGGCGGCTTCGGCGTCGTCTACACGCCCTGGTTCTGGCGCCCGATCATGCGCATCATCCGCGGGCTGCCCGAGCGCGTGTTCGTCCGCACGAAGCTGTAAGCGGCGCGGCGGCGTGCGTCGTGCGGCTCAGCGCGGCGGCGCCGCTTGCTGCTGCCGCAGCGCCATCACCGCCTGGTTGCGCAGCGTGCGCAGCAGGCCGAGTTCGCGTTCCGGAAGGTCGATCGCGCCGCGCGTCGCCTTGTCGGCGTAAATCAGGCCGATCGTCGCGCCATGGATCTGCATCGGCAGCAGCAGGAAGGTCGGCGCGCCGACACGCACGTCGCCGAACCACGCCGGCAAGCGCGGCGCGACGCTCGCGACGGTGGCATCGGCGATCAGCGTATCGACACCCTTCAGGCAAACCGCGCTGAAGAGATCGGGCGCCGCTTTGAGCGGCACGGCGAAGGCGCGCACGATCGGTTCGAGCACGGCGCTGGGCTCGTCGCCCACGCCGAAGCGGCCGGTCAGCGTGTCGGTCTTTGGATCGCGAAGGCAGAACACGACGCGGCGGAAGGCCAGCGCCCGCTGCATCGTCTCGAGCACCATCCGCATCAGCGTGTCGAGGCGGATGTCGGTGACGCAGGCGTCGGTGATCCGCTGGACGCCTTCGGCCAGCATCGCGCTCGCCAACGCGGCCGGGCGCGCCTCCGGCCTGTCGCTGCTCGCCGGGACGGCATTCGACGGCGGCGGTCGAGCGACGCGATCGGCGTTCGTGGCCGCTGTTCTGTTGCCCGCCGCACCCGGCACGGGAAGAAAGAGGCGCCGCGCCGACGAGCCGTCCTCGAGCCGCAGGTTCATCGCTTCGGCCATTCCCGCCAGGCGGTCGCGCGCGCTGGTCACGGCCTCCTCGATCGCCGTCGTGCCGAGGCCGAGGACCCGCGCGAAGCGGCGCGCGATCTCGGCGATGCCGGCACGGGCCTGCGCAGGTTCTAGCTGCAAAAGGGCATCGCCGATCTCGTTCGCCGCGAAGCTCGCCCATCGCAGCCGCTCGGCGGCGGTGGCCGGACCCTGCGGCGGCTCGCTACGCGGCGTTCGCATGCAGGACTGGAGTGAATCCGGCAGGCCCCAGCTCTGCGCGATGCCGAGGCCGAGATCTTCGTAGCTCAGGCCCAGCACGGATACCGAGGCCGCAGCTTCGCCGAGCGGCGGCGCCTGGTCGTGGCCGGCGACGAGCCCGCGCACCAGCTCGGCTTCGTCCGGAAAATAGAACTCCGCCAGCATCCGGCCGAGGTTCAGGAACATGCCGCCGATGAAGGCCTCCTCGGCTTCGCGGCCGGTCGCGATCAAGTCCGCCGCCAGCGTGCCGGCGAACAGCGAACGCAGGAACTGTTCGCGCAGCAGCCCGGCGTGCGCCTTGTCGCGCATGTGCTCGAGCAGCACGAGGTTCATCGCCAAATTGCGGATGCCGGCGAAGCCAACCAGCGCGATCGCCCGCGAGACGGTGCCGACGCCACCCTCGGCGCTCGCGAACTGCGCGCAGTTCGCGAGCCGCAGCAGCTTCTGCGTCAGGGCGACGTCTTTGAGGATCTCGTCGGCGAGCCCCTGCACGCTCTGGCTTTCCGAATTCGCGGCGAACTGGATGCGGACGAGTGCGTCCGAAAGCGCCGGGAAATCGCTCTTGTGGCGCATCCGCCGCAGCAGGAAATCGAGCGTGCTGGCGCCGCCGGCGGGGTCGCGCGGTTCGTCGGCCGCCGGCGGCGCGAGCCAGAGGCGCAGGGCGTCGCGAAACGCCGCGGCATCGGCCCAGCGGCACGCCGGATCGCGCTCGATCGCGCGACGCAGGATGCTGCGGAGCGCGTCGTCGACCGCCGCCGGCAGAGTCGCCGGCAGGTCGAGATCTTCATGCACGACGCGCGCCATCGCCCGGTACGGATCGCGGTCGCCGACGACACGCTCGCCGCTCAGCCATTCGACGAGCACCAGGCCGACCGCGAACACGTCCATCGCTGCCGTCGGCAACCCGCCGTCGACCGCCTCGGGCGACATGTAGCCCGGCGTGCCGACCACCTGGTCCCGGCTGCCCGGGTCATTCAGCCGCGCGGCGATGCCGAAATCCATCACCCGGGCCCGGCCGGCCGCATCGAAGAGGATGTTCGACGGCTTCAGGTCGCGATGGACGATGCCCGCCCCGTGCGCGACGGCGAGCGCGTCGAGCACGCCGATCGCCATCGACACCGCGCGCTGCGCCGCCATCGGCCCGTGGGCGCGCAGGTGCTGCGCGAGCGTCGGCCCGGGCACGTACTCGAACACCAGCCCCGGCCGGCCGCCGTACACGTCGGCCTCGAACACCGGCACGATGTTCGGATGCGTCAGCCGGCTGACGCTGCGCGCCTCCGCCAGCCACTGGCCCACGGCGAACGGGTCGACAGCGCTTTCCTCCGGCGCCAGCTTCAAAGCCACCTCACGCTCGAGGCGCGGATCGAACGCGAGCCACACCGTCGCCTGCGCCCCCCGCCCGAGTTCCCGCCGCAGCTCGAAACGACCGAGGCGCGTGCCGCCGGCGAGGGCGAGGGCGGGACGGGCGCTCACGGCGTGGCGGCGGCCTGGTTTATCGACACGACTGCTCGCCGGTCGTCGGCGCGCCGCGCGGCGGCGGCGGCGGCGGCGGCGGCGGCGGCGGGAAGGCCCCACCGGCAGCTGGCCCGAACACGCAATAGCGAACGGCACATGGGAAGATTGAAATCGCCGTCGGATCGATCGGGTGGGAATCTGGCGGATGCGCGCGAGTCGTGGTGTGCCGGAAACCGGCGTCGATGGACTGGGATATCGACCTGTGCCGCGCCGGGTCAAGCCGTTTGTGAACCGAGACCGCACCGACGTCGTGGCGGCGAATCGCGCACCGCGCCGGGCATCACGATCGGGTATGACCGCCATGATTTACGGCCGCGTCCTACGACCCGCTGCCGGCACGGTCGGAAAATTGCTGCGCCTGTTTGCGCGAAAGAGTCCGAATGCGCGATTCCGACGATAGGGTCGACCCGGAGGAGCTCGACGTGGCCCGGAGCCACCTCGATTTTCCCGTGGTGGGCATCGGCGCGTCAGCTGGCGGAATAGGCGCGTTGCAGAAACTCTTCGGCGGCATGCCGCGCGAATCGGGCATGGCCTTCGTGGTCGTCATGCACCTGTCGCCGGACCACGACAGTTCGCTGCCGGCGATCATCGAACGGGCCGCTGGCCTGCCGACGATGGCGGCCACGGAGTCGACGCCGATCGAGGCCAACCACGTCTACGTCATCTCGCCGTCGAAGAAGCTGGCGATGACCGATGGTCACCTGCGCGTCACCGACCTCACCACCGTCGAGGGCCGCCGGCGCTCCATCGACCTGTTCTTTCGCAGTCTCGCCCAGGCGCACCGCGAGCGCGCCGTCGGCATCGTTCTCTCGGGCACCGGCGCCGACGGCTCGGAGGGATTGAAGCGGCTCAAGGAACTCGGCGGCGTGACGCTCGTCCAGAGCCCAGTGGATGCGGAATTCGACGGCATGCCCCGGGCGGCGGTCCGCACCGGGTTGGTCGACTTCGTCATGCCGATCTCGGAGATGCCGGCCAAGCTCGTCGAGCTTTGGGAAAACGCGCGGCACATAGAGCTGCCCTCGCCGCCGCCGGACATGAAGGTCGAGCACGTCTCGAGCGACGCCAAGCTCCTGGCCGAGGAGGCGTTGCTCTCGATCAAGGCGCTGCTGCGCGAGCGCACCGGTCACGACTTCGCGCACTACAAACGCGCAACGGTGCTGCGGCGCCTCGAGCGGCGCATGCAGGTGGCCGCGATGCCGGACCTCCCGAGCTACCGCCGGCTGCTCGAGACCGACCCGCTCGAGACCCGCGCGCTGCTGCAGGACATGCTCATCAGCGTCACCAACTTCTTTCGCGACCCCGAGGCTTTCAACGCGCTGGAGGCCATGCTCAAGTCGGCCATCGCCGAGCGCCCGGCGACCGTGCCGTTCAGGGCATGGATCGCCGGATGCGCGACCGGCGAGGAGGCGTATTCGGTCGCCATCCTGCTGCGCGAGTTGCTGGAGCCTTCCGGCACGCCCCTGCAGGTCTTCGCCTCCGACATCGACCAGCGTGCTGTTGCGGCGGCCCGCACCGGGCAGTACCACGCGTCGATCGCCACCGATGTTTCCCCCGAGAGGCTGCGCGAGCGTTTCGTCGCCGACGGCGTCGATTTCCAGATCTCCAAAGGCGTGCGCGACGCCGTGGTGTTCTCCGTGCACAACGCGTTGAGCGACCCGCCGTTCACGCGCATGGACCTGATCTGCTGCCGCAATCTGCTGATCTATCTCGACCGCTCGGCGCAGGCGCAGCTTTTGCGCAGCTTTCATTTCGCCCTGAAGCCGCGCGGATTGCTTTTCCTCGGCAGCTCCGAGACCGTCGACCCGGGGGACGGCTTGTTCATCGCCGAGGACAAGCGGCACCGCATCTATAGGGCCAGCGACACGGTCAAGCGCCCGCGCGTCTTGCCGAACGTGCCGAGCCTCATGGCCTCGCTTTCCTTGGCGTCGATGGCCGAGCCCGCTTCGCGTCCGGCCGCCCGACCCCCGCTCGAAGCCTTGCACCTGCGCGTGCTGCTCGGCCACGCACCGCCGACCGTGCTGGTGGATGCCGACGACACGGCGCTGCATGTCGACGAGCGCGTCGCCCACCTGCTGCGCATGCCGGGCGGCGCGCCGTCGAACAAGCTTCTCGCGCTGGCGCGCCCCGAGTTGCGCATGGAGCTGCGGGCAGCGCTCGTCCGGGCGGCCGAGACCGGCCGCAGCGTCCAGGCGCGGCGCGTGAAGCTGCAAGTGAACGGCCGGCCCAGGGTCGTGACGATGAGCGTGCGCCCGGCTCTGAGCGAGAGCCCGCCGGGGCTGCTCCTGGTGGTCTTCGACGATTCCGAAGAGACGATGGACGAGGCGACCGTTCCCGACAAGGATCCGGTTCTCTTCTCGCTCGAGGCGGAGCTGCTTCGAACGCAGGACCAGTTGCGCAGCCTGGCCGGCGAATCGGCGGCCTCGACCGAAGAGCTCCGCGCGTCCAACGAGGAACTGCAGACGATCAACGAGGAGCTGCGCTCGACCACCGAGGAGCTCGAAACGAGCAAGGAGGAACTGCAAGCGGTCAACGAAGAACTCATGACCGTCAACGGCGAACTGCAGTTGAAGATCGAAGAAACCGGCAAGGTCAACGACGACCTGCAGAACCTCATGGTCACCGCGGAGATCGGTTCGGTCTTCGTCGACCGCGAGATGCGGATCAAGCGGTTCACGCCGCAGGCCGCGACCCTGTTCAACCTCCTGGCGTCCGACGCCGGGCGCCCCCTGCTCGACATCACCCACCGGCTCGATTACCCGCAGCTCGCCGATGACGCCGCCCAGGTCCTGCGCGACCTGCGCCGGATCGAGCGCGAGGTGCGGAGTGCCGACGGGCGCTGGTTTCTCGCTCGCGTCTTGCCCTATCGCACGGGGGAGGACCGTATCGACGGGGTCGTCTTCGCGTTTTTCGACGTGTCGTCGCGCCGGGCGATGGAGGAGCGTTTGCGATTGAGCGAGCAGCGCATGCGGCTCGTGGCCGAGAGCATGCGTGATTACGCCATCATCACCACCGACCAGGACGGCGTCATCGCCACGTGGAGCCCGGGCGCCGAGCGCGTTTTCGGCCACTCGGGCGACGAGGCGGTCGGTGTGCGGTTCGACCTGCTTTTCACCGAAGAAGACCGCCTCGCCGGCGTCCCCGCCCAGGAGTTGTCAAGGGCGACCGAGTTCGGCCGCGCCGAAGACGACCGTTGGCATGTGCACAAGGACGGCCAGCGGATCTACTGCAGCGGCATCACTTCGCCGTTGACGGATGGCGGAATCGTCGGCTTCGCGAAAATCGCCCGGGACCTGACCGACGCCCAGCTGCGCAACAAGCGCCAGGAAGCGGCCTTGTCCGAGGAGCGGGCGACCAGCGAAACCATGCGCCAGGCCAACGCCATGAAGGATGAGTTCCTGGCGGTCGTTTCGCACGAGCTGAAGAACCCCCTGGCGGTGATCCAGATGAACGCGCATCTGCTGGCGCGGCTTCCGGCGTTCGCCGCCGAGCCGCGCGCAGCACGCGCCACGGGAGCGATCGGCTCGGCCGTGTCGAGCCAGGTCCAGATCATCAACGACCTGCTCGATCTTTCCCAGGTGAACATGGGCAAGGTCGCGCTCGGGCTCGCGCCGCTCGACCTGGCGGCGCTGGTACGGAACATCGTCGATGCGATCGACGCGGATGTCGCTGCCAAGCAGCAGAGCCTGACCAGGGAGATCCCCGCGTCCTTGCCCGTCGTCGGCGACGCGGTGCGGGTCGAGCAGATCGTCTGGAACCTGCTGACCAACGCGGTCAAGTTCACGCCACCCGGCGGCGCGGTCGAGTTGCGCCTTGCACTCGACGGCGAGATGGCGAAGCTGACGGTGTCCGACTCTGGCATCGGGATCGACCCCGGCAACCTGACGAATATCTTCGACATGTTCAGGCAGCTCGACACGGGGGCGAGCCGGAAGAAACCAGGGCTGGGCATCGGCCTCGCACTGGTGAAGCAGTTGGCGGAGCTCCATGGTGGGCGCGTCGAGGCGCGCTCGGAGGGCCTCGAAAAGGGAGCTTCGTTCAGCGTCTGGTTGCCGGTCGCCGGGGAGCCGTCGGCGAACGCGACGGGCGCAGCCGCGAACGGTGGCTTCGGCGGCTTGCGCATCCTGGTGGTCGACGACGAGCCGGAGCTATTGACGGCGTTCGGCGACCTGCTACGGGGCGAAGGCGCGAGGGTGGTGTCCTCGGAAGGCGCCACGCGCGCGCTCGAGCTGGCTAGAACCGAGCCGTTCGACGTCGTGGTGTCCGATGTCGCGATGCCGGAGCACGACGGACATTGGCTCGCGGCACAACTCCGCGGCGCCGACGAGACACGCGACCTGCCGATGGTGGCGGTGTCGGGGAGATCGCGGGGCGCCGACCGCCAGAAGGCGATCGAGTCGGGCTTCGACGCGTACGTCGGCAAGCCGCTCGACCTCGACGAACTGCGACGCGCAGTAAGCGCGGCGATGGCACGTCGGCTGCGGCCTGAAGAGCCCTGAGCCGCCACGGCGAGGCCGGTTAACGCACGGCCGAACGAGGTGGTGGCGCTTCAGGGACTCGAACCCCGGACCTGCGGATTATGATTCCGTTGCTCTAACCGACTGAGCTAAAGCGCCGAGCCGCAAATTATAGCCAGCACCGGTTTCATGGCGCCATGCGTGGCGCCCGTCGGCACCGGCCGTGTCCTTTTGCGTTCAGGCGCGTTTCGCGGCCTCCGATGTTCAGTTTTTTTAAGAAGAAAGCCCCGGCGGCGGCTCCATCCGCGGTCCCGGAGGGGGCGGCGCCGGCGCCCGCTGCCGACCCGCCTGTCGACGATCGCGAGCAGCTGGCGACCGAAAAGCGCAGCTGGCTGGAGCGGCTGCGCGAGCCTGCGGCCGATGCGGCGCCGACGGCGCCGATACCGATACCGCTGACGGAGGAAGCGCCGGCACCTGCACTGCCCGAGAAGCGGAGTTGGTTCGAACGACTGCGGGAGCCCGCCCCGCAGCCCGAACCCGCACCGGCGCCAGCGCCAGTCCCGATGGACTCGGCAGCGGTCGACGCACCCGATGAGGCGCTCGCGGCGGGCGAAAAGCGAAGCTGGCTCGATCGGCTGCGCGGTCGGAGTGGCGAGCCGGCTCCGGCCGATCCGGCGGCGGACGCGGCGCCGCCACCCGAAGCGGCCGGTGATAGCTTGCAAGCGCTGCGGCGCGAGCCCGAAGCGCTGCCCGACGCCATTCCCGAGTCGCCGAGTCCGTCCGCCGCCGAGCCGGTGGCCGAGGCCGAACCCGAGGTCGAGCCAACGCCGTCGCGCGGCAGCTGGCTCGACCGCCTGCGCGGCGGTCTGAAGAAGACCGGCTCGACGCTCGCCCAGGTCTTCACCGGCGCGACGATCGACGAAGCGCTGTACGAGGAACTCGAATCGGCGCTGCTGATGGCCGATGCCGGCGTCAAGGCGACGCAGTTCCTGCTCGAGGATTTGCGGCGGCGAGTGAAGCAGGCACGGGCGAACGATCCGGCCGCGGTCAAGGCGCTGCTCGCCGACGCGGTCATGGAACTGCTCGCGCCGCTCGAGAAAGGCCTCGTGATCGGCGAGCACGTACCGACGGTCATCATGGTGGTCGGCGTCAACGGCGCCGGCAAGACGACCAGCATCGGCAAGCTGACCCGCCATCTGGCCGCCTCGAACCAGAAGGTGCTGCTGGCGGCGGCCGACACCTTCCGCGCGGCGGCGCGCGAGCAGCTCGCCGTGTGGGCAGACCGCAACCGCGTCGAGATCGTCGGCCAGGAGGGCGGCGATCCTGCGGCCGTGACCTTCGATGCGGTCGTCGCCGGCAAGGCGCGCGGCTGTGACGTCGTGATCGCCGACACCGCCGGGCGGCTCACGACGCAGACGCACCTGATGGACGAGCTGAAGAAGATCCGCCGCGTGATCGGCAAGGCGCAGGCCGGCGCGCCGCACGAGGTGCTGCTGGTCGTCGACGGCAACACCGGGCAGAACGCGCTGACGCAGGCGCAGATCTTCGACGCCGCGCTCGATCTGACGGGGCTCGTGATCACCAAGCTCGACGGCACAGCCAAGGGCGGCGTGCTGGCGGCGATCGCGCTCTGGTCGCGCGAGCGGGCGGGCGGGCCGCTGCCGGTGTACTTCGTCGGCGTCGGCGAGAAGCTAGAAGACCTCGAGACCTTCGATGCGAGGGAGTTCGCGGAGGCGCTGCTGGGCTGAGAGTCGGTGAGGAACCCGCGATGCAAGCCCTTCGACAAGCTCGGGGCGAACGGACGCCCGTTTGCAGCGGCCCTTCGACAAGCTCAGGGCGAACGGGTACATCCACCACCCGACCGACCCGACCCGACCCGACCCGACCCGACCCGACCCGACCCAACTCAACTCAACTCAACTCAACTCAACTCAACTCAACTCACTCAACTCCAACT
>CAXSGM010000005.1:0-97688 GCA_964236915.1 uncultured Rhizobacter sp.
GCTCCTCCTCGAGCCCGTCGGGGTCGGACGCCGAGTTCTCGTGCGGGAATAGGCCTTCCTCGAGGCCGGTGATGAAGACGCAGTCGAATTCCAGGCCCTTGGCAGCGTGGATCGTCATCAGCTGGACCGCGTCCTGCCCGGCTTGCGCCTGGTTGTCGCCGGCCTCGAGCGAGGCATGGGTGAGGAAGGCGGCGAGCGGCGACATGATCTCGCCCGTGGTCGGATCGGGCCCCGGGGCCGAATCCGCCACCGGCGGGCCGGTGACAGGGCTGCTCCCACCCGCCGCCCCGCCCTCCGAGAGCGCAGGAAGGAAGGTCGAGGCGATTCCGTCTTCGATGGCTTCGGCGCCGGGTGGGTTGAATTCGGCTCGGCCGCGGGGGTCGATGCCGATGCGGGCGCCGTGCTCATCGACCGGCAGCGCGACCGCATCCCGGCCAAAGCCCTCCTGCGTGACGAAGGCTTCGGCGGCGTTGACGAGTTCTTCGAGGTTCTCGAGCCGGTCGCGGCCTTCCTTGTCGAGCTTGTAGAAGTCGAGCAGGCCGGAGGCGTGCAGCATCTGCTCGATGATGTCGCGGAGCGTCATGCCACGCGTCGTCTCGCGCATGGCGTCGACCAGCGCGACGAAGGCTTTGAGGTTCGTCCCGGCCTTTCCGGGCAGCGACCCGACGCTTTGATGGAGGCTCCGCCCGCTGGTCCGCGCCGCATCCTGCAACTGCTCGAGCGAGCGGGCGCCGATACCGCGCGCCGGGAAATTGACGACGCGCAGAAAGCTCGTGTCGTCGTTCGGGTTCTCGATCAGCCGCAAGTAACCGAGCGCGTGTTTCACCTCGGCGCGCTCGAAAAAGCGCAGGCCGCCATAGACTTTGTAAGGAATGCCGGCGTTGAAGAGCGCGCTTTCCATCACCCGGCTCTGCGCGTTGCTCCGATAGAGCAGCGCGATGTCGGCGCGCGGCGTGCCCTCGCGGTGCAATTGCTGTGCTTCCTCGACGAACCACTGGGCTTCGGCGTAATCGGACGGCGCCTCGCGCACTCTTACCGGCTCGCCCGGGCCGGCCTCGGTGCGCAGGTTCTTGCCGAGGCGCTTGGTATTGCGGCCGATCAGCTCGTTGGCAGCGTCGAGGATGTTGCCGAAGGAGCGGTAGTTGCGCTCGAGCTTGATCACGTTCTCGACCTGGAACTCGCGCTCGAAGGCGGCCATGTTGCCGACCTGCGCGCCGCGGAAGGCGTAGATGCTCTGGTCGTCGTCGCCGACCGCGAACACGGCGGTGCCGGGGCCGCAGAACATCTTGAGCCAGGCGTACTGGAGGCGGTTCGTGTCCTGGAACTCGTCGACCAGCACGTGGCGAAAACGCTGCTGATAGTGCTGGCGTAGCGCGTCGTTGTCGCGCATCAGCTCATAGACCTTCAACATCAACTCGGCGAAATCGACCACGCCTTCGCGCTGGCACTGCTCTTCGTAGGCCTGATAGACCTGCACCTGCACGCGCGTCTGCTCGTCCTTGACCTCGCAATCCTTCGGCCGGTAACCGTTCTCCTTGGCGCCGGCGATGAACCACGTCACCTGCTTCGGAACGTATTTCTCTTCATCCAGGTTCAGGGCCTTGATCACCCGCTTGACGGCCGAGAGCTGATCGGCCGAATCGAGAATCTGAAAGCCCTGCGGCAGCTCGGCGAGCTTCCAGTGGGCGCGCAAGAAGCGGTTGCAAAGCCCGTGGAAAGTACCGACCCATATGCCGCGCACGGGGATCGGCAGCATCGCGCCGATCCGGGTCAGCATCTCCTTGGCCGCCTTGTTGGTGAAGGTCACGGCCATCACGCCGCCGGGCGCGAGCTGGCCGGTCTGGATCAGCCAGGCGATGCGGGTCGTCAGCACCCGCGTCTTGCCCGAGCCGGCGCCAGCCAGGATGAGCGCGGGCTGGGCCGGCAGCGTGACCGCCGCGAGCTGCTCGGGGTTCAGGTTCTCGAGGAGGCGGCTCGGGGCTTCGGCAGGGCGACCTTCGCGCGTCGTGGCGGCAGGCGGGTTTCGGCGGGCATCCATCACCCGATTGTCGGCCAGCGTCGGGCGGCCTTCGCGGCACGCCCGCACGCCGTCTCGGGCAGCGTCGCTTCCTCAAGAAGACGCAAGACGGCGCAGCGGTCGGCGCCTATCTTTCCGAGCGGCGGCACCAGTTGGTTCCGCCCGCCTGTTCGGCGACCCGGCAGGCGCCACGACATTGCTCAGGGGAAGCACATGGACCTGCCTTTCGATTCGATTCTTCCGTCGTCGCCTTCGCTGCTCAGGAAGCAGTCGATCGCCCGAGCCGAGTTCGACACCATTCGCCAGCTCGAATGGTTTCGAGCCCCACGGGTCAACATCCTCGTCGTCATCGACGGCAGCGGCTCGTTCGACCGCAACAACGCGTTCGGACTCGGCCGGATGCTCGACGCGATGCGCTCCGATCCGTGGTGGTGGGTTCACTTCGAGCTGACCACCGCACATCGACAAGCGCTGAGTCCGGCCCAGCAAGCCGCGATGAAGCACCCCGATCTGCCGATCCACGCCGGCTTCGATTTCGCCGCGCCGCCGACCGGATTGGAGCTGCAGCACTTCGACCAGCTTTGGCTGTTCGGCGTCGACCTCGAGAACGTGAACCAGTTGCCCGCCAACCAGGTGCAGGCGATCACGACATTCATGAACCAGGGTGGCGGCGTGTTCGCGGTGGGCGACCACGACACGCTCGGCGCCGCGATGTGCGGCGACCTGCCGCGCATCAACAAGATGCGGCAGTGGCGCCAAGCCGGCCCTTCCGGATCGCCGCCGCCCGCGTTGGGCCCGCATCGTCACGACACCCTGCAGGAGGGGCCGACGCCCGGCTATCAGTTCGACGACCAGTCGGACAACGTCCCGCAACCGATCCGCCCCGCGCACTACTACGACCCGTTTCACTGGTCGACCTTCGTACGGCACTGGCGGCCGCATCCGGTGCTGTGCGGCATCGACGGGATCATCGACGTGCTGCCGGATCACATGCATGAGGGCAACATCACCGTGCCCGGCGCGCTCAATGCGATTGAATTCCCGGGCGGCATCGCCCCCGAGATCATCGCGCGCGCATCGGTCCTGGCCCATGCCACCCCGCCGGTCGACAGCACGATCAGCATGCCGACCACCTTCGGGGTCTTGGGCGCCTACGACGGCCATCGCGCCGGTGCCGACGTCGGTCGCGTCGTCGTCGATGCCACGTGGCACCACTGGTTCAATATCAACCTGCTCGGTTTCACGAACGGGCAAGCCGGTTTCGAAAAGATCAAGAATTACTACTGGAACGTCGGCCTCTGGCTTTCGCCCAAACCGAAGCAGCACGCGTTGTTCGCGGCCGCGACTCAGGGCATCCTTTGGACGGCCACTTTCCTCGAACTGAATTCGCGGCTACCGATCCGCTACCTTGGCTTTGCCGGCATCGACGCGATCGGCCGCCGCGCATCCAAGTGCACGGCCACCGAATGGGTGTTGAGCCGGCTGCCGCGCGAGCTGGTCGAGATTGCCCATCGCCGGCCGTTCCCGCCGCCGCCCGATCCGCAATTCGAAGGGCTCGAAAGCATCCGCGAGTACGCATTTGGCGGCGTGATGCGCGAAGTGCTCGCGGCGAAGGAAAAGGGCGGCCGGGTCGGTCCTGACGACCTCGAGGGCTGTTTCGAGCGCGGGGTGAGGGCCGGGCTCAAGGCACTCGTCGATGACAACGCCACGCGCATGCGCCTGCTCCGAAAGGCCGGCGAGCTGGTCGAGGCGGCAGGCACGAAGCAGGACCGCTGACCGCGGCGAGAAGGCGGTTCGGCGGCGGACGGGGTAGTCGGGATGCGCACGCATCGAGAGGATTGTCGGGCAGCGCCCCGGTCGTTGCCTGGGGAAACGGTCAGCCGTCGTCGGGTGGCGGCTCGATCGGCACCGCCGGGTCGAGGCCATCGAATACCTCGTCTGCCGACACCTCGAGCCCCAGGCTTTCGAGCCGGACGATGGCCTCCCCCGACTGGTCGTGCACCGTGAAGAGCCCGACCTCGTTTCGCCGGTAGACCTGCACTTCGCGCGTCTCGGGATCCAGCAGCACGTATTCGCGCAAGCTGGCGATCTGCCTGTAGAGCGTGAACTTCGCGCCGCGGTTGTAGCGCTGCGTACTCGGCGAAAGGACTTCGACGACCAACGTCGGCGACCTGAAGAGCTGCTCGGTGCGCAGGTCTTGCGCGTCGCAGGTCACGAAGATGTCGGGGTAGACGATGGTGGAAGTGCCGATCTGGAGCTTCGCCGACTCGACATAAGCCTTGCACGGCGATCCGCGCAGACGCAGCCTGAGCGCCGAATACAGGTTGCCGACCAACTCGTTGTGGATTCGACGGCCGCCGACCATCGCAAAAATCTCACCGTCATGGAATTCGTGTCGCTCCGGCCGGGTCGCCTCCCAAGCCAGAAAATCGTCGAGGGAGAAGAGCGTGATCGGCTTGCCCATGGTCGTCACTCCTTTAACGAACTGATCATACCGACGCTCAAGACGCGTCCACCACCGCCGGCTTCTCGCTCGGCCCCTCGCGCCGCCCGAGCTGAAAGAAGATCGCCGCGGCGAGCATCGACAGGAGGCCGACGCAGAGATAGGTGGCGTGAAAGGTATGCACCACGTCGGCTTCAGCGGGCGGGTGCGGCGCGAAGGCGGCAAGCAAGGCACCGGCCGCGGCGACACCGAGACTTCCCGAAACCTGCATCACGACAGAGAGCAGGCTGTTGCCGGCGCTCGCCCGCACGTCGTCGAGGCTACCGAGCGTCAGCGTGTTCATCGCGGTGAACTGCAACGAATTGCAGACGCCGAAGAGGCCGAGGTAGACCACGATCGCGAGCTTCGGCGTCGCCTGGTCGACGAGCCCGAAGCCGGCGATGAAACCGCCGAGCAGAAGCGTGTTGGCGACCAGCACCTTTCGATAGCCGAAACGGTCGATCAGCGGGGCAGCGACGAACTTGATCATCATCATGCCGACCACGGTCGAGACCTGCATCAGCCCCGAGGTGCTCGCCGAATAGCCGAGCGCGAGCTGCAGGAAGAGCGGCGTCAGGAACGGCATGGCACCACTGCCGATCCGCGCGAAGAGGTTCCCGAGGATGCCGACGGCGAAGGTCGGGATCTGGAACAGCGTCAGGCTGAAAAGCGGCCGCTCGGCCCGTGCCGCGTGCATCCAGTACGCCGCCATCGACGCCAGCCCGGCGATCGCCATCACGATCGAGATGGGCGCACTGAGCGAATGCTCGCCGAGGCCTTGCAGACCGAGCGTCACGGCCGCCAGGCCGATCGAGAACAGCGCAAAGCCCCAGAGGTCGAAGCGCACCGCGGCGCTACCCCTCAGGTTCGGCATCCAGCGCAGTGCTGCCAGCACGCCGATCAATCCCACCGGCAGATTGATCAGAAACACCCAGTGCCAGCTGGCGACTTCGACCAGCCAGCCGCCGAGCGGCGGCCCGACCATCGGTCCGAGAAGCCCCGGGATGGTCACGAACGAGAGCACCCGCAGCAGTTCGGCGCGTGGATAGGCGCGCAGGATCGTCAGCCGGCCGACCGGCAGCAGCATCGCGCCGCCGATGCCCTGGGCCACGCGCGCGGCGACCAGCCAGCCGAGCGACGGCGCGAGCGCACACAGGAGCGAGCCGGCGCTGAAGACCACCAGCGCGGCAATGAAGGTGTTGCGGGTGCCGAAGCGGTCGGCGATCCAGCCCGAGGCCGGGATCAGCACCGCCACCGTCAGCAGGTAGGCGATCACGACCGACTGCATCCGCAGCGGCGGCTCGCCCAGATCGCGCGCCATCGCCGGCAGCGTGGTGTTGAGGATCGTCCCGTCGAGCGTCTGCATGAAGAATGCGATCGCGACGACCCAGGGCAGGATGCGTTTGGTGGCGGGATCGAGCACGCGCCGGCTCCGGAGGCAAGAATCGGCGGTCAGTGTAGGCCGCCGGAGGGGAACCGCCCGGGCGGCGAAGCGACCCCGAAATCGTCAATTCATCGACTCGCCATGGACATCTTCGACTACGACAACGTCCTGCTTCTGCCGCGCAAATGCCGCGTGGAGAGCCGCTCCGAGTGCGACCCCTCGGCGCAGTTCGGCCCGCACCGCTTTCACCTGCCGGTGGTGCCGGCGAACATGAAGACGGTGATCGACGAACCGATCGCCGAATGGCTGGCCGCGAACGGCTGGTTCTACGTGATGCATCGCTTCGACGTCGACAACCTGGCGTTCGCCCGGCGGATGCGCGAGCTGGGCCTCATCGTGTCGATCAGCGCGGGCGTCCGCGCGGCCGATTTCGCGTCGATCGACCGGCTCGCGGCAGAGGGCGTCGGCGCCGACTACATCACGATCGACATAGCCCACGGGCATGCCGACAGCGTGCAGCGCACGATCGCGCACATCAAGCAGCGCCTGCCGAACACCTTCGTGATCGCCGGCAACGTCGCTACGCCCGAGGCGGTGATCGACCTGGAAAACTGGGGCGCGGATGCGACCAAGGTCGGCGTCGGTCCGGGCAAGGTGTGCATCACGCGGCTGAAGACCGGCTTCGGCACGGGTGGCTGGCAGCTCTCGGCGCTCAAGTGGTGCGCGCGCGTCGCGACCAAGCCGATCATCGCCGACGGCGGCATCCGCGACCACGGCGACATCGCCAAGAGCGTGCGCTTCGGCGCTTCGATGGTGATGATCGGCTCACTCTTCGCCGGCCACATCGAGTCGCCGGGCAAGACGATCGAGGTCGACGGGCGGCTCTTCAAGGAGTACTACGGCTCGGCCTCCGACCTGAACAAGGGCGAGTACAGGCACGTCGAGGGCAAGCGGATCCTGGAGCCGATCAAGGGCCACCTCGCCGACACGCTGCGTGAAATGCGCGAGGACGTGCAGAGCTCGATCTCGTACGCCGGCGGGACCAAGCTGGCCGACATCCGCAAGGTGAACTACGTGATCCTCGGGGGCGACAACGCGGGCGAGCATCTGCTGATGTGATGCACGAGTCGTCCTTACTCAACTAAAATAGCAAGGAATCTTGACGACGGGAGCCAGTCATGCTTGCCACGCTTACCAGCAAAGGACAGGTCACTCTGCCAAAAGAAATCCGCGACGCGCTGATGCTGGTCCCCGGCGCAAAGCTCGACTTCTCGCTGCAGCCCGATGGCAGCGTGAGCGTTCGGCCGATGAAGAAGTCGATTTCCTCGCTGTTCGGGCTGTTGAAACGGCCCGGCGCAAAGGCGTTCTCGATCGAGGAAGAAAACGAGGCCGTCGGACGGTACCTGTCCGAAAAGCACGACCGCATCCTTCGTGAGGCAGCTTTGCCGGCAGCAAAAAAGCAGAGGAAACGCGCGTAGTGATCGGCATCGACACCAACGTGTTGCTGCGGCTGCTGCTCGACGACGATGCATCGCAGGTCAGGCGGGCGCGGCACGAAGCCGCCAGTGCCGAGGCAGCGGGCGAATCGCTGTTCGTCAATGACGTGGTGCTGGTCGAAACCGTCTGGACGCTGGGATCGCGCTACGACGCGCCAAAGGAAGAACTGGTCACCATGCTGCACGGCCTGCTCGACAACGCACGTCTTGCCTTCGAGAACCGGTCGGTGTTCGGCGAGGCGGTCGCATGGTTCGAAAGCTCGCGCGCCAGTTTTGCCGACTGTCTCGTCGTCGCGAAGAATGCCGCGGCCGGCTGCCGCCATACCGCCACCTTCGATCGGGCCCTCGGCCCGTTCGAGCGCGCCAAGCTGCTGTGACGCGGCCGAACCGTTCCGGAACTGCCATGACCGATCTCGCCAAATCCTTCGACCCCGCCGCGATCGAAGCCAAGTGGGCCACGCGCTGGGAGCAGAGCGGCATTTACGCGCCGACGCTCGACCCGGCCAAGCCCTCGTTCAGCATCCAGCTGCCGCCGCCGAACGTCACCGGCACGCTGCACATGGGGCACGCGTTCAACCAGACGATCATGGACGCGCTGACCCGCTACCACCGGATGCGCGGCGACAACACGCTCTGGGTGCCCGGTACCGACCACGCCGGCATCGCGACGCAGATCGTCGTCGAACGGCAACTCGAGCAGCAGAAAGTGTCGCGACACGAGTTGGGACGCGAAGCTTTCGTCGAAAAGGTCTGGGCCTGGAAGCAGCAGTCGGGCGCGACGATCACGAACCAGATGCGCCGCCTCGGCGCCAGCGTCGACTGGTCGCACGAGTACTTCACGATGGACCCGAAGCTGGCGCGGGTCGTGACCGACACCTTTGTGCAGCTCTACGACGAGGGGCTGATCTATCGCGGCAAACGGCTGGTCAGCTGGGACCCGACGCTGAAATCGGCCGTGTCGGACCTCGAGGTCGAGAATACCGAAGAAGACGGCTTCCTCTGGCTGATCCGCTATCCGCTGGAAGACGGCTCCGGCGAGCTCGTTGTGGCCACGACCCGGCCCGAGACGATGCTCGGCGACGCGGCGGTGATGGTCCACCCGGAAGACGAGCGCTACGCCGCATTCGTCGGCAAGAACGTCCGCTTGCCGCTCGCCAATCGGGTCATACCAGTGATCGCCGACGCCTATGTCGACCGCGAATTCGGCACGGGCGTCGTCAAGGTCACGCCGGCGCACGATGCGAACGATTACGCCGTGCGGCAGCGTCATCCGGAGCTGGAGATCATCCCGATCTTCACGCTGGACGGCCGTATCAAATCGACCTGGCACGACGACCAGACGAATGACAACCACCACATCTCTAGCGATGCAGGCGGCTCCAAACCGACTGGCGCAACGCCGGTCGTCGGTCGCTCCGTCTCAGAACGAATTCCAGAAAAGTATCGGGGCCTGGATCGATTCGAAGCCCGCAGGCGGATCGTCGAAGATCTCACCGCCGCGGGCTATCTCGTCGAGACCCGCAAGCACAAGCTGACGGTGCCGCGCTGCGCCCGTACGGGTGCGGTCGTCGAGCCGATGCTGACCGAGCAGTGGTTCATGGCGGTCGCCAAGCCCGGCCCTGATGGCCAGACCATCGCGCAGAAGGCGGTCGACGCGGTAGCTTCGGGGCAGGTCAGGTTCGTCCCCGACAACTGGGTCTCGACCTATGACCAGTGGATGAACAACATCCAGGACTGGTGCATTTCCCGCCAGTTGTGGTGGGGCCACCAGATCCCGGCGTGGTACGGCGAACGCGGCGAAGTGTTCGTGGCGAAGGACGAGGCCGATGCCCGAGCGCGCGCCGCCGCCGCCGGCTACACCGGCGAGCTGACCCGCGACCCGGATGTGCTCGACACCTGGTATTCCTCGGCAATGGTGCCTTTCTCCACGCTCGGCTGGCCCGCGGCGACGAAGGAACTTGAACTCTTCCTGCCCTCCTCGGTGCTCGTCACCGGCTACGAAATCATCTTCTTCTGGGTCGCCCGGATGATCATGATGACGACCTATTTCACCGGCCGCGTACCCTTCTCGACCGTCTACATCCACGGCATGGTGCGCGATAGCGAGGGCCGGAAGATGAGCAAGTCGGAGGGAAACGTGATCGACCCGGTCGATTTGATCCAGGGCGTCGACCTCGAGACGCTGGTGCAGAAGTCGACCGTCGGCCTGCGCCGTCCGGAGACGGCACCCAAAGTCGCCGCGCGCGTGCGGAAGGAGTATCCGCAAGGGATGCCGGCGTACGGCGCCGACGCACTGCGCTTCACGATGGCGTCGTACGCAAGCCTCGGTCGCAACGTCAACTTCGACACCAAGCGCTGCGAGGGCTATCGCAACTTCTGCAACAAGCTCTGGAACGCGACCAAGTTCGTGCTGATGAACTGCGAGAACCAGGATTGCGGCTTGATGGAACACGTCAAGGCCGACTGCGCGCCCGGCGGCAAGGCGCACGGCTACCTGCGCTTTGGCCCGGCCGACAAGTGGATCACGAACGAACTGCAACGCGTCGAGGCCGCGGTCGAACAGGGCTTTGCGGATTACCGGCTCGACAACGTCGCCAATGCCATCTACGCCTTCGTCTGGGACGAATACTGCGACTGGTACATCGAGATCGCCAAGGCGCAACTCGCGGCCGCGCGCGAGTCCGGCAACGAAGCGGCGGCGCGCGCGACGCGCCGCACGCTGATACGCACCTTGGAGACGATCCTGCGGCTGCTGCATCCTCTGGTGCCGTTCATCAGCGCCGAGCTTTGGCCATCGGTCGCGCCGATCGCCGGCCGGGCGCCGGCCGAGGGCGAGACGATCGCGACCGCGGCGTACCCGAAAGCGCAGCTCGACCGCATCGACGCCGCCGCCGACGCCTGGATCGCGCAGCTGAAGGCCGTGGTCGGCGCCGCGCGCGGCTTGCGCAGCGAGATGAACCTCGCCCCTTCGGCGCGTGTGCCCCTGCTCACGATCGGCGCCGACGACTTCATGCGCCAGGCCGAGCCGCTCGTGATCGCGCTCGCCAAGGTGTCGACCGTGAAGCGCTACGCCGTCGACGACGAGTTCGCCGAAGCAACGCGGCAGGCGGCGGTGGCCCCGGTGGGCGCGTTGCGGCTGGCGCTGCACGTCGAAGTCGACGCGGCGGCCGAAGCCGCGCGCCTCGCCAAGGAGATCGCCCGGCTCGAAGCCGAGATCGGCAAGGCCTCGGCCAAGCTGGCGAACGCGGGCTTCGTCGCCCGCGCACCCGCCGCGGTCGTTGCGCAGGAAAAACAGCGGATCGCCGACTTCGGCGTGGCGCTCGATCGACTCCGCGATCAGCTGAGCCGGCTCGAAGCGCCGGCTTGAGCTGAGCGGCCAACGTGCGCCCGGCGTCTCGGCGCTGCGACTGCCGGCCGAACGGCCCGGACCGCGCTCGCGGTTCAGGCGCCCTGGAGCAGCGCGTCGATCCGCCGCGCGACTGCCCAGCCGCTGCGCAGCCTGGACTCGCGCGTCGTCGCCGCGATGCGGGGCGTGATCTGCAACCGATCGATGCCCCGGAGCGGCCGGCCGAAATCGCGGGCACCGGGCTCGACGCTGTCCAGCCAGGCGCCGCCGAGCGGGCCGGCGGTCAGGGCGCGGGCCAGCGCGGCTTCGTCGAAGATCGCCGATTGCGTCAGGCACACCAGCACCTGGTCCTGGCGTGCGGTCTGCAGAAGCCGGTCGCCGATCAAGCCACCGTAGCGGGTGACATCGGCGAGCTGGATCGTGAGCGCATCGGACTGCTCGAACAGCTCCGGGAGGCTGACCGGCCGAATGCCGAGGCGCCCGTAGAGGCCGTCGCTCGCATGCCGCGCCGGGTCGTAGCCGATGACGCGGCTGCCGAATCCGGCGAGACGGCGCGTCAACAGTTCGGCCTCGGCCGAGACGCCGAGCAAACCGACCGTGGCCGCGCCGAGTTCCCGACCGACCGGCAGGCCATCCGGATCGATCACGGGCAGGCGACGCAGCATCGAGAGGAGCGCGCCGATCACGAACTCCGCTTCCGCCGGGTCGCTGGCCGCCGGGCGCCGCACCACTTCGACGTTCGCGCGGCGACACGCATCGAGATCGATGTTCTCGGCGCCGGCGCTGACACGGCCGATGGCGCGCAGCTTCGGTGCAGCGCGCAACAGCTCGGCATCGACCGGCACCGATGGCGGAACGACGATCGCCCGCGCATCGCCCAACGCGGCACGCAACGCCCGCGGGTCCGTGGCGTACTCCGGAACGTAGCGGATCGTGTGACGCGATTCGAGCCAGCGCAGAACCGGGGGCGCGAGCGCCTCGACGATCAGCACGGCCACAGGGCGCGACGGGCGGCCCCTCGAGCGGATGGCGTTGCGCCCAATTGCGGGATGCGCTCGCAAGGTCGATGGCACCGGGTCGCGCCGTAGCAATCGCCACGAGGCCGCGTGCCAGAATTCAGCGACACTCTTCGACCGACGCACGGGGACTGAACGCACATGCTGGTGACCAAAGCGATATTCCCGGTGGCAGGACTTGGAACCCGGTTCCTGCCGGCCACCAAGGCGCAGCCGAAAGAAATGCTGCCGGTCGTGGACAAGCCGCTGATCCAGTACGCCGTGGAAGAGGCGTACGCGGCGGGTATCCGCGAGATGATCTTCGTGACCGGCCGTCACAAGCGACCGATCGAAGATCACTTTGACATGACGTTCGAGCTCGAGGTAGCCCTCGAACAGGCGGGCAAGCACGAACTTCTCGAGGTGGTTCGCACGGTCAAGCCGGATGACATGCATTGCATCTACGTGCGCCAGGCGCAGGCGCTCGGGCTCGGCCATGCGGTGCTCTGCGGCCAGCGGCTGGTCGGCAACCAACCGTTCGCCGTGTTGCTGGCCGATGATCTGATGGTGGGCACGCCGCCGGTGCTGCAGCAGATGGTCGAGCAGTACGACGAATGGCGGGTCTCGATCCTCGCCGTGCAGGAAGTGCCGGCCGAGCAGACCCGCCGCTACGGCATCGTCGACGGCACGCGGATCAACGAGCAGTTGATGGACGTGAGCCGCATCGTCGAGAAGCCGGCGCCCGAAGAAGCACCCTCGCGGCTCGGCGTCGCGGGCCGCTACGTCCTCACGCCGGGCGTTTTTCACGAGATCGCGAACCAGCAGCGCGGCGTCGGCGGCGAGATCCAGCTGACCGACGGCATAGCCGGCCTTCTGCGGCGCGAGAAGGTTTTCGCCTACCGTTACGACGGCAAGCGCTACGACTGCGGCAGCAAGGAAGGCTTTCTGGAAGCCAATGTCGAACTCGCGCTCCAGCACCCGACGCTCGGCGCCGGCTTCAGACAGTACCTGCGCGGCGTCGAAATCTGACGCGTGGTGCGGCCCGAGCCCACCGGTTCAGGTCGGATCGGGGCGGACCGGTCGGTCGAAGCGCGGCTCCTTTTGCCCAGCCGCATCAGCGCCGCCGCAGGTAGTGCACGAACTCGGCGCCGTTGGCACCCTGCTCAATGATCTCGTTGCCGGTCTGGCGGCAAAACGCCTGAAAGTCGCGGGTCGAGCCCGGGTCGGTCGATACGACCTTCAGCACCTCGCCGCTCTGCATCTCGGCGAGCGCCTTCTTGGCTTTCAAGATCGGCAACGGGCAATTGAGCCCGCGGGTATCGAGTTCACGCTGCGCCTCGGTCATCGATGCTCCTTCTCTGTCCCTGAAACATGGTCAAGCATCAGCGTCGGTGCGAGGCGGCGGCAGGTCGATCCATTGCGGCACGATGCCGCGGCGGCTCAGCCAATCGGCCACCGCGTGGCCGGTGCCGGCGCGCCAGCATTTGATTTCCTCGGGGCGGTAAAGCCGGTATTCGGCCAGCTCTTCCGACAGCACGATCTCGCCGCGCGCGATCGCGTGGTAGGCGACGATAAGCTGGTTCATCCGCTGGAAGTCGTACACACCAATCAGGTCGAGCGCATCCACCTCGAGGCGGGTTTCCTCCCGGATCTCGCGCGCGATGCCTTCCTCGGGCGTCTCACCGGCCTCCATGAAGCCGGTGATCAGCGCGAACATCCGCTCGGGCCAGGCGGCGTTGCGGGCCAGCAGCACCTGCCCGTCGCGGTCGGCAAGTTCGATCACCGCCGCCAGCACCGGCGTGGGATTGTTCCAGTGCGTCCACTCGCAGGCCGGACAGCGCAAGCGCGCCTTTTCACCGCCGTCTTCGAGGCGGACCAGCGACTGCAGCGGCGTGGCGCAGTTCGGGCAAAAATTGAAGCTGGGGACCATACCGTGGGCTGACGATCAGCCTTGCTCAGGCCGGGAACACCCCGGTCGAAAGGTAGCGATCGCCGCGATCGCAGACGATGAAAACGATCGTCGCGTGCTCGACCCGACGCGCGATCTCGAGCGCGACCCAGCAGGCCCCGGCTGCCGAGATGCCGGCGAAGATCCCTTCTTCGGCCGCCATCCGCCGCGCCATTTCCTCGGCATCGGCCTGGTTCACGTAGACCAGCTCGTCGACCGCCACCGGATCGTAGATCTTTGGCAAATAGGCTTCGGGCCATTTGCGAATGCCGGGAATGCGCGAGCCCTCGCTCGGCTGGGCGCCGATCACCCGCACCGCCGGGTTCTGCGCCTTCAAGTGATGCGAGACGCCGGTGATGGTGCCGGTCGTTCCCATCGCGCTCACGAAATGCGTGACGCGGCCGGCGGTGTCGCGCCAGATCTCGGGGCCGGTCGTCTCGGCGTGGATGCGCGGGTTGTCGGCGCTGGCGAACTGGTCGAGCACGTGGCCCTTGCCGTCGCGGGCCATCTGCTCGGCAAGGTCGCGGGCGTATTCCATCCCGCCCGAACGCGGCGTCAGGAGCAACTCGGCACCGAAGGCCTTCATCGTCTGGGCGCGCTCGATGCTCAGGTCCTCCGGCATGACCAGCAGCATCCGGTAGCCGCGGATCGCCGCGGCCATTGCGAGCGCGATGCCGGTGTTGCCGGAGGTCGCCTCGATCAGCGTGTCGCCAGGACGGATCTCGCCGCGCGCCTCGGCACCCCGGATCATGCCGATCGCCGGTCGGTCTTTCACCGAGCCCGCCGGGTTGTTGCCCTCGAGCTTGCCCAGGATCACGTTGTCACGCGTTTCGTTCTCGGGCCCGGGCAGGCGCATCAGGCGCACCAGCGGCGTGTTGCCGATGATGTCCTCGATGGTGGGGTAATGCGGCGCGTCGGGCGATCGCGGTGCGTCTTGGCTCATGGCAGCCGATTGTCTCAGGCCGGCGGCGCGCGCGTCTCGGGGGCAGAACCGGGAGACGCACGCGATGCTCGTGCCGATGCGCTCACCACCCGCGCCCATTGGTGCCTCCGGTCGGAATCGAACCGACACTCCTTGCGGAACCGGATTTTGAGTCCGGCGCGTCTACCTATTCCGCCACAGAGGCCGCGGGCGCGAGGCGCCTAGTTTGCCATAGCCGACGCGCCGTCCGCGCCCGTAGACTTGCCGGCTCGCCGACCCGGAAAAGTACCGCGAATGCCGCCGCTCGCCCCCGTCACCCAGATTTTGTTGCTGATCAATGTCGGCGCCTTCTGCCTCGACTACATCCTCGGCGGCGTGCTCACCCGCTGGTTCGCGCTGTACCCGGTCGGCCCGTTCTTCATGCCGTGGCAGCTCGTCACCTACGCCTTTCTGCACGACATCAACAACGTCGCGCACATCCTGTTCAACATGCTGGGCTTGTGGATGTTCGGCGCCGAGCTCGAACGGCTCTGGGGCGCCAAACGCTTTCTCCAGTTCTACATGGCGAGCGTGCTCGCGGCGGGCCTCTGCCAATTGGCGCTCTCGGCGCTGCTCGGCGCGCAGGCGCCGACGATCGGCGCCTCGGGCGGCATCTTCGGACTCCTGCTGGGCTACGGGATGATGTTTCCGAACCGGCAGGTCATGCTGCTGATACCGCCGATTCCGATGCGCGCCAAGGTGTTCGTCGCGGTCTACGGGGCGATCGAGTTGTTTCTCGGCGTGTGGCGGCCGCTCGGCGGGGTCGCGCATTTCGCTCACCTGGGCGGCATGCTCGGCGGCTTCCTGATGATCCAGTACTGGCGCGGCAAGCCGCCATTCGGAAAGCGCTGAGCGGCGCGTCGCCGGCCTCGGTGGGTTCAAGCCGGTACCGGCCGGCGGACGAACCGCGCGGCGCCTTCAACTAAGCGCCGGTCGGGCCGGCGGCGAAGGCGGAGCGCACGGTCGGATGCAGAAGCCGAAGCCGCAGTTCGCGCTTCAGCCGCCCGTTGTCCAGCCGCCGCGATTCACCCATGAAGCTTGCCTGCATCGGCGTGAGCAGCGCACGGGCCGCGGCGACCGAGACGCGCGGCGGCCGCGGCAGGCCGGCCAGATCGGCGACAAGATCGAAGTGATCGCCCATCTTCAGCGCGCTGTCGTCGCTCGCGTGGACGATCCGCTGCGGCCGCCCGCGGTGCAGCGCCGCGATGCAGGCCCGCGCCAGATCGTCGGCGTGGATGTGGTTGGTGTGGATGTCGTGGGCCGCTTCGAGAACCGGGGCAGCGCGCCGAAGCCGCGCGCGCGGATCGCCGCCGGCGCGGTCGAGGGCGTAGATGCCGGGAATGCGGAGGATCGTGACGCGGGCACCGTGGCGCCGGCCGTGGCGTCGCAGGCGTTGTTCCGCATCGACGCGGCGCCGCGCCCGGTCGGTCGACGGCCGCACGCCCCGCGTCTCGTCGAACCGGACCCCAGCGCAATCGCCGTAGACGCCGCTGGTGCTGCAGTACACGATCCGCGTCGGGCCCCGGCCGCGGCGCAGCAAGGCGCGTAGCAGGTTGACGCTGCGCGGATCGGTGACGCCGGTCGACGGCGGCGGCGCCAGGTGGAGCAGCGCGTCGGCCAGGCCGGCGAGCCGGGTCAGCGTGCGGCGATCGTCGAGGTCGGCGACGATCGGCACGGCACCGGCGCGGCGCAGTTCGGCACGCCGCTCGGGCGACGAGGTCAGCGCGACGACCCGCCGACGCGCCGGCAAGGCGCGCAACACCCGCAGGCCGATATCGCCGCAGCCGGCAATGAGAAGCCGCGGACGCCGGAAACGAAACGGAAGACTGGCCATCGAAACGGTCGGCGATTCAGCGATGCAGCGATTCGGACCATTCTCGGTGACCCGCCCATTGCCGCTGGCCGCCCGGCCGCAACCGGTGAACCGCCCGCAGGCAGAATGCCCCGATCCTCGAGCTTCCGGTCTCGCCATGCCCTTTACCGTCACCGTCCAGCCGAGCGGACGCAGCTTCTCGGTCGACCGCGACGAACCCATCCTCAGCGCGGCGATCCGCCAGAGCATCGGCCTGCCCTACGGCTGCAAGGACGGCGCCTGCGGCTCCTGCAAGAGCCGGATCCTCGAAGGCCGCGTCATCCACGGCGTGCACCAGACCAAGGCGCTTTCGGCCGACGAAGAGGCCGCCGGCTGGATCCTTCCCTGCTGCGCCGCGGTGCAGAGCGACGTGACGATCGAGGCGCGCACCGTGCCCGGCGCCGGCGAGTTCGCGATCCGCAAGATGCCGACGCGGGTCACGACGATCACCAGGCCCGCGCCCGACGTGGCGATCCTGCAACTCCAGTTGCCGGCGAGCGACCGGCTGCAGTACCACGCCGGCCAGTACGTCGAGTTCATTCTGCGCGACGGCTCGCGGCGCAGCTATTCGATGGCGAACGCGCCGCACACCCAGATCGATACGCCGGGCATCGAGCTCCACATCCGCCATCTGGTCGGCGGCAAGTTCACCGACCACGTGTTCGGCGCGATGAAGGAGAAGGAGATCCTGCGCATGGAAGGCCCGTTCGGCAGCTTCTTCCTGCGCGAGAAAGGCACCGAGCCGATGATTCTTCTGGCCTCGGGCACCGGGTTTGCGCCGATCAAGGCGATCGTCGAGCACATGGAGCACCGGGCCGACCCGCGGCCGGCGGTGCTTTACTGGGGCTGCCGAAGCCGCGTCGACCTCTACCTTCACGAGTGGGCGCTGGCTGCCGCAGCGCGGCTGCCGAACCTGCGCTACGTGCCCGTGCTTTCCGAACCCAAACCCGAGGACGGCTGGAGCGGCCGCACCGGGCTCGTCCATGAAGCGGTGATGCACGACCATCCGAACCTGCTGCAACACCAGGTCTACGCCTGCGGGGCGCCGATCATGGTGGCCGCGGCGCAGCGCGATTTCGTCGCCCGTTGCGGGTTGCCCGACGACCAGTTCTACGCCGACGCGTTCACGTCCGAAGCGGACAAGCACGCATGAAGCGTCCGATCGAAGCTGCGGTTGCGGTGCGCGCTGCGGCACCCGTCGGCCGCCGCGCGGTCATGGCTGCGATCGCCGCGACCGCCGCGTTCTGCACCGGGCGGCAGGTCGCCGCCCAAAATCGCCCGATCCGCCTGATCGTCCCCTACCCGCCCGGGGGCCCGCTCGACACCGTCGCCCGCGCGCTCGCCGAGAAAGTGCAGCCGGTGCTCGGCAGCGTCGTCGTCGACAACCGGCCGGGCGCCGGCGGCAACATCGGCGCCGACATCGCCGCCAAAGCGCCGCCCGACGGCCAGACGCTGGTGATCGGCGCGGTCGCGACGCACGCGATCAACCCCTGGCTGTACGCAAAGATTCCCTACGACCCGATCCGCGATTTCACGCCGATCACCGGCATCGCCCAGGTGCCCAACGTGCTGGTGATGAACGCCGCGCGCGCTGACGGGCTGAATATCCGCAGCGTCGCCGATCTGGTCGCCTACGCGAAGACCCATCCTGGCCGGCTCAACTACGGTTCGGGCGGCAACGGCAGTGCCGGCCACCTCGCCGGCGAAATGTTCAAGTCGCAGGCCCGGGTGTTCATGGTCCACATCCCGTACGCCGGCGGCAACGCGGCACAACTGGCGCTGCTGTCGGGCCAAGTCGATCTGACCTTCGACAACCTCGCCTCGGCGGCGGCGAACATCCGCTCGGGCAAGCTCCGCGCGCTCGCCGTGACCAGCGCCCGGCGTTCCACGGCGATGCCCGAGGTGCCGACGATCGCCGAGGCCGGACGGGCGCAGGGGCTCGGCGGCTTCGAGATCGGCACCTGGTTCGGCCTCTTTGGCCCGGCCAGACTGCAGCCCGCCGTGCTCGAGCGTCTGAACCATGCCTTCGTCGACGCGCTGCAGTCGCCGGAGCTGAAGAGCCGCCTCGCAAGCCTGATGGCCGAGAACGCCGCGTCGACTCCCGAGCGTTTCACGGCCTTCGTCGCCAGCGAACTGGCGAAGTACGAGCGCGTCGTGAAGGCGAGCGGGGCGACGGTCGAGTAGCGAGCGACGCTTTCCAAGCGCCGAAACGTGACCGGCTAAAGCGTTCCGCTGGCGCGCCGATAACCCAACCGACTCGCCTGCCGTCCAAGAGGATGCCGAGCCTGTTCGGGCGGCCCTTGGCGCTCTCGTTGAACGTCACCAAACTCCGAAATGAACATACGCACCAAACTGGCGACCACGTTTGCCGTCCTCGTCACGATCGCTGTGGCGGTAGCAGGGTTGGCACTGAGCTCGCTGCACGATGCGAACGAGCACTTCGCCGGCTACGTCAACGGTCTTCTGGCGCGCGGTGCGGTGGCCGAGAAGTTCCGTCTTGCGGTCGAGGAGCGCGCGGTCGCCGTCCGTAATCTGCTCCTGGTCGCCAAGCCAGCCGGTCTGGAAGCCGAAAAGACGGCCACCCTCGAAGCCCATGAGCGGGCGCGGCGGAACCTCGCCCTGTTAGAGGAAATGCAGAGCAAGGCGTCCGACCTGAGTGCGAAGGGCCGCGCGCTGGTGGCCGACATGGACAAGACGGAGGCCGCCTACGTTCCGGTGTTGCTCGACATCGTCGATCTTGCGGTGAAGAACAAGAACGCCGAAGCGATCGCCAAGATGAACAGCGAGGGCCGGCCGCTCATCGCAGCGCTCAAGAAAGCATCGAACGAATACGCCGAAGTCGTGCAGGAACGGTCGGCGGCGATCGTGGAAGCCGGCGCGGCGACGTACGCGGCGCGCCGAAATCTGCTTATTGCCGGGTGTGTGCTGGCAGTGGGCTTCGGCGTCGGGGCGAGTCTGTTCGTCACGAAGAGCATCACCCGGCCCATCGACCGGGCCGTGCAACTGGCCTCGTCGGTGGCTGAAGGCGATCTGTCGTCCCGCGTCGCGATCACCGGCAACGACGAAGCCGCGAAGCTGCTCTCGGCGCTCGGGCGCATGAGCCAGAACCTCGAAGGCATCGTCGCAAAAGTTCGCCTCAGCAGCGAGAGCATCGCGACCGGGTCGGCGGAGATCGCCTCGGGCAACAGCGACCTCAGCCAGCGCACCGAACAACAGGCCAGCGCCCTTCAACAGACCGCCGCGACGATGGAGGAGTTGGGCGCGACGGTCCGCAACAACGCCGACAGTGCCAAGCAAGCAAGCCAGCTGGCCGAAGGCGCCTCGACCATCGCTGCCGAGGGTGGCGAGGTGGTCGGCAAGGTCGTCACCACGATGAAGGAGATCAACGACAGCTCGCGCAAGATCGGCGACATCATTTCTGTGATCGACGGCATCGCGTTCCAGACCAACATCCTGGCCTTGAACGCTGCCGTCGAAGCGGCCCGCGCCGGCGAACAGGGCCGCGGGTTCGCAGTCGTCGCAAGCGAAGTGCGAACCCTGGCGCGCCGCTCGGCGGACGCTGCCAAGGAGATCAAGGGCTTGATCGGTCGAAGCGTCGCCCAGGTCGCGCAAGGCACTGCGCTGGTCGATCAAGCCGGGAAGACCATGGGCGCCATCGTCGACTCGATCCAACGCGTGACCGACATCGTGGGCGAGATCGCGACGGCCAGCGTCGAGCAGAGCACGGGTGTGCTGCAAGTCGGCGAGGCGGTCACGCACATGGATCGGGCCACGCAGCAAAACGCGGCGCTGGTCGAACAAAGCGCGGCGGCGGCGGAGAGCCTGAAGGGCCAGGCACAGCAGCTGGTGCAGGCGGTGGCGGTGTTCAAGCTGTCACGCGTGGGGAATGGCGTCGTCGAAGCACGGTAGCGGACCGGCTCCGGCCAGAGATCGCCTAGCGGCAGCTTCAATCGCGCATACCTGTTGGGGCGCACTTCGGGGCGGCGGTCGGGCGTGAACGGGTCGCCAACGAAACGCCGCGGGTAAACTCCAGCGCCGCGCTCCACCGCCGCGCCGCAAGCCGGCGAAGGTCTCTACGTCAGCGCGGCCGCCGTCGATGAACAGCAGCAGCATGACCACCGTTCAAACCGATCTGCAGAGCGAAGTCGCCGCGCTTCTCGTCGAGACGCTGAATCTCGACGTCGCGCCCGGCACGATCGATCCGCAAGCGCCGCTGTACGGCGAAGGGCTCGGGCTCGATTCGATCGACATCCTCGAGGTGGCGCTCGTCGTCTCGCAGCGTTACGGCTTTCAACTCCGCTCCGACGACGACGACAACGTGCGGATCTTCACCTCGCTCGCGAGCCTCTCCGATCACATCGCGGCGCATCGGGCGGGCTGAAGTCATTCGCGCCGTCCTCACGATGCAGGCGGCCCGCGGCCTCCGGACGGGCGCCGCGGCGCTCGTCGGCGTCGGTTATGTGGCGGTGTGCCAGTGGCTGATGACGAGCGCGCCAGCTTCGCCCTGGAACGCGGTCGGCGTGCTCGGGCCGATGCTGCTCATGATCGCAGCGGGGTGCCGGGGTCGCGGTCGGCGCGGGCTCGGCGCCGTGGCGCTGGTCGGTCTGGCGGCGCTGGTGTTGCAGGCTTGGCGTGGCGCTCGGGTCGAGCCCGAGCCCCTTTATCTGGCGCAGCATGCCGGCGTGAACCTTTGCCTGGCGGCCGGCTTCGCCATGACCTTGCGGCCGGGCCGCACCGCGTTGATCACAGCTCTGGCGCGTCGCGTGCACCGCCGCTTGACGCCGGCGATGGCCGTCTACACCCGGCACTGCACGCTCGCGTGGGTGGTCTATTTCGTCGCCGTCGCGGCGCTTTCGGTCGGCCTGTTCGCGTTCGCGCCGTTCGAGCGCTGGGCTTGGTTTGCAAACGTGCTGTCGCCGCTGACGATCGCGCTCATGTTCGTCGGCGAGTATGGGCTGCGCTACCGGCTGCACCCCGAATTCGAACGGGTGACGTTCGCCGCCGCAATCCGTGCCTACCGCGAATGGGGCGCCGAACGATGAGCGCCGAGGAAAGCCAGGCCGGGACGGAGCTCGGCGCCGATCCAGCGCGGGCCGGCCTGCCGCTGATCGCCGGCGCCGATCTGGATGCGCCGCTCGCCTGGCGCGACGGCGCCCCGCTCAGCCGGCGCCGCTACCTCGCCGAGGTCGAGGCGCTGGCGCTTCGCCTGCCGAACGAAGGCGCGATGCTGAATTTGAGCGCCGACCGCTTCGACTTCGCGGTCGGCCTCGGCGCGGCGATGCGGCGCGGCCACTGCAACCTGATGCCGCCGAACCACACGCCGGACACGGTCGCCCGGTTGCGAGCGGCGTTTCCGGCCGCCTACGGCCTCGGCGCCGAGCGCTCGGCCGAACTCGGGCTGCCGCTGATTGCCGACGCCGGCCCGCTCGACCTCGACCCGGCGGCCCGGCCCGCCGCCGTGCCCCGCTTCGATGCCGACCGGCTGACGGCGCAGGTGCTGACCTCCGGCTCGACCGGCGCGCCGGTGCCGCATCCCAAACGCTGGGGCTTGCTGGTCCGCAACACCGAGGCCGGCGCACGGCGGCTCGCCGAGCAGATGGGCCGGGCGAATCTTGGCGGAGTCACGCTGGTCGCGACCGTGCCGCCGCAGCACATGTACGGCTTCGAGTCGACCGTGCTGATCGCGCTGCTCGCCGGCGCTGCGTTCGACGCCGGACGGCCGTTCTACCCCGAGGACATCGCCGCCACCCTGCGCCGGACGGCGGCGCCGCGGATGCTGGTGACGACCCCGTTCCACCTCAAGGCGCTGCTCGACGCCGGCATCGCCCTGCCGCCGGTCGACCTGACTGTCTCGGCGACGGCGCCGCTGCCCCCGCAGCTCGCCGCCCGCGCCGAAGCGGCGCTCGGCGGCCCTTTGATGGAGATCTACGGTTGCACCGAAGCCGGCCAGATCGCGACGCGACGCACCACCGCTGGCCCCGAGTGGCGGACCTACGACGACGTGCGGATCAACGGCGACGGCGCCGAGGCGATCGTCCGCGACGGCCACGTGCCCCAGCCGACGCTGCTCGCCGACGTGCTGGAAGTGCTCGCGCCGACGCGGTTTCGTCTGCTCGGCCGCTCGAACGACCTGGTCAACGTCGCTGGCAAGCGCAGCTCGCTCGGTCACCTCAATTTCCACCTGAATTCGATCCGCGGCGTGCGCGACGGCGCGTTCTGGCTGCCGCCCGATCCGAACGCTGCCGGCGTGGTGCGACCGGTCGCGTTCGTCGTCCCCGAAGGCGCGGTCGGCGCCGACTGGCAGCAAGGCATCGTTCAAGCGCTGCGCCAGCGGCTCGATCCGGCCTTTTTGCCGCGACGGCTGGTGGCGGTGGCCGAATTGCCGCGCGAGCCGGGCACGGGCAAGCTGCCGGCGCTCGCCTTTGCGGCCTGGGCCGAGCGGCGCCTGGCCGGCGGCTGAGAGCGTCTTCCGACAACGGCTGAACCCGCGATGCCGTCGACCGCGCTCGAGGTACCGGCCGACCACCCGGCCTTCGCCGGCCACTTTCCCGGCCGGCCGCTCCTGCCGGGCGTGCTGCTCCTGGCCGAGGCGCTCGAGGCGGTGCACGCCGATCCGGCGCTGGCGGCGGTGGTCGGCCCGACACCGCAGCTTTCGCAGGTCAAGTTCCTGGCCCCGGTGCGGCCCGGAGCGCGGCTGACGATCGATCTCGAGCTCGGCGCGCGCGGTGTTGGCTTCGAGGTGCGCGAGGGCAATCGCGTCGCGGCGGCAGGCCGGTTCGAGGCCGCGGCATGAGCGCGAAGCAGCTGAAAACGCCGGCCGAGTCGCCCGTCGCGGCAGCAGCCGATCTCGCCACCTGGGCCTCGGCGCGCGAGCGCGGCAACCTCGTCGCCCTGCGCGTGATGCGCTGGATCGCGCTTGCCGCCGGCCGGCCGCTCGCGCGGCTGGTGCTGCACCCCACCGCGCTCTATTTCCTCATCGCGAACCGCAAGGCGCGCCTGGCCTCGCGCGAGTTCCTGACCCGCGCCACCGGCCGTCCTGCGGGTTGGATCGACAGCTACCGCCACATCCACCGCTTCGCCGCGACCGTGCTCGACCGCGTCTACTTCCTGCGCGGCCGGTTCGCCGCCTTCGAGATGGCGATGAGCGGCCACGAGCTGGTGCGCGATCCGATGCTGCGCGGCGAAGGGGTGCTCGTGGCCGGCGCGCATTTCGGCAGCTTCGAGGCGCTGCGCGCACTCGGCGACGCCCATGCGATGCCCGTCGCCATGCTGATGTATGAGGAAAACGCGCGGCTGATCAACGCGGCCCTGGCGGCGGTCGCGCCGAATGCCCGCCTCACCACCATCGCGCTCGGCCGGCCCGGCGCGATGCTGCAGGTGCGGCGCTGGCTCGACGAAGGCGGCTTCGCCGGCCTGCTCGCCGATCGAACCCTGCCGAGCCGCTCGGAGCGCACCCGCAGCGTGGCCGTCAGCTTCCTCGGCCGCCCCGCCCGCTTCGCCGACGGCCCGTTCCGCCTCGCGGCCATGCTGCGCCAGCGGCTGACGTTCATGGCCGGCATCTACCATGGCGGCCGGCGTTATGAACTGCGCTTCATCGAGATCGCCGACTTTCGGCAAGACGCGGTCGCGGCGGGCGCCGACCCCGAGCAGCGCATCCGCCAGGCGCTCGAGCGCTACGTCGCGCTCCTCGAATCGCTGTGCCGCGAAGCGCCGCTCAACTGGTTCAACTTCTACGATTTCTGGTCCGACGATGCCGCCACCGCCTCGCCCTGATCGCCGCCGTCGCATGGCGCTCGCCGGCGCCCTTGGCGCCGTGGTTGCTCTGCCACTCGTCGCAGCGACGCGGCCGGCCCGCGCCCAGGCGGCGTTCGACCTGCCCGAGCTGATGCGCGCGCTCGGCGAGGTCAAGGCCGGCAACGCGACCTTCGTCGAGCGCCGCACCGTCTCGATGCTCGACCGCACGCTCGAATCGTCGGGGACGATGAGCTTCGAGGCGCCCGACAGCTTCATCCGCGAAACGCTGAAACCGCGGCGCGAGCGCATCGCGGTCGTCGGCAACACCGTGACGCTGAGCCTCGGCTCGCGCAGCCGCAGCGTGCCGCTCGATTCGGTGCCCGAGGCCGCTGTGATCATGGAGGCGATCCGGGGCACGCTGACCGGCAACCGCGCGCAGCTCGAACGCCATTTTGTCGCCACGGTCGAAGGCAATGCGCAGCGCTGGCTGCTCGATCTGAAACCGCGCGAGCCGCGCTTGCGCGAGTTGGTCGTCTCGGTGCGGCTGGCCGGCGCGGCGTCGCTGGTGCGCGAGGTCACGGTCGCGATGGCCGACGGTGACCGCTCGGTGATGACGCTCGAGCCGGTCGCCGCTCCACCTGTGGCGGCATCGCGCCCGGCCAGTTGACGCCCGCCGGCGCCCCTGCCCCGCGCGCGGACCGCGGCGTTCACCGCCTCGCCGCGCTGCTGCGCCAGCGCGCGGTGGTCGTTTGGCTGGCGCTGGTCGCGATCGGTACGGTGGTGGCCATCCGCACCTCGTATGTCGCCGATCTGTCGGCGTTCCTGCCGTCGTCGCCGAGCGCGGAGCAGGCGGTACTGCTCGACCAGATCAAGAGCGGCATCGCAGCGCGGCTGGTGCTGATCGGCATCGAGGGCGGCAGCGCCGCCGACCGCCGCGCCGTCTCTCTGGCACTCGGCACGGCGCTGCGCGCCTCGCGCCTGTTCGACGCGGTTCAGAACGGCGACAACACCGGCTTCGAGGCCATCGGCCGCTTCCTGTTCGCGAACCGCTACCTGCTGAGCCCGGCGGTCGACGCCACGCGCTTTAGCGTTGAAGGGCTGCGCGCCGGCATCGACGAGACGACCGCGCTGCTCGGCACGCCGGCCGGGGCACTGGTGAAGCCGGTGATCCTGCGCGACCCGACCGGCGAGACCGTGCGCATGGCCGAAAGCATGCTGCCGAGCCAGGCGCCGCGGAACGATGGCGGGGTGTGGGTTTCGCGCCGGGCAGCCCGCGCGGTGCTGCTCGCGACGATCCATGCCGAGGGCGCAGATCTGGATTCGCAGCAGCGCGCGCTCGAGCGTGTCCGCAGCGCCTTTGCGCCCTACGCGGCACGCGGGTTGCACCTTATCGTTTCCGGATCGCCGAGCTTTGCGGTCGATTCGCGGGCCCGGATCAAGGGCGAGGTCGAACGCCTGGCGGCGGCCGGCGGCATCGCGATTGTGGGCCTGCTGCTGCTCGCGTTTGGCGGCTCGCTCGCCACACTCGCGGTGGCGCTGCTGCCGGTGGTCTCGGGCGTGATCGCCGGCATCGCCGCCGTCAGCCTGGTGTTCGGCCAAGTCCACGGTATCACGCTCGGCTTCGGCACCACGCTGATCGGCGAGGCCGTCGACTACGCGATCTACTACCTGATCCAGGCGCGGCGCGGCGACGTCGCGGCCCATCTGACCGGGGCGCGAACCGTCGGCGACGGCGCCCGGCGCTGGCTCGCCGACAACTGGCCGACCGTGCGACTCGGCCTCTGGACCTCGATCTGCGGCTTCGCGGCGCTGCTCGGCTCCGGTTTTCCGGGGCTGCGGCAGCTCGGCCTTTTCTCGATCGCCGGCCTCGCTGCCGCAGCGTTGACGACCCGCTGGGTGCTGACCCGCAGCTCGCCCGACGGCGCACCCGGCACCGCCGCACGGCGCCGCCTCGGCCGCGCGCTCGGCGGCCTGACGGCGCGCCTGCCGCGTCTGCGCTGGCCGTTCCGGGCGCTCGCCGTGGCGGCGGCGATCGCGCTGGTCGCCCTGCCCTCAGCCTGGCGCGGCGACCTGCTGTCGCTCAGCCCGATCGGCGCGGCGCAACTGCAGCTCGACGCCGACCTGCGCGCCGACCTCGGCGCCAGCGAATCCGGACTGCTGGTCGCGGTCGCGGCGCCCGCCGAGGCCGGGGCGCTCGCGGCTGCCGAAGCGGTGGGCGCGCGGCTCGATCGGCTCGCCGAGCGCGGTGCGATCGGCGGCTACGAGTCGCCCGCCCGGCTGTTGCCGAGCCCGGCCACCCAGACCGCGCGCCGCGCCGCGCTGCCCGAGGCGGCGACGCTCGCCGCCCGCCTCGCCGAGGCGACCGTCGACGGCCCGCTTCCCGCAGCCCGGCTCGACGGCTTCGTCGCCGACGTGCAGGCCGCACGGACCCAGCCGCTCCTGACCCGCGAATCACTGCGTGGCACGCCGCTTCTGCCGGCGCTCGACGCGCTCCTCACGCCCGGCGACGCGACGGCGCCGTGGCGCGCCCTCCTGCACGTGCAGGCCGCCGTGCTCCCGGGCGCGCCGCCGCTCGACGCCGCCGGCCTGCGCGCCGCCCTGGCCGGCCTGCCGACGGTGCAGGTCGTCGACATCGGCACCGAGCTGACCGGCCTCTACGCCCGCTACCTGCGCGAGGCCGGCTGGCAGGCGCTGCTCGGGGCCGCGGCGGTCGTCCTCTTGCTGGCGCTGCACCTGCGCTCCGCACGGCGCTTGTGGCGCGTCGCCCAGCCGATCGCCGCCGCGGTGATCATCGTCCTCGGCGCGTTCAGCGTGCTTGGCAGCGCCCTCGGCATCCTGCACCTCGTCGGCCTGCTGCTGACCGTGGCGATCGGGTCCAACTACGCGCTGTTCTTCGACCAGCTGCGGGAGGCCGAAAGCGGCGCCGGCCGGGGCGGAACCGCACGGCTCGACCTCGGAGACGATGCGCCCGCGTCGCTCGGGAACCGGGACACGCTCGCGTCGATCGCGAACCGGGACGACACGCTTGCGTCGCTGGCTTTGGCCAACCTGACCGCCGTGGTCTCGTTCGGTTTGTTGGCGTGCTCCGGCATTCCGGCGTTGTATGCGGTCGGCGAGGTGGTGGCGCCGGGTATCCTGCTGTGTCTTCTGCTGTCGGCCGCTTTCATTCCGGTGCCCGCACCGGAGGCCCCGCGGCCAGACGCCTGAGACACGCACGATCCCGCGCGACACCGGCAACCCGCATCCGAGAATTGCCGCCGCACCGAAGTCGATGGAATCGATCGCAGCGCCCGAATCCCCTGCCCCGCGCGGCCGCTGGCACTGGCCGCCGTTGCTGAAGGCGAGCGCGGCATGGCATGTCGGCGCGATCGCGTTCGCCGCGTCCGAGCCGACGCTTTGGCCGTGGGCCGCCGGGGCGGTCGTGGCCGACCACGCGCTGCTCGTCGCCACCGGGCTCTGGCCCCGCTCGCGCGGCCTCGGGCCTAACATGCTACGGCTGCCGCCTGCCGCGGCGACGCGCGGCGAGGTCGCAATCACGATCGACGACGGCCCCGATCCGGAGGTGACGCCACGCGTGCTCGACCTGCTCGACGCCCACGGCGCGCGCGCCACGTTCTTTTGTATCGCGCGCCAGGCCGTCCGCCACTCGGGCGTGTGCCGTGAGATCGTCGCGCGTGGCCATAGCGTGCAGAACCACAGCTATCGGCACGCGCATCATTTCTCGCTGCTCGGCCCCGGCGCCTTGCGGCGCGAGCTGCGAACGGCGCAAGACGCGCTGGCCCTCGCATCGGGCCAGCATCCGCGCTACTTCCGCGCGCCGGCGGGTTTGCGCAACGTGTTCCTCGCGCCGGTGCTGCACGAGCTCGATCTCGCGCTCGTCGCCTGGACGCGGCGCGGCTTCGACACCATACGCCGCGATCCGCGTCGCGTCGCCGCGCGGCTGACCGCCGGCCTCGCCGCCGGCGACATCCTGCTGCTCCATGACCGCCACACCGCGACCGCGCCGTCCGGCCGGCCCGTGGTCCTCGACGCGTTGCCGCTGGTGCTGCAGCGGCTCGCCGAAGCCGGTCTCCGGTCGGTCACCTTGCCCGAAGCGATGCGGCCGGACCGAGGCTCCGCGCCTTGAGCCCGCCGGCCCGCCTCGATCGCGCCGGCATCGCCGCCCGCATTCCGCACACCGGGGCAATGTGCCTGCTCGCGCGTCTCGACGCCTGGGACACGAGCCGCATCGTCTGCAGCGCCGACAATCACCGCGACCCGGCGCATCCGCTGCGCACCCGCAGCGGCCTTCTGGCGACCAGCGCCATCGAGTACGCCGCACAGGCCATGGCCTTGCACGGCGCCTTGCTCGGCGAAGCGGCCGGTGCCGAGGCGGCGCCCGGTTACCTCGCGAGCGCCCGGGGCGTGACCTTCGGCGTGCTGCGGCTCGACGACCTGCCTTTTCCGGCCCGGCCCGGCCCTACCGAGTGCGACGCCGACGAACTGCGGATCGAAGCGACCCGCCAGGCCGGCGACGCGCGCCAGATGCTGTACGGGTTCAACGTCCGCCATGCCGGCCGCCTCGTCGCTGCGGGCCGTGCGGCAGTCGTTTTGAACACGCCGCTTGTCGATCGGGAACGCCGATGACCGGACCGGCTCCGCCGCGACTCGGCGAGCGGCGACGCGCGCTCGTCACCGGCGCGAGCGGCGCGCTCGGCCGGGCGATCGCGCTCCGGCTCGCGCACGCGGGCCTGCACGTGGTCGTGCACGCGAACACCCGGCTCGACGCGGCGGCCGCGCTCGCCGCCGAGATCGTCGCCGCCGGTGGCAGCGCCGAGCCGGTGGCCTTCGATGTCACAGCCCGCGCGGCGGCAGCCGCGGCGTGCGCGGCGCTCGTCGCCGGCGGTGCGATCCAGGTGCTCGTCAACAACGCCGGCCTGCATGCCGACGCGGCTTTCCCGGCGCTCAGCGCCGAGCAGTGGTCGAGCGTGCTCGCCGTCACGGTCGACGGCTTCTTCAACGTCACCCAGCCGTTGACCCTGCCGATGATCCGCACGCGCTGGGGCCGGATCATCAACATCTCGTCGATCGCGGCGCTCACCGGCAACCGCGGCCAGGTCAACTACGCCGCCGCGAAAGGCGCGCTCAACAGCGCGACCAAGGCCCTGGCGCTAGAACTCGCGAGCCGCGGAATCACGGTCAACGCGGTCGCCCCGGGCATCATCGATTCGGGCATGGCCGAGGCGGCGTTCGACAAGGCGACGCTCGAACGCATGGTGCCGATGAAGCGCGCCGGTCGTGCCGACGAGGTCGCCGCGCTGGTCGCCTTTCTCGCGTCGGACGACGCCGGCTACATCAGCGGGCAGGTGATCTCGATCAACGGCGGGATGGTGTGAGAACCGCGCGGGTCGCGGTTCGTGCGCCGAGCCGTCAAGCCGGGCGCACTGTCTTGCCGTTGACCTTGACCGCCTCGACCGCCCAGCCCCGCCCCAAGGCGAGGTAGTGCGCGTCGCCGTCGGCCTGCACCAGGTCGCCGATCTTCAGCTTCAGCAGCGCCATGCCCTCAGGCCGCAGGTGGATGAAGTCGCCAGTGTCGAGGACGACGCCGTTGGCGGCTCCATGGCGCGCGTGGTTCAAGCGCACGACACGGCCCTGGTAGGCCGGCACGGGGCGCGTCGACGGCTTCTTCGGCCGCTGCCCATCGATCGACTTCAGCGCCACGAAGGCGTAGACCGGGTGCTCCGCCGGCCCCTTCGGCGACGGCCCCTGCGCCTCGGCCTTCGCGATGATCGCCTGGCCCGCGGCCACGCCTTCGAAGGCCGCCGGGCCCGCCTCGTCCTCGCGCTCGAACACGAGCTGCAACGCGCCGCCTTCGGCATCGAGCAGCACCCCCTCGACGCCGCCATGCGGGCTGTAGATCAGATGACAAAAGCGGCCCTCGACGGTGTCGTTTGTCTGCGTGCTACGGGTCGTGCGGGCCATGTCGTCTCCTGGTTGCGAACCGTCTAGCTGCGCCTGATGGACCGACTTTCAAGCCCGTCGCTCGCGGGTCCGATCAAGGTTGAAACGGCGGCCGGCTGCGCCAGCGCCGCAGCAGCAGGCCCGGCAGCCGCAGCACGAATTCGGCCATCAGCCGGGCGTGCATCCAACTCAGGAGCACGTTGTCGCGGCCGTAGCGGAAATGCGAGACGCCGCCCTCCGCGGCCGAGAGATAGCGGACTGGCGCGGCGATGTTGACCGGCTTCACGCCGCGCCAGGCCAGGCGCACGACGGCTTCGGTGTCGAAATCGAAGCGGCGCATCCAGCGATGGCCATGCATCACCGCGATCAGCGCGGCGATCGGGTAGACGCGAAAGCCGTAGAGCGAATCGTCGATGCCCGCGCCGAGCGTCTCGATCTGCGTCCAGCCGTTCGAAAGGCGCCGGCCGCGCACCCGCAGCAGCGGCGCGGAGGCGTCGAACACCGGCCGGCCGAGCACCATCGTCTCCGGCCGGTCGATCGAGCGGCGCATGAATTCGCCGATCAGGTCGGCCGGGTGCTGGCCGTCGGCATCCATCGTCAGGGCGTGGGTGAAGCCGGCCGCGCGCGCCGCTTCGAGGCCATGCAGCACCGCGGCGCCCTTGCCGCTGTTCGCCGGCAGCTCGATCACGGTCAGGGCCGGATCGACCGCCGCCATGGCGCGCAGCCCCGCCGGCGTGCCGTCGCGGCTGCCGTCGGTGACGACCCAGACCGGCGCCCAGGCGCGCCGGGCCGCGCGGACCGTCGCATACACCATCGGGCCGGTGTCGTAGCTCGGGATCAGCACCAGATGCGTCGTGCTGACGACCGGCGCAATGGGGTAAGTGCCCTGGCGTTGTGCCGCGTTGCGCCGAGCCGGACGGCGCCCCCCCTTCCCCGAGCGCCGCGCAGAGCCGCTCATCGGCGCAGTTCGGCGCTGAAATACGCCTCGAGACGCTTCAGCAAACCGTGGTGGTCGGCCTCGGGCGCGAAGCGGCGGCCGAGGCGCACGGAAAGCCTGACCGGAAACGCCGGCGCACGCCAGATCGGCCAGCCCTTGGTGAGGTAGCGCGAGTCGGACTCGATCAACACGGTCTGGATCGGCACCCCGGCCCGATGCGCGATCAACGTGAGGCCGGGCCGGAACGGATTGACCGGTTCCCGGATCGTGCGCGTACCTTCCGGGAACAGCACCAGCTGGCCCCCGGCCCGCAAGTTCTCGATGCAGCCGCGCACCATCCCGCGGGTCGGCTCGTTGCGGATATAGCGGGCGAGCCGGGCGCCGGCACCGAGGAAGGGGTTGCGCATCAGGTTGGCCCGCATGATGCAGATGCCGCGCGGCACGCGCGCGATCACGAGCAGCGCGTCGAGCATGGTCGGGTGGTTGGCGGCGACGATCAGCCCGGCGTCGCGCTGCAGGTCATCGAGGTCGCCGAAATCGATCCGCATCAGGCCGAACCATTGGGCACAGGCCCAGAAGCCGCGGTACACCGACGAGATCGCCGCCCGGCCGACCACCACGCCGCGCGCGCGGCTCATGAAGGGATAGGCCAACAGGCAACCGAGGTTCCAGGTCAGCGACATCGCCCCGAGATGCAACAGCAGCACGTAGAAAAGCACAAGTTGCCAGACCCGCCGCCACCGACGCGCGCCCCCATTACGCGCGCGAACCTCTCCCGCCGGCGGTCGCCCGGCGGTGCTGCGCTTGGCGGCGGCGGCGGCGGCGCGCGGGCGGGCTGCAGGGGTACGGGTGGGGCTCTCGATCATCGCGTGGGGCCGCGCGGCAAGCCCGAGCGGCATCGTGATATCGGCAGGCGAGGCCATCGGCTGATGCAGCTCATCGATCGATCCGAAACCGCGGCACGGTGCGCTTCACCGGGCGCACGGGTCGACCGGCGCGTCGGCCAGATCGCCGCCGGCGACCCGCACGTCGCGGCGGGAATCGGCGTTCGGTGGCGGCATGGGCAACGACATCAGGGCCGCGAGTTTAGAGGCGCGGGCCGCCACGGCTCTGCGCGCGGCAACCCGGGTCGCGCAGCGTGGCCGTCACTCTCCGAGGTAGGCCGCCCTCACCTTGGGATCGGCCAGCAGGCCACGGGCCTCGCCGCTCATCGTGATCTCGCCCGAATCCATGACGTAGCCCCGCGAGGCGAGCTGCAGCGCCCGGCTCGCGTTCTGCTCGACCAGCAGCACGGTGGTGCCGCGCTTGTGGATGTCGTCGACGACCTCGAAGATCTTGTCGACCATGATCGGCGAAAGGCCCATGGAGGGCTCGTCGAGGAGCAACACCTTCGGCCGCGCCATCAACGCGCGGCCCATCGCCAGCATCTGCTGTTCGCCCCCGCTCATCGTGCCGGCAAGCTGATGGCGGCGCTCCTTCAGACGCGGGAAGATGCCGAACACCTTGTCGATGTCGGCGCCGATCTCGCGGTCGGTGCGCACGAAAGCGCCCATCTGCAGGTTCTCGGTGATCGACATGCGGGTGAAGGTGCCCCGCCCTTCCGGCACCATCACCAGACCTTGCTTGACCAGATCCCAGGGCCCCTGGCCCTTGATCGACCGGCCGAGGTACTCGATGTCGCCGCCAGCCGCGGTCTGGATGCCGGTGATCGCTTTCAGGGTGGTGGTCTTGCCCGCGCCGTTGGCGCCGATCAGGCTCACGAGTTCGCCTTCGCGCACTTCGAAGCTGACGCCCTTGACGGCCTGGATACCGCCATACGCGACCTTCAGGCCGCTGACCTTCAGCAGGGTGTCCGCCATGGTTCCGTTCATCCTGAGCTTGTCGAAGGAGCCTGTCCTGAGCTTGTCGAAGGATCAATGCGCCTTGTGGTCGGCGCCGAGGTAGGCCTCGATCACCTTGGGGTTCTTCTGCACTTCGGCGGCCGTGCCTTCGGCGATCTGCTTGCCGTAGTCGAGCACGGTCAAGCGGTCGCACAGGCCCATCACGAGCTTCACGTCGTGCTCGATCAGGAGAATCGTGCGGCCGTCGTTGCGAATCTGGTCGATCAGCCCGCGAAGCACGATCTTCTCGCTGGCGTTCATGCCGGCGGCGGGCTCGTCGAGCGCGATCAGCTTCGGGTCGGTCGCGAGCGCGCGGGCGATCTCGAGCCGGCGCTGGTCGCCGTAGCTCAGCGTTCGGGCCTTGTACGAGGCGAACCTGCCGATGCCGACGTAATCGAGCAGTTCCTGCGCGCGGTGGGCGATCTGGGCTTCTTCGGCCTTGAAGCCGGGGGTGCGGAACACCGCGCCGACGACGCCCGAGTGGGTACGCACATGGCGGCCGATCATCACGTTCTCGAGCGCCGTCATCTCGGCGAAAAGCCGGATGTTCTGGAAGGTACGGGCGATGCCGGCTTTGGCGACCTCGTGCACCGCGCTCGGCTTGTAAGGTTTGCCGCCGAGTTCGAAAGTGCCTGAATCGGGCGAGTAGAGGCCGGTCAGCACGTTGAAGAAGGTCGTCTTGCCGGCGCCGTTCGGGCCGATCAGGCCGTAGACCTGCCCTTTCGTGATCGTGATGCCAACCTCCGAGAGCGCCTGCAGGCCGCCGAAGCGCTTCGAGACGCCGCCCACCTTCAGAATCGTTTCAGTCACGGCGCAAACTCGGTTTCACTTGGCGGCCGGCACGATCGAGGTCACCGGCGGCGGGATCTGCTCGGCCGGATCGAGGCGCTCGTGCGGGTGCACCGGCAAGGTGTCGGGCGTGATCTCGCGACCGTGTTCCGACGCCGGCCAGAGGCCCCGCGGCCGCGCCAGCATGATGCCGATCATCGCCAGCGCGATCAGCAGCTGGCGCAGGATCGAGGCATCGAGCCGGCCGCCCGACCAGGATTGAAGCGGCCCGGCGACGTAGCGCAGCACCTCGGGAAGCGCCGCCAGCAGCAACGCGCCGACGATCACGCCCGGCAGGTGACCGATGCCACCCAGCACGACCATCGCGACGATCATCACCGACTCCTGCAGGCTGAACGACTCGGGCGAGACGAAGTTCTGGTAGCTCGCGAACATCACGCCCGAGACGCCGCCGAAGGACGCGCCCATGCCGAAGGCGAGGAGCTTCAGGTTCCGGGTGTTGATGCCCATCGCCTTCGCGGCGGTCTCGTCCTCGCGGATCGCCATCCAGGCCCGGCCGATACGGCTGCGTTCGAGCCGCCAGCAGATGAAGATGCTCAGGATCACCAGCACGAGGAACAGGAAATAGAAATTCGTGACGCTCGGGATGGTGAACTCGCCGATGTTGTGCGGCCGGCCGAAGTCGAAGCCGAAGAGCCGGGGTGAATCGACCTGCGTCAAGCCCTTCGGCCCGTTCGTGATGTTGACCGGCGCGTCGAGGTTGTTGAGGAACACGCGGATGATTTCGCCGAAGCCGAGCGTCACGATCGCAAGGTAATCGCCGCGCAGCTTCAAGGTGGGCGCGCCGAGCAACACGCCGGCGAGCGCCGCGACCGCCGCACCGAGCGGCAGCACCACGAGCAAGGGGATGTGCAGGCCGTTCGGAAAGGCCCGGCCGATCGACTCGAAGGTTTCGCCGAGGTGCGGGCTCGCAAGCAGCCCGAACAGGTAGGCGCCGACCGCGTAGAACGCCACGTAGCCGAGGTCGAGCAGGCCGGCGTAACCGACCACGATGTTGAGACCGACCGCGAGCATCACGTAGAGCAGCGCGATGTCGATGATCCGGACCCACGCGTTGCCGGCGAGCTGCACGATGAACGGCAGCACCAGCAGCGCCAGCGCGCCGACGAGGATGCGGGTCTTGGTCAGTCGCATGGCCGTTCGTCTCCCAGCGGCTCGGGGCCCGTCACGCCCGGTCGGCGACGCGTTCGCCGAGAAGGCCCTGCGGGCGCAGCGTCAGGACGACGATCAGCACGATGAAGGCGAAGATGTCCTGGTAGTTGCTGCCCAGCACGCCGCCGGTCAGCTCGCCGATGTAACCCGAGCCGAAGGACTCGATCAGCCCGAGCAAGACGCCGCCGACCATCGCGCCGGCAAGGTTGCCGATGCCGCCGAACACGGCCGCCGTGAACGCCTTCAATCCCGGCAGGAAGCCCATCGTGTGCTGCACGGTGCCGTAGTTGGCCGCGTACATGACGCCGGCGAGCGCCGCCAGCGCCGCGCCGATGACGAAGGTCGCGGAGATGACCGAATCGGGCCGCACGCCCATCAGGCCGGCGACGCGCGGGTTCTCGGCGGTGGCCCGCATCGCCCGGCCGAGCTTGGTGCGGTTGACGAGGTACATCAGGCCGGCCAGGGTGATCGCCGTGACGACCAGGATCAGGATCTGCACGTTGTTGATCACCGCCCCGCCGATGACGTGCGGATCGCCCGGCAGCAGGATCGGGAAGGACTTGTAGTTCGGCTTCCAGATGATCATCGCCAGCGTCTGCAGCAGGAGGCTCATGCCCATCGCGGTGATCAGCGGCGCGAGCCGCGGCGCGTTCCGCAGCGGCCGATAGGCGATCTTCTCGATCGAGTAATTGAGCGCGCAGCAGATCACGATCGCCGCGACGAGCCCGATCAAAAGCAGCAGCCAGCCCGGAAAACCGCTGCCGCTCATCGCGGTGATCACGGTCCAGGCGACCATGGCACCGACCATCAACACCTCGCCGTGGGCGAAATTGATCAGGTTGATGATGCCGTAGACCATCGTGTAGCCGAGCGCGACCAGCGCGTAGACGCTGCCGAGCACCAGGCCGTTGACGATCTGCTGGATGAACGTGTCCATCGTTGTCTCGTTCTCGGGGGAATCGAAAGGACGACCGCCTGCCGCGGCGCAAAAAAAAGCGCTCGCCAGCGCCGCAAGCTCAGCCACCCGCAAAAGCAAGTTCCCGGCCACCGCGCCTGCTGCGGCGCGCCCGGTCCGGGTCACGCTGCGCGATTCTAGGAAGCTGCAGCGGCGCGGCTTCCGAGGGTTTCCCGGGCTGCACCGCCAGCCCGATCCGCGCTCCAGTTGCCTGCCGGACGCGCTTTCGGCGTCAGCGCGCCGCGCCGTCGCCCGCCGCGCGAGCTTCGGCGTCGAGCCGCCGCAGGGTCTCGATCCGCTCGCCGATCCGGGTTTCGAGACCCCGGTCGACCGGCCGGTAAAAACGCGGCGCGTCGCGACCATTGCCGACGAGATCGTCGGGCCAGTACGACTCGCCGGCGGCGAAGCCCTCGGGCTCGGCGTGGGCGTAGCGGTAGCCCTGGCCGTGCTCGAGCTGCTTCATCAGCGCGGTCGGCGCGTTGCGCAGCCGAAGCGGCACCGGCCGCGTCGGCTCCTGCTTCACGAACGCACGCGCGGCGTTGTAGGCGGCATAGACGGCGTTGCTTTTCGGCGCCACCGCGAGGTAGATCACCGCCTCGGCGAGCGCGAGTTCGCCCTCCGGCGTGCCGAGCCGCTCGTAGGTCTCGGTGGCGTCGAGCGCGAGGCGCAGCGCCCGCGGGTCGGCCAGGCCGATGTCCTCGCTCGCCATGCGCACGATGCGGCGGGCGGCGTAGCGCGGGTCGACGCCGCCGTCGAGCATCCGCACGAACCAGTAGAGCGCCGCGTCGGGATCGCTGCCGCGTACCGCCTTGTGCAGCGCCGAGATGGTGTCGTAGAACTGGTCGCCGCCCTTGTCGTAGCGGCGCAGCTGCGCGCCGAGGGAGCGTTCGAGCAGCGCTTCGTCGATCGCCTCGACCCGGCCGGCGACCGCCACCAGGTTCTCGTACGCGTTCAGGAGGCGGCGGGCGTCGCCGTCGGCGTAGGCGACGAGCCGGTCGCGGGCGCTGTCGGCAAGCGGCGGCGCGTTCATGATGGCCTGCGCGCGCGCCAGCAGCGCCTGGAGGTCGGCGGCGTCGAGCGGGACCAGTACATGCACTGTGGCGCGCGACAGCAGCGCCGAGTTGACTTCGAAGGACGGGTTCTCGGTCGTCGCGCCGATGAAGATGAAGAGCCCCGACTCGACGTGCGGCAGGAAAGCATCCTGCTGCGCCTTGTTGAAGCGATGCGCCTCGTCGACGAAGACGACCGTGCGCCGCCCCTGGCCGCGCGCCACCTGTGCGCGCTCGACCGCGTCGCGGATCTCCTTGACGCCACCGAGCACCGCCGAAATCGCGATGAACTGGGCGTCGAAGCTCGCGGCAACGAGCCGCGCCAGCGTCGTCTTGCCGACGCCCGGCGGCCCCCAGAGGATCATCGAGTGCAGCCGTCCCGATTCGAAGGCGACACGCAGCGGCTGGCCCGGGCCGAGCAGCGCCCGCTGGCCGATGACCTCGTCGAGCGTCTTCGGGCGGAGCCGCTCGGCGAGCGGCGTACCCGAACCTTGGACGGCGGCAGGAGGAGCCGTGGCGGCGGGATCGTCGTCATCGTCGAACGGCAGGCGGCGGTCCTGGGCGGGCATCGCCGAATTGTCGCAGCGCACTATCCCAACGCGCCCACACTCTGTTCGGGCTGAGCTTGTCGAAGCCCCGGTGGTACGCCACGAGCCCTTCGACAAGCTCAGGGCGAACGGGAATGTGCCGAATTCCGAACGGGAATGTGCGAAGTTCCGCGCTTGACCTCCGTTCGGGCTGAGCTTGTCGAAGCCGCGGTGGTACTCCACGAGCCCTTCGACAGGCACAGGGCGCACTGGGAATGTGCCGAGTTCCGCTCGCTTACCCTCCGTTCGGGCTGAGCTTGTCGAAGCCCCGGCGATGCTCCACGAGCCCTTCGACAGGCTCAGGGCGAACGGCGAATGTGCCAAGTTGCGAACGGGGAATGTGCCAAGTTCCGCTCGGCTTACCCTCCGTTCGGGCTGAGCCCTTCGACTGGCTCAGGACAGGCTTGTCGAAGCCCTCGTGGTGAACCACGAGCCCTTCGACAAAGCTTAGGACAAACCCATTCGGGACTTTACTGCTCGATCACGTCGGCGCCGGGCGGCGGCTTGAAGCGAAAGGCCTCGGGGGCGATCGCGACGCCCGGCGTGAACTGGCTGAACTGCAGCGTCGAGCGCTGGTCGAAGGCGTCGACGATCTCGATCGTCGCGAGGTCGCGACCGCGAAAGCCGATCTTCAGCGCCTTGAACGCGCCGTCCGCCGCTTTGGGCGTGGCGCCGACCCATTCGATGCCGTCGGTCGAGGGCAGCGCCGTCAAGTCGAAATCCTTCTCGAGCGAGCCCCCGGCGAGAAGCGCGGCGGGCGTCGCGCCGATCGCCGAGGCGAGCGGACGCGAGCTCGCCTGGTTCAGGTCGGCGTCGTAGATCCAGACCTTCTGCCCGTCGGCGACGATCACCTGCTCGAAGGGCTTGGCGTAGGCAAAGCGAAAGCGGTTGGGCCGGGCGAATTCGAAGGTTCCGGACGACACCTTCTTCTTGGCGCCGCCGGCCGAGGTGACGGTCTGGGTGAACTGCGCGCGGCCGGTCTTCACATCGCGGACGAAGTCGCGCAGCGTCGCGAGCGGCTCGGCATGGAGCGCCATCGTTCCCGTGGACAAGGCGAGCGCGAGGAGGACGCGGGCACCGCGCCGACCCACCGCAGTGGCAACACCCGCAACCCGCGCAGCCCTTCCCAAAAGCGCCTTCATTCCACCCGGCTCGGCACCAGAAGGTCGCGGTTGCCGTTGGTCGCCATGCTCGACACGAGCCCGGATTTCTCCATTTGTTCCAGGAGCCGCGCGGCGCGGTTGTAGCCGATCCGCAGGTGCCGCTGCACCAGCGAGATCGACGCGCGCTTGTGCTGCAGCACGATCGCGACCGCCTGGTCGTACATCGCGTCGCCCTCGCCGCCGCCCATCGGCCCGCTTTCACCGGTGAGCACATCGCCGCCCTCGGCGTCGAGCGTGCCGCCCTCGAGAATGCCCTCGATGTAGTTCGGCTCGCCCTGCGACTTCAAATAGGCGACGACGCGGTGCACTTCCTCGTCGCTGACGAAGGCGCCGTGGATTCGCACCGGCAATCCCGTGCCCGACGGCATGTAGAGCATGTCGCCCATCCCGAGCAGCGCCTCGGCGCCCATCTGATCGAGGATCGTGCGCGAGTCGATCTTGCTCGAGACCTGGAACGAGAGCCGCGTCGGGATGTTGGCCTTGATCAGCCCGGTGATCACGTCGACGCTCGGCCGCTGGGTCGCCAGGATCAGGTGGATGCCGCAGGCGCGCGCCTTTTGCGCGAGCCGCGCGATCAGCTCCTCGATCTTCTTGCCGACGACCATCATCAGGTCGGCGAGCTCGTCGATCACGACGACGATGAACGGCAGCCGATCGAGGGGCTCGGGCTCGTCGGGGGTCAGGCTGAACGGGTTCGGGATCAGCTCCTCGCGCTCGGTCGCCTCGTCGATCCGCTTGTTGTAGCCGCCGAGGTTGCGCACCCCAAGCTTGCTCATCAGCTTGTAGCGCCGCTCCATTTCGGCGACGCACCAGGTGAGCGCGTTCGACGCCAGCTTCATGTCGGTCACGACCGGGCAAAGCAGCTGCGGAATGCCCTCGTAGACGCTCATCTCGAGCATCTTCGGATCGATCAGGATCAGCCGGACGTCGCGCGCCTCGGCCTTGTAGAGCAGCGACAGGATCATCGCGTTGATGCCGACCGACTTGCCCGAGCCGGTGGTGCCGGCGACCAGGCAGTGCGGCATCTTGGCGAGGTCGGCGACCACCGGGTTGCCGACGATGTCCTTGCCGAGGCCCATCGTCAGCTGCGAAGTCGCGGCGTGGTAGATCGGCGAGCCCAGAATTTCGGACAAGCGAATGGTCTGGCGCTTCGGGTTCGGCAACTCGAGCGCCATCGTCGTGCGCCCGGGAATCGTCTCGACCACGCGGATCGACACGAGCGAAAGCGAGCGCGCCAGGTCCTTGGCCAGGCCCACGACCTGCGAACCCTTGACACCGGTCGCCGGCTCGATCTCGTAGCGCGTGACGACCGGCCCGGGCGACACAGCGACAACCTGCACCTGGACGCCGAAATCCTTCAGCTTCTTCTCGATCAGCCGCGAGGTCATCTCGAGCGTCTCCGGCGAGACGGACTCGACCCGCGCCGGCGCGGCGTCGAGCAGATCGACCTGCGGTAGCCGGGTGTCGGCCAGCTCCTTGAAGAGCGGCTTCTGGCGCTCCTTCACGACCCGCTCGCTTTTGGGCACGTCGACCAGCGTCGGCTCGATGACGATCGGCAGGTGCTCGACCTGCGCCTGCTGCGCGACTTCGGCCACCGCCTCGCGCTCGCGCAGCGCCTCGGCGCCGACCCGCACGTCCTCGGCCCGCTCGACGCGCGCAACGCGGCGCGTAAAGAACGTATCGACGGCGCTGCCAATCGCCTCGGCCAGACGCAGCCACGAGAAGCGCAGGGCGAAGGCGATGCCGACGACCAGCATGGCGATCCAGAAGACACCCGAGCCCGCGAAGCCCAGCAGCCGCTGGCTCGTGCTGCCGAGCGTGTAGCCGACGGCGCCACCCGCATGGCCGCCGGCCACGTGCAGCTCCCACTGATAGAGGCGCGTCCACTCGAGCGCCGCACTCGCGGCGAGCAGCATCGTCAGGCCGAGCGCGAACAACCACACCGGCCGTTCGGCGGCTCGGGCGGCCGGCGTGACCGGCTCATCGCCGCGCAGCACGCGGGCGAGCGTGCCGAGCCAGCCGCGGATGCCGACCAGCACGGCCCACCAGACCGAGAAGCCGAACGCGAAGTAGGCGACGTCCGAGGACCAGGCGCCGAACGTGCCCGCCTTGTTGTGCACCGCCGCCGAGGTGCCCGAGGTCGAGAACGCCGCATCGCCGCTGTCGTGCGTGACGAGCGCGAGCACCGCGAGCAGCAGGAGCACGCCGGTCACGACGAGCCGGAGCTGGGCGCGCCACCCGGCGGCCTCGTGCGGCGCGGGATCGGTGGCTGCCGGGGCCGAAGCCCGCGCCCTGCCCGATGCCGGCCCGGCGGTACCGGGACCCGCGGGACCCGCGGGACTTACGGAACCCACGGGCGCGCTGCCGTGGGGGCCGAGCCAACCAAGGGGAAAGGTCATCCGGTCATTGTGGCGGATCGAACCGCCGCCGACCCGCTGCAGCCTCAGCTCGCGGTCAGCAGTTCCTTGATCATCACCGACCCGTTTTCCTGGGTGTGGATCATGCCCCGCCCCTCGAGGTCTTTCATGACCCGGCTGACCATCTCGCGCGACGCGCCGACGACCTTGGCGAGATCCTGACGCGAGACCTTGTTGCGGATCGTCTTCTGGTCGCCGTCGGCCTCGGCCATCTGCAGCAGGGTGCGGGCGACGCGGCCGTACACATCGAGCAGCGCGAGCGACTCGATCTGCCGATCGGCGCTGCGGAGGCGTTGCACGAGGCCCCGCATGATCGCGTACGAGAGCGTCGAGTTCTCCGGCAGGCAGCGGGAGAACTCGGGGCGACCCAGGATCAGCATGTCGGTCTGGACTTCGGCGCGTACCGTGGCCGAATGCGGCTCGTTGTCGATCAGGCTCATCTCACCGACGTAATCGCCCGGCTGCAGGCCAGCCAGGATGACCTCGCGGCCGCGCGAATCGGCGGTCAGCACGCGGGCTCGGCCCGTCAGCAGGATGAACAGCGCGTTCGACTTCTTGCCGTGCTCGACGATGATCTCGCCGCGGCGAAAGCGCCGCTTCACCACCGCATCGGCGATGCCTTGGGCCTGGTCGTTGGTCAGCAACGAGAACAGCGGCACGCGCCGTATCAGATCGAGGTTGGACAGCATTGCCATGGGAAATCGCCTTTCGCTTGTCGCAGAGGTTGCGGCGGGTACAGGGACCGCGCCACCGCACGTCGCACTTCGATCGCCTTCTCGGAGGGCCCGTTCCAGGCCTTCGTCGTCGCACTTCGTCGCACTTGCTATCGGCAAGCTGCCGACCACACGGCGATTCTTGGCTGCCTACAATTTCACTATTGTCGCGATAAGACGCGGTTTCGAGACCCAGATCGACCCCATATGAGCTCGGTACGCCAACCCGGCCCTGCACGCCGACCCGATCAACGCACTCAACCCCGACACGGATGACCGCCCCTCTTCGCCACGCCCAGGTCTTGATCCTCGGCTCCGGCCCCGCCGGCTACACCGCGGCGGTCTACGCCGCACGTGCGAACTTGAGCCCTATGCTAGTGACCGGCCTCGCGCAAGGCGGCCAGCTGATGACAACGACCGACGTCGATAACTGGCCGGGCGATGTCGCCGGCGTGATGGGGCCCGACCTGATGCAGCGCCTGCAGCAGCACGCCGAACGCTTCGACACCCAAATCGTCAACGACCACATCGCTTCGGTCGAGCTCGACAAGCGGCCGTTCGTGCTGCACGGCGACGACGCCAGCTACAGCTGCGACGCACTGATCCTCGCGACCGGTGCCTCGGCCAAATACCTCGGGCTGCCGTCCGAAGAGGAATTCATGGGCCGCGGCGTCAGCGGCTGCGCCACCTGCGACGGCTTCTTCTACCGCGGCCAGGAGGTGTGCGTGATCGGCGGCGGCAACACCGCAGTCGAAGAGGCGCTCTACCTCTCGAACATCGCGAGCAAGGTCCACCTGGTCCACCGCCGCGACCGCTTCCGCGCCGAGCCGATCATGGTCGACAAGCTCCATCAGCGGGTCGCCGAGGGCAAGCTGCAACTGCACCTCTGGCGCACGCTCGACGAGGTGCTGGGCGATGCGTCCGGCGTGACCGGCGTGCGGCTCAAGTCGACGCGGAACGAGCCGGATGCGGAGTTGAAGCTCTCGGGCTGTTTCATCGCGATCGGCCACCATCCGAACACCGACATCTTCAAGGGCCAACTGGAAATGAAGGATGGCTATCTGCTGACGAAAAGCGGACTTTCCGGACTGGCGACGATGACGAGCGTTGCCGGCGTCTTCGCGGCGGGCGACGTGCAAGATCACGTCTATCGGCAGGCGATCACGAGCGCCGGCACGGGCTGCATGGCAGCACTCGACGCCCAGCGTTTCCTCGAGGCGCAGTGACACTTTTCACAGCTTCGGAACAGCGCTAGAATCCCGCCTTTCGCCGTTTCGGCAGCCCACGCACTTTGGCCACGGAAACATCGTAGGCAAAGGTCAGCGGGTTTTCCAAGTATTGAATAGGAGGGCGTGATGGCACGCGTCTGTCAGGTCACGGGCAAGCGCCCGATGGTGGGGAACAACGTTTCCCACGCCAACAACAAGACCAAGCGTCGGTTCCTGCCGAACCTGCAGTACCGCAGGTTCTGGGTCGAATCGGAAAACCGCTGGATCCGTTTGCGCATTACGAATGCTGCGCTGCGGCTGATCGACAAGGTTGGCATCGACCCTGTGCTCGTGGACCTTCGGGCCCGAGGCGAACTCTGATTCACTGATATCCGGGAGCACGACGATGGCCAAGGGTGGACGCGAAAAGATCAAGCTCGAATCGACCGCTGGAACCGGTCACTTCTACACGACCGACAAGAACAAGAAAACGACGCCGGAAAAGCTCGAGATCATCAAGTTCGATCCGAAGGCGCGCAAACACGTCGCCTACAAGGAAACGAAGCTGAAGTGAGGTGCGGCGCCGAGGCGCATCACGCAAATTAAAAAGCGGCCCGTGGGCCGCTTTTTGTTTGGGTCCGACACGCGTTCGACATGCTCGCGAGAAAAAGCCGCCCGAGGGCGGCTTTTCCATGTCCGGAGCCGAGCGCCGTTCTCAGGCGTGCGCGGCGCGCAGTTTGAGCGCGAATTCCTGGAGCGCCGCGATGCCGCTTTCCTCGGCCTTGCGGCACCAGGCCTGCAGGTCGACGACGAGTTGCTCGGCCGAGACGTTGGTTCGCGTCCAGAGCGACCGCAACTCCTCGCGCATTGCGACCAGCTTGCTCAGACGGGGGCTGTGCTCGATCGCCAGCGCGACATGCGGCTTCACCTCGGGAGGGATCTTGTCGGCGTCGCGGTGCAGCCAACGGCGCGCCAGCTTCATGTTGGCGAGCTTGGCCGCACTCGTCGAGCCTTCGGTCTTCAGGCGCGCCACTTCGGCTCGGCTCGCGCGGCGGAGGCTGCGGGCGTATTTGGCCATCACTTCATAACGGTTCGCGATCACAGCCTCGAGCGTCTTGTCGTCGGCCACCGGCTTCACGGAGCCGAGCTTCAACAGCGGCGCGGTTTTCCGCACCCTCGCCAGCCCGAGCATCTCGAGCCCGCGGATGTAGCCCCAACCCATGTCGAATTCATAGCGCTTGACCGAAAACTTGGCCGAGGTCGGGTAGGTGTGGTGGTTGTTGTGCAACTCCTCGCCACCGATCAACACGCCCCAGGGCGAGATGTTGGTCGAGGCGTCGGCGGCCTCGAAATTGCGGTAGCCCCACCAGTGACCGATCCCGTTGATGATCCCGGCGGCAGTGATCGGAATCCATGCCATCTGCAGCGCCCAGACGGCGGCGCCGATCGCACCGAAAAGCATCAGGTCGATGAGCAGCATCACGCCGACGCCTTGCCAGCTGTAGCGGGTGTACAGATTGCGCTCGAGCCAGTCGTCCGGCGTGTTGTGGCCGAACTTCTCGAGGGTGTCCGCGTTCTTGGCTTCGCTGCGATAAAGCTCGCTTCCCGTGAGCAGCACTGTCTTGATGCCGCGCGTCTGCGGGCTGTGCGGATCGTCTTCGGTTTCGCACTTCGCGTGGTGTTTGCGATGGATCGCGACCCATTCCTTCGTCACCATGCCGGTCGTAAGCCACAGCCAGGCGCGAAAGAAGTGCGCGGGGATCGCGTGCAGTTCGAGCGCACGGTGCGTCTGAGCGCGGTGCAGGAACACCGTCACCGACACGATCGTGACGTGCGTCGCGAGCAAGGCGAAAAGCACCACCTGCCAGCCGCTCGCGCCGACCAGACCATGGGCGAGCCAGTCGACGAGCGAATCCCAAACCAGAATCACCGAATCCATTGCATCCTTTTCACGCCTCGGTCAGGCCGACCGGGTGAAACCGATTGTAGGAGACGGGCCTGGGCAAACCCTTGCGAAATGCCCGGGAATCCAGGGCTATTCGAGCGCCATTTGCGCCGGGGTCGGCCCGGCCTCGCGGCGAAGGGCGAAACGGCGAACGCATCATCCGATGCGCATCACTTCCTTTGCCAAAGGGCCGCGAAGAAGCCGTCGGTGCCATGGCGATGCGGCCAGAGGCGCAGGTGCCGGCCCCGAACGAGCGCGGCGGCGTCGCTCACGTGCGCCTGCGCGAGGGCCTCGGCCGCCAGCAGCGGCGCGAAGCTCTCGCCATGCTCGCTGCCGAACGCCTCGGCGATCGCCTCGTTTTCGTCCTCCAGCAGGCTGCAGGTCGCATACACGAGACGGCCGCCGGGCTTCACGAGCCGGGCGGCACTCGCCAGAATCGCCGCCTGCTGGGTCCGGAGCACGTCGATCGACGCTGGCGTTTGACGCCACTTCAGATCGGGGTTGCGACGCAGTGTGCCGAGGCCCGAGCACGGCGCATCGACCAGCACCCGGTCGATCTTGGCCGCGAGGCGCTTCAGCCGGTCGTCGCGTTCGTGGGCGAGCTGGATCGGGTACACGTTGGAGAGCCCGCTGCGCGCCAGGCGCGGCTTCAGCGCGGCGAGGCGATGGCCGGAGGTATCGAAAGCGTAGAGCCGGCCGGTGTTGCGCATCTCGGCGCCCAGCGCGAGCGTCTTGCCGCCGGCACCGGCACAGAAGTCGGCGACCATCTCGCCGCGCCGCGCGCCGGTCAGAAGGGCGAGCAGCTGGCTGCCTTCGTCCTGCACCTCGACCTCACCGCGCGTGTAGACGTCGAGCTTCGTCAGGGGCGGCCGACCGGCCACGCGCAGGCCGAACGGGGCGTACGGTGTCGGCGTCGCATCGATGCCGGCCGCCGCGAGCGCCGCCTGGACCTCTTCGCGCGCCGCCTTCGTGCGATTGACGCGCAGATCCAAACCGGCCGGCCGGTCGAGGGCCTCGACCAGCGGCCAGAACTCTGCGCCGAACGCGTCACCGGCGCCATCACCAAGTCCATCGCCGACCCCATCACCGAGCGCGCCACCCGACGGGTCGGGCGGGTCGACACGCCCCTCACCGAGCGCGGCCTCGAGCCGCGCTGCCAGCCACGCCGGCAGGTTGTGGCGCAGCGCCGCCGGCAACGCGGCCCGATCGACACGGGCGACCTGTTCGAGCCAGACGCGTTCGGCGTCGCTCAATGCGGCGCGGAGAAGGCCCGCGTTGCCCGTCCAGGCAAGCACCGCCAAGCGCCGCTCGAGCTCGCCGCGACCCGACCGCGCCAGATGCTGATAGAGCGGCTTTCGGCGCAGCACCTCGTAGGTCGTCTCGGCGAGCACCGCGCGCTCGCGTCCGCCGAGCGCGCGGTGCTCGCGGAAAAACGTCGAAACCACGCCATCGGCCGGATGCCGGAACTGCAGCGTGCGGTGGATCAGCTCGGTCGCCAGCTCGAGCAGGGCGTTCGGGTGCATCGCGGCGATTATCCTGAGCCCATGCGCCCTGCCCCGATCCGTACCGATGCCGCCGCCGGACCGACGGTCGGCGTCCGGCGCTCACCCACGCCGCCCACGACGGCAGCCAGGGCGCGGGCGGTTGGCGCCGGCTGCGGCGCAAGACGCGAATGACGCGCGTCCCCGAACCGCTGGGCAGCCGCCCGCGGATGCTGGCGGCCGTGCTGATCGGCATCGCGGCCGGGGCGCTGATCCCGCACGTCGAGCGGGTCGTCACGCGGCTCCTGGTCGGCTGGAACGTCGGCGTCTGGTTGCTGTTGGCGCTCATCGCCTGGCTGATGCTCGAGGCCGATCACGAGAAGATGCGGCGCGCCGCGATCGCTCAGGCGGAAAGCGCGCCGACGGTGCTCGCCATGGTCATCGTCGCGGCGATCGTGAGCATCGCGGCGATCGTCATCGAGCTTTCGGGTGCCAAAGTCCCGGCCGGCGGCCACCCGTTGCCACGCGTGCTGATCGCACTCGGGACGATCGCCGGCTCGTGGCTTTTGCTGCCGACGCTGTTCTCGATGAACTACGCGAGCCTGTATTACGTCGACTCGAAAGGCGAAGGGCTCCGGTTCCCCGACACCGACCCCGACTTCCGACCCGACTACACCGACTTCCTCTACTTCTCGTTCACGATCGCCGTGGCCGCGCAAACAGCCGATGTTTCGATCACCAGCCGCCCGATGCGTCGTCTGGTGCTGTTGCAAGCGGTGCTGTCGTTCGTCTTCAACACGACCGTCCTCGCGCTGGCGATCAACATCGCTGCCGGACTGTTCTGACCCGCGTACTCGGAGGTCCGACCGGCGCGCGTCAAACCAGGAACTGCGCTGCGCCGCCAGCGTGCCGGACGATGCCGTTCTCGACCCGCAGCGCGCCCTCGGCGAGCCAGCGGATCGCCATCGGGTAGATGCGGTGTTCGCGCTCGAGGACGCGGGCCGCGAGCGCTGAAGCCGTGTCGCCGGGCAATACCGGCACGACCGCCTGGGCAACGATCGGACCGTGGTCGAGCGCCGGGGTGACCAGGTGGACGGTCGCGCCGGCCACCTTGCAGCCGGCGTCGAGCGCGCGCTGGTGGGTGTCGAGCCCGGGGAAGGCCGGCAGCAGCGAGGGGTGGACGTTGACGAGCCTGTCCGCATAACGCTCGACGAAGCCGGCACCAAGGATGCGCATGAATCCCGCGAGCGCGACGACATCCGGCCGATGCGCGTCGATCGCCGCGGCGAGCGCCGCATCGAAGTCGGCGCGCGATGGGTAGGCCGGGTGCGGCACGACCGCGGTCGCGATGCCCTCTTGCCGGGCGAACGCCAGACCGGCTGCGTCAGGCCGGTTGGCGACCACCGCGACGACCCGCGCCGCCCAGCCCTCCGCGCGCGAGGCGCGGACGATCGCCTCCATGTTCGAGCCGCGGCCCGAAATCAGGACGACGATGCGCTTCACGCGCCGCCGGCCGGCGCCACGCGCTTGGCCGCCGCCTGGGCTTCGGCGAGCGCATGGAGCACGGCGCGGAGCTCGTCCTCGGTGACGTCGCTGCCGCGCTCCACCGGCGCACCGGGCAAGGCGCCGACCCCGTCCTCGCGCAGGCGCGTCACCCAGGCCCCAGCGTCGCGGCCCGCAGCGAAACTCCGGCTCCGCAGCGCCACCCGGCCATCGGCCGTGACGAGCTTGAAGTAGAAAAGGCCGTCGGGCTCGCGGTACTGCTTGAAGGTGGGCGGCGCCACCCCGGGCGACACCTGCGGCGCGTGGCCGCCCGCCCGCGCGGTACCGGTCGACGGTTCGACCCCCGTTCCCGCGCCGATGCGCCGCAGCCCGACCGCCTCGCGCAGCTCGCTCAGGAACGGTGCGGCAACCGCCCTGGCCTTGCGCGCGCCGTCGGTCAGGATTTCCTCGATCCGCGCCGGGTGCGCCATCAGCGCCGCATAGCGCTCGCGCAGCGGCCCGATCTCCCGCTCGATCCGCGCGACGACGCGCGCCTTGGCCTCGCCCCAGCCGAGGCCAGCGACGAGATCGGCGTGCAAGGCGGCATGCTCGGCGTCATCAGCGAACGCGGCGTGGATCGCGACCAGCTGCGAAGCGTCCGGGTTTTTCGACTCGCCGGGCGCGCGCGAATCGGTCACGACCCGGGCGATGGCATCGACGAGGCCGCGCGCACCGCCGTCGAACAGGGGCACGGCGTTGCCATAGCTCTTGCTCATCTTGCGGCCGTCGAGCCCCGGCAATACGGCGACGCGGGCGTCGACCTGGGCCTCGGGCAGCACGAACAGATCGCGTCCGCGGCCGAACAGATGGTTGAAGCGCTGCGCCAGGTCGCGCGTCATCTCGATGTGCTGCACCTGGTCGCGGCCGACCGGCACGCGGTGGGCGTTGAACATCAGGATGTCGGCCGCCATCAGCACCGGGTAGCAGTAGAGGCCCATCGTGATGCCGGCGTCGACATCTTCGCCGGTGGCGAGGTTCTGCTCGGCCGCCGCCTTGTACGCATGCGCCCGGTTCATCGCGCCCTTGGAGGCGACGCAGGTCAGGAGCCAGGTCAGCTCGGAAATCTCGGCGATGTCGCTTTGCCGGTAGAACGTGACCCGTTCCGGGTCGAGCCCGGAGGCCAGCCAGGTCGCCGCGATCTCGAGCCGCGAGCGCTCGATGCGCGCCGGCTCGTCGCACTTGATCAGTGCGTGATAGTCGGCGAGGAAGAAAAAGCTCTCAACGCCCGTCTCGCGGCTCGCGCGGATCGCCGGGCGAATTGCGCCGACATAGTTGCCGAGGTGCGGCGTGCCGGTCGTCGTGATGCCGGTCAGGACACGGCGTGCCATCTAGATCGCCGCCGTCACGACCAGCTCGACACGCCACCCGGGCTTGGCGAGTTGCGCCTGCACGGTCGCGCGCGGCGGCGCATCGCCGGGCGCGAGCCAATCTTCCCAGACCTCGTTCATGGCGTCGAAATCGGCAAGATCACGCAGGAAGATCTGGCACATCAGGAGGTGCGCCTTGTCGGTGCCGGCTTCGGCGAGCAGCCGGTCGATCGACGCGAGCACCTGCGCAGTCTGCCCGCGGATATCTGCGGCGGCATCGTCTGCGACCTGGCCGGCGAGGTAGACGACGCCGTTGTGCACGGTCATCTCCGAGAGCCGGTCGCTGACGTGGAAACGGCGCAATCCCTTCATCTCTTCACCCCTTCGGCGCGCTGCCGCTCGGCGCCGCGGATCGTCGAACCGGGTTCGATTGGCGCGGTCTTGCGGCCGAGGCGACCTTCGGTGCCGCGAATCAGGCGCTCGATGTTCTGGCGATGCCGGTAGACGAGCAGCGCACCCATCACAAGCGCCGCGACGGCGATCGGGCCGCCGCCCCAGATCAGCACCTGATAGAAAGGCGCGAACACCGCGGCGACGATCGCCGCGAGCGACGAATAGCGCAGGAACGCCGCGACAATCACCCAGGTCGCAAGCGTGGCGAGCCCCAGCAAGGGGTTCAGCGCGAGCAGCACGCCGGCCGCCGTGGCGACACCCTTGCCGCCGTGGAACCGGAAAAACACCGGCCACAGATGGCCCAGGAACGCCGCGACGCCGACCGCTGCCTCCACGCCCTCGCCGAGGCCGAGCCGCGCCGCGACGATCACCGGCAGCGCGCCCTTCAGCGCATCCAGCAGCAGCGTGACGATCGCCGCCAACTTGCTGCCCGACCGCAGCACGTTGGTCGCTCCAGGGTTGCCCGAGCCGTAGTCGCGTGGATCGGCCAGCCCGAAGGCGCGACTCACGATCACGGCGAACGACAGCGAGCCGATCAGATAGGCGATCAGCACGGCGATCAGGGGCGCGGAGCGCGTCATCGGGTCAGCGGCTGGGGCATGGCGCATTGTCGCCGGACGCGCCGGTGACGAGTCGAAGCGCGCGCTCCGCCGACCGCGCCTCGGCAGCCGCGGAGGGCGCAAGGCGCGCCGGTCAGGGAAGATGCCGGCGCGCGCCGGCGGAGGCGCGAGGGCATCGGCGACACTTCCGGACGAGCCCAGCCGCATCTCTCATGACCTCTTCGCCGCAACGCCGCTGGCAGGCCGAACTCGGCTTGCGTGCCCGTCACCTCTTCTGGCTGAAGCTGCTCGGCACCTCGGGCTGGACGTGGCTTTTCTTTCTCGGCTACTTTCATACCCAACGCCAGCCGTTGCACGTCCCGTTCGTGATGCCGCTGACCGCGCTCGACCAGTGGGTGCCGTTCGAGCCCTGGGCCCTGCCGGTGTATTTGTCGCTCTGGGCCTATGTCGGCATCGCCCCCGGGCTGCAGCGCAACATGAGCGAGTTGCTCGCCTACGGGGCCTGGTCGGGCGCGTTTCTGTTCACGGGCCTGTGCTGCTTCTACCTCTGGCCGACCATCGTGCCGCCGGTGATGCTCGACCTCGCCAAATTCCCCGGGTTCCGCTGGATGCAGGGCGTCGACGCGGCGGGCAATGCCTGCCCGTCGATGCACGTGGCGGTCGCCGCCTTTACCGGCATCTGGCTCGAGCATCTGCTGCGAACCATCGGCGTGCCGGCCTGGCTGCGCGTCACGAATCTGGCGTGGGGCGTGGCGATCGCCTGGTCGACGCTCGCCACCCGTCAGCACGTCGCGATCGATGTCGGCGCCGGCGCTTTGCTCGGCGCGGCGTTCGCCTGGCCGTCGCTCGCATGGCGGCCTTCGGGGCGGGTCGCCGCACGGCGTGCGGATATCATCGATCGCCTCCCCGTCGACATCGCACCATGAGTTCTCTGCCAGAGCTGCAAACGCTGATCAAGGAGAAGTTCGACATCGACCCGGCGACGATCGATCCGAATGCATCGATGCGCGACAAGGGCTTCGATTCACTCGCATTGGTCGAGTTTCTGTTCGCGATCGAGGATCACTTTCACATCTCGATGCGGGACGAGGATTCCAACATCGACACGCTGGCCGAGCTCGCGGCGGTGGTCGACAAGCTGCGCGCCGAGCAGCCGACGACGTGAGGAGGATCGGCGCGGCGGCGACGGGAACGGAAACGACGCGGCGATGAAGCATGGCGTCGTCGTCACCGGCCTCGGCGCGATGGCGCCGCACGGCGACCAGCCGAAGGCGATCTTCGAGCGCCTGATGTGCGGGGAATCGGCGTTGCGCGCGGTCTTCCCGGAGTTGCCGAAGCCGGCGGCAGCGGCAACCGTCGATTTCGACGTCTCCCGCTGGTTCACGAAATTGCAGCTGGTCGGCGTCGATCGCGTCAGCCAGCTCGCGGTGGCGGCAGCCGAATCGGCGTGGGCCGACGCCGGCGCCGCGGCGGCCGACGTCGACCCCGAGCGGATCGGCGTCTACGTCGGTTGCGGCATGGGCGGCGCCACCGCGCTCGAAACCGGCTACTTGAGCGGCGGCCGCGTGCCACCGCTGACGATCCCCGCCTTCATGCCGAATGCCCCGGCGGCGCACATCGCGATCCGGCGCAAGGTGCATGGTCCGGTGCTGACTTACTCGATCGCCTGTGCGTCGAGTTCGATCGCGATTGCCGAGGCGGCGGCGGCGGTCGAGCGCGGTGACATCGACCTGGCGATCGCCGGGGGCACCGAGGCGCTGATCGTTCCCGGGGTGACGCTCGCCTGGCAGGCGATGATGACCCTCGCGAGTGTTCCGCCGGCAGCGGCCGCCGCCGCGATAAAACCCTTTGCGAGCGACCGCAGCGGCTTTGCGCTCGGCGAGGGCGCGGCTTTCCTGGTGCTCGAGCCGGCCGAGCGCGCCCGCGCCCGCGGCGCCCGCCACTACGCCCGGCTCGCCGGATGGGGAATCGGCACCGATGCGATGCACCTCACCAAGCCGGATGCGGCGGGCCAGGCGCGCGCACTCCGGGCCGCGCTGCGGCGCGCCGAACTGGCGCCCGACGACATCGGCTACTGCAATGCCCACGGCACCGCCACGCGCATCGGCGATCCGATCGAGCGCGACGCCTTGGCGCAGGTGTGGGGCGCGTCGCTCGACCGCCTTCGCGTCAGCTCGACCAAGGCGCTGCACGGCCACCTGCTCGGTGCGGCGGGCGCGCTGGAGGCCCTGATCACGGTGCTAGCGGTAGCTGAACGGCGGGTGCCGCCGAACGCGCATTGCGCGACGGTCGACCCGGCGTGCGCGCTGAACCTGGTGCACGAGCCGGGCACCGAAGCGCCCGACTTGCGGGCCGCGATCAGCAATTCGTTCGCTTTCGGGGGGACCAACTCGGTCCTGCTCTTTACCCACGCTTGAGCGCGTCGCCCGAGACGAAGGAGCCGCACGGCGGCAAACGACCATGACCCCACCGCGCATTCCCGCCACGCTGATCCCCGGCGACGGCATCGGCCCGGAGATCGTCGACGCGACGCTGGCGGCGCTCGACGCGCTCGGCGCGCCTTTCGAGTGGGACCGCCAGATCGCCGGCCTCGAAGGCCTTACGACCGCCGGCGACCCCTTGCCGCAAGCGACGCTCGACAGCATCCGCCGCACCCGGCTGGCGCTGAAGGGGCCGCTCGAGACGCCGTCGGGCGGCGGCTACCGCTCCTCGAACGTGCGGCTGCGCGAGGCCTTCCAGCTCTACGCCAACGTGCGCCCGGCGCGCACCGTGATCCCCGGCGGCCGCTTCGACAACATCGATCTGCTCGTCGTGCGCGAGAACCTCGAGGGCCTCTACATCGGCCACGAGCATTACGTGCAGATCGACAACGACCCGCACGCGGTGGCGATGGCGACCGGCATCAACACCCGCTCGGGCAGCCGCCGCCTGCTCGAATACGCGTTCGAGACCGCCTGCGCTCTCGGCCGCAAAAAAGTGACGCTGGTCCACAAGGCCAACATCATGAAGGCGCTGACCGGCATCTTCCTCGAGACCGGCCTCGAGCTCTACGAACGCAAGTACAAGGGCCGCTTCGAACTCGAGACGGCGATCGTCGACGCCTGCGCCATGAAGCTGGTGCTGAACCCGTGGCAGTTCGACGTGCTGGTGACGACCAACCTGTTCGGCGACATCTTGTCCGACCTCGTCGCCGGGCTGGTCGGCGGCCTCGGGATGGCGCCGGGCGCGAACATCGGCGCCGACGCGGCGATCTTCGAAGCGGTGCACGGCTCGGCGCCCGACATCGCCGGCAAGGGCCTCGCGAATCCCACCGCGCTGCTGCTCGCGGCGGCGATGATGCTCGACCACGTCGGCCGCAGCGACCTGGCGACGCGACTGCGCACGGCGATCGACGCGACGCTGAACCTCGACCGCGTCCGCACCGGCGACCTCGGCGGCACGGCCGGCACGCGCCAGTTCAGCGACGCCCTCGTCGCCCGGCTGCGCGGCTAGCCGCGACCTGTCGCTCGATGGGGGCGATGCTCGCCGAGACGCCCGGCGCGACGCTGGTCTTCGCGGCGCTGCTTGCGGCGAGCCTGATCGGCTTGCTGCGGGTGCCTGCGCTGATCGACCGCTGGCTGTTCCGTCCGTACTGGCTGGTGCGCCAGGCGCAGTGGCCGACGCTCGTCACGAGCGGCTTCATCCACGCCGATCTGGCGCACCTGGCGTTCAACGCCTTCACTTACTGGGCGTTCGCCTTTCCGCTCGAACGGACGATCGGCGCGCCGGCGTTTCTGCTGCTGTACTTCGCCGGCCTGCTCGCCGGGAACGCCGGCACCTGGTGGCAGCACCGGGACGATCCGGCCTACGCCAGCCTCGGCGCCTCGGGGGCGATCCTCGCGGTGCTGTTCGCCTCGATCGTCTACCACCCGTCGAGCTCGATCTACGTGATGCCGATCCCGGTGCCGATCCCGGCGCCGTGGTTCGCGCTCGGGTACCTGGCCTACAGCCTCTACGCGAGCCGCCGCGGCGGCGGCCGGGTCAACCACGACGCGCACCTCGGCGGCGCGCTCGCAGGCATCGGCTTCGTCGCCCTCAGCGACTGGCCGCGGCTGCAGCGCACGCTCGAGGGCTGGCTGAGCTGAGGGCGGGCGTTCACGGCTGCCGGCCGCTCGGCGCCCTCAACGGCCGGACGCGAGCACCTGATCGATCACGTCCTGCACGCGGGCGGTGACGGCGGCTTCCATCCGAATCGGCGTGCCCCACTCGCGCGTCGTCTCGCCGGGCCACTTGTCGGTCGCGTCGAGCCCCATCTTGCCGCCGAGGCCGCTGACGGGCGAGGCGAAATCGAGGTAGTCGATCGGCGTGTTCGCGACGAGCGTCGTGTCGCGCACGGGATCGACGCGGGTCGTGATGGCCCAGATCACGTCGCGCCAGTCGCGGATGTCGACATCGGCATCGGTGACGACGATGAACTTGGTGTACATGAACTGGCGCAGGAAGCTCCAGATGCCGAACATCACCCGCTTGGCGTGCCCCGGATAACTTTTCTTGATGCTGACGATCGCCATCCGGTAGCTGCAGCCCTCGGGCGGCAGGTAGAAGTCGACGATCTCCGGAAACTGCCGTTGCAGGATCGGCACGAACACCTCGTTCAACGCCACCCCGAGAATCGCCGGCTCGTCGGGCGGCTTGCCGGTGTAGGTCGAGTGATAGATCGGATCGCGCCGATGCGTGATGCGGTCGATCTCGAACACCGGAAACCAGTCCTGCTCGTTGTAGTAGCCGGTGTGGTCGCCGAACGGCCCTTCGAGGGCGTGCAGATAGCCGCCGATCGACTTGAGGGCTACGCCGCGCTCGCTTTCACCCACGTAGCCGTCGGGCGCCGGCGGGATGTGGCCCTCCAGCACGATCTCGGCGCGCGCCGGCGCCTGCAGCATTACCCCGGCATCGCCGACACCGGTCTCCGCCAGCTCGGTGCGGCTGCCGCGCAGGAGGCCGGCGAACTGGTACTCGGAGAGCGTGTCGGGCACCGGCGTCACGGCGCCGAGGATCGTCGCCGGATCGGCGCCGAGCGCCACCGCGATGGGAAACGGCGTGCCGGGCCGGGCCGCGGCGAACTCGCGGAAATCGAGCGCCCCGCCGCGATGGGCGAGCCAGCGCATGATGACGCGGCGCCTGCCGATGACCTGCTGGCGATAGATGCCGAGGTTCTGCCGTGAACGGGCGCCCGGATTGCCCTGCGGTCCGCGGGTGATCACCAGACCCCAGGTGATCAAAGGGCCGGCGTCGCCCGGCCAGCAGGTCTGGATCGGCCAGGCCGCGAGATCGACCGCGTCACCCTCGAGCACCACCTGGCGGCATTCCGGGTTGCGCACGACAGCCGGCTTCATGTCCCAGACCGCCTTGACCATCACGAGCAGCTTGCCGGTGTCCTTCAAACCCTTCGGCGGTTCGGGTTCCTTCAGCCGCGCGAGAAGCCGACCGATGTCGCGCAGCTCCGTCACATCGTCGGCGCCCATCGCGAGCGCGACGCGGCGGGGCGTACCGAACAGGTTGGCGAGCACCGGCACCTCGAATCCGAGCGGCTTCTCGAACAGCAGGGCCGGCCCGCCGGCGCGCAACACCGGATCCGCGATCGCCGTCATTTCGAGCGCGGGTGACACCGGAACCGCGACGCGGCGCAGCTCGCCACGGCCGTCAAGCCCGCTGCAGAAATCCCTGAGATCGCGGTATTTCATATCCGAAAGTAATGAAGCGAAGCGTCCTTAAGCTTGACCGGTTATGAAGCGGCCACTAGATTCGCGGTTTTCGTCGCGTCGGACGCTTTCGAGCCGCCGGAAGCAAACCGAGCCGGCACTGATGATGGCCTCGCGGGGCGTCCCGAGTTGCGTGCGACGCGCCTCACGATTATTGCCAGCGCTTTATGGCCAGCGCTCTAGGGCGTTGATCGGCTCCGGCCGGTTGGCGCACGCAACTGGCGTTCAGACGAAGAGGACGCACGAATGACATCAATCACGCTGAGCCCACTCCGCGGCGCGCAGCTGTCCCGCGGTGCGGCCCGACCGACCCGTTCCAGAATGCGCGCGATCGTTCGAATCGCGACGCGCGGCGTGACCGCATCGGTCCGCGTGGTCGTGCAGGACGTGGTCCATGGGCTGCTCGAGGTCGGTCACAACATGCTCGCCCTGCTCGGCCTGTTGCTGGCGATCGCGGTCATATTCGCCATGGATCAGCGCGAGCTGCGTCACGGTGCCGAGGCCTGGACGCTCGGCTGGCTCCAGGCGCGCCAGGTAGCGCGTGCCGAGCCGGCGGCGGTCGCGCCGCGGCGTGAGCCGCAGGTCGACGAGGACAAGGCGCTCGCCGCCGAGCTGAAGGAGCCCGAAGCGATCGCCCGTGCGACCGCATCGGACTTGCGGCAGTTGAACCGCCAGCAGGCGGCGGTCGCGCAGTGGCTGGCGCGCCGCTACCACGTGGCGCCGGAACCGGTCAGCCGCCTGGTGCAAGAAGCCTGGGCCGTCGGCCAGAAGGCCGGGCTCGATCCGACCCTCATTCTGGCGATCATGGCGGTCGAATCGAGCTTCAACCCGTTCGCGCAGAGCGCGGTCGGCGCCCAGGGCTTGATGCAGGTCATGACCAAGGTGCACAACGAGAAATACCAGGCGTTCGGCGGCAACCATGCGGCGTTCGACCCGGTTACGAACCTGCGCGTCGGCGTCCAGGTGCTGCGGGAATGCATCTCGCGCGCCGGCAGCATCGAAGCCGGCCTGCGCGCATACGTCGGCGCGGGTGCGCAGGGCGACGACGGCGGCTACGCGGGCAAGGTGCTGTTCGAACAGTCGTCGCTGCGGATGGTCGCGAACGGCAAGGCCGTCCCGGCGCAGCGCGCGGTGCCGAAAGCGGAGGCGCAGGTCGCGGCCAAAGAGACGCCGGCCGCCCGGCCCGAACCGGCCGCTTCGTCCGCCGAACAGATCGCGGCGATGGATTATTGACCGGCGGCCTCGCTTTCGAGGCTCCGCTACACTTCCTCGGCCGCGCGACTGGCGATGCGGCCTTTCGGCCTTGCGCCGACGGGCCCGAGGTGGGTCACCACCGGGGAGCGCGGCCAGCACCGGCGCTTCTGGCCGGCAGCTGTTGCGCCGTTCGCCTGGGCAGCCCCGAGAGTCGCATGCGCACGGCTCACGCTGTCCGCCGCCACCCGGGGTCTTCGCAACGCCGAGGACTGCCGCCATGTTCGACCGCTCCCGTTCCACGATCGCCGACGTCGACCCCGAGATCTGGGCCGCCATGCAGGGCGAGAACCGTCGCCAGGAAGATCACATCGAGCTGATCGCCTCGGAGAACTACGCCTCGCCGGCCGTGATGGCCGCGCAGGGCTCGCAACTTACCAACAAGTACGCCGAGGGCTACCCCGGCAAGCGCTACTACGGGGGCTGCGAATTCGTCGACATCGCCGAGCGACTCGCGATCGACCGGGCCAAGCGGCTCTTCGGCGCCGCCTACGCCAACGTTCAGGCCAATTCGGGTTCGCAGGCCAACCAGGCGGTGTTCTTCGGATTGCTGAAACCCGGCGACACGATCATGGGGATGAGCCTGGCCGAAGGCGGCCACCTCACCCACGGCATGCCGCTGAACATGAGCGGCAAGTGGTTCGAGGTCGTCAGCTACGGGCTGACCGCCGCCGAAGCGATCGACTACGAACAGGTCGAACGGCTGGCAGAGGCGCGCCGTCCGAAGCTCATCATCGCCGGCGCCTCGGCGTACAGCCTGGCGATCGATTTCGCCCGCTTTGCGGAGATTGCCCGCGGAATCGGCGCGATTTTCATGGTCGACATGGCGCACTACGCGGGTCTCGTCTCCGCGGGCGTCTACCCGAATCCGCTGCCGCACGCGGATGTCGTCACCTCGACCACGCACAAGAGCCTGCGCGGGCCGCGCGGCGGCATCGTGCTGACCAACGACGAAGTGATCGCCAAAAAGATCGACAGCGCGATCTTCCCCGGCATTCAGGGCGGCCCCCTGATGCACGTGATCGCCGCCAAGGCGGTCGCTTTCCAGGAGGCGCTGCAACCTGAATTCAAGGCCTATCAGCAGCAGGTGGTCGACAACGCCCGGCTGTTGGCCGAGACGCTGATCGAGCGCGGCCTGCGGATCGTCAGCGGCCGGACCGAATCGCATGTGATGCTGGTCGACCTGCGCGCCAAGAACCTGACCGGCAAGGACGCGGAGGCGATTCTCGACCGCGCCCACATGACCTGCAACAAGAACGGCATCCCGAACGATCCGCAAAAGCCGATGGTCACGAGCGGCATCCGGCTCGGCACGCCGGCGCTGACCACGCGCGGCTTCGGACTCGAGGAAACCCGCCAGACGGCCCATCTCATCGCCGACGTGCTCGACCGTCCGCACGACGAGGCGAACCTCGCCGAGGTGCGTGCCCGCGTGGCCGTGCTGACACGTGCGTTCCCGGTCTACCGCTGACCGCCGCGACCCGCCGCCGACGACCCGATGCGCTGTCCCTTCTGCAGCCACGCCGATACGCAGGTCGTCGAGACCCGCGATTCGGACGAGGGCGATGTGGTGCGGCGGCGGCGCCGCTGCCCGAGTTGCGACAAGCGCTTCACGACCTACGAGCGGCCCGAGATCGCCCTGCCCTCGGTCATCAAGAAAGACGGCCGGCGCGCCGACTTCGACCTCGCCAAGATCCGTGGCTCGATGACGCTCGCGCTGCGCAAACGCCCGGTCAGCGTGGAGCAGATCGACGCCGCCGTCGACCGCATCCAGGATTTGCTTCTCGGCAGCGGCGCCCGTGAAGTGGCCTCGACCCGGCTCGGCGAGCTGGTGATGCGGGAGCTCAAGCGCATCGACAAGGTGGCCTACGTGCGCTTCGCCTCGGTGTACCGCAGCTTCGAGGATGTCGACGAATTCAGGAAGTTGATCGGGGAGATCTGAACCGGGCGACGCGCACCGTCTGAGGGGTGCCCCCCGCCGCCGCGGCCCCGCCCGGCGGTGGGACACCCGGAGCTCGTGCTCCCACCTCCGCGGGTCGCCAAAGGCCGGCGCGGTTCCTAGAGTCGGGTCGCATGACACGACCCCTGCGCTCACCGCCTCCAAACGGCGGCGCTGCCCGGGCCGGCGGCTTCACCTTGATCGAGGGCGGCATCGTCCTCGCCGTGCTGGCGATCGTCGCCGGCCTCGGCGCGCCCTCGCTGCGAGATTTGATCGACGCGCGGCGCCTGCATGGCGCGGCCAACGCGCTCGCCGGCGATCTGCACTTCGTCCGCGTCGAGGCGGTCGCACGCCAGACGCCGCTGCGGCTCAGCCTCCGGCCGCTCGCCGACGGGAGCTGCTACGTGATCCACACCGGCGCGGCCGACCGCTGCGACTGCGCCGGCGTCGAAGGGCCCGCACGCTGCAGCGGCGGCGCGATGGCGATCCGGACCGTGCGCCTGGCCGCCACCGACCGGGTCGCGGTGCAGGCGAACGTCGGCTCGCTGCTCTACGACCCGGCGCGCGGCACGACCACGCCCACGGGCACGCTCAAGGTGGTCGGCGGGTCGTCCCAGCGCGCCGTCCATCACGTCGTCAACGTGATGGGCCGGGTGCGCTCCTGCTCGCCGAACGGCACGGTGCCCGGGTACCGGCCATGCTGAACCCTCGTTCATCCCTGGGATCGAGATGCGCGCGCCGCTCGAACGCCGGCTTCTCGCTGATCGAACTTGCCATCGCGCTGGGCGTCGCGGCGGTGCTGACGGCGCTGGCACTGCCGAGCTTCGAGCGCCAGCTGCACCGCGCACGCCGCGCCGATGCGCTGGTGGCGGCGCTGCTGGTGCAGACCGCCGAGGAGCGCTTTCGGAGCCAGGCCGCCAACTACGGCAGCCTGACCGAGATCGGCGCCCCGAGCAGCTCCGCCGGCGGGCACTACCGCTTGGCGCTGAGCCTGCTCGACTCCGACACGTACGAGCTCGTCGCGACCGCCACCGGGCTCCAGGCGCGCGACGCCGCCTGCCGCTACCTGAAGCTCTCGTCCGCCGGCTTGAACGTGGTGCACGCCTCCGGGCCCGACGACCGGGTCGCGAACGACAACGCGCAGAACCGCCGCTGCTGGGATCTTCGATGAGCCGCCGCGCCCGCGCCGCGCTCGGCCTGTCGCTGATCGAGCTGCTCGTCGGCATCACCGTCGGCCTGGCGGTCGCCGCGGCGTGCGCCCTGCTTTGGACCGGGCAAATCCGCGAAGAGCGAAGCCGGCTCGCGAGCGCCCGGCTCACGCAGGACCTGCACGCCGCACTCGCGCTGATGACCCGCGATCTGCGGCGCGCCGGGTACTGGGGCGACGCCGGTAGGTGGTTCGCCGGAAGCGCCGGCGCAGCGAGCGCGGCCAATCCGTATGCGGCCGTCGCACCGGCCAGCGCCGCATCCGACGTGCTGACCTACCGCTATTCGCTCGATTCGACCGAGGACGGCGTCGTCGGCAGCCACGAACAATTCGGCTTCCGGCTGCGCGCCGGCACCCTCGAGGCGCAACTCGGCAGCGGCAACTGGCAGGCGCTGACCGATCCGGCGGTGCTGACCATCACCGGTTTTCAGGTCACGCCGACACCCCAGACGATCGACCTCGGCGCCCACTGCAGCCGGCCCTGCCCCGCGGGTCTCGGCGACTGCCCGCCGCGGCTGGCGCTGCGCAGCTTCGATCTGGCGCTCGCAGGGCGGCTCGTCGACGATGCGCACGCGATTCGCAGCGCGCGAAGCCGCGTGCTGCTGCGCAATTCCCCGGTCACCGGCCGGTGCGCGCCATGAGGGCGACGGCCGGGCAGGTGGTGGCGTGCATCGCCGTTCGGCCGGGCGCGGCCGGCGGGTGCCGGCGCGCGCATCCGCCTTCGGGCCGCGCGGCGCAGTGCGGCGTGCTCGCCTTGACGCTGGCCCTGACGATCTTCGTCGCGATGGCGATGACGCTGGTCTTCGCCAACCGCCAGGTGCTGCTCGAGCAGCGCACTTCGGCGCAGCAGGAGCGCTCGGCCGAGGCGTTCGCGGCGGCCGAAGCCGGCCTCGATTGGGCGACGGCCCAGCTCGATGCGAACCGGCGCATCGGCGACGACTGCCTCGGCGGTTCGGGGCCGGGTGCGGCGTCGTTCCGCAGCCGCACGCTGCGCATCGACCCGACCCGCGGCCTGATCGTGCCGGTCGCGGCGACATCCTTCGGCGGGGCGCACGCGATCTGCACTCGGGGCGTCGGCGGCTGGCAGTGCGGCTGCGGCCCGGCGGCCTCGGCGCCGCTTCCGGTCGCCGCTGAAGTCGGCCCGGCCTTCGTCGTCCGCCTGCTCGCCGACCCACGTCCCGGCATCGTTCGGCTCGTCGCCACGGGCTGCGATCGGCTCGGCGGTGACTGCGTTCCCGGCGGCACGGCCCGCGCGGACGCGAGCGTCCGGATCGAAGTCGCGCTCGGGCTGCTGCCGGCGCTGCCGGCGTCCCCCGCGGCGACCGTCACCGCGATCGGCCGCTTCGACGTCGGCGACAGCGCGGTCGAGCTGCGCAACACCGATCCCGATGCCGGCTGGCTGGTCGACGCCGGCGGCGCCATCCGCGCCCCGTTCGCGCATCGGACCGTGCCGAACGGCGGCGCCGTCGGCGCCGCGCTGGTCGACCACGACCCGGCGCTCGACGCTGCGGCGCCCGATCGCTTTTTCGCGTCGTTTTTCGGCGCGCCGCCCACGACCTGGGCGCAGCGACCGTCGGTCGTGCGCATCACCTGCCCAGCCGACTGCGGCGACACGCTGGCAGTGGAAATCGCCGCCGCCGCGGATGCCGCACTCGTCTGGGTCGACGGCGACCTCGTCGTCGCCGGCCCACGCAGCTTCGGCAGCGTCGAACGTCCGGTGCTGCTCGTCGTGACCGGCAGGGCGCGTTTCGAGGGCGCGATATCGCTGTACGGCGTGCTGCAGGCCGGCGCCTTCGCGTGGGATCACGGCGTGCCGGGTGCAAGCCTGCAGGGCGCGCTGCTGGTCGCCACCGATGTCACCCTCGACGGCGAACCGACGCTGGCGCGCGACCGTAGCGTGCTCGACCGCCTGCAACGCGCGACCGGCGCGTTTGTGCGCATTCCCGGCAGCTGGCGCGATTTTTAACCCAGCCGCTCAACGACGTGCTCGATGACCGCCCCATGAATCGCCTGCCGACGCTTTCAATGATCCGTCCGCGAGCGCGCGCCTCTCCGCGGGTCGGACCGCGTCACCCGAGGCGCCGATCCGGCCTGGTGCTGCTCGAGGCCCTGATCGCATCGACGGTGCTGGCGGTCGGCCTGCTGGCGCTGGCCCGCTGGCAACTGCAGCTGCGCGCCGATACCGACTTGGCCGGGCAACGGTCGCAGGCCGTGCGCATCGCCGAGACCGAGCTCGAAGCACTGCGGGCGTTCGCAAGCGTCGACGCTGCCGGCGCTGCAGCGTCGTTCGCGGCGCTCACGAGCCAGACCCGCGACGAAGTGTCCACCGGCGTCGGCGGCCCGGCGCGTTGGCGGATCAAGCGGCGAATCGACACCACGCCGGTCGCCGATACCAAGGATGCCGCCATCGAGGTCGCCTGGCGCGACCGCGCCGGACGATCGCAACGCGTCGCGCTGCACGCGATCGTCCTCGGCCTGGATCCGGCGCTGGCCGGCGCGCTCGCGCTCCCCGGCATCCGGCCCGAGCCGACGGCCGGCCCGCGCGGCCGCGCTGCATCGATTCCGCTCGCGGCCACGGACCTCGGCGACGGCAGCAGCGCGTTCAAGCCGGCCGCCCGTGGAACGCTAGCGCTCGTCTTCGACAACACGACCGGACGCGTGCTGCGGCGCTGCGACCAGGTGGCGCGCGCCACCGCCACCGCCGACCTCGACGCGGCGGCGCTCGGCGCCTGCCAGGCGCTCGATGGCCTGCGCTTGAGCGGCACGGTCCGCTTCGCGCTTGGCGCCGCACCCGATGCGGCGCATGCCGACGACGCGCCGCTGGCGTTCGCGATCGCGCTCTCGTTCGTCGGCAGCAGCGACCCGCATGCGCCATCATGCGGCGTGGAGCCGATGAAAGCCGTCACCTACCGCCTTGCCGGCGGCGCCGAGCGCAGCGCCGTGGTCGCAGCCGATGCGCTGCCCGCGAGCCTCGGCGCCACGGCCTGGATCGAGAGCGGCGAGCGCTATGCGAGCTACGAGTGCGCCGTCGCGACCCGGGCCGACGGGCGCTGGTCGGGCGGCGTCAAGCTGGTGCCGGACGGCTGGGCGATCGGCCACGGCGCCGCGAGCCTGCGCGTCTGCCGCTACGTCGCCGATCTCGACGCCAGCGGCGCGATCGACGCGAATCGCGAGCATCCTGCGGCCTATGTCGATGTCGGCAGCGCGTTGACGAATCAGAACTACCTTGTGGTCCGCGGCGACCGCGCCTGCCCGGCGCCGGCCACGCAGCCGCACCAGCCATGAACGCGGCCGACGACCGTTGAGCGACGCCACGCCCGACACCGCGCCGATGCAGGAGGCGCTCGCCCTCGCGCATCGAGCGATCGGCGTCTCCGACCCGAACCCGCGCGTCGGCTGTCTGATCGTCGCCGCCGACGGTCGGGTCATCGGACGCGGCCACACGCAGGAGGCCGGCGGCGCACACGCCGAAGTGATGGCCCTGCGCGACGCGGCCAACGCCGGCGAATCGGTGGGCGGTGCGAACGTGCACGTCACGCTCGAGCCCTGCTCGCACCACGGCCGCACGCCGCCCTGCTGCGACGCGCTGATCGCGGCCGGCGTCGGCCGCGTCGTGATCGCGATCGAGGACCCGAACCCGCATGTCGCCGGCCGCGGCGCGGCGCGCCTGCGCGCGGCCGGCATCGAGGTCGTCGACGGCCCGCTCGGCGCGGCGTCGCGCGAACTGAACATCGGGTTTTTCACGCGCATGGAACGGGGGCGTCCCTGGGTGCGGCTGAAGGTCGCCGCCTCGCTCGACGGCCGGACGGCCCTGCCGAACGGCGAAAGCCAATGGATCACCGGCCCGGCCGCGCGCGCCGATGGTCACGCCTGGCGCAAGCGCGCTTCGGCGGTGCTGACCGGCATCGGCACCGTCCGCGACGACGACCCGCGGTTCGACGTGCGCCTCGTCGAGACCCAGCTTCAGCCACTGCGGGTCGTCGTCGATTCGCGCCTGGAGACGCCGCCCGGCGCGAAGATCCTCGCCGCGCCCGGCCGGGTGCTGATCTACGCCGCCGAGCCGTCGGACGAGCGCCGGGCGTCGCTCGAAGCGCGTGGGGTCGAGATCGCGGTGCTGCCGAATCCGCAGGGCAAGGTCGACCTGGCATCGATGCTCGGCGATCTGGCCGCACGCGGCGTCAACGAACTGCATGTCGAGGCCGGTCACAAGCTGAACGGCTCGTTCGTGCGCGAAGGCCTGGTCGACGAGTACCTGATCTACCTCGCGCCGAAGCTGCTCGGCGTCGGCCGGGAGCTCGCCGCGTTCGGGCCCCTGGCGCGGCTGGCCGATGCGCCGGCGCTCCGCTTCGTCGGTGTCGAGCCGGTCGGCGACGACCTGCGGGTGCTCGCACGGGCTGCGACAATCGCCTGATGTTCACCGGCATCGTCAGCGGCCTCGGCCGCGTTGTCGCCTCCGCCCCGCTCGGCACCGATGCGGCGCACGGCCGGCGGCTGACGATCGCCGCGCCGACCGGCTACCTCGAGGATGTCGGCCTCGGCGACAGCATCGCGCTGAACGGCGCCTGCATGACGGTCGCGGCGCTCGATTCAAGCGCCGGCCGCTTCGAGGTCGATATCTCGGCCGAGAGCCTCGACAAGACCGCCGGGCTCGGGCAGCCGGGGCCGGTCAACCTCGAGAAGGCACTGCGGGCGGCCGAGCGGCTCGGCGGGCACCTGGTGAGCGGGCACGTCGACGGCGTCGGCACGGTCGTCGGCTTCGCACCGGTCGGCGAATCGTGGAGCTTGCGGATCGCGGCGCCGGCGTCGCTCGGCCGCTTCATCGCCTACAAGGGCTCGATCACGGTCAACGGCGTGAGCCTCACCGTGAACCGGGTGACCGATTCGGCCGGCGCCTGCGAACTCGGCATCAACCTGATCCCGCACACGCTCGAGCACACCACGCTCGGAACGCTCGCCGTTGGCGCCCGCGTCAACCTCGAGATCGACCTGATCGCCCGCTACGTCGAGCGGATGCTGAGCGCACCTAAGACGGCCTGACAGCCAGCGGTGTGCTGGCCGGCACGCCGCACACCGAGCCTGCCGGCGGGCATGCGGGCAGATCGTCGACCGATCACTCGCCGCGATCGCCCGTGGCGCACACCGGTCGCCGGCCGAGCCGACCGCGGTGCCCCGCCTACAATCCGCCGATGGCGATTTCCCCTGTCCCGAAGCTCGTCGCCGAGCTGGCGGCGGGCCGGATGATCATCCTGGTCGACGAGGAAGACCGTGAAAACGAAGGCGATCTGGTGATCGCCGCCGACCACGTCAGCCCGGAAGCGATCAACTTCATGGCGCGCTTCGGCCGCGGCCTGATCTGCCTCGCGCTAACGCCCGAGCGCTGCGATCAGTTGCAGCTGCCGTCGATGACGGCGCGCAACGGCACGCGCCACGGCACGGCGTTCACCGTCTCGATCGAGGCCGCGAGCGGCGTCGACACCGGCATCTCGGCGGCCGACCGCGCGCGCACCGTGCGGGCCGCGGTCGCGCGCGGTGCCCGCCCCAGCGACCTGGTCCAGCCGGGTCACATCTTTCCGCTGCGCGCCCGCGAAGGCGGGGTGCTGATGCGGGCCGGCCATACCGAAGCCGGCTGCGATCTCGCCCGCATGGCCGGCCTGACCCCCGCCGCAGTGATCTGCGAGGTGATGAAGGACGACGGCACGATGGCGCGCCTGCCCGACCTGATCGGCTTTGCCGCCGAGCACGGGCTCTCGATCGGCACGATCGCCGATTTGATCGAACACCGCAGCCGCCACGAGACGCTGATCGAGCGCGTCGGCCGACGGCCGCTGGCCACGGCACAAGGCGCATTCGACTGCCACGTATTCCGCGATCGCAGCGGCGGCCTGCATCTGGCGCTGACACGCGGCGCGTGGCAACCCGGCGACGAGGTGCTGGTGCGCGTCCACGAGCCGCTTTCGGTGATGGACCTGCTCGACAGCGGCGACCGCTCGCGCCACTCGTGGCCGTTGCCGCAGGCGCTGGCGACGCTGCAGGCGACCGGTCGCGGTGCCGCGCTGCTGCTGAACTGTGGCGAGGACGTCGCCGCCTTGCTGCCGCAGTTGCTTCCACCCCCCCGCAGCGGCGGGACCGAGCGGCGCGAGGCGCCAATGGATCTGCGGCTTTACGGCATTGGCGCGCAGATCCTGCGTGAGCTGCAGATCACGCGGATGCGCCTGCTCGGGAGCCCGCGCCGCATGCCGAGCATGGCCGGCTACGGCCTCGAGGTGAGCGGTTTCGTCGGCACCCCCGAAAGCGGCCGCGACCCCTCGACGCCGGAGGCGGTCGATGCAGCACGCTGATCGGTCGGGGCGCGCCGCCGCGGGACTGCACCTGCATCCCGACGGCCGCGAGTTGCGCATCGGAATCGTCCAGGCGCGCTTCAACGCGGCGCTCACCGACCGCCTCGCGTCGAGTTGCGTCGCCGAGTTGCACCGGCTCGGCGTCGCGGCCGATGCCATCCAGCACATCACCGTGCCGGGCGCGCTCGAGGTGGCTTTGGCGCTCGACGCGCTGGCACGCCGGAACGCGCGCGAAGGTGCGCAGCGGCCTGAATTCGATGCGCTGATCGCGCTCGGCTGCATCGTCCGCGGCGAAACCTACCATTTCGAGCTGGTGGCGAACGAGAGCGGCGCCGCCGTCACCCGCGTCGGGCTCGATCACCGGCTGCCGGTCGCGAACGCGATTCTGACGGTCGAGAACGAAGCGCAGGCCTGGGCGCGCGCCGAAGACAAGGGCCGCGACGCGGCGCGGGTCGCCGTCGAGATGGCGAACCTGACGGCGCGTCTCGCGTGAGCGGATCCGACCCGCAACCGGTCGAGGCGCCGACGGCCGGTGCGGCGGGCAAACCGCGCGGCGCCGGCCGCCCTGACGCCAAGCCGCGCCCGAAGTCGGCGCGCCGGCGCGCGCGCGAGTTCGCGGTCCAGGGCCTCTACGAATGGCTGCTCGCCGGCAGCGATGCCGGCGTGATCGACGCGAACATCCGCGAACTCGACGATTTCGACAAGTGCGATTCGGCTCATTTCGATGCGCTGCTGCACGGCTGCATCGCCGAGGCGGTGCCGATCGATGCGGCGCTCGCGCGTCACGTCGATCGTCCGACCACGCAGCTTTCGCCGATCGAGCATGGGGTGCTGATGGTCGGCGTCTACGAGCTGACGCATTGCATGGAGATTCCGTACAAGGTGGCGATCAACGAGGCGGTCGAGGTGGCGAAGAGCTTTGGCGGCACCGACGGCCACAAGTACGTAAACGGCGTGCTCGACAAGACGGCCGGCGACTTGCGACGAACCGAGGTAGACGCGGCGCGCGCGGCGCGGAGGTGAACAGCCGCGGGCGGCGCCTCGCCCCTCGACCGCACCCCTTTGAGGCCACTTACGGCTCCCGCGTTTCCATTCGCGGCGACGCTAAGTTAAAGCTTTACCCAATGGACGATCACGCCAACCTCAACGAGCCGAGTCGCATCGCTGCGATCTTGGCGGATACGGATGCTCTGGGATTCACAATGGCTTCCGAGCCATTGACGTGCAGCTTGCTGCGCACGCTGGCAGCTTCAAAGCCCGGAGGGCGCTTCCTCGAACTTGGTTCCGGCACGGGTTTGTCGACGGCGTGGCTCCTGGATGGCATGGACTCCGGTTCCAGGCTGACCACCGTAGACAACGATGAAGCCCTTTTGTCCGTAGTCAGAAGTAACCTGGGGGACGACCCGAGATTAACAGTCGTATGCGCCGACGGCGACGAATTCTTGCATTCGCTCAGGAATCAAGTGTTCGACCTGATCTTTGCGGATACCTGGTCTGGAAAATATCGCCTGCTCGATGAAGCGCTGTCGCTCGTCGACCGCTCTGGGTTTTATGTCATCGACGACATGCTCGTGCGGCCGAATTGGCCAGAAGGCCACGCAGAGAAAGTCGCGGATCTCGTTTCCGCACTCGAACAACGAAAGGATCTGCGGATTACCAAGATGTCATGGGCGAGCGGAGTGCTTCTTGCGACCAAGCTCTAATAGCCCTTAGCTTGGTAGATTGCCCCCACCAGTCGCTGAACTTGAACATTGAAGCTCGCCCGCCGCCTCGACCACATTGAGCCGTTCTACGTGATGGAGTGCGCCAAGGCGGCGGCCGAAATCGCGCGCAGCGCGGCCTGCGATCCGGCGCGGGGTGGTGAGCCGATGATCTTCCTGAACATCGGCGAGCCCGACTTCACCGCCCCACCGCTCGTTCAGGCCGCCGCCGAGCGTGCAGTGCGGCAAGGGCGCACGCAGTACACCCAGGCCACCGGCGAGCCGGCGCTGCGCGAGGCGATCGCCGGCTGGTACGCCGAGCGTTTCGGGATGACGGTCGAGCCGCGGCGGATCGTGGTCACCGCGGGCGCGTCGGCGGCGTTGCAACTCGCCTGCCTGGCGCTCGTCGATCGCGACGACGAGGTGCTGCTGCCCGACCCGAGCTACCCCTGCAATCGTCACTTCGTCGCCGCGGCCGAAGGCGTGCCGGTGCTGCTGCCCGCGACGGCCCAAGCCCGCTGGCAACTCGACGCGGCCGGGGTCGAGGCGGCCTGGTCGGATCGCACCCGCGGCGTGCTGCTGGCCTCGCCGTCGAACCCGACCGGCACCTCGATCGACCCCGTCGAGATGGGCCGCATCGTCGCCGCGGTGCGCAAGCGCGGCGGCTTCACCATCGTCGACGAAATCTACCTCGGCCTGTCGTACGACGAGCGCTTCGGCACGACGGCGCTCGCGCACGGCACCGACATCGTTTCGATCAACAGCTTCTCGAAGTATTTCTCGATGACCGGTTGGCGTCTCGGCTGGCTGGTCGTGCCTGAAGCGCTGGTGCCGGCAGTCGAAAAGCTTGCCCAGAACCTCTACATCTGCCCTTCGGCGGTCGCCCAGCATGCGGCGCTGGCGTGCTTCGAGCCCGAGTCGATCGCGCTTTACGAAGGGCGCCGTGCCGAGTTCCGCGCGCGTCGCGATTTCCTGCTGCCTGCGCTCGACCGGCTCGGTCTCGCCGTGCCCGTGGTGCCCGATGGCGCGTTCTACGCCTGGGCCGATTGCTCGCGCCACGCGACAAGCAGCTGGGATTTCGCCTTCGATCTGATGCAGCGGGCGCACGTCGCGATCACGCCGGGCCGCGACTTCGGCCGCCACGCGACCGAACGCTACGTGCGAATCTCGTTCGCGAGCGCGCGGGCGCAGCTCGGAGAAGCGGTCGGCCGGCTAGAGCGTTCGCTCGGCGCCGGATAATCGGCCTCGATGCAGACTTCATCCCGCGTCCCGCTGCGGCCCGGCTTGTCGTGCGCCGACGCGCCGCCCGCACACCCGCCGTTCCGCTTCGCGATCCGCGTCTATTGGGAAGACACCGATGCCGGCGGCGTCGTCTTCTATGCCAACTACCTGAAGTTCTTCGAACGGGCGCGGACCGAATGGTTGCGCTCGCTCGGGCACGCCCAGGAGGCGCTGCGCCTCGATACCGGCGCGGTGTTCATCGTCAGCGAAACGGCGCTTCGCTACCTGCGCCCCGCCCGCCTCGACGATCTGATCGAGGTGAGCGTCGAGGTCTGCCACGCCGGGCGCGCGCAGCTGACGATCGCGCAACAGGCTTGGCGGCGCAGGGCTTCGACAAGCTCAGCCCGAACGGATGAAATCCCGGTGCCCGTTCGCACTGAGCTTGTCGAAGAGCCCAAGCAGCCCGGGGCTTTGACTAGCTCGGCCCGAACGGAGGTTATCCCGTTACCCGTTCGCCCTGAGCCTGTCGAAGGGCCCGAGCACCGCAGGGCTTCGACAAGCTCGGCCCGAACGGATGCAATCCCGGTGCCCGTTGGGCCCGAGCATCCTGAGCTTGCCGAAGGGCCTGAGCCTGTCGAAGGGCCCGAGCACCGCAGGGCTTCGACAAGCTCAGCGCGAACTGAGGGGATTCCCTTCGACGCCGACCTGCTCGCCGAAGGCACGATCCGCATCGCCTGCGTCGATGTCGGAACTTTCCGCCCGTGCCGCATTCCGAGCGCCATCCTCGCATCGGTCGCGTCGATGGCTTCCTGTTCCGACCGCCCGAATTCCACGCCCCGATGACCCCCGATTTCTCGATCGTCACGCTCGTCATCCAGGCGAGCCCGGTGGTGCAGCTGGTGATGGCCGGCCTGCTGATCGCCTCGCTCGCGAGCTGGACGGTGATCTTTGGAAAGCTCTTCGGCCTGGCACGCATTCGGCGGGCCAACGACGAGTTCGAGCGCGAGTTCTGGGCCGGGCGCAACATCAACGAGCTCTACGCCGAAGCGGTGAAAGACGCCGATGGCTCGCCGATCGAGCGGATCTTCGCCTCCGGCATGCGGGAGTTCATCAAGCTGCGGGAGCGCCGCGTCAGCGATGCCGGGGCCCTACTCGACGGCGCACGCCGGGCGATGCGCGCGAGCTTCCAGCGCGAGCTCGACGCGATCGAGGCGCATCTTTCGTTTCTCGCGACGGTCGGCTCGGTGTCGCCGTACGTGGGCCTGTTCGGCACCGTCTGGGGGATCATGCACGCCTTCGTCGGCCTCGGGAACATGACGCAGGTGACGCTCGCGACCGTCGCTCCGGGCATCGCAGAGGCGCTGGTCGCGACCGCGATCGGCCTGTTCGCCGCGATTCCGGCGGTGATCGCCTACAACCGCTTCGCGCGCGACATCGACCGCACCGCGACCCAGCTCGAGACCTTCATCGAGGAGTTCTCGAACATCCTGCAACGCAACGCCGGCGCGCCGGCGGCGGCCGCCTGAGATGCCCGGCGTCGGCGCCCGCGGCGGCCGGTCACGCCGCCGCACGATCAACGAGATCAACATGGTCCCGTTCATCGACGTGATGCTCGTGCTGCTGATCATCTTCATGGTGACCGCGCCGCTGATCACGACTGGCGTCGTCGACCTGCCGAGCGTGGGCAAGAGTTCGAAGCGGCCCGAGCACGTGGTCGAGCTGGTCGTCGGCAGCGACGAGCGGATCAAGCTGCGGGTCGATAGCCAGGACGGCACGCCGGTCGCGCTGCGTGACCTGGCGCCGCGCGTCGCCGAACTGCAGCGCGGCGACGCCGCCGTGCCGGTCGTTATTTCAGCCGACCGGGCGGTGCGCTATGAAAGCGTCGTCAAAGTCATGGACACGCTGCAGCGCGCCGGCATCCAGCGGGTTGGACTCTCGGTGAAGAGCGGGGGCGGCAAGTGAGCGCGTCGGTGCCGAGTCGGGAATGAACGCCGCGGTGATCGGCGCCCCGCTCGGGCCGGGTCGGGCACCGCGGGGTGGCGGAACGAAGCCCGGCGGAGGCGTCGGGGGCGGCGGCGGTCGCGATCCGTTCATGCCACGTCCGCCGGCCGGACGCTGGAGCGCGCTGGCGCTCGCTGTGGTCGCCCACGTTCTGCTGATCCTCGCACTGGCGTTCGGCGTGGATTGGCACGACGACGCGCCGACGACGGTCGCCGCCGAGCTGTGGTCGGCGACGCCGCAGGCCGCGGCGCCGCGCGCCGTCGAGCCAACGCCGATGCCACAACCGTTGCGAGCGCCGGCATCGCCGAGCCCCGCCCCGCGCCCGGTCGAGCGGCCGCCCGACGCGGTGAAAGCCGCGCCGAACCCCGCACCCACCCTGCCCGACCCGCAGATCGCGATTGAGCAGGCCCGCCGGGAGCAGGTGCGGCGCGACCAGGCCGCGGCGGAGCAGGCGGCGCGCGTGAAGCGCGACCAAGCCGCGCGTGAAGCGCAGGCCGAGCAGGCGCAACAACGCCGGCAACAGGAGCTCGCCGCCGCGCAGGCGCGCGATCGCCAGGCGGCGCAAGCCAAAGCCGCGCGTGACGCCGAACAGCGCAAGCTCGACCAAGCCCGTGCCCAGCAGGAGAGAGCCGAGAAGGCCGAAAAGACGGCGCGTGCGGCCGAGGCGCAGCAGGCGTCGCAGGCGCGCGTGACCGCCGAGCGCGCCGAAGCCGCGCGCACCGCCGCCCTGCGCGAAGCCCAGCTCAAGCGCATCCTCGGCCAGGCGGGCGCCACCGGCGGCCCGACCGACAGCGGCGCGGCGACCCGCAGCAGCGGCCCTTCGGCGAACTACGCGGGAAGAGTCGCGGCGCGCGTCAAGCCGAACATCGTGTTCAGCGACGCGGTCGACGGCAACCCGACCGCCGTCGTGCAGGTGCGGCTCGGCGCCGACGGCACGATTACCGCCAAGCGGCTGATCCAGAGCAGCGGCTTCAAGGCCTGGGACGAGGCGGTGCTGCGCGCCGTCGAGCGCACCGAGCAGCTGCCGCTCGACAACGGCCGTGCGCCGCCGCAGTTCGAGATCGGGTTTCGGCCGAAGGATTGAGCGGGGGGCGCCGTGCGGAGAGCACCCTCACCCCAGCCCTCTCCCGCAAGCGGGAGAGGGAGCAAAGAACTGTCCTTGCGCCTCTGGGAGCGGAGGAAGAACTCTCCTGCCTCCTGGAAAGACTGCCTCGTGCCTACCGAGTCGCTCGTTCGACGGGCTCGGGGGCTTCCTCCCTCTCCCGCTTGCGGGAGAGGGCCGGGGTGAGGGCTGGCGCAGGTCAGTGCGCCCTGTCCGCCCCGTACAGCCCGTGCGACTGCCCGAACAGGCGCGTCAGCGCGAACAACGCGTCGATGTTGGGAGTCGGCAGATCGAGGCGACGCCCGATCTCGACGACCGCGCCGACGATCGCGTCGAGCTCGATCGGACGCCCGGCGTCGGCGTCCTGCAGCATCGACGGCCTGAAGGCGCCGAGCTTCGTCGTGATCGCGTGGCGGTCCTCGGGCGTCTGCGCGATCGCGCAGCCGATGCGCGCGCCGATCGCCGCGGCTTCGCGCATCGCGGCGGAGCAAAAGGCGCGGGCCAGCGGGTCAGCGAGGATCCGGTCGACCGTGGCGCCGGTGAGCGCGGCGATCGGGTTCATCGTCAGGTTGCCCCAGAGCTTGTACCAGATGTGATAGCGGATGTTCGGCGCCACGGTGACCTCGAAGCCGGCACCGCTCAGCAGCTCGCCGACCTTCGAAGCTCGCGCCGACACCCCGCCCATCGGCTCGCCGATGATCAGACCGTGGCCCATCGCGTGACGCACGCGGCCGGGCGCCGGGCGCGAGGTGCTGGCGTGGACGACGCAGCCGAGCACGCGCTCGAGGGAAATAGCCGCGGCGATCCGGCCGCCGGGGTCGACGCTCGCGAGCGGCGCTTCGCCGAGCGGCGTGCCGCGGCCGAACCACCACGGCACGCCGTTCATCGCCGGCAGCACGATGGTCGCGTCGGTCGAGAGCGCCGCGACGACCGGCGCCACGGCCGAAAGCGCCTGGCCTTTCACGGCGACGACGATCAGGTCCTGCGGACCGAGCTCCTCGGCCCGCTCGGCGGCGCGCGCCGGCGCCTGGATCGTCGCACCGTCCTGCTCCAGCCACCAGCCGTGCTCGCGGAGCGCGGCGAGCGTCGCGCCGCGCGCGATCGCGCTCACCTCCGCCATGCCGGCGTGCGCCAGCCGCGCGCCAATGAGGCCGCCGATGGCGCCGGCGCCGACGATGCAGACCTTCATGCGTCTGCCGCGGGCCTGTCGCGCGGATCGGTGCATCCCGTCATCCGACCCAGACCCGTGCGTTCTCGAACATCCGCATCCACGGGCTCGGCGCGCTGCGGTCGCCCGAGGTCCAGCTCATCTGGATGTTGCGGAACACGCGCTCGGGGTGCGGCATCAGCGCGGTGAAACGGCCGTCGGCGGTCGTGACCGCGGTCAGGCCGTCCGGACTGCCGTTCGGGTTGGCCGGGTAGGCCTCGGTCGCCCGGCCGGCGTCGTCGACGAAGCGCATCGCCGGGTGCAGCGTCGCCGCGTTGCCCTGCGCCGAAAAATCGGCGTAGCCCTCGCCGTGTGCCACGGCGATCGGCAGCCGGCTGCCGGCCATGCCGCGAAAGAAGATCGACGGGTTCTCGAGCACCTCGACCTGGCTCAGCCGGGCCTCGAACTGCTCGCTGCGGTTTTTCGTGAAATGCGGCCAGGCGGCGGCGCCGGGGATCAGCGTGGCGAGCGCCGCCATCATCTGGCAGCCGTTGCACACCCCCAGCGCGAACACCTCGGGGCGCGCGAAGAAGTCGGCGAATTGCGCCGCCAGCGCCGGGTTGAACAAAATCGAGCGGGCCCAGCCCTCGCCGGCACCCAGCGTGTCGCCGTAGCTGAAGCCGCCGCAGGCGACGAGGCCCTGGAAAGCATCGAGCCGCACCCGCCCCGTCTGCAGGTCGGTCATGTGGACGTCGAAGGTATCGAAACCCGCGCGCGCCATCGCCCGGCTCATCTCGACGTGGCTGTTGACGCCCTGCTCGCGCAGGATGGCGACCCGCGGCGAGGCGCCGCCGAGGAACGGCGCGGCGACGTTCAGCGCCGGGTCGAAGCTCGGCTCGACCTGCAAGCCGGGGTCGTCGACGCGCCCCGCCGCGGCGTGCTCGGCATCCGCCGCGTCCGGGTGGTCGCGAAGCCGCGCGATCCGCCAGCTGACCTCGTCCCACGTCTGCTGAAGATCGACGAGGGGTGCGCGGAACACCGCCTTCGCATCCCGCCACACCTCGACGGCGCCGCGGTCGTTGGGCTTGCCGATGACGTGGCTGTGGCGGCTGAGGCCGTGACGGCGCAGCGTCTGCATCACCTCGTTGCGCAGCGCCGTTGGCACCTGCAGCACGATGCCGAGTTCCTCGTTGAAGAGCGCCCGCAGCGTCAGCTCATGGCGGCGCGCGCCGACTTGCGTCGCCCAGTTCTTCGAGTCGCCGTATTCCGCCCGGCTGTCGCCGATGCCGTCGCCCTCGGTCACCAGCAGATCGACATTCAGGCTGACGCCGAGGTGGCCGGCGAACGCCATTTCGCAGACGGTGGCCCAGAGGCCGCCGTCGCTGCGGTCGTGGTAGGCGAGCAGCTGCCCGGCGCCGCGCAACTCGTTGACCGCCGCCACCAGCGCGACGAGCCGCGCCGGATCGTCGAGATCGGGCACCTCGCGGCCGAAACCGCCGAGCACCTGCGCGAGCATCGAACCGGCCATGCGCTTCTTGCCGGCGCCGAGGTCGACCAGCACCAGCGTCGTGTCGCCTGGCTGGAGCTGGGGCGTGAGCGCCGCGCGCACGTCGTCGAGCGTGGCGAACGCCGTCACGACCAGGCTGACCGGCGCCGTCACCTGCCGCGGCGTGCCGTCCTCGGCCAGCCAGCGGGTGCGCATCGAGAGCGAATCCTTGCCGACCGGCACGCCGATGCCCAATGCAGGGCAGAGCTCGAGCGCCACCGCCTGCACGGTGTCGTAGAGCGCCGCGTCCTCGCCCGGCTCGCCGCAGGCCGCCATCCAGTTGCAGCTCAGCTTGACGCGCGCCAGCTCGATCGGCGCGGCGAGCAGGTTGGTGAGCGCCTCGCCGACCGCCATCCGCCCCGACGCCGGCGCATCGACCACGGCGAGCGGCGCGCGCTCGCCGAGCGCCAGCGCCGCGCCGGCGAAGCCCGTGAATTCGGCAAGCGTGACGGCGCAGTCGGCGACCGGCACCTGCCACGGCCCGACCATCGGGTCGCGGCTCGAGAGGCCGCCGACCGTGCGGTCGCCGATCGTCACCAGGAAGCGCTTGCTCGCGACAGTCGGATGGCGGAGGACATCGAACGCCGCTTTCTCGAGCGTGACGTCGCCGAGGTCGAGCTCGGCGGTCTCGCGCGCGACCCGCGTCACGTCGCGCAGCAGCTTCGGCGGGTTGGCGAACAGCACCTCGGCGGGCATCGCGATCGCCCGCTCGCCGCCGGGGCCGTCTTCGAGCACCAGCTCGCGCGCGACGGTCGCCGTGCCGACGACTGCGAACGGACAGCGCTCGCGCGCGCAAATCGCCGCAAACGTGTCGAGCGATTCGGGCGCGAGCGCCAGCACATAGCGCTCCTGGCTCTCGTTGCACCAGACTTCCTTCGGCGCCAGGCCGGATTCCTCGACCGGCACGCGCCGCAGGTCGAACACGGCGCCGACGCCGGCGCCCTCGACCAGCTCCGGGAAGGCGTTCGAGAGCCCGCCGGCGCCGACGTCGTGGATCGCGAGGATCGGGTTGGCGGCGCCGAGCGCGGCGGCGCGCTGGATCACCTCCTGCGCCCGGCGCTGGATCTCGGGGTTGCCGCGCTGAACCGAATCGAAATCGAGCGCCGCGGCGTTGGCGCCGGCCGCCATCGAGCTCGCCGCGCCGCCGCCCATGCCGATGCGCATGCCGGGGCCGCCGAGCTGCACCAGCAAGCTGCCCGGCGGGAACGCGAGCTTCTGCGTCTGCGACGCGGCGATTGCGCCCAGGCCGCCGGCCAGCATGATGGGCTTGTGGTAGCCGCGACGCACGGCGTCGTCTCCGGCCCCGACCGTCTGCTCGTAGACGCGGAAGTAGCCGGCGAGGTTCGGCCGGCCGAATTCGTTGTTGAACGCCGCCGCGCCGAGCGGGCCGTCGATCATGATCTGCAAAGGACTCGCCAAGTGACCGGGGCGGCCGATCGGAGCGCGTTCCCACGGCTCGTCGGTGCCGGGCAGGTGCAGGTTCGACACCGCAAAGCCGGTCAGGCCCGCCGTCGGTTGCGAGCCGCGGCCGGTCGCGCCTTCGTCGCGGATCTCGCCGCCGGCGCCGGTCGCGGCGCCGGGAAACGGCGAGATCGCGGTCGGGTGGTTGTGCGTCTCGACCTTCATCAGCACATGCATCGGCTCGACCTTCGCGCCGTAGCGGCCGGTCGCCGCATCGGGTAGCCAGCGCTCGACGGTGTGACCTTCCATCACCGAGGCGTTGTCGGTATAGGCGACAACGCTGCGCCCCGGGTTCGTCGCCTCGGTGCGGCGGATCATCTGGAACATCGAATGCGACTGCGCCTCGCCGTCGATCCGGAATGCGGCGTTGAAGATCTTGTGCCGGCAATGCTCGCTGTTGGCTTGCGCGAACATCATCAGCTCGACGTCGCTCGGGTCGCGGCCGAGCGCGGCAAAGGCGTCGACCAGGTAATCGATTTCGTCGGCCGAAAGCGCAAGACCGAATGCAGCGTCGGCCTCGACCAGGGCGGCACGACCGCGGGTTGCGAGCGCGATCCGCAGCATCGGTTCGGGCGGGCGCTCGTCGAACAACCGGGCCGCTGCGTCGAGGTCGAAGAACACCGTCTCGGTCATGCGGTCGTGGAGCAGCGCGGCAAGGCCGTGCCGCTCCGCCGCGTCGAGCGGCCTCGAGCCGCCCAGAAGACTGGTTTTCAGGCCGAGCCGGTATTCGACGCCGCGTTCGATGCGGTGCACGGCCAGACCGCAATTGCGCGCAATGTCGGTCGCCTTCGAGGCCCAGGGCGAGACCGTGCCGAGCCGCGGGGCGACGACGACGCGCCAGACGTTCGGCGCTTTTTCGCGCGCGGGATCGTTCGCAAACTCACCCGTGCGGTCCCCCGCGAAGCTTTCCGCGGGTTCTCCATAACGCAGCAGCGCGGCGAGGCGGTCGTGCTCGTTCGCGGTCGGCTCGGCGTCGGTCGCGACCCAGTGCAGGTAGCGCGCGCTGACGCCTTCGATCCGGCGCGCCATCGCCTGCAGCCGCGGCAGCAAGGCCCGGGCACGAAAAGCCGGAAGGGCGCTGCCGCCGGGAAGGATCGATAGATGCGGGAAAGAAGGTGGAGGGCGCACGCGGCGAAGTTGGAGTGGCGCGAGGAAAGACCATCCCGGTGCGCGCGGCGTCGCCCCGGTGTGAGCGCCGAGTTTAGGGGTCGGATGAGATAATCGAACGATGGCCATCACGCTCCACTCCGCCGACGATATCGACGCCATGCGGCTCGCCTGCCGGCTCGCCTCGGAGGTGCTCGACGCGTTGACGCCGCACGTCCGCCCGGGTGCCACGACCGGCGAACTCGACCGGATCGCGCACGCGCTGATGGTCGACGTTCAAGGCACGACGCCGGCCACGCTGAACTACGCGCCGCCGAATTACCCGCCCTACCCGGCCTCGCTCTGCACCTCGGTGAACGACGAGGTCTGCCACGGCATTCCGAACGCGCGGGTGCTGAAGAACGGCGACATCGTCAACATCGACGTCACCGTCATCAAAAACGGCTGGCATGGCGACAACAGCCGGATGTACATCGTCGGCGAGGCGTCGATCGCCGCCGCGCGCCTTTGTCGCATCACCTTCGAAGCGATGTGGAAGGGCATCCTGAAGGTCGGGCCCGGCGCTCGGCTCGGCGACATCGGCCATGCGATCCAGACCTTCGCCGAGTACAACGGTTATTCGGTCGTGCGCGAGTTCTGCGGCCACGGGGTCGGCCGCCGCTTCCACGAGGAGCCGCAGGTGCTGCACTACGGCCGTCCCGGCACGCTCGAGACATTGCGCCCGGGGATGATCTTCACGATCGAGCCGATGATCAACGCCGGCCGCCGCGAGATCAAGGAAGACCGGAAGGGAAACCGCCCCTACGACGGCTGGACGATCGTCACCAAGGACCGTTCGCTTTCGGCGCAGTGGGAACACACCGTGCTCGTCACCGAAATCGGACACGAGGTGCTCACGCTCTCGGCGGGCAGCCCGGAAGCACCCGCTTTCGTGACCGCCGCCGAACGGGTGACCGCCCCGGCCTGACGGTCCTGCATTTCCCGGCCGATGTCCGCCGTTCTCGATGCGCCCGTAGCGGCTGCGCCGGCACCTGCAGCCGGCTTGGGCGATCGGCGCACGCGCTTTCGCGAAGGCAAGGCGGCGATCGTCGCCCGCTTCCTCGACTCCCGCCCGACGGGCACCGGCGCGACGATCCTGCTGCGGGCGCTGAGCCGGCACGTCGACGAGACGCTGACCGCCCTCTGGAGCGACGCCGCACTGCCCGAGGACTGCGCGCTGCTGGCGGTCGGCGGCTATGGGCGCGGCGAGCTGTTCCCGCACTCCGACGTCGATGTCGTCGTGCTGCTGCCGCCGAGCGGCATCGGGTCGCGCCAGAAGGCCGCGATTGCCGACTTCCTGAGCAGTTGCTGGGATCTCGGCGTCGATCTCGGCTCGAGCGTGCGCACGGTCGGCGAGTGCATCGACATGGCGAAGGCCGACGTCACCGTGCAGACCGCGCTGCTCGAATCGCGCTACCTGTGCGGTTCGCGGCGGGTGTTCGCGAGCTTCCGGCATGCCAACACGCAGGCGATGGACCCGAAGGCGTTTCTACGCGCCAAGACGCTCGAGATGGCGCAGCGCCATCGCAAGTTCGAGGACACGCCGTACGCGCTCGAGCCAAACATCAAGGAAAGCCCGGGCGGCTTGCGCGACCTGCAGGTCTTGATCTGGCTGGCCCGCGCCGCGGGGCTCGGCAAGACCTGGCAGGCCCTCGCCGGGCAGGGCCTGACGACGCCGTTCGAGGTCAAACAGCTGCAGCGCAACGAAGGTCTGCTGAAGCTGATCCGGGCCCGGCTCCACCTGATCGCCGGGCGGCGCGAGGACCGGCTGGTGTTCGACCTGCAGACCGCCGTTGCCGATAGCTTCGGCTACAGGGGCCTGCAGGGCCAGCGTGCCTCCGAGGTGCTGATGCGGCGCTACTACTGGGCGGCCAAGGCGGTCACGCAGCTGAACCAGATCCTGATGCTCAACATCCAGGAGCGGATCGACGGCTCGCAGAACGCGCCGATGCGGCCGATCGACGACCGCTTCCTCGAGCGCGGAGGGATGCTCGAGGTCGCGAGCGACGACCTGTACAGCCGCGACCCGCACGCCATTCTCGAGACCTTTCTCGTCTACCAGCAGACGATCGGCATCAAGGGCCTGTCGGCGCGCACCCTCCGGGCGCTGTACAACGCCCGCGAGCTGATGGACGCGCCCTTCCGTCGCGACCCGGTCAACCGCGCGACCTTCATGAAGATTTTGCTGGCGCGCGAGGGGCAGACCCACGCGTTCCGGCTGATGAACCAAACCAGCGTCCTCGGCCGCTACCTCTGGGTGTTCCGGCGGATCGTCGGGCAGATGCAGCACGACCTGTTCCACGTCTACACGGTCGACCAGCACATCCTGATGGTGCTGCGCAACGTGCGCCGCTTCTTCATTCCCGAGCACGTGCACGAGTACCCGTTCTGCTCGCAGCTCGCGGCGACCTTCGACCGTCCGTGGGTTCTCTACATCGCGGCGCTGTTCCACGACATCGCCAAGGGCCGCGGCGGCGATCACTCCGAACTCGGCGCGAGCGAAGCGCGGCGTTTTTGCCGCGATCATGGCGTCGACCGCGGGGATGCGGCGTTGATCGAATTCCTGGTCGTCGCCCACCTGACGATGTCGCGCATCGCCCAGAAGGAAGACCTGTCGGACCCCGACGTGATCGAGCGCTTCGCGACGCTCGTGGGTGACGAGCGCACGCTGACCGCGCTCTATCTGTTGACGGTCGCCGACATTCGCGGCACGAGCCCGCGCGTCTGGAATGCCTGGAAGGGCAAGCTGCTCGAGGATCTGTACCGGCTGACGCTGCGCGCGCTCGGCGGCGCGCGCCCGAACCTCGACGCCGAGGTCGAGGCCAGGAAGCTCGAGGCGCGTCTGATGCTCAACCTCGCCGGGCTGCCGCCCGGGGTGCAGCAAGCGCTCTGGGCCACGCTCGAGCTCAGCTACTTCGCACGCCACGAGGCCGGCGCCATCGCCTGGCACGCGCGCGCGCTGCACGCCTGGGTCGACACGCCGTTTCCGATCGTGCAGGCCCGCCTCTCACCGCTCGGCGAAGGCTTGCAGGTGCTGGTCTACGCTCGCGACGAACAGAACCTGTTCGCGCGCATCTGCGGCTATTTCGAAGGCGCCGGCTTCAACATCCTCGACGCCAAGGTTCACACCACGCGCATCGGCTACGCGCTCGATACGTTCCAGGTGAACAGCTCCGACCTCGGGCCGCCGTCCGACATCCACTACCGGGATCTGATCGCCTACGTCGAAAACCGGCTCGCTTTGGCGCTTGCCGAGACCGGGCCGCTGCGCGAGCCGGGCCGCGGCCGCATCTCGCGCCGGGTGCGCTCGTTCCCGATCTCGCCGCGGGTCAGCCTGCGGCCCGACGAGCGCGAACAACGTTGGCTGTTGAACGTCTCGGCGAGCGACCGCTCAGGCCTCTTGTATTCGATCGCCCGCGTGCTTGCGCGGCATCGCATCGACCTGCAACTGGCGAAGATCACCACGCTCGGCGAGCGCGTCGAGGACACCTTCCTGATCGCCGGACCCGGGCTGCAGCAGAACCGGGTGCAATTGCAGCTTGAGACCGAACTGCTCGACGCGCTCGGGACGTAGCCGTCCACATCGTCCCCGTTCGCCCTGAGCTTGTCGAAGCGCCCGTGCGGCATCGCATCCGTTCGTTCTGAACTTGTCGAAGGGTCGGTCCGGCCGTTGCATCCGTTCGCCCTGAGCCTGTCGAAGTGGGTCATTGCGGCATTGCATCCGTTCGCCCTGAGCCTGTCGAAGGGTCGGTGCGTATCTGGCAGAGCCCTTCGACAGGCTCAGGGCGAACGGGGAGCGGGGGCCGCCGCTCACCCCATGTGCAGCCCACCGTTCACCGAAAAATCGGCGCCCGTGGCAAAGCCGGACTGCTCCGACGCCAGCCAGGAGACCATCGAGGCGATGTCGTCCGGCGTGCCGAGCCGGCGCACGGGGATGCCGGCGATGATCTTGTCGAGAACGTCCTGGCGGATCGCCTTCACCATGTCGGTCGCGATGTAGCCGGGGCTCACCGTGTTGACCGTCACGCCCTTGTTGGCGACCTCCTGCGCCAGCGCCATCGTGAAGCCGTGCATTCCGGCCTTGGCCGCCGAGTAGTTGGTCTGCCCGAACTGGCCTTTCTCGCCGTTGACCGACGAGATGTTGATGATCCGGCCCCATTGGCGCTCGACCATGTCGTCGATCACCTGCTTGGTGACATTGAAAAGGCTGGTCAGGTTGGTCTCGATCACCGCGTCCCAGTCGGCGCGGCTCATCTTCCTGAACATGCCGTCGCGCGTGATGCCGGCGTTGTTGACCAGCACGTCGACCGGGCCATGCTCCGCCTTGACCTGCTCGAACGCCGCGACGCTCGAATCCCAATCGCCGACGTTGCCGACCGAGGCCTCGAAGCTGTAGCCGAGCGCCGCCTGCTCGGCGAGCCACTTCGCATGGTCGCGGCTCGGGCCGCAGCCGGCGATCACCTTGAAGCCGTCTGTCTGGAGACGCTGGCACATGCGGGTGCCTATCCCACCCATCCCGCCGGTGACATAGGCGATTTTTTGGCTCATTGGAAGATGCGGTCCGTGGACGAGAGCAGGAAAGAAAGCGCCGGCCCGGCACCTGCCACAGGCGCCTGCCGGTGCTTACCGTGGGCTCGACGGTGAGGCGCACCGGCGGTCAACGCCGCCGGTGCCCTTTAGCGTTCGACAGTGAGTGCAACGCCCATGCCACCGCCGATGCAGAGGGAGGCGATTCCGCGCTTGGCGTCGCGGCGCTGCATTTCGTGCAGCAATGTCACCAAGATGCGGCAGCCCGACGCACCGATCGGGTGTCCGAGGGCGATCGCGCCGCCGTTCACGTTCACCTTCGAGGTGTCCCAGCCCATCTCGTTGTTGACCGCGCAGGCCTGCGCAGCGAAGGCCTCGTTGATCTCGAGCAGGTCGAGATCCTGCGGCTTCCACCCCGCGCGCGACAGCGCCTTCTGGGAGGCCGGCACCGGGCCCATTCCCATGATGCCGGGGTCGAGCGCGACGGTCGCGTAGCTGACGATCCGGGCGAGCGGCTTCAACCCGAGCTGCTGCGCTTTCTGCGCCGACATCACGACGACGCCCGCCGCGCCGTCGTTCAAACCCGAGGCGTTGCCCGCCGTGACGCTACCGGCCTTGTCGAACGCCGGGCGCAAACCCGCGAGGGCCTCGGCACTGGTTTTCTTGTTGATGAACTCGTCGGCGGCGAAGACGACCGGATCGCCCTTCTTCTGCGGAATGCTCACCGGCACGATCTCGTCTTTGAAACGCCCGGCTTCCTGAGCGGCGGCCGCTTTCTGTTGCGACCCGAGCGCGAGCGCATCCTGCTTCTCGCGGCTTACGTCGTACTTCTTCGCGACGTTTTCGGCGGTGGTGCCCATGTGGTACTTGTTGTACACGTCCCAGAGGCCGTCGGTGATCATCGAGTCGACGAGCTTCCAGTCGCCCATGCGCATGCCGTCGCGCGAATTGGGCAGCACGTGCGGCGAGAGGCTCATGTTCTCCTGGCCGCCGGCGATGACGATTTCGGAGTCGCCGTCGCGAACCGCCTGCGCCGCCAGCATCACGGCTTTCAGGCCCGAGCCGCAGACGGCGTTGATCGTCAGCCCCGGAACGCTCTGCGGCAAGCCGGCCTTCACGACCGTCTGCCGGGCCGGGTTCTGGCCCGAGCCGGCGGTCAGCACCTGACCGAAGATGAGCTCGCCGATCTGCTCGCCGGAAAGGTTGGCGCGCCGCAGCAGCTCGCCGACGACCACGGCACCGAGCTCGGGCGCGGGTGTCTTGGCGAGGCTGCCGCCGAACTTGCCGATGGCGGTGCGGGTGGCGGCGACGATCACGATGTCGGTGGTCATATCGGTCTCCAGATGAAGCGCATGCAGGGAAACGTGGGGTGCGACGGCAAGGTTCGAGAAAACGGTGCGACGAAAACGCTGCGCTCAGGCCTTTTGCTTCACGTAGCGCCCCGGCGCCGGTTCGATCGGCGGGTAGGCGGCGGTACCCGGCGATTTCGGGGCGTCGATCATCTCGCCGCCCTGATCGGCCAGCCACGCCGACCAATCCGGCCACCAGCTGCCGCGGTTCTCGGTCGCAGTTGCGAGCCACGCTTCGGCATCGCTCGGCGAGCTGCCCTCGGCGCCGATCCAGTGGCTGCGCTTGCCCTTGGCCGGCGGGTTGATCACCCCTGCGATGTGGCCCGAGGCACCGAGCACGAAGCGGGTCGGGCCCTTCATCAACGGCAGGCTGCGATAGGCGCCGTCCCAGGGAACGATGTGGTCCTCGCGCGAGCCGTAGACGTACGTGGGCAGGTCGACCTTGCCGAGATCGAGCGGCACGCCGCAGACCGTGACCTTGCCCGGCACGACCAGGTTGTTCTCGAGATAGGTGTTGCGCAGGTACCAGCAGTACATCGGCCCGGGAAGGTTGGTGCCGTCGCTGTTCCAGTAGAGCAGGTCGAATGGCGGCGGCGTCTCGCCCTTCAGGTAGTTGCCCACCACGTAGTTCCAGACCAGATCGTTCGGCCGGAGAAAGCTGAAGGTGGTCGCGAGTTCCTGACCTTTCAACAGGTTGCCGCCGCCCGGGCTTTGCGGTCCGAGCGCCAGCTCGCGCCGCTTGACCATGGCCTCGTCGACGAACAGGTCGAGCACGCCGGTGTCCGAAAAGTCGAGAAAGGTCGTCAGCAGCGTCATGCTCGACGCCGGGTGCTCGCCCTTGGCCGCCAGCACCGCGAGTGCCGTGGTCAGGATCGTGCCGCCGATGCAGAAACCCAGCGTGTTGACCTGCGGCACGCTGCAGATCTCCTGCACGGCGCGGAGCGCGCGGATCGGGCCCTTCTCGATGTAGTCGTCCCAGGTCGCGGTGCGCAGGCTCTCGTCGGGATTGCGCCAGCTCATGACGAAGGTGGTGTGGCCCTGCTCCACGGTATGGCGGATCACCGAGTTCTCGGGCTGCAGGTCGAGGATGTAGTACTTGTTGATGCAGGGCGGCACGAAAAGCATCGGCCGGGCGTACACGTTTTCGGTCAGCGGCTTGTATTCGATCAGTTGGAACAGCTCGTTCTCGAAAACCACGGTGCCCTCGGTCGTCGCCACGTTGCGGCCGATCTCGAAGGCGGTTTCGTCGGTCTGCGAGACATGGCCGCGCTGCAGGTCGTCGAGCAGGTGGCGGATGCCCTCGGCGAGGCTTTGACCCTGGGTGTCGATCGCCTTGCGCTGGGCCTCGGGATTGAGTGCGAGGTAGTTGCTCGGTGAGGCGGCGTCGACCCACTGCTGGACGGCAAAGCGCACGCGCTGACGCGTCTTCGGATCGCCCTCCAGGGAATCGGCGAGCTGCATCAAGGTGCGCGCGTTCAACAGGTACATCTGCGCGATGAACGCGCTCGCCGGGTTCGAGGTCCAGTCGTTCGAAGCGAAGCGCCGGTCGGCGGCCGGTGCAGGGCCGGCCTGGAGCGTGCGGTTCCACAGCTCCGCCGACTGCTCGAGATACGTGCGCTGCAACTCGGCGACCGCCGGCGGGGTCAACGTGACAGCGCCGATCGCCTTCCACATCGCATCGAACGGCGCCGTGAGAGCGGTGGCACCGAACGCCGCGGGACGCGGCACGGTGCTGGAGGCGGCTGGGTCGGAGGCGGTTGGGGCCGATGCCGAGGAAGCCGCAAAATCGCGGGAAGTGCTCATGGTGTCTCCTTCCGGCCTTCGTGCAGCGGGCCGTCACGCCCGCCGGGAGGCAAGCTGTTTGTACGTGACGAGGCTGGCTTTGTACATCCATGACGACACGCCCGGCCCGCGCCTCGGCCGATGATATTCAGATTCGCCGCGACCCCGCGTCGGGGTCTTCCGAGCCCTCGATGCTGTTGATCGGGGTCGCCTGGATCTATGTCGTGCTGATGGTCGTGCTGGCCCAGGCGACGGGGCCGGATGCAAGCTGGCTCGCCGCCCTGGGCACGCTTCTGTTCTGGGGTGTGCTGCCGCTCGGCATCGTCGGCTACCTGGCGCTCGCTCCGGCACGCCGGCGGCGCCGCCGCGGCACCGAAGCAGACCCGTCGGCGTCGGCGTCGATCGGACCCCGCGTGACGACCGGAATCCGGTCAGGCGGCGGGCCGGCCGCCGATCCAGGCGACGGCGGCCATCCGGCCGGTGATGCGGTCGCGCCGGAAGGAAAAAAAACGTGAGGGATGGGCGACGGTGCACCTGCCGGGCCGGGCGATGCCGCGGACGGTGCCGACCCTCGCCGCCTGCAAACGGTCGGCGGCCAGGCCGGCCAGGTCGGCGAACCACTTGCCAGGCGCGCCGGGCTGGAAGCGCGCGCTCCGGTCGGGATCGATGCCGAACGCCGCCGGCACGTCGGCGCCGACCTCGAACGCGGCCGGTCCGATGCAGGCTCCCATCCAGGCCGAAACCTCGCCCGGGCCGCAGCCTGCCGCCTCGCAGAGCGCCGCGAGGGTGGCCTCGAGCACCCCGAGCGCCAGCCCGCGCCAGCCGGCATGCGCCGCGCCCACCCCACGACCGTCGGGGGCCGCAAACAGCACCGGCAGACAGTCGGCGACCAGAACCGCGCAGGCGACACCGCGCTCGGTCGTGACACTCGCATCGGCGCGGTGGACCGGCGCGTCGGGCTGCGTATCGGCCGCGCCGATCCGGACCACGCCGCTGCCGTGCACCTGCATCAAGTAGACCGGCCGCGCGCCGAGCGCGGCGGCCAGCAGGCGCCGGTTGGCGCCGACGGCTTCCGGCGCGTCACCGACGCCGCTGCCCAGGTTCATCGAATCGAAGGGCGCTGCGCTGGCGCCGCCGCGGCGTGTCGTCATCAGGCCGGCGGCGCCATCGACCCGCCAGTCGGCGACCAGCCAGGCGCGCGAGGCGCCGGCCGACGCGATCATTCGCGACGGCCGGAACCGGGCACTGCCACGCGTCGGCCCGGGTTCAACGCGGCGTGATCTCGACCCGCAGCTCGCCGAGCCCCTCGATGCGGCCGACCAGCGTGTCGCCAGCTTCGACCGCGGCGACGCCTTCGGGCGTGCCGGTGAAGATCAGGTCGCCGGGTTGCAGGGTCCAGGCCTGCGAGAGGTGCTCGATGATCTCGGCGATGCTCCAGATCAGTTTGCCGAGGGTGCTTAACTGGCGCGAACGGCCGTCGACCTCGAGTGCGATCGGCGTTTCGGCGCCGATCTGGCATTGCTCGGCCGGAACGATCGGCCCGATCGGCGCGGACTCTTCGAAGCCCTTGCCGATCGACCACGGGCGGCCCAGCTTCTTCGCCTCGTTCTGGAGATCGCGCCGGGTCATGTCGAGGCCGATCGCGTAGCCGAAGATGTGCCGCGATGCATCTTCGGCACGGATGCCGCTGCCCCCCGTGCCGATCGCGACGACCAGCTCGATCTCGTGATGCAGGCTTCGGGTGAGGCTCGGGTAGCGCATCTTGCCGGTGCTGCCGGCGGCGACCGGCACGACGGTGTCGGCCGGCTTCAGGAAGAAGAACGGGGGCTCGCGCCCGGTGTACCCCATCTCGACCGCATGTTCGACGTAGTTGCGGCCGACGCAATAGATGCGGTGAACCGGAAAGGCTGCGGCGCTGCCCTGGACAGGCACGGCCGGGATCGCGGCCGGCGGGAAGACGTAATCCATGATGTCGTGGCGGCGGGAAGGAGCGGAAATGATGCCATGCGGGCGCCGCCCGCGGCGGGCCCCCGGAATAGCGACCGCTACACTCGACCGATGCTCCTTCCGCACTCCATCCGGCACTGCAGGGCGTGCGGCGCGGCGACGGTGTATGCGGTACCTGCCGACGATTCGCGTGAACGTGCGACCTGCACCGTCTGCGCGACGATCCACTACGAAAATCCGCTCAACGTCGTCGGCACCGTGCCCGTCTGGGACGAGCAGGTGCTGCTCTGCCGCCGCAACATCGAGCCGCGGCACGGTTACTGGACGCTGCCGGCCGGCTTCATGGAACTCGGCGAAACCGTGGCCGACGGCGCGGCCCGCGAGACCGACGAGGAAGCCGGCGCGCATTTCGAGATGCAGGAGCTGTTCACGGTGTTGAGCGTGGTGCGTGTCGGGCAGGTGCACCTGTACTTTCGGGCGCGGCTGCTCGACACCGTGTTCGCGCCCGGCCCCGAGACGATCGAGGCGCGCCTGTTTCACGAACACGAAATACCGTGGGACGAACTCGCGTTTCGAACCGTCCGGGAGACGCTGCGTCATTTTTTCGCCGACCGGCGCCGTGGCAGCTTCGGGCTGCATTGCGAAACCGTGGCCTGAAGCAGGCGCCGACTAGAGCCAGCGCTGAACCGCCTGCACGGTGTCGTCGGCGTTCCTGCTAAAACAGATTTTGGCGCCGGGCGCGTGCTGGTGGATGGCGTTCACGACACGTTCGAAGAGCAGCAGATTCTCGGGCGGCTGACGCACACCGGCGCCGACCGAGACCACCTCGAAGGTCGCGCCGCGCAGCACGTCGACGACCTTGCGCTCGGCCGTCAGCCCGGCGTCGATGAAGCACCACCGGGCGTCGTGGCCGAGCGCTTGCAGATCGGCTTGCTGCCTGGCCAGGGCGAGGTTCAGCTTTCGCGCGTCGAGCCCCGGGATCTGCGCGTAGTCGACCACCGCCGGATCGAGGCCCACCAGCAAGACGCGCTTCGGACGGCCGCTGGCGCGCGAAGTGTCGGAAGGGCCGTCCGCGGCCGCTCCGAACGAAAGGGTGCCGAGCGCTGCGATCAACACTCTTCGTTGGGTCATGGTCTCGGTAAGGCGTCGTAAAAGGCGGCAAGGGAAGCAGTCGCCGGGCACCGCGTCGAAGCTGCAGCATCAGGTTTCATGCTAACCAGATCGCATCGCGTCTCATGGGCAAACGGGTAAAGAAGCTTTTGCGCCGATCAAAGCGAGGGTCGCCCGGCAGCGGCCGCCCGTGCGCTCGATCCAAGGGCCGGTGAGGCCGTCGACGCCGGCACGGAGAAGTGCCTCCGCGTCCTCGGCCGCGGCGACACCTTCGGCGATCGCCTGGATCGACAGGCCGTGCAGCATCCGCACCAAGCCGCCGACGAATTCGGCACGCGCCGGATCGCGGGCCACGCCGGCGCCGATCGCGGCATCGAGCTTCACGTAGTCGAGCCCCGCTTCGAACAAGCGCTCGATCCGCGGCAGGCGCTCGCCGGCGTGCTCCAGGCCGAGTCGGGCGCCGGCCGGACGCACCTGGCGACCGAGTTCGTAGACGAGTTCGAGGTGCTCTGCGGCCGCGCTCTCGTGCACTTCGAGCCAGACCTTCGCGGCGACTTCTGCCGCGGCGTGCAGCTGCTGCGCAAGCCGGGCGGCAAATCCGCTGTTGCGCAGCGACGCGGGCGAAAGGTTCACCGCGCGCGGCACCCCGTCCTTGGCGATCGCCGCGAGCGCGAGGGCGAGGGCGAGTTCGTCGACCTCGGCCGTCAGGCGGCTGCGCAGCGCGAGCGGCAGCCATTCGGCGGCGACGAGCGGCGCCCGCGCGGGATCGAGCCGCAGCCGCAGTGGCGATTCGAGGTGCAGCAGCCGGCCGAGCGGGTCGACGACGCGGAACGCGCCGAGTTGCGCGGCACCGGCATCGAGCGCCTCCCGCAACCCGCTGCGCCAGCTCGATTCGCCGATTCCGGCCCGGCCGCTGTCGGTCGGCGCCGCCATTTCCACCGTGAACGGTGCGGCGCTTTCGGCCCGCGCGAGCGCCAGATCGGCCGCGCCGAGGGCGCCGCCGAGCGGCAGATCGCGACGCGTTTCCACCCCGCCGGCGGCGACCGACACGGTCGGGCAGGCGTCGCCGAGGGTCGCGCGCAGCAGCCCGAGGATCGCCTCGGCGGTTTCACGCGCGACGCCGGCTTCGGGCAAGGCCAACGCGAAGTCGGCGCCGTTCAGGCGGCCGCAGAAGGCGCCGTCGGCGCGCTCCTGGTAGGCAAGCAGCGCCTCGGCGATCCGCGCCAGCAGGTCGTCGACGCGCTCGCGCCCGAGGCTCGCGTTCAATTCGGCGAGCCGCGCCAGGCGCAGCAGCACCAGGCCGGCGGCCGGCGGACCGTCCTCGCCGCTCAGCATGGCACCGAGCCGGGCCATGAAGTGGCTGCGATTCGCGAGGCCGGTCAGCGGATCGCAGGTCGCGTGCCGGCGCAACGCCTCGACCTGTGCCGCCTGGTTCTCGAACACCGCCCGCAACCGCTCGACCAGCGCGTTCATGGCCCGCGTCAAGCGCCGAAGCTCCGGCGCCGCGGGTTCGGCGAGCAAGCGGTACTCGCCGCGTTGCAAGGACGCCGCCTGCTCGACGGCCCGGTCGAGCGGCCGCCGGATCCTGGCGACGCCGAGCGCCGCCAGGGCCCCCGCCAGCACGCCGATCGCCGCGAGCACGAGCGCCGAACGCACGCTGCCGCGCCAGAGCGCGTCGTGCGCGAAGGTGGTCTGGCCCGCGACCTCGACCGAGCCGAGCGGCCGCCAGCCGTCCGCGAGTCGCGCCACGCCAGCGGCCGGCTCGATCGGCAGCCATCGCACGAACCAGGCCGGCGCGCGGCGCGGCGCCGGGCCGCCGGCGCCCTCGAAGAACGCCCGGCCTCCGACGTCGACAAGGCGAATCGAGCGGTAGTGGCCGGTCTCGAATTGCGCCGAGGCGATCCGCCGCATCGACTCGCGCTCACCGTGCTGGAGCGACAACACCTGTGCCAGCACGGACGCGTTGTCGCGGTTCTGGAGCTGCAACTGGGTGACGATCGTGTCACGCGCCGCGCCAATGGTGACACCCACGCTTGCCAGCAGCGCGAGCAGCAGGGTCGCGGCGAGCAGCAGCCCGAGCTGGCGCATCAGCGACATGCGGGCCTTCGAGGCAAGAGCCGGGGGACGCGCATCAAAGACCTCCGGCATGCGCCTCGGCGAGCACCTCGTGCCAGGGCGAAAGAGGCGCCTGCGCGACGTGCCGCAGGGTGGCGGCGTCCCGGGCGCCGCGGCGTCGACGACCGGCAGCTCCGCAGACATCCGCGCAGCGTCGGAAGCAGCGCGCGCCGCCGCTGTTCGCGCAGGAAGCGCCGGCACGCCGCCACGTCCAGCCGCCTCGCCGTTCCCGGAACCGCGACACGTCCGCCGCGGCACAGTCGCGGGACGGCGTGCAAGGAGTCGGCAAGCGGCGGGCGCGAGGAAGAGGTGGAAAGCGTCGGGATCACGTCGCAGCGCCGAGAGGCACGCCGTGATCTCGTCCGGCGCAGCGCTTACTTGAGCGCCGCATGCGGCGGTGCACGTCGACAGGCGACGTCAACGGCCTGCCGGAAGACTCGACCGCCATCGCGCCGCCATCGCGCCGCCATCGCGCCGCCATCGCGTCACCGCGGCGCCACCCGCCGGCCAGCGCCGCCGCGATTCAGCGCTTGACGGGCGGCAGGTCGGTGCAAACCCCTTCGAAGGCCTCGGCCGCCAGGCCGATCGACTCGCCGAGCGTCGGATGCGGATGGATCGTCTTGGCGATGTCGACCGCATCGGCGCCCATCTCGATCGCCAGCGCGATCTCGCCGATCATGTCGCCGGCGTTCATGCCGACGATGCCGCCGCCGACAATGGCGTGCGTCGCGTCGTCGAACAGGAGCTTGGTGAAACCTTCGTCGCGGCCGTTGGCGATCGCCCGGCCCGAGGCGCTCCACGGGAAGAGACCCTTGCGGACCTTCTGCCCGCGCTGCCTGGCCTCGTCCTCGGTGACGCCGACCCAGGCAACTTCGGGGTCGGTGTAGGCCACGCTCGGGATCACGCGGGCGTCGAACGCCGCTTTCGAGTCGCCCGCGGCGACTTCTGCCGCCACGTGCGCCTCGTGCACCGCCTTGTGCGCGAGCATCGGCTGGCCGACGATGTCGCCGATCGCAAAGATGTGCGGCACGTTGGTCCGCATCTGCAGGTCGACCGGGATGAAGCCGCGCTCGCCGACGACAACGCCCGCCTGCTCCGCACCGATCCGCTTGCCGTTCGGGATGCGGCCCACCGCCTGCAGCACAAGGTCGTAGGTCTGCTCGGCGAGGGCCGCCGGCGAATCGTCGGCATTCTCGAACATCACTCTGATGCCCTCGGGCGTCGCCTCGGCGCCGACCGTCTTGGTCTTCAGCATGATGTTGTCGAAGCGCGGCGCGTTCATCTTCTGCCAGACCTTGACGAGATCGCGGTCGGCGCCCTGCATCAGGCCGTCGAGCATCTCCACCACGTCGAGGCGGGCGCCGAGCGTCGAGTAGACGGTGCCCATCTCGAGGCCGATGATCCCGCCGCCGATCACGAGCATCCGCTTCGGAATCTGCCGCAGTTCGAGCGCGCCGGTCGAGGTGACGATGCGCGGGTCGTCCTTCGGCAAGAACGGCAGCTTCACCGCTTCCGAGCCGGCCGCGATGATGGCCTGGCCGAACTTCAGCGTTTGCCGGCCGCCCGCCGTCAGGTCGACGCCGAGGTGATGCGGGTCGAGGAACGCGCCGGTGCCCTGCACGACCGTCACCTTGCGCATCTTCGCCATCGCAGCAAGGCCGCCGGTCAGCTTGCCGACGACCTTTTCCTTGTGCGTCTTCAACTGCGCAAGGTCGATCTGCGGCGGTGCGAAGCTGATGCCGTAGCGCTCGAAGTGCTTGACCTCGTCCATCACCGCGGCGACGTGCAGAAGCGCCTTCGACGGGATGCAGCCGACGTTGAGGCAGACGCCGCCGAGCGTTGGGAAGCGCTCGACGAGCACCACCTTCATCCCGAGGTCGGCGGCGCGGAACGCCGCGGAGTAGCCGCCCGGGCCGGCGCCGAGCACCAGCACGTCGCATTCGAGATCGACCGGGCCGCTGTACGAGTCCGCCGTGGGCGCCAGACCCGGCACCAGGGGCCTGGCGGCGCCGAGGGCCGCCTGGTCGCTCGCGCTCGAAGGCCGTCCCGCCACCGGCGCCGGCTGCAGCTGCGGCGTCCCCCCGCCCTGCGCCGCCGTTCCTCCTCCCGAATCCGGCCCGGTCGTTCCTCTTGAATCTGGCCCGGTCGTTCCTCCCAACCCTGGCCCGGTCGTTCCACCCTCTCCCGCCCGCGGGAGAGGGCCGGGGTGAGGGCTCTCCGCCGAAGCTTCGACCGTGAGGATCACCGACCCTTCCGACACCTTGTCGCCGACCTTCACCGCGAGCGCCTGGACGACGCCGCCACGGGACGCCGGGATTTCCATCGAGGCCTTGTCGCTCTCGACGGTGATGAGCGACTGCTCGGGTTGAATGGTGTCGCCGGGCTGCACCAGCAGCTCGATCACCGCGACCTCGGCGAAGTCGCCGATGTCGGGCACCTTGATCTCGATCGTGGCCATGCGGTCGGCTCTCCTCGATTTTTATGGACGCGCCACGCCGACCGTCAGAGCAGCACGCGCCGGAAGTCCGCCAGCACCTGTCCCAGGTAGGCGTTGAAGCGCGCCGCCGCGGCGCCGTCGATCACCCGGTGGTCGTACGAGAGCGAGAGGGGCAGCATGAGGCGCGGCACGAACTGCTTGCCGTCCCAGACCGGGCGGGTCGCACTCTTCGACAAACCCAGGATCGCGACTTCCGGCGCGTTGATGATCGGCGTGAAGCCGGTGCCGCCGATGCCACCGAGCGAGCTGATCGAGATGCAGCCGCCGGTCATGTCGGCCGGCCCGAGCTTGGCGTCGCGCGCCTTTTTCGCGAGTTCGCCCATCTCGCTCGAGATCTGCAACACGCCTTTCTTGTCGGCGTCTTTCAGCACCGGGACGACCAGGCCGTTCGGCGTGTCGGCCGCGAAGCCGATGTTGAAATAGTGCTTGTAAACCAGCGCATCGCCGTCGAGCGAGGCGTTGAACTCCGGGAACTTGCGAAGCGCCGAAACCACCGCCTTGATCACGAAGGCGAGCATCGTCACCTTCACGCCCGACTTTTCGTTCTCCTTGTTGGTCGCGACGCGGAACGCCTCGAGCTCGGTGATGTCGGCCTCGTCGTTGTTCGTGACGTGCGGGATCAGCACCCAGTTGCGGTGCAGGTTGGCGCCGCTGATCTTCTTGATGCGCGACAGGTCCTTCCGCTCGACCTCGCCGAACTTCGCGAAATCGACCTTCGGCCACGGCAGGAGGCCGGGGATGCCGCCGCCTTCCGTGGCCGCGCTCGGCTTCGGGGCTTGAGCCGCCTGGGCCTTGGTCTGCTGCGCGCCCGCCATCACCGATTTGACGAATCCCTGCACGTCGTCCTGCGTGATGCGACCTTTCGGGCCGCTGCCCTTGACCTCGTCGAGCGGCACGCCGAGCTCGCGCGCCAGCTTGCGGATCGACGGCGAGGCGTGCGCCAGCGCGCCCTTCGCGGCGCTCGGGTCGTGCGCGGGCAATGCGGCGGTCGGCACGGCTCGTTCGCCGCCCGGCAGCACCGGGCTGCCGGGCGCGGGGGCGATCGGCGCGCCGGCCGGCGGAGGGCCGGGTGGCGGCGGCGCGGTTTGCGTGCCGGCGTCCTCCGAGGGCGTCGCGGCGCTGCCGCCGGGCGACGGCCCGGGTGCGGCCGCTGCCGCGGCTTCGAGCACGACGATCGGCGTGCCCAGCGACACCTTGTCGCCGAGCTTGACCAGCACCTCCTTGACGACGCCTGCGTGCGACGACGGAATCTCCATCGACGCCTTGTCGCTTTCGACGGTGATCAGGCTCTGCTCGGCCTTCAGCGTGTCGCCGGGGGCGACCATCACCTCGATCACCGCGACGTCGGCGAAATCGCCGATGTCCGGCACGGTGACCTGGATCGGGCCAGCGCCGCCCGCCCCACCCTCACCCCGGCCCTCGCCCGCCCCGGCGGGAGAGGGGGAAGAGCCGGCCGGCCCGCGACCTTCTTGCCCGGCGGCGGGAGAGGGATAAGAGGCGGCCGCCCCCGCAGCTCCTTTTCCCGCGGCGGGCGCGGCCGCCTCTGCCGCCCTGCCGGGCGAGGGGGAGCCCGAAGACGAGCCGGGTGGCTTGGCCCCCTCTCCCGCCCCGGCGGAAGAGGGTCGGGGTGAGGGTGCCCCAGGCGCCGCGGCGCCGGGCCCGGCCACCGCCGGCGCGGGCTTCTCCGCAGCTTCCGCCGCCTCGAGCACCAGCACCAGCGAGCCCTCCGTCACCTTGTCGCCGATCGCCACCTTCAGTTCCTTGACCACGCCGGCGGCCGATGACGGGATCTCCATCGAAGCCTTGTCGCTTTCGACCGTGATCAGCGACTGCTCCGTCTCGACCGCATCCCCCGGCTTGACCAGCAACTCGATGACCGCGACCTCCGCGAAATCGCCGATATCCGGAACCTTGACTTCCACCAGTGCCACGTCGCTCTCCTCCGTTTTGTTGTCGTTCTGACGCCCGAAACGCCCGCGCGTGTCAGGCGAACAGCGGACTGATCTTGTCGGCCTGGATCTCGTATTTCGCGATCGCCTCCGCGACCTTGGCGACCGGCACGGCGCCGTCGTCGGCCAGCGCCTTCAGCGCCGCGACCACGATGTAGTGCCGGTCGACCTCGAAGTGCTCGCGGAGCTTGGTGCGGAAGTCGCTCCGACCGAAGCCGTCGGTGCCGAGCACGCGGTAGCTACGGCCTTTCGGAATGAAGGCGCGGATCTGCTCGGCGTAGTTCTTCATGTAGTCGGTCGACGCGACGACCGGGCCGGCGTGCGCTGCGAGCTGATCGGTGACGAAAGCGGTGCGTGGCGGCTTTGTCGGGTGCAGCAAATTCCAGCGGTCGGCGTCCTGGCCGTCGCGCGCCAACTCGTTGAAGCTCGGGCAGCTCCAGACGTTGGCGCCGACGCCCCACTCCGCCTCGAGCAGCTTCTTCGCCGCGACCGACTCGAGCAGGATCGTGCCGCTGCCGAGCAGGTTGACGGCCAGGGCGCCCTGGCTGCCCGCGTTGCCCGCCGGTTCGGCGGCCGCCGCGTTCGCCTTCTGCAGCAAGTACATGCCCTTGATGATCTGCGCCTCGGTGCCGGGTTGGAGGCCCGGCTGCGGGTAGTTCTCGTTCAGAAGCGTCAGGTAGAAGTAGACGTTCTCCTGCTTCTCGACCATCCGCACCAGCCCGTGGTGCAGGATCACCGCGACCTCGTGGGCAAAGCTCGGGTCGTAGCTGACGCAGTTCGGGATCGTGCTCGCCAGGACGTGGCTGTGGCCGTCCTCGTGCTGGAGCCCTTCGCCGTTCAGCGTGGTTCGCCCGGAGGTGCCGCCGAGCAGGAAACCGCGCGCCTGCATGTCGCCCGCCGCCCAGGCCAGATCGCCGATCCGCTGAAAGCCGAACATCGAGTAGTAGACGTAGAACGGGATCATGATCCGGTTGTTCGTCGAGTAGCTCGTCGCCGCGGCGATCCAGCTCGACATCCCGCCCGGCTCGTTGATGCCCTCCTGCAGCACCTGGCCCGCCTTGTCCTCGCGGTAGTACATCACCTGGTCCTTGTCGACCGGTGTGTAGTTCTGGCCCGCAGGGTTGTAGATGCCGATCTGGCGGAACAGGCCCTCCATGCCGAAGGTGCGCGCCTCGTCGACCAGGATCGGCACGACGCGCGGGCCGATTCCTTTGTCGCGCAGCAGCTGCGTCAGGAAGCGCACGTAGGCCTGGGTCGTCGAGATCTCGCGGCCTTCGGCGGTCGGGTCGAGCACGGCCTTGAACGTGTCGAGCGGCGGCACGGCGAGCTGCTCGTCGGCCTTCGCGCGGCGCTGCGGCAGGTAGCCGCCGAGCGCGGCCCGGCGCGCATGCAGATAGCGCATCTCGGGCGTGGTGTCATCCGGCTTGAAGAACGGAATGCCCTCGAGCTGGTCGTCGGGGATGGGGATGTCCCAGCGGTCACGGAACAGTTTCACGTCGTCGTCGACGAGCTTCTTGGTCTGGTGCGCGGTGTTCTTGCCCTCGCCGCTCTTGCCCATGCCGAAGCCCTTGACGGTCTTCACGAGCAGCACGGTCGGCTGGCCGACGGTGTTGGCGGCTTGATGAAACGCGGCATACACCTTCTGCGGGTCGTGCCCGCCGCGTTGCAGGCGCCAGATGTCCTCGTCGCTCATCTTGGCGACCATCTCGAGCAGCTTCGGGTGCTGGCCGAAGAAGTTCTTCCGGACGAAGGCGCCGTCGTTGGCCTTCATCGCCTGGTAGTCGCCGTCGACCGTCTCCATCATCACCTTGCGCAGGATCTGCTCCTTGTCGCGCGCCAGCAGCGGATCCCAATAGCTGCCCCAGATGAGCTTGATGACGTTCCAGCCCGAGCCGCGGAACTCGCCCTCGAGCTCCTGGATGATCTTGCCGTTGCCGCGCACCGGGCCGTCGAGGCGCTGCAGGTTGCAGTTGACGACGAAGATCAGGTTGTCGAGCTTCTCGCGCGCCGCCAGGCCGATGGCGCCGAGCGACTCGGGCTCGTCCATCTCGCCGTCGCCGCAGAACACCCAGACCTTGCGGTTCGCGGTATCGGCAATGCCGCGGGCGTGCAGGTACTTCAGGAAACGCGCCTGGTAGATCGCCATCAGGGGCCCGAGGCCCATCGAGACCGTCGGGAACTGCCAGAACTGCGGCATCAGCTTCGGGTGCGGATAGCTCGAGATGCCCTTGCCGTCGACCTCCTGGCGGAAGTTCAGCAACT